>NZ_CP008941.1:1707500-2307500 GCF_000742835.1 Candidatus Paracaedibacter acanthamoebae | reverse complement strand
TTGGCTGTTGAATCTGAGAGCTTACTTGAACACCAGGAATTTGAACAATATCAACCTTTTTAGGCATAATAAATTTAGGGCTAATTCCAATACAACGGTATGTATCACAGAAATTAGTGGCTGTCGTTTTCTTATCAAAAATGTACAATCCCTGTTTCCCCGTCGTTAATTTAAATCGATCGGAATGATCAAGATATAAAAGGACGGCCCCAACACTTGCAAGTATGGCGAATGCGAAAACA
Source organism: Candidatus Paracaedibacter acanthamoebae (assembly GCF_000742835.1). Taxonomy (GTDB): domain Bacteria; phylum Pseudomonadota; class Alphaproteobacteria; order Paracaedibacterales; family Paracaedibacteraceae; genus Paracaedibacter; species Paracaedibacter acanthamoebae. The sequence continues at coordinate 2,307,258 of NZ_CP008941.1, read as the reverse complement.
AAAGAAGCTCTCACGCTTGACATGCTTTCCCCCTTACCAGCCCGTTGGCCAGATAGATATGGAATGTAATAATAATCGTCATGATCGTTCTTCATACCCTTAAAATAAGAGGCCTCAGGTTAAATTTTGGTAAAATTTAGGGAATTTTTTTAAATTTTGGAAAAATACTTGCTCTATTTTCCAAACGAGAATTTTATTTTGGGGGCCTAAAAAAGGTCCTGCAAAACCGCAAGATTCATAAAGGTCCAAGAACTTGTTTTCTTATATAAAAACACAGCGGGTGGTTGAAAAGGAAATGAATCTAAAAAAGTTCACCCTGAACAGAGACACCCATCATTGTTTTGATGGGCTCAAAAGATTTTCTATGGTGAGGCGTTATGCCATGAGTATGAATGGCTTGCAAATGGTGCGCTGTCCCATAGCCCGCATTTCTACCCCACCCATAAGCTGGATAATTAAGGTCGAGGGTCTGCATCAAGCGATCCCGGGTCACCTTAGCAAAAATCGATGCCGCTGCAATGGATAAAGAGGTGGCGTCTCCTTTAACAACTGTCATCGAAGGGCACGACAGATTGGGTTTGCGGATACCATCAATCAAGGCAAACTCAGGTTGAACGGGTAAGGCTAAAACTGACCTTTCCATGGCAAGGCGGGTAGCTCGTCCAATGTTTAATTGATCGATCTCGATCACATCGGCAATCCCCACCCCATAATGCAGCACCGTGCCACTTAACTCACGCATGAACTTAAAGGCTGCTGTCCTTTTCTTTTCCGTGAGTTTTTTGGAATCATGAATAATGGATTGAAGAGCACGCGGTAAATCATGTGTTAGAAAAATTACTGCCCCTGCTACCACCGGACCAGCCAATGGACCACAACCAGCTTCATCAATTCCAGCAATGAGTTTAAAAGAAGGGCAGGAGTTTTCGAGATTAAAAGTAGGTCTAGCCGTCTTCATCATCGACAATAATCTCATTTAAGACAGTTTTTTTACGCTGCAATCGGCGTTGTACCCAGCTGAATTCGGGCCCAAAAGCCATGGCAAGAATGTTGGTAAAGCTGAGCGCTCGAGAATCGACATGTTCTTTTAACCGGCGAGCTGTCGCAAGCCAAACAGGGCTAAATGCTAACGATAGAACTGTCATTGCTACAATTAATTTTTGCCCGCGATCATCAATAATGCCCGATTGATGTCCAACGGTGGCCAAAAGAAAAGCAAACTCGCCCAGCTGTGACAAAACGACGCCAACAAGAAAAGATTGCGCTCGTGGTACTTTTAAAATATGAAGAATACCAATATTAATGGCTGTTTTTCCAATTGTCAGAACAAACAACAACACCGTAACCATGATCCAATGATCCACAATAAAATTTAGATCAAGCAACAATCCGATCGATAAAAAGAAGACCATTAATAAAGTGCTTTGAATTGGCTTTGTTGTCTCAAGCAAAACGATTCTTTCATGGGTATTACCCAAAACAAGTCCGGCCAAAAACGCGCCATAGGCAGCTGATAACCCAATTAACCCCGAAATTGCCGCTGCGGCAAAACAAAAGCCGAGGCTAGCCAGCGGCGTTAAATCTTTTTCACCGGAAATAATTTGAGTTAAAGGAATACGGACACGCTGTTTACGTGACAGATAAGAAATTAACCCCACAATGATTGCGATCGATAAAGCAAGCTTAATAATAAGGCCTGGCTCAAAAATTGATCCGCTATTTAGATTACGCAGAATCAAAATCATCGGTACAATGGCTAGATCCTGCGCAATCAAAACACCAATCGCCAATTGTCCAGATTCAGTCCGCATTTCGCCAATACGTTCCAATAGATTAACAACAACCGCCGTGGATGAAAGGGCCAGAACAAATCCAAGCAATAAAGACATCCCCAAAGACCAACCAAAAAATGGAGCCAATCCTAAGGACACCATAAGGCTGATGGCGATCTGCAAAACTGTGCATAAGGTGGTTTGGAGCCAGGCATTCTTAAAGGTTCTGAGGTTTAATTCCATACCAACCACAAAAAGGAGCAATAGAACGCCCAGTTCAGCCATGGTTTCAATGAGATCGCGACTTTCCACATAAGCAAAACCAGAAGGTCCTAAAATTATACCCGCTAGAATGTATCCCAGAATAGGAGGCTGCTTTAGACGTACAAATCCCAAGCCGCCAGCCAATGCTGCGACCACAACTAAAGTAATTTCAATAAGTCGCATATCGTGGTGCATGCGTTTAACTTAGCATAATGATATTGAAAAACGCAAATGCTCCCTTTGCTAAGTTGCGACAATAATACATTTTTTTTAAAATACAAGTTATGAATATTTTAACTAATATTTATCATAAAATAGACAAAAGATGATAAAAATGGGTAAAATGGAGTTATAGATGAATTCAGTGGTCCGCCCCATGTCTGATCAACAATTAACATTTCAACAATTTTTGACTGAGTTCCATGCTTTGCAAGACCGTCTTTTGGCGATGCCAGAAGAGGAAGCTCTTTCTGAAACGTTTACTGAGGAACAAGATAAACTTTCTCACTTACTGGCGCAATTATCAGCTTATTCAGCTCAAGAACAAGAAACAGCTCGACGTGAAATGCGTGAATTTGCGGATAAGTTAGCCCACAAATTGACAGCCTTAAAACGTCGAATGGAGCAGCTATCAGTTGATATGTCGGCTGTTGAAACTCGGACCCGAGGCATCAAAGCCTACAATCAAGGGAAAATATTTTAAATGGAGATGCCATCGTTAGCCTACACATTTCTATCTTTTATCGGCGTCATTCTTGTCATGATCGCCGTTTTATATGGCATGCGATGGATCATGAACAAGACAAATTTTAAGATGGCTGGTCGTAAGTACACTGAATTTCATATAACAGATCGCATTGCTATTGACACAAAACGCCAACTAGTTCGCTTACACGATAAAACTCATGATTATGTTATCTTATTGGGTGACTCCGATTTATTGCTCGACAAAAAGCTGCGTGAGGAAACTTTGGCATGATGAATTTTCTAAAAGCCCAATTACCTTGGGTCAGCTTAACAACCTTCTTCTTGATTGCTCTGAGCCATGATGTGGGCGCCGAAAGCTTAACCCTGGATATGGGAAACGCTGACGGATCTTATAGCGGCCGCTTGATCCAACTATTTCTAGCATTTACAGTGTTGAGCGTAGCCCCCTCGCTGGTTATTATGGCAACCTCCTTTACACGGATGGCTGTTGTCTTATCATTCTTAAGAACCTCCATCGGATTGCAGCAGTCTCCGCCAAATATGGTTATCATGAGCTTGGCGATGTTTTTAACAATGTTTGTCATGGCCCCAACCTTTGAAAAAGCTTATGAGGAAGGCATTGCTCCTTTAGTTGCCGAAAAAATTTCTGAAGAACAAGCTATTCATAAGGCGGTAGAACCCTTCAAAGAATTTATGCTGCGGAATGTCCGCGAAAAGGATTTAGGATTGTTTCTAGATCTCTCTAAAATAGAAACACTGGAAAAACCATCGGATACGCCCCTTAAGGTTTTAGTTCCAGCTTTTATGATCAGTGAACTTAAGCGATCCTTTGAAATTGGGTTTCTTATTTTTATCCCCTTCCTCATTATAGATCTGGTGGTTGCAGCCGTTTTAATGTCGATGGGTATGATGATGTTACCACCGGTAATGATCTCTCTTCCCTTTAAAATAATTTTCTTTGTTTTAATTGATGGATGGCGACTATTATCAGGCAGTTTAGTTAATAGTTTTAATTAAATACCTGAGAAAAAAACAAAGAAAATAAACTTTACTATAAAAAAAGCTTGAAAATATTTTTAACGTTGCTATTTATGATGTAGGCGTCGGAAGAACAACAATAAAAACCGGCGCCAGTCATTTTTTAATCTTTTCATTTTACGACATCATTCATTTGACATATTTAAGGGATACGCTAATCTTATAATTTATAGAATTGTAGAGATTACAAAAGGAAATCCCATGATTAATCAAGATGCATTAAACCAATTATTTATTGAAGCTCGTACTCACTCTGCATGGCAAGATAAAAAAGTTTCTGAAGATACACTTCGCCAAGTTTTTGATTTAGCAAAAATGGCCCCGACAAGTGCAAATTGCTCACCCCTGCGGTTGGTGTTTGTTCAATCCCAAGCAGCAAAAGAAAAGCTAAAACCATGTCTTGCGCCGGGTAATATTGATAAGACCATGGCAGCACCCGTCACTGCAATTATCGCCTCTGACATGGAATTTTATGAACAATTGCCAATGCTTTTCCCCCATGCCGATGCCCGCTCTTGGTTTGTTGGCAATCAAGAGTTGATTGAAAAAACAGCTGTGGTGAACGGCTCACTGCAAGCGGCTTATTTCATTCTGGCAGCAAGAGCCTGTGGCCTTGACTGTGGCCCCATGTCTGGTTTTGACAATGTTCAAGTGGACGAAGCCTTTTTCAAAGGCACATCCTTTCAATCGAATATTTTATGCAATTTAGGCTATGGGGAGGCAACAGCTTTGTTTCCGCGCAGTCCTCGCTTTGACTTTGCGGACGTTTGTCGGATTGATTAATCCTTGAAATATTACCTGGTCACCAGGTAAGTTGGGGGTAAGAGATTTTAACGAAAAGATAGACTAATGACGATTCGTGTTCGTTTTGCCCCCAGTCCCACAGGTTTACTCCACATTGGTAACGCTCGAACGGCCTTAATTAATTGGCTTTTTGTCCGTAGCCATCAGTTAAAGGGTCAAAAGGCTCACTTTTTGCTGCGCCAAGATGATACAGATATAGAACGATCCAAAGAAGAATATGCCGAGGCAATCAAACAAGATTTAGCATGGCTTGGGATAACCCATGATGCCTTCATGAAACAATCAGACCGTTTTGCGCGGTATGATGAAATGAAGCAGAAACTGATTGATGAAGGCCGTTTATATCCCTGCTATGAAACGCCAGAAGAACTCGATTTTAAACGTAAACGCCAAATGAGTCGTGGTGAACCACCTCTTTATGACCGAGCGGCCTTAAAGTTAACCGAAACAGAAAAAGCCACTTTTGAGAAGGAAGGACGTCGTCCCCACTGGCGCTTTAAGTTATTGCCCGAGGAAATTAAATGGCAGGACCTTATCCGTGGTGAAAATCAATTCCACGGCGCCCATCTCAGTGATCCTGTCCTTGTCCGTGCTGATGGGGCTTATTTGTATACCTTAACCTCCGTTGTTGATGATATTGACACAGAAATTACGCATATTCTGAGAGGTGAAGATCATGTCACCAATACAGCTGTCCAGGTTCAACTCTTTGAAGCCTTAGGACGCAAAGCGGATACCATTCACTTTAGTCATACAACCTTATTAAAAGATGTTGATGGTAGCCCCTTATCTAAACGCTTAGGGTCCTTAAGCCTTCGAAATCTACGGGAGCAAGGGATTGAACCGATGGCCATTAATTGCTTGCTGGCCCGACTCGGTACCTCTCAACCCATTGAACTGCATCACAATCTCGATGAGTTGGCCCAGGGCTTTGATTTAGCAACATTTAGCCGGACGCCACCCCGCTTTGATATGCACGATTTAGAAACGCTGAATCGTAAAATTTATCAAGTCTATCCTTATGAAGCTTTAATACCCAAACTTAAGGATCTCGGCGCCCCGGACATTACAGAGACCATTTGGAATCACGTCCGGGGTAACCTAAAGACCCTTGAAGAGCTTTCCCAATGGCAACAGGTGTTCTTTGGAGAGATTAACCCGACGGTCGAGGATAAAGATTATTTACAAACAGCCTTAAAGCTTTTACCGCCAACACCCTGGTCAACAGAAACTTGGAGTGACTGGACAGCAGCAATCAAAGCAGAAACGGGACGTAAAGGACGTGATTTATTTATGCCATTACGCCAGGCATTGACAGGATTTGACCATGGTCCTGAAATGAAGGAACTCTTACCCCTGCTCGGGTACGGCTTGGCTGTAAAACGCTTGTCAATTTAGAATAGAGATCGAGAGCCCATGCAGTTAAAGGTTTATAATACCTATAGCCGACAGAAAGAAGATTTTGTCCCTTTAAAGCCGGATCATATTGGCCTCTATGTGTGTGGGCCAACAGTCTATGATTTTGCCCACATTGGTAACGCCCGTCCCGTGGTGGTTTTTGACATTTTGAACCGCCTCTTACGCCATCTGTATCCCAAGGTTACGTATGTTCGTAATATTACGGACGTGGATGACAAAATTAATGCGGCGGCCAAAGCATCAGGAGAATCTATCCGTACTATTACAGAGCGTACGACCCAAGCTTACAATGACGATATGGCAGCCTTAGACGCCCTTGTTCCCGATGTCGCTCCCCGCGCAACTGAGCATATTAATGAGATGATCCGCATGATTGAGCAGTTGATTGATCAGGGACATGCCTATGCAGCTGACGGTCATGTTCTCTTTGCCGTTAAAACATTTACAGAGTACGGTAAACTATCCCGTCGCAATCAGGACGAATTACTCGCTGGCGCCCGCGTCGAAGTCGCCCCTTACAAAAAGGATGCCGGAGATTTTGTTTTATGGAAACCTTCAGATGAAGAAACCCCCGGCTGGGAGAGTCCTTGGGGACGCGGTCGACCCGGTTGGCATATTGAATGTTCTGCCATGAGTGAGAAATATCTCGGCAAGACTTTTGATATCCATGGGGGGGGCATTGATTTGTCTTTTCCCCACCATGAAAATGAATTAGCTCAAAGCTGCTGCGCCAACAAGACGAGCTATTTTGCAAAATACTGGATGCATAACGGTCACTTGACCGTTAATGGTGAAAAAATGTCCAAATCTCTTGGCAATTTTTATACCGTGAGAGAATTGCTGGAAGAATTCAAGGGGGAGGCTTTACGCTATATGCTGATGAGTGCCCATTACCGCCAGCCTTTGGACTTATCAAAAGATCTAATTCGCCAATGCCATGCGAGTCTCGACCGTCTTTATGGCGCAATGCGGGGCTTAACGATGACAGAAGCATCGATCATCCATCCTGACGTTTTCTCAGCTCTCTTGGACGATATGAATGTGCCTTTGGCGTTATCTCATTTACATGATTTAGCGTCCCAGATCAACAAAGCATCAGATTTTGAAGAAAAACAAAAGCTTGCCTCCATTATGAAAGCCTCTGGCGTGTTATTAGGAATCCTCCAACAAGATCCCGATCTATGGTTCAAAGGAGAAGATAACCTTAATACCACAGAAATTGAGGAGCTTATCAGCCATCGCAACCAAGCCCGCGCTAATCGAGACTTTGGCGAAGCCGATCGTTTACGGCAACACTTATTGGACATGGGTGTCGTTTTAGAAGACTCTGCTTCTGGAACGACCTGGCGTCGTGCTTAGGCTATGATGACTAAGCAGCCTATTTTCCTGTTGTACAAACCCCAGTTGCCGGAAAATATTGGGGCTGTTGCTCGGGCCATGGGCAATTTCGGCCTTAATAACTTAAGAATCATTGATCCCCTTTGTGATATTCAGGATCCTAAAGCGATGGCCACCGCGGCCGGTGCTGAAAAAATCTTGGGGAGTGCCATCCTGTATGCGACCTTGGAAGAAGCCATTGCCGATCTTAATTGGGTGTTTGGAACGTGCGCCACCCAACGTCACTTGATTAAAGAATACATTCCCATTCGCCAAGCCGCCGATCGTGTTCACTCTCAGTTGGCACGGGGCGAAGTTGGCATTCTGTTTGGACCAGAACGGACAGGGTTATTGAATGATCATTTAGCCCGTTGTCATGGTGTTATTCAAATTCCGGTTAACCCTGATTTTTCTTCCATGAATTTAGCTCAGGCCAGCGTTATTATGGCCTATGAACTCTCTCATTACACAGCCAACGCTCAGGCTAATCTTTATTGTGGAGAAACATGCCCGGCGTCCCAACAACAGCTGCAAGCCTTTTTAAACTTTCTAGAAACAAAACTAGATACCATTAACTATTGGCGGGTGCCTGAGAAAAAGCCTTTAATGAAGCAAAATCTTGAGAATGTTTTTACCCGCCTCCAACCCACAGAACAAGACTTACGATCTTTATGGGGCATGATTGATTTATTGAGTAAGAAACCTAAGTAATCCTGCGACGATGTGGCTGCTGATATTTTTTCACTCAACTGTTATTAATGAAAGAATCAATTTAACCTAAACATTCTACAAAGTATTATGAAATTTAGCCTTCTTATTGCCCTTATTTTGTCAGCTGCAACAGCTTCTGATACTCTTAAACCATTTAATGATCCTACCCACTTTTATACACATGAAGAAGTTATGGAGCGCTTTGAACCAATCCTCGAAGAATCTGTTAAACCAGAATTCAAAAAGTGGACAGCCGTTTTCTTTGCAAAAAATTTTGGTGAATCCCCCCCATGGCACGCGGGGGCTCGCTGCCTGTTGGACCTGTTTTTACAATCATATGGAAAGAGCTGGAATGAGTGAGGATCCTCAGAAGAACCAATTAAAAGAAATCTATTCACGCTTAAGAAATGGTCACCAAAAGCGCATTCAAGCATTATTTCCTGATCTATATAAAGAACTACTGAATTTCTTAAAAGATGATATCAACAAAAGCTGCTAAAAAATAATTTAATTTTAACTTTTTTGCATTTAAACTAATTTTATGGCTATATACGTTATAAAAGAGGTTTAAATGGATTGGTTAAAAACCTTTGTTTATGGGGCGCAAGTGGTAACAGCCCCCTTAAGCATTCAAGAAGCCCCGATTGAACCTCTATCGCTTCCCCCAACAGTAATAACAATTGACGGGGGCGGTATTCGGGGTCTTTATACAATAAAAATTATGCAAGCGGTTGAAGGTCGTCTTAATGGGACAATTTCAGAGCACGCGCAGGTTTTAGCGGGTACCTCCACTGGCAGTATTTTAAGTTTTGGTCTGGCGGAAAATAAGTCACTGGAAGCCATGGAAAACCTGTATAAAAATCACAGCAGCGAAATTTTTTATCATACGACCTGGGAAATGATTGAAACAGGCGATGGTTTATACGGCCCCAAATATGGTCCAACTCATTTCGAAACATTATTACAAGAAAATTTTTCTCAACGCACCCTGCGGGATATAGAAAACCACCATGTTATTGCTTATTCCACAAACATTACAACGCAAACAGTCAAAATTTTTGACTCCAAAAAAGCGCAAAAAGATCCTGAAGAAGATGAAACAATCTGGTTTGCAATTCGATCCTCGGCCGCAGCCCCTCCTTATTTCCCCCTGACTCAATGGAAAGGATATGCTTTGGGGGATGGTGGGCTGATTGTTAACAATCCCAGTACCGCCACAGCAATCCAGTTAAAAAAGCATTATGGATGGGAAGTTTTGCAAAACTTGAAAATGGTATCTTTTGGGACAGGCACCTATCCCACCGGGATGAGGTATGAAGATGCCCATAATAATGGTGTTCTTCAATGGGTTGTCCCCATCAGTGATATGATCATGAAATCATCCAGCAATATGTATAATCAATGGACGGAGGATTTACTCTCTGCCGATCAACTCCTTCGGGTTAATGGATCACTTCCAACCAATATTGGGCTGGATGATTATAGCCCCCAAAGTATACTAGCCATCGAAACTGCAGCTCTAACCTATATCAAAGATCACCCCGACATTATTGACCGCGCTGCGAAGATGCTGGGTGGGTAGGGAATATCTTTGAAGACTAAGCCTCCTCTTCTAAAAGGAAGTTTAATCTCCAAAGATCTGTATGTTATGCTCCGAGTTGACAAATTCGACTTTGATAATATCCAGACGAACTTCTAAAAAAATGTTGAGAATTAGGACTATTTTGATAAGTTCCCTTGGTTAAGGATGGCATCTTTTTCCACTTTCTTATGATATTCTTAAATTTTTTTAAGAACCTTAAAGAATCTTTAAACTCCTCTTCCGGAAAGCCTGTCTCTATCAAATAATCGATACTATCCTGCGCATCGAGCATCAAATCGATCAAGTTCTGTTGTTGAGGCACCGTTAATGTTTGATTTTGAACGACTTCATGTAAGCTTTCTAGAATAGAGATAAATTTTGAAAGATTATCATCTAAGTCCATATCCTCACAAATGCTAAACCCCTCCAAAAAGGACGCATGAATGTGAGGTGAGGACAGTTTATTATAGAGATTGCCAAAATAAAGCAAATCAGTTAAGGTCATCCTTTTTTTAGCTTTAAATAATTCCTTCAAGGTGGACGGATAAACAATCGAGAATAACTTATCAATATTCTCCATAGCCTTTTCACTGACCTGATCATGAGCTTCAATAAAATCAGTTATAATGTTGGCAAACATAATCCGAGAATGGGTTGACACTATTTCTGATTTCAAAGCATTTTTCATGCCATAGTCGATAAGAAATTTACCTAAAATGTTCACTGCCGCCTGGATCGCTTCGCTATTAGATGGATTATTATCGGCCGCAGAACAAAAGGGAGAAAAAATAGTCTCAAGCTCAACTTCTTCTTGATGAAAAACGTTGGATGCAAGACGCGAGATAAGCGCTTCACTCTCCTCACAATTTAGGCTTCCCATTCCCTCAACCAAATCTGCCACTCGTCCTTCTCCTTGAGCTTCATGCTTTGATTGGCTTTGTACGTTTATGCCGTGTGTTTTGGAATAATGAATAATAGCGGGCTCTAAGAGTTGATGCAGGCATTCATTTAAGCGAAAATTATCCACCATTTGCTTAGCGATATTTTTCTCAATGCCTAAGTCCTTCTGCAGTTCTCGGTAATTATATTTATTATTAGGAAAATAATAGGCTGCTTCAATAGTCTGAGCAGAAAGGGTAACAAGCAAAATTCCTATGGGAATTGGGTCATACCGCTCTTCACCTTTGACCTTAATCTTTGGAGGGTTCGGTGTATAAAGAGCAATTTCTAAATAACCTTCAGCTTTTTTTACCAGATGTTCCTTTAACCAGCGATTATAAAAATAATGCTGCGGAATGTAATTAGCAGCATCGGTGTGAGATCCTTGGGCACTAAATTTATGATCGACAAGATGCCCGCCATCATAATTAACTTGTCCCTGCTCATTGATGATATCTACCCTGAAATCGGCGCCTTTTTGTTTTATTCCCATTTTATCATATTGAATAAAGGTGGTTTTAGTTTCATTCTTACGCTGAGTAGCTGTTCTAATAGACGCATCGACCGAAACTGACTTTAAAGAGGATGTTGCCACCCAAGCATGTGATTTAGAATTTTTACCTTGTGCAGCAGATTGACGATACACATGCGCCTTCGATGGCTTATCTTGGCTATCATACAATGCATATTCATTGTCGTCAGTTGTATAAACTTGATTTTGTGGCGTCAATAACCGAGCGTTATACCATCCATTTTTAACAATAGCATCCGTTTTTTTGACATCTTTAGCATTTGTCAGGTTAAGATTGATGAATTGATTTTGAGAGGGCGTTAAGTCATTTATCTCTCTACTGTCCAAAGCCCCTATCTGACCAATAAAAAATAAGAAAGCGGCTTTCATTAATAAGGCCCCTCTATCGAGAAAACGCTCGGAAAGAGATATTTTCTGCGGCAATACCATAATATGCTCCATACATTAGAGTTTAATAGCTAACTAAAGTGAAAGGCTTTCTTTAATGTAAAAAGGCTTGTCTGCATTTTTTTCTGGTTTTTATTAAAGAACCTTTTAAGAGTCACACTTTAACCATCCCGACAATACGAATAAGCGAGTATGCGTCCTATCGCGTAAATTTGCGTAGGGGGAAAACCTAAGTAAAGATTACCTAACCTAAATCCCTCTCAGAATTTACGAAAGGTGATAAAAAAATAGATTACAATTTTAGTCACACCATTCTTGCAAGGCTTGATCCCATAGGGGCTTAATGTGGTGATGGTTTTGCTCTTTCACATGGCCATAACCCCGGATCTTTTGTGGTAATTCCATTAAGGCACAGGCTTGATCTATTTTGTCTTTAGTGACGCTGGCCAATACGTGATCAATTGTTTTCCGGTAATCTTTAATCCACTGACGTTCAAGTTGGCGCTCAGTCGAATAGCCAAAAATATCGAAGACGGTTCCACGCAAAAATTTAAACTTTGACAACAGCTTGAAAGCCGACATCATCCACGGACCAAAATTCATTTTTTGCAATTCCCCCTTGGCATTTTTCTTCGCCAAGAGAGGGGGTGCCAAATGGAAAACCATCTTTACATCACCTTCAAACTGCTGCTTTAAGCGCCGCACAAAATCACCATTCGAATAAAGCCGCGCCACTTCGTATTCATCTTTATAAGCCATCAAACGATAAAGTGATTGGGCAATAATCTTCGTCAATTGGTCCGTTTCTAAATCAATTTCTGATTGGCGCACCTTTTCCATCGTCTGACGATAAATATCAGCATAAGATTGATTCTGATAATCTTCTAAAAAGCGGCTGCGACGATCAATCATTTCACTCACAGATTCACTTAGCTGATGATCTGACTCCAGCGGCTTTCCCTGATAGGCAAAACCTTGGACGGTTGCTAAGTCAACAGCAGCTAACCGCCCCCAATTGAAAGCCAATGTATTATCTTGAATCGCCACCCCGTTTAAACGGATCGCTTCTACCACTGAATCTGGTGACAAAGGCAACAGGCCTTTTTGTAGGGCATACCCAACCATGAGCAAATTCGTCATGATGGAATCGCCCATCAAATTTGTTGCAATTTCTTGCGCTGCTATAAAATCAACATAATCTCGGCCTGCTATTTGAATGATATCATTTTCCATAGCTGTTTGAGGAAACACATAATCTGGATTCTTGGTAAAATGCCCTGTGATCGATTGATGGGAATTCACTACAATGTGGGTGTGACCTGACTTAATTTTATCAAGTCCTTCTGAACTCGCCGTCACCACCACATCAAAACCCAATAACAGATCGGCACTGCGACTTGCAACACGCGTGGCCTGAATATCCTCGGGTTTTTGGGCAATCCGCAAATGGCTAACCACGGCTCCTCCTTTTTGCGCCAGCCCGGCCATATCGACGACTGAGCAACCCTTACCCTCGAGATGGGCCGCCATGCCCAATAAGGCGCCAATGGTCGTCACGCCGGTCCCCCCCACGCCGGTAATAAAAATATTATAAGGGCGGGTCAATACTGAAGGTTCCTGAGGATACGGTAAAGTGGCAAATAAATCGTCGGGGGCTTGCGATACTGCTGGCCGGCGGACCTTTCCATCAATAACAGATACAAAACTTGGACAAAATCCGTTGGCACAAGAAAAATCTTTGTTACAGCTGGATTGATCAATAGCGCGCTTGCGTCCCCATTCTGTCTCCAGCGGCGTCACCGACAAACAGTTAGATTTTTTACCACAATCCCCACACCCTTCACAAACGGCTTCATTGATAAAGAGCCGGCGATTCGGATCTTCCATCAGTCCTCGCTTGCGACGGCGGCGCTTTTCAGCAGCACACGTTTGATCATAAATCAGCGCCGTTGTTCCAGCTGTATTTTTCAACATTTCCTGCACCTCGACCAAATTCAGACGATGATGAATCGTAACACCGGCGGCAAATTTGACATCCCGAGAATACTTTGCTGGATTATCGCTAACAATTGCAATCTTCTGCACGCGCTCTGCTGCGAGCTGATGCGTCATATCACTGACCGTTAACGGACCATCAACAGGTTGCCCCCCTGTCATGGCCACGGCGTCATTATACAGTATTTTGTAGGTAATATTAATTTTTGCAGCAACAGCTGCCCGAATGGCTAAAAGGCCGGAATGAAAGTAAGTTCCATCCCCTAAATTGGCAAATATATGCTTTTCATCCGTAAAGGGGGCTGTTCCAATCCACGGCACACCCTCGCCGCCCATTTGGGTAAAGGTCGTTGTTCGATGATCAATCCAGGTTGCCATATAGTGACAGCCAATCCCAGCTAACGCGCGGCTCCCCTCCGGCAATTGAGTTGTTGAGGTGTTATGCGGACATCCAGAACAATAATATGGCAAGCGCAACAATTTTGTATCAGCGAGTGTTTTTTGAATCTCTGCCTCTCTGACGCGTGCAAAACTCTCTTTATAAGGATCGAACCCCTCCAGCCCTTGCCAAAGATGGGCTAGAGCGGCTGCAATTTTCTGACTTGTTAACTCATAAATCGACGGTAGCAACGGCTGTTGATCTTGATCTTGTTTACCGAAAATAGAAGGTCGCTGATCCGCAGGCATGCTATACAGAATTTCCTTTAACTGCCCTTCAATGAGGGGGCGCTTTTCTTCGACCACAACGACATGATCCAAGCCTTGACAGAAGGTGCGAATTCCCCCAGCTTCCAATGGCCAGGAAACAACCACTTTATAAAGATTAATTCCTAAGTCTTCAGCTGCTTTTTCATCAATCCCAAGATCGGAGAGAGCCTGGCGTAATTCTATATAGCCTTTGCCCACTGCAATTAAACCGATACGCGCCTTTTTGTGATTCCAAATTACCTGATCAAGGCTATTAGCACGCACGAAAGCCGGAATGGCCTTCATTTTATACTCGTGCATGCGGCGCTCTAAGTCGACAGGCGCATCCGGCCAACGGAGACTCAGGCCGCCGACTGGAAACTCAAAATCTTCCGGCAACCTAACATTGAAACGATTAAGATCGACCGCCACCGAAGCCGCCGTATCCACCGTATCAGAGAGCATCTTAAAGCCCACCCAAACACCCGCATATCGTGACAAAGCCCAACCATACAGTCCTAAATCAATAATATCCTGCACCGTTGCCGGATGAAGGACGGGCATAAACGCATCCACAAAAGCATATTCACTCTGATGCGGTAGAGTTGAGGACTTGCAAGCATGATCATCGCCTGCCAAGGCTAAAACACCGCCATGCTTGGATGTTCCAGCAAAGTTTGCATGCTTAAAAACATCACCGGTCCGATCGACGCCAGGACCCTTGCCATACCATAGAGCAAACACGCCATCAACCGTTGCTTGCGGCGATAAATGAACTTGTTGGCTTCCCCAAACAGCTGTAGCCCCTAAATCTTCATTAAGGCCTGGTTGAAATTTAATGTTATTCGCCTCAAGGTAGGGACGCGATTTCCACAAAGCTTGGTCAAATCCACCCAGGGGAGACCCCCGATATCCGGAAATAAACCCAGCGGTCTTAAGTCCGTTTTTTTTATCCAATCGCCGTTGCATCAGCGGCAACCGCACAAGGGCTTGTGTTCCTGTAATAAATACCTGACCGGTCTCCAGCGTATATTTATCCTCTAAGTCAACCTGACGGACAATTTTTGACATAGGTGAACCCCTCCCCCATTTTCTATACTTAAACCATTTTAATTAAATGTTAGGGATCATGCTATTAATTTTTGCTCTCAACGGATCTTTACTCCTTACCTTACCTATAATCCATACATTAAAGTAGGAGTTTATCATGAATCAGCGTCAACATCTTAAAATCTTGCTCTCTAAAGAATTAGGTCGCCGGCGTCAGGAAAAAAGACGCTATGATTGGGATATGAATGGGCGTGAGAATCAACGTCCGCCTGAAGGTAATTGGCGGACCTGGATGATCTTAGCGGGACGTGGTTTTGGTAAAACCCGGACAGGCGCTGAAACCCTGCGTCAGTGGATAAAAGAAGGAAAATGCGAACGCATTGCCTTGGTCGGCGGTAGTCTTCATGAAGTCCGCAGTGTCATGGTTGAAGGGGAAAGTGGTCTATTAAATGTTCACCCTGCCCATGAACGTCCTCTCTATATTCCGTCCAAACGACTGATTAAATGGAAAAATGGGGCTGTCGCTCAGTTTTTTGGAGCCGAAGCTTATGAGCAGCTGCGAGGCCCCCAATTTGATTGCGCGTGGATCGATGAATTGGCTAAATTTCGCAAAGCTGAAGAAGTTTGGCAACAACTGCAATTATGCTTGCGTCTGGGAGATAGCCCCCGTTGCATTCTGACAACAACCCCCAGGCCCACTAAATTAATGAAAGAATTGATTGCCTCGCCCGATGTAGTGGTGACCAAGGGCTCAACTTTTGATAAT
Organism: Candidatus Paracaedibacter acanthamoebae; assembly: GCF_000742835.1. Lineage (GTDB taxonomy): Bacteria > Pseudomonadota > Alphaproteobacteria > Paracaedibacterales > Paracaedibacteraceae > Paracaedibacter > Paracaedibacter acanthamoebae. The sequence goes on along the minus strand of NZ_CP008941.1, from coordinate 2,291,227 downwards.
GTGGCCAATCTTGCCCCCACCTATATTGAACAGATTCGCAAACAATTCCTCAATACCCGGCTGGGCGCCCAAGAACTGTATGCAGAAATGCTGACCGAAACAGCCGGTGCTTTATGGCAACGAAGCATGATTCAGTACCAACAACCAACCTATGATGAAGCAAATCGACCAGAACTCGAGCGCATTGTCATTGCCATTGATCCTGCCACCACAGCGCACGACCAGAGTGATGAGACAGGTATTATTGTCGCCGGAATTGACACCCACAAGCAAGCGTATGTGTTGGAAGACCACAGTGGCAAATTATCTCCCAATGACTGGGGACGCCGCGTGGTCGATTGCTATTATCGCCTCAAAGCTGATCGAATTGTCGTTGAAGTTAATAAAGGCGGTGATTTGGTCGAAAATGTCCTCAAATCCATCGACCCCACCATTCCCTTAAAGTCTGTTCGCGCGACCCGAGGTAAATATACCCGTGCTGAGCCTATTGCGGCCCTTTATGAGCAAAACCGTGTTTTTCACGCTCAACCTTTCACACTGATGGAACAGCAAATTTGCGACTATATTCCAGGCGTGACTTCTAAATCACCCGACCGCATGGATGCCCTGGTTTGGGCATTGACAGAGTTACTCTTAGAAAGCCAAAAACAGCCGAAGCTTAAAATTTGGGGATAATCTCCCCTTCCCTTAAAAATCCTATCACTAAAAACGGACAAAAAATTAAGACAATCGTCCTATGAAAATAAAATAAACTTGACCTTTACGCCATTTACCCTCAAATAAGTAAGTATATTAATGTAATCAGGATTTTTGATGTCTAAAGAAGATTTAATTGAATTTAACGGTACAGTGATGGAATTACTCCCTAATGCAATGTTTCGCGTCAAATTAGAAAACGACCATATTGTCTTAGCCCATACGTCAGGACGTATGCGTAAAAACCGTATTCGCGTTTTAGCCGGCGACAAGGTTACTGTTGAAATGACGCCATATGACCTTACAAAAGGTCGTATTATTTTCCGTCAGAAATAATGCCGTTAACTGGACTTTTAAGCCGTCACGGATCTGTTATTCGGGCGGCAATTTTACATGAGACTAATTTGATTCACCTTGATGCCGATATCCTGCATCGTCAGCCATTGTATACCCAGATTTACCCAGCAACCGTCCGCCATAAAGATTATAATAACTATTGGGTAGAGTGTTCTTTTGGTCCCGCTTTGTTACCCCAAGAAAAAAACCTTCCCTCTTTAACCATCGGGCAACCTTTGCCTGTTCAAATAAGCCGCGAAGCTTTTTTTGATACAGCAGAAAATAATGTTAAAGCCCCCCATGTGACCCGCAAAATGGTGAAAGAGATTTCCCTCTGGAATCAGCTTTTACCGTCCCTTGCTCAACTCGATATTCTACTCGTCGATGATCCGGAACTCATGATGAGGGTGCGTCAGTACTGTCAAGAAAGTTATCCGCATCTCACGCTTAAGCTCGTTCATCACGATCTGTTTGAAGAATATGGATTGGAGGAAATCTGGGCTCCCCTAGAATTTCCAACCGTGCAATTTACAGGCGGCAGTTTGCACATTGAAACCACAGCGGCCGCAACACTCATTGATATTAATGGTATAGGTAAAGCAGAAGAAATCAATCAAAAGGCGATCGAACCGCTGATCCAGCATCTTATGTGGCGAAATCTTTCCGGTAGCATTCTGGTAGAATTTGTTAATCACGGCCAAGGCCAACGACCTTACCTTTTGCAGTTGCTGCGGGATCGATTGGGTAAAATTTCCCCCCCCTTTATCGTTCACGGATTTACTAAACTCGGCTTTCTTGAACTTAGTCGAGAGAAACGCCGGTGCCCCCTTCACCATAGAAAGGTTTTTGAAGCATGACTTGTCCTATTTGCCATCAACCAAGCGTCAAAGAATTTGCCCCATTTTGTTCCCGTCATTGCAAAAACGTTGATCTATTAAAATGGTTAAATGAAGATTATAGTGTGCCGATCAATAATCCGGAAGAGGAAGAAAAAACAGAAATTTCCCCTAAAATTGATGACGAGACTTGATTTTCTTAGAAAAGCGCCTAATATTTGTCTTAGTGTCGATCAATCGGATGGTCGCGGAATGGCTTGCCCATTTCGAGGAAAGTCCGGGCTCCGCAGGGCAGGATGGCGGATAACGTCCGCCGGGGTTGGTTTTAAGACTAACTTTAGGGAAAGTGCCACAGAAATTATACCGCAATGCCTTGGCATTGTAAGGGTGAAATGGTGCGGTAAGAGCGCACCGCGCTTTGGGTAACCAGAGTGGCAGGGTAAACCCCATCCGGAGCAAGACCAAATAGGAGTGAACGCCACCCCACAAGGTGGCTCATGCGCCCTGCATGTCACTCGGGTAGGTTGCTTGAGATACTTGGTAACAGGTAATCCAGATGAATGACCATCCAATGGCGTATGCTATGGACAGAACCCGGCTTATAGATTGATCGACAACGCCCCCTCTTTGCTTCCTAGAACACACTCCACGTCCTAAAATTAACCCATTATTAAGATAATTTAAAATTTTAATGAAATCGTTTGTTTTTGCTGAATTTTGCTATTAGCATGATATTGTGTATGAATTTTCCCAGAGGAGAAGATGGGTATGAAGAAATCTATGAAGCTTGCTCTTGCTGCCACAGTTTTGATCAGTGGTATTAGCACAGCCCTTGCTGGCAATCAACAAACAGCTGACGAAGCGCGTGATCGTATGGAAATGCTGACAAAGCTTTTTCAAGCTAAAGGTTTAAATTCTTTTAGTTTCCTTAATGGTCATGATGGTGCTGGCGAAGGTAAGAATCGTGAAAACCAAGCTGGTCTACAATGGGCCGAGCTGACAAAATCAGATGACCGTAAAGGTCACATCATTTGCGTGGAAAATGGTAATTATGCCGTTAACCAATTACAGCCAACAAAAGTTGGTAGCGATACGATGTCAGGTGCTAATACATGGCGCGATGGCCAAGGCATGCCCCTGACACAAAAAATTATTGATGCTCTTCGCAATTCCAGCAATGGTAAAGCGGTTGTTAACTATGTAGAAACAACGTCTGGTGTTGATAATGAACGTCAAGGTAAAGCAAGCGAAGAAAAATTTGAACTCTTGGCTTATAGCTCTGCTGCCATTCTTGGTAAAAAGAATGACTCAGGTTCCAAGTTCTTCTGCGCCGTTCGTTATCAACAATTCGAACCAACAGACGAATCAGATAGCGATCGCACGAGCAAGCCTGATCACATGGAAGCAAAAGGCAAGCATGCTCATAAGCACCACGCTAAAAAGCACGCTAAAAAAGCTGAAGCAAAGCAAGACGCGCCAGCTGCTTAAATTTGCAGTGCTGCAGATTAAAACCCCCGTTTTACGGGGGTTTTTTCTTGCCATCTTGACCTAATTTTTTTAGGATGAAGACACAAACGACCATCCCAAGGGAGTTACCATGCGCACTGAGCTGTATCCCACCATTACCCCTACTCACTCAGGCCACTTAAAATTAGACGATCTCCATAGCCTGTATTGGGAAGAATCAGGCAATCCTGAAGGAATTCCAGTTATCTTTATTCATGGGGGGCCAGGGGCGGGCGCCAGTGAAAGTTCAAGACGTTTTTTTGACCCTTCTTTTTATCGCATCATCCTTTATGATCAACGCGGGTCAGGACGTTCTCTCCCGCTCGGCGAGACGCGTAATAATACCACACCTCATTTAATCCAAGATCTGGAAACTCTACGCGACTACCTTCAAGTGGATAAATGGCTGTTATTTGGAGGCTCATGGGGCTCCACATTAAGTATTGCCTATGCCGAACATCACCCGGCTCGCTGCCTTGGCCTTGTCTTGCGAGGATTATTCCTGTGTCGTCCCTCAGAAATCGATTGGTTTCTTTACGGCATGAAAACAATTTTTCCTGAAGCGTGGCAAGAGTTTTCGGGCTATATTCCTGCATCTGAACGCAGTGATCTTCTAAAAGCTTACCATGGTCGTCTCCTGGATCCAAACCCCGCCATCCATATGCCTGCCGCCTTAGCCTGGAGCAAATATGAAGGGGCATGCTCCAGTTTGATGCCTAATGAAGACACCTTAAATTCTTTTCTTGATCCGGTGGTAGCGCTGGGACTTGCCCGCATGGAAGCGCACTATTTTAGCAATAATATCTTTTTACCTGATAACTTTTTGCTCGAAAATCTTTATAGGATCCAACAGCTCCCAATCATTATGGTTCAGGGACGCTATGATATTGCCTGTCCGATTGTAACAGCTGATGAAGTGGCTAAACATTTACCAGAGGCTGAGTATAATATTATTCCGGATGCTGGTCATTCTGCCTTTGATCCCTCTTTGTGTCGAGAATTGGTTAAGGCCTGTGAAAAAATGAAGACCCTCATTCCATGACTCCAGCAAAAATTTCAGAAATATTTCGCCGTTTTCAGGAGCACAATCCTAAACCCCAAACTGAATTAGAGTATACGAATCCTTATACCTTGCTTGTCGCCGTTACTTTATCGGCACAAGCCACTGATGTCGGCGTTAACAAGGCCACCAAGACTCTCTTCAAAGTCGTTGATACACCGCAGAAAATGCTGGACTTAGGGGAAGAAGGCCTAAAAGGTTATATTAAAACCATTGGTTTATATAATGCCAAAGCTAAAAATATTATGGCAGCGGCAACCATACTGGTGGATGAATTCGAAGGGCAAGTTCCCTCTAATCGTGAAGATCTAGAAAGACTGGCTGGCGTGGGTCGCAAAACCGCCAATGTGGTTTTGAATGTAGCCTTTGGCGAGCCTACTATGGCGGTTGATACACACATATTTCGAGTCAGCAATCGCCTAGGCTTAACGGCAGGAAAAACACCTTTAGCCGTTGAACTTCAACTTGAAAAAATCATCCCCACAGAATACCGTCTGCATGCTCATCATTGGCTGATTTTACATGGCCGCTATATCTGTAAAGCCAGAAAACCGGACTGTCCCAACTGTTTCTTAGCCGACTTGTGCGAATTCCCTGATAAGACAAAATAAAAAGGTGGAGAGGGCTATCTTTTAGCAAAGGGCTCTCTTCTTTATTTTAGCTTATCTTGCCTTGATGATGGGCTTGGAATTGTTCAAAGGCGGCTAAAGCATCAGCGGCATACATCAGGGAAGGACCTCCCCCCATATAAATTGTCATGCTTAACATTTCTTCAACTTCTTCCTTCGTTGCCCCAAGTTTTACCAAAGCTTCGGCATGGAAACCCAGACACCCATCGCAGCGCGCCGCCACGCCTAAAGCCAACGCAATCAATTCCTTCGTTTTTTTGTCGAGAACACCATCTTTTGTTGCTGCCTGAGCCAATGCGGAGAATCCTTGCATGGTGTCTGTAATATCGGCCCGCAATGTTTTTAAATTTGTTGACAGCCCTTGCGTAATGGCTAAATAATCTTTTTGCATACCCTCTTCCTTGACTTATAATTCATCGCTAATCCAGTATACAAATCAAGAGCCCCAAGTCCTAATATTTTGATTCATCTTTTAACTTGTTGAGTTTTCTTACAATCCCTATATACTCTAGGGTAAGTAGGGTGGCCATAAGCCACCCATAAATAATTCATAACTTAGAGATTTTTTATGACTTCGATTAGAAATATCGCCATCATTGCCCACGTTGACCATGGTAAAACAACCTTGGTTGATAGCATGCTCAAACAAAGCGGCACATTCCGTCAGAACCAACAAGTTGCTGAACGCGTCATGGATTCCAACGACCTAGAACGGGAACGCGGAATTACAATTTTGGCCAAGTGTACCTCTCTTGAATGGAAAAACACGCGTCTGAATATTGTTGATACGCCGGGACACGCCGACTTTGGGGGTGAAGTTGAGCGTATTTTGAGCATGGTCGATGGCGTTGTGGTGCTTGTTGACGCCGCAGAAGGGCCTATGCCGCAAACAAAGTTCGTTCTAACTAAAGCCCTAAAACTTGGTCTACGCCCCATCGTTTTGATTAACAAGATTGACCGCCAAGATGCGCGTGCCGAAGAAGTTTTGGATGAAGTCTTTGAACTATTCCTCGCCTTGGATGCAACCGAAGAACAACTCGATTTCCCCATTATGTATGCCTCTGGCCGTAGCGGCTGGGCTATTAAAGAATTGAATGACGAACGGAAAGATATTGGGCCGTTGTTTGACTTAATCGTGGCCCACGTTCCCGAAGCCGAAGGCGATAAAGAGGCGCCATTCTCGATGCTGATAACTACCCGCGAATATGACAACTTCTTAGGCCGTGTGTTAACGGGTCGCGTGCAATCAGGTCGTGTTAAACTAAATACGTCTGTCCGTGTCCTGAACGCAAGCGGTGAAGTGGTGGAAACAGGTCGTCTCAATAAATTGTTGTCTTTCCGCGGCATTGAACGCCTACCAATTGATGAAGCTGAAGCCGGCGATATCATCGCAATTGCTGGACTTGAGAAAGCAACCGTTGCTGATACCGTTGCCGTTCCAGAAATCACCATACCGATTGCGGCACAACCCATTGACCCCCCAACATTGGCCATGACCTTTTCAGTGAACGATTCCCCCTTGGCTGGCCGGGAGGGCACCAAGCTTACATCGCGTGTTATCCGTGATCGTTTGATGCGAGAAGCTGAAGGTAACGTTGCGATTCGTATTACTGAAACCGAAGAAAAAGATGCCTTCGAAGTTGCTGGTCGCGGTGAATTACAACTTGGTGTCTTGATCGAAACGATGCGTCGTGAAGGATTTGAACTATCCATCAGTCGTCCTCGGGTTCTTTATAAGAATGATGAAACAACCGGTGACCGCCTTGAGCCAATTGAAGAAGTTCAAATCGACGTTGACGAAGAATTCAGTGGCGCCGTTGTTGATGCGATGAACCAGCGTAAATCAGAAATGACTGATATGCGTCCATCCGGAGGTGGTAAAGTTCGTATTACCTTCTTGGCTCCCTCACGAGGCTTGATTGGTTATCACGGGCAGTTCCTGACCGACACCCGCGGTACTGGTATCATGAGTCGTGTTTTCAACCATTATGGTCCTTATCGCGGAACCATCGAAGGTCGTCACACGGGCGTTCTTATTTCCAATGGTAATGGCGAAGCAGTCACTTATTCCCTAAAGACCCTTGAAGAACGCGGTATTTTGTTTGTGAGCCATGGCACTCAAGTTTATGAAGGAATGATTATCGGTGAGAATAGCCGTGATAATGATCTGGAAGTAAACCCCTTAAAGGCCAAACAGCTTACAAACTTCCGCGCCTCGGGTAAAGAGGATGCCGTTCGTTTAACACCGCCGAAAATCTTTAGCTTGGAGCAAGCAATTGCTTACATTCAAAATGATGAACGGGTGGAAGTAACACCAAAGAATATTCGCCTGCGGAAAGCCTTCCTAGATCCGCATGAGCGCAAACGGGCTGAGCGTAAACGCGAGGCTTAAGTGACAAAACGGTGTTGGGTAATTTCTGATGGCAGTGCCGGCATGGTTAACCAAGCTTGGGGGCTGGCAGAAACCCTAGGGTATGAGGTAGAGCTAAAAAAGATTCGACTGCGTCAACCCTGGGAAACCTTAGCACCGTATTTAACCATTGGAGTGGGTCATTGTCTGGCTAAAGGCAGTGATTCCATTTCTCCCCCTTATCCTGACCTTGTGCTCGCCTCGGGGCGACGCGCTATTCCGCCTGCCCTTTATATTAAGAAAAAAGCCCATGGGCAGTGTAAAGTGGTTTACGTGCAAGATCCACGAATTTCCCCTTCTCATTTTGATGCTGTCGTTTGTCCGCAACATGATGGGTTAACGGGTGAAAATGTCATTCAAACAATTGGTGCCACCCATCGTGTCACGTCGGAAAAACTCGCCCAAGCTAGGGCTGACTTCCAACATCTAAATCCCCAGAACCAATCCGTGCTTTCGGTGATCATTGGGGGATCGACCAAAAAATATATCATGGATATGGATTTTACCCATCGCCTAACCAATGATTTAAGCCAAATAGCTAAGAAGGGATGGCGTGTTCTGGTCACGCTCTCACGCCGAACGCCTGCAGCTGTGGCAGAAAAAATAAAATCATTACCCTCCTCCATTTATGTGTGGGATGGCACAGGCGATAATCCTTATTTTGGCTTACTAGGATTAGCCAATGCAATTCTTGTAACCTGCGATAGTGTCAGCATGATCTCAGAAGTATGTGCCACTTCTGTCCCCGTCTACCTCTATCCATTGCCTAAAGTTTATTGGAAACACCAACAATTTCATCAATCCCTCCTTGATTTGAATCGAGTACGTTGGTGGAACGGCTCCCTTGAGCTTTATGATTTTACTCCCCTGGCTGTTAATCAGGATACAGCAGCAAAGCTCAAACGGCTGCTAACACTCTAAAGGCTCTGAGAAAACGCCTCTTGCTGGTCGTTCTTATCTTCCTCTCTTCTCAGCCGAAGCAAAGCGAAGAGCCGGGAAGAGGAGAGAATAGATATAGTGGCACACTCCCCCTCATTCCGGCCTTGAGCCGGAATACATTCCTGTGTCTAGATGCTAACAAGCTTTAAACAGAACTGGCTGTGATAAAATTAGCCTGTCCCTCCCATCAAGGTATAGTTTCCGGGTCGCCCTTCGGTTGCCCGGAAAGAGGGTTCCTTTCCTAGCCCTTAGGCTGGGAAAAAATTCTCTATATAAAGGCCGTCTCCCATGGCTTGATCCCCAATCAAGTTGAGGACAGGCCCGGGGTCTCGGAATCATAAGGGGCTACCCCTTGTTATCTCGAGTTCCCGGCTCGGTGGCCTGGAAAGTAGAAGGGAGGAGCAAGCTCAGTCAGGAAAAAGAACCCTCTTTCCGGGCAAGTGCAACGCGACCCGGAAACCATACCGGCGTCTGTTTGATGGTAAGGCTTAGGAAAGTATAGCTGTGATAAAGCCATACTGCTCCAAAAGAGAGGAATGGATTTCGGCTCAAGGCCGGAATGAGGGAGAATACGCCACTATATACTCTTTCCGGGTCGCCTTAAGCTTGTCTGGAAAAAGGGTTTAGAGTAAGGAATATTCCTCAGAAGTCCTCGTCCTAGCTAGAGCAGAGTACACTCATAAACTTAGAGTTAAAAATCAATATAAATACAACTGTTGGTTGATTCTCTATATAAATCAAAACAATATGCTACCTTCCTCATATGGAAAAATAGGGGCTCTTTCCAAAATTTTACATCTTATCTTAGTAAGTAAAGTAGGAGAGAGTTTTTCTCATCCCTACCCGCCCCTTCCCCTTCTCTAAAAAACTTGGCATACTTTGGTAAGAAGCCAAATTTTATGATAAATTATGTCTAATCGTCCCATTTTAACAGCCTGTATCCGTGTCCTCTCTGGTCTTTGCCTAAGCATAGCTGCAATCGTGGCCGTTTGTTTATTCCTCTTCATTCACTATGGTCAAGGGCTACCAGAATATGATTATCTTCAGGATTATGAGCCACCCATGATGAGTCGGCTGTATACGAGTGATGCGCAGCTCTTACAAGAATATGCTGTTGAAAAGCGTTTGTTTGTGCCCTTTCATCAAATTCCAGAGTTAGTTAAAAATGCCTTTATGGCGGCTGAGGATCGTAATTTCTACTACCATTTTGGTATTGATATCTTAGGAACATTGAGGGCAATTTTGACCAATACCCTGACCAATTCTTGGGGCAGTCGCCCGACCGGCGCATCAACCATTACCCAACAAGTTGCTAAAAACTTTTTAGTGGGAAGTGAACGCTCTCTGGATCGCAAAATCAAGGAAGCCATTGTAGCGATGCGTTTAGAATTTAGTTTGGCCAAGGATCGTATTTTTGAACTTTATCTTAATCAAATTTATTTAGGAGCCGGAACCTATGGTATTGCTTCTGCCTCCCTCACTTATTTTGATAAAGAGCTTGATGAATTAACTATTGATGAAGCAGCCTTTTTGGCGGCCCTGCCCAAAGCGCCCACAACGCTTACTAAAAAAGAAGATATTTCTAAAGCTGAAGGCCGTCGCAATTGGGTTATTGATCGTATGGTCCAAGAAAATATGATTTCTCCTAAGGCAGCTGAGGAAGCAAAAACTCATTCTCTCATCTTTCGCAAGCACCGGGAAATTCCTGTTAAGGCCGACTACTTTACGGATGCAGTGCGTCGGGAATTAATTCAGCGATTTGGTAGCAATCCAGTGCATCAGGGTGGCATGACGGTTCGCACCACCATGGATGTGGCCTTACAAGAATTAGCTGAAAATTCTTTGAAAAAGGGCTTGCTTGCTTATGATCGTCGGCATGGATGGCGGGGTGCCCTGGCTCAATTGAGCTGGGATAAAGCAGAAAAAAGTAAGCCGTGGTTGAAGGGTCTGAAAAAACTTAAAAAACCACTCGGTAGTGGCAGTTGGGATCAAGTGGTTGTAATAGAGGTGGAATCCCATAAAGCCCGTATCGGCTTTTCCAATGGTGCCGAAGGTTTTATTACTTTAAAAGATTGCAGTTGGGCAGCTCCTTGCCTGGTGGGACAAAAAATTGGACCAGCCCCTCGCCATATGAAAGAGGTGGTTCGACCGGGGGATGTGATTCTTGTGAGCCAACAAGAGGCTGATCAATTTAAATTAGAGCAAATTCCTAATGTAACAGGTGCTTTGGTGGCCATGGATCCCAAGACGGGACGAGTTTTAGCTCTCGCAGGGGGTTATGATTTTGATATGAATCAATTCAATTGTGCTGTCCAAGCCTCTCGACAAATTGGCTCGTGCTTTAAGCCTTTTGTCTATTTGGTGGCCCTGGAACATGGTATGACCCCTAACACCCAGATTTTAGATGCCCCCATTAGTATAAGCCTGGGTGGCAAGCGCGGGTTCTACACCCCGCAGAATTATAACCGGCGCTATTTGGGGCCATGTTCTTTGAGGGTTGGATTAGAGCAATCCCGCAATGTGATGACCATTCGCTTAGCGCAAAAGGTTGGCATGATTCCCATTATTGAGTGCGCTAAAAAATTTGGCATTACCAACCATATGCCTAAACAATTAGCTATGGTTCTCGGTGCTGGCGAAACAACTGTCGTCCGTCTTGTTGCTGCCTATGCTTCTCTGGCCAATGGAGGATACCAGGTAACGCCTCACACCGTGGATTGGACTCAAGATCGGTATGGTGAAACACTATACTCAATCACCGAGCCTTTACAAAAGCCCCAACAGATAGCATCGGATAGCGCAATTAAACAGCTTACGTCTATGCTGAGGGGAGTCACTCAAAACGGTACTGCCCGATCGCTTGCAACCCTGGAGACTGAGGTTGCCGGCAAAACGGGATCAACCAATAATTATAATGACGCTTGGTTTGTGGGGTTTACTAAAGATCTAGTTGTTGGTGTCTTTATGGGATTCCCTCAACCGCGAACATTAGGAGAAGGAGAAACGGGTGGGCGCCTAGCTGTTCCTATCTTTAAGAATTTTATGGAGCAAGCTTATGAAAAACGAGAAAAAATAAAATTTGATGACCCTACTATCGAGATAGCATCGGTTGCTGCAGTGGATGAAGAAAGCTATATTTTTGAAGAAAATCAAGCAACTGATTTTGAAAGTGTTGAAGATGCTTCGGAAATTGATATGAAAGAAACAGATAACATCATCTCTGAGATTACAGATATTATAGAGGATTGATGGATTTAGGATTCTTAAAAAGCCCCGGGTGGGGCTTAACTTTATTGATCTTAAAAGGGGATGCCTTTCTTAATCAAAATGGTAATTTCATACCAGGTATATTCATCCCCCCAGTAATTTTACCCATTTCTTCTGACATTTGAGATTCTAGTTTTGATTTTGCATCATTAAAGGCAGCGACAATCAAATCTTCTAAGACGTCGATTTCTTGAGGATCCACTAATGAAGGATCGATTTTAAGACTGCGCATTTCGCTCTTGCCATTGATAGTCACTTGGACAAGCCCAGCACCCGACGCTCCAATAATTTCAGTTTGTTCCATCTTTTGTTGCATGTCAGCCATTTTTTGCTGCATTTGCTGAGCCTGCTTCATTAATTGTCCGATATTTTTCATTATATACTCCTAATGTATTGTCTCTTGTCGTTCAACTTTAGCGGTGAGGCCAGGAAATTGAGTCATCATTTCTTGAATGAGAGGATGGTTGAGAGCTGATTGCTCTAATTGCTGCATCTGCTGACGGTTTTGTTCAACAACAGTTGCAGCCCCTCCTTCCGCAACAATATCAATATCCCACTTTTGGCCTGTTTGTTGATGTAACAAATTTTGTAATTGAGTTGGAAGCGTAGAAGGAGCCTTATCCCCAAGCCTTAACACAATTTTGCCTGTACTAAAAGAAACTAAATGAATGTCTTGCATTAAATTACTGTACAATAAGGGCTCTCTTGACTGAGCAACTATTTTCAAAACATCTTGAAAGATCTCAGGCATGGGCTGTAAGAGGGACGTTACGGGCACGCCACTCAGCCCTGCAGGCCTACTGATCGGCATAGCCATCGCTTGGGGGAGGGAGGAAGTGACAGATGCTGCACCTCTTGGCGCCGACATCCCGCCGCCTGCGGCTCCGCCACCGGAAGTCAATTTCAACAAATCTTCAGCCGACGGCAAATCACTTAAATAAGCTAAACGAATCAAAACCATTTCCACAGCTTGATTCGGCAACGGGGACCGCGCCACTTCTTCATATCCCTTGGATAACACTTGCCATGCCCGCATGAGAATAGGCATTGATAATTTGTTAGCCAACTCTCCCCCTTCCCGGCGATCTGATTCCGGCCAGGTTATATCCGTCAAAAGAGAGGTATTAATTTTAAGACTGGTCACCCAATACACTAAATCTAAAAGATCATGCAACAACACGGTCGGCTCGCTTCCGCGCGCATATAGATCTCGCACCTCGGCAATAACCTCGGCAATTTTTCCTTCCATTAATAAATTTAAAAGGATAAACATGCGGCCCCGATCAACCACCCCCAACATATCCCGAACAATGTCCGTGGTGACTTGGGACTGTGACAAAGAAATCGCTTGATCTAATAAAGATAGCCCATCCCGCGCCGATCCATCAGCTGCTCTTACTAATAAAGCCAACGCTTCGTCTTCAATCGTTGCCTGCTCTTTCGCACAAATTGTTTTGAAGTAATCAAATAGAATCGTTGGCGTAATCCGCGCCAAATCAAACTTCATACACCGAGATAAAACTGTCTCAGGAATTTTTTTCAATTCCGTGGTGGCAAAAATAAATTTTACATGTGGCGGCGGTTCTTCCAACGTTTTAAGAAGGGCATTAAAGGCACTTTTGGATAGCATATGAACTTCGTCGATAATAAAAATCTTATAGCGCCCATTGACGGCCTTATAGCGTGCTGATTCTGTTACTTCGCGAATATCATCTACGCCCGTCCGGCTGGCGGCGTCCATTTCAATCACATCCAAATGGCGATCTTCTGTCACAGAAATACAAGAACTACATATCCCACACGGATTGGCTGTCGGGCCGCCTTGGCCATCTGCACCATGACAATTCAACGCCTTTGCCAGAATTCGTGCCGTTGTGGTTTTACCTACACCGCGAATACCATGCAAAACAAAGGCATGGGGCAACCGGTTCGCATCAATTGCTTGGGTGAGAGTTTTAACAAGCAGCTCTTGTCCGACCAACTCACTCATCGTTTGAGGGCGGTATTTGCGAGCTAAAACACGGTAATTGACTGAATTTTCTGACATTGATTAACCTTCGATTATGAAGCGCTTTGAACCATCGCATTTTAGTTCAGTGAGTGGTGGAAGATTGATATGACCCAAACAGGATCCCACGGTGGCTGCTGCCTTCCGGCTCTGACCAGATTAGCAGGGTGCTTGCCCACACAACCTTCCATTTTGAACTATAACAAACCTAAATTGCTTTGTCTTGTATTTTAACAGCCGCGTTCTGACTCGGTAGAAAAAAAGCCAGGATAAAAGATAAAAAGGAAACTAAGATCACCAAGGTCATTGCGTTCTGATAATTATCTATCTGGTATAGAGGCAGCCCATTATCGGTTATTTGACCGTCCCAAAACCACTTAATTAACCCCCCAACCATTTGTTGAATAAAAGCAGCTCCCAGCGTTACCACAAAATTTAAGAAAGCTGTAACAGTAGCAGCGACATTGATATCATTTTCTTGACAGGCCTTGGAAAAGCACAAAATTTCTGTCCCTACAAAAATGCCTAGCAACACCAATAAAATTGATAGCGTTATGGATGACAGATCAGAAGCATAAACGATGATCGCCATCAAGAGAGTAATAGCCGCAGCGGATATTCCAATCAACCACTGAGAACTTTCCAAAATATTGCTCATAACCGCAATAACAATTACGCCGCCGCAAGTACCGATATAAGCTAAAGATAAAAGACTAGCAGCTGCCTCTTTGGTTAAGCCATATTTCATAGTCAAAAAGGAAACACCCCATAAATCGGCAAAAACAGAAATAGGAAGATACATTCCCAACGCCGTAATCGCATATAGCCAGGCAGATCGGCTTTTCAAAACATCTTTGATCTGCCGCATAATTTCTCCTTGATTCAAAGGGTGTCCCTCTGTCATTAGTCGATCTTTCAAAAAGATAATATTAATCAAGAATATGACAAGGCCCAGCCCTGTAAGGTACACCAAACTTTGGCGCCATCCCACCGCTTCCGTCAACTGTGCTAACGGTGCGTATCCTAATAAAGCCCCGATGGTGCCCATACACACCGTTAAGGCAAACCATATAGGTTTCTGGGATACAGGAAACCATTCACTGGTGATTTTACTAACACAGATAAACCCAGCCGCACTACCAATTCCAATTAGAGCACGCCCCACAAAGGCTAAAGATAAATGATGCGTCATACTCACAACAGCCACACCGAGGATACAAGCTGCCAAAGAATACAAAATCATTTTCCGAGCCCCAAATAAATCAGAGATTATCCCGACTGGCATTTGCGCAATCGCATAAAAAAAAGTGGTAGTTGCCACCAGATACCCTACAGATTTAGCATCAAGCGAAAAAGTCAACATTAAATCATCCAGCATTACCCCTGGAGACACGCGCAACAAATACTGATACAGGTAATAGAATACTGCAGCGAACCAAATAATGAGGCCGCGCTTAAACAGTGAAGACATGATATTTGCTTTTAGTAAGTTATGGTAGGGACAGAATACACTATTTCTTGTTAGAACATCAAGTGAAGCGCCTGAAAACCATGGATAGCCTTATGAAAATGACTATTTGGTTCTAGTAATTCGGATCCTAATAAAAACTTAAAGAGGATATTGATGAAACTTAACTATTTTAATTCTACTATTGCCTCTCTTGGTTTCTTATTACTAACCCCCACGCTCGGCCATACTCAAACCCCCGGTGTCCATCAGCCCTATGTTGGTGTAGCCCTCTCATGGGATCATCTTAGTGGCAAGCATTCTGAATCATTATCAAGTTTTATGGGAAAGAATTTAACTTTCTCTCAGGGCCGCTCCTTATCCACCAACCAATTTAACGGTTACCTCTTTTTGGGAACATTTTTTAATTTACAGCAAAATTGGTTTATAAGCCCTGAATGGCAAATTGGCCAAGGCACATTGAACAGGCAACTAAAAAGCACTAGTCGTGACCCGGACATGCTTTTTGCAGAACGTCACCTTAATTCTAAACTCTCTCGAAAAATGACGACAAACTTAGTTTTAAGAGGCGGGAGAAATCTTACAAAATCGGTTCAACTTTATGCTTTAGCCGGTGTCGATGCCAGTCTTTTTAAATACAGCACCATCTATGAGAATATTGATTTTAGTGGCGGCCCTGGTCTCGGATTTAAAACTTTTACCCACTCAAAATGGAAATTTGCTCCCGTTACAGGAATTGGAGTTATGAAGAATTTTGATAAAGCACGGATCGGCATTGAATACAGGCTTGCCTCATATAGTGCCTTAAAAATGAATAGAACCGTCCATACCCAGGGCTCGACAGAAACAAACTCATCAAAAATGAAACCGCGCATTTCATCTCTTATGCTGCGCTGGTCTTATTCACTTTAAATAAAATTTATTATTTATACTAAAAGTAAAAGGAGTTAATTGAGAACATTCTTTCCCTTTTACTTCTATACTAATATTTCTTTATTGTTAATAATAACAACAAAACTAAACAAACAAATATTAGTAATAAATTATGACACTACAACTAAAAATATGGTCTCTTATATGTTTTACCTTATGGGGTTTAGTCTCCTTTGCCATGGAAGAGAGCCCCCGTCCTTTTGATTTTACTCAATTGTCAGGACTGGAACCACAAAAACGCCAAACACTGCATAATTTTTTAACCAGTCTTCCAGAAGAAATATTTGCTCGGGAAAAAATTCCATCCTTAGCAACACCTAGTTTAGCTCTTATCGCCTGTGCAAAAGAAGCGAATCATGCCATTGAAAAGGCAACCCTAACAACACGCAATGAAACGCTTATAGGAAGAATCAGAAGATTGGAAGAAGAGTTAAGAAATACCAGTAATTCCCTCCAAGTGAAACAAATACAACATACTCAAGAAAAAACCCTCTGTGGCACACAAATTGAGACCTTAACAGCAAACAAATTAAGATTAGAAAATCAAGTTAGAACTGGTCGGGGTCAAATGCAAATAGCTCAACAGCAACTTGAGCAAGCAAGAAGGAAGCAGACTGAAGAAAAAATGCGGCTGGAAACAGAAATAAAAAACTTAACAGAAGACAAATCACGTTTAGAATCTCAAATTAAAATGGCTGAGGATGCCTTGCAAATAACTCAACAACAGCTGGAGCAAGTCAAAAATAAGCAAGACGAAGAAAAAATCCACCTTGCAACAGAAGTTAAAACGCTCAAAGAAAAAAAATTAGAGTTAGAAAATAAAATTGAAACGAGTCAAGAGCAGCTTCTAGCAACAAAGCAACAACTTCAGTATATGATAAAAGAGAAAGACGATGAAGAAACACGGCTTAAAACAGAAATTAAGGCCTTAACAGAGGACAAAGTAGAGCTAGAAACACAGCTTAGAATCGCTGAGGACCGGTTGCTAACCACTCAGCAGCAACTTGAGCAAGTGAGAGAAGGACAAGCTGAAGAAAAAAGCCAACTGGAAACAGAAATCAAAAATTTAACAGATGATAAATTGAAGTTAGAAAATAGCATTAAAACAGCTCAGGAAGAGCTCCAAACAACTCAGCAGCAACTTGAACAAGTGAGAGAAGAACAAGTTGAAGAAAGAAACCAATTTGAAACAAAAATCAAAAATTTAGCAGATGATAAACTTGAGTTAGAAGACCAAATTAGAATGGCTCAAACGCAGGTGCAAACAGCGCAGCAACACCTTGAACAAATGAGAAGCGAGCAACACAATGTAGAAACACGGCTTCAAGCAGAAATTAAAAACTTAACAAATGAAAAATTAGAGTTAGAGGCCCAAATTAAAATGGCTGAGGAGGAGGCGCAAACAGCGCAACAACACCTTCAAAAAGTGAAAAGCCATCAAGATGAAGAAAAAAAACAATTTGAGAGTGAAATAGCTGAATTAAGAGAAGCTCAATCAAATGAGAAAAAAGATTTAATAAACTTACAAGATGCCCTCAAACAAGCTAATCATCAACTTCAAATAAAAAAAGAAGAGCTTGAAAAAGCCACAAACGACCATCGGCTCAGAACAATAGAATTCGAGAAAAAAATTTTAGTACTGACCGACTCTTGTTCTACAACTATGCAAGAATTAACAAATTTAAGAGGTGAGCTGCAGCAAGTTCAGGAAAAAAATCAAAGTGAACTTACTCTAATTAAATTGGCACATACAAAACAAACAGAAGAATTTGAGGAGCTGAAAAATCAACTGTCTAAGGCAGAATCTAACTTCCAAGCTACTCTGGATTTAATTAAACAGGAAAAAGAAGAAAGTATAAAGCAGGGGGCAATATTGGAGGCAAGAGTAACGGAACAACTATTGCAGCAGATTTGCAACATGCGTCCCCCTACTAAAACTAGAATTTTACATGCTGAACTTCGACAACCAATAAGGGAGGAGACACCCCAAACAGTAGAGACAGGCCCCTCAATTGTCTCTTTACCCACAACGGAAACGATCGCATCAGTTGTCCCTACACCCCCACCTGAGACACTGCAAAAACTGGAAAACCCCAATCAAGAATTCCCTGCCAACGAAAATATATTAGGGTTGCTTAAGGGGTACTTTTATCAACTTTCTTATACGAACAGAGTAATTTTATGCACTGGTACTACGGCGGGGGTTATTATAGGATCAGTGTTCTTTTTAAAATTTATATTTAAGTCCCCCAAACAGATTACCGCTCCGAAAGAAATTACCGTTCCTAAGAAGCCATAAGCCAGCCAAATACCCGCCTTTACAGCATATTATTATAGCTATCTTTTAAGGGAACAACTATAGAGAGCTATTGAAAGCTCTCCTCTCAATAAAAAAGGCTTTCCCCTTGATAGCTTGCAAACTATTGCTAAAAGATAATTTTACCATTACACTTCAATTATTTACACCCCAACAAACTACAGTCAAAGTTAATTTTAATTAAAATTATGGACAAAAAATAATTTTATTGTTACTATTCCGAACGATAAGCCTGCGAAAGTATGGGCAAAAATCAATTTTACATAAAATTATTGAAAATCCACAATCACAAATAAATAAAGGAAATCGCCATGAAATTAAAATATATTTCATCTTCCCTTGCTTTAATTTTTTTATTCTCCCCCCTTGAATCAAGCTAATGCCGCCGTTTTTGATGAAACTTACGCCGGCTTAGCTGTGGCCTGGGACCACATGGGCGGTAAAAGTTATGGTATTTTAACCAATCCTGCCGGAAACAGATTAGCTTTCTCCAATGGTTTATCTTTATGCGCCAACAAAATGAATGGTTATATATTTTTTGGAACTTTTTATAATTTAAAAAAAATTTCCTTGTTTATCAGTCCCGAATTTCAAATTGGCCAAGGGGATTTCCAGAGTCAAATCAAAAATACTGCCCCTGATCCGAATGTACGTTTAGGCTCTGGTACTCTCCTGCCACGTCGGATGGAACCAAAGCTCCGTCGACAAATGACCACAAGTTTTATTGTGCGCCTGGGGAGTAAAGTCCTCGAATCTTTCGATCTTTATGGCCTTATTGGTACCGATGTTAGTCGTTTTAAATATAGCTATATTGTCGAAAATGTTGAGACCACGTCGGCCGAGATCAATGGCTTCCAAACTTTTATCAAATCCAAATGGAAAATTGCGCCAGTTTTTGGAGGAGGAATCGCCAAGAAAATTGACAAAATCAGAATCGGCCTGGACTATCGTATTGCGTTTTATGGTCCGATCAAAACGTCGAGAACGGTGCAACAAGTGGCAGAAAGAGAGCTAGTATCAACAAAAGTGAATCCCTACATTTCTTCGGTTATGCTTCGGTTATCTTATGCTTTAGGGTGTTAAAACCTTCAGCATTTGGGAAACGTTGCTATGGCGAAGGGGTTGTAAGTCTATAGAAAACCAACAAATTTAATGATGGATATAGAAATGAAAATACGATCTTTAATGTGCCTTGCTTTATTAAGCACAGTTTCCCATACCGCAGAACCATTTAACGAAGTACCCTTTGATTTTGATAGTTTGCGGGGCAAAGGAGCAGTGGCTCAGCAACAAACTTTGGATAAATTTGTAAGAAAATATAACCCATCGCTCCCTACTTATATGACCGTTAGAAATCTGACAATTGAGACCTATAAAATTAACACCTCAATAAAAGAACGACAACAACAATCTCTTCTCCAGCCAAGAGTGGATCCTCGGGTACAGGTCCTGACTGAAAAACTGGGAAGAAAAACGGAAAAACTAACAACCGTGAGACTCCAGCTTGCCACCCAACAGGCAGAATTTAGTCAACTACAAAATCAAGTCAGAGGATTAGAAAATCAAGTTGCGACTTTAACCACCTCGCAGCGCCGTGATCAATTAAATATATCAACCCTTCAGCAACAGCTGGGAGCTGCAAATAACAACTTTAATGCTAAACAACTAGAGCTTACTCAGGTCCACAATACACACGCTCGCCAAGCCCAAGAACTTCAACAGCAAATTACAGCATTGCTAGAAGAGAAAGAAGGTAGTCAAGGGACTTTAGCGAGAGTGACGCATCAACTTAAGACTGCAAGGAGCGAAATTAATGCTAAACAAGAAAGACTAGAGCGTGCTCAAAGTGATTATTATCAGGAAGCTGAGGAACTTCAACAGCAAATTACAACATTGATAAAGCAGAAAAAATCTGATCAGCAAGCTTTAGATGAATTACAACAAAAACTTGAAACTGCGATTAGGGAGAATAATGCTAAGCAAGAAGAACTTGAGCAAGTTCAGCGGGAATATGGGCAGCAAATTACCTTATTAATTCAAAACTTAAATGACTTAACCACAAGCAAACAGCTTGACCAGCAAGCTTTAAATGCTATCCAAGATCAATTAGATATAGCAAATAACCTCCTTAAGAGGAAAGAAGATGAAGTTGCGCACACCAAAGACAAACATGCAGAAAAAATCAAAAAACTTCACGACCAGATTGCCGATTTAATTGAAAGCGGACAACAAAAGCAACAGATTTTAGCTGATACCCAACAGGAACTTAATTCTGCAACAAATGAAATTCTAAATAAACAACGTCAATTTGAAGCAATTCAACAGCTTTATAGGGGGCAAGTTGATAGTTTCGAAGAGCAACTTAGAGAATTAAGAATTTCTAATGCAACTCAACAGCAGACGTTAGAAGAATACCAAATTCAGCTCGAGCATGCA
Organism: Candidatus Paracaedibacter acanthamoebae; assembly: GCF_000742835.1. Lineage (GTDB taxonomy): Bacteria > Pseudomonadota > Alphaproteobacteria > Paracaedibacterales > Paracaedibacteraceae > Paracaedibacter > Paracaedibacter acanthamoebae. The sequence continues at coordinate 2,270,386 of NZ_CP008941.1, read as the reverse complement.
GAAAATAAAATTCTGGAGACCAAACATCAGCTGGCTGAAGTCCAGGAAGCTCGTAAGATTCAAGTCCATAATCTGGAAGAAGAAATTACAAAGTTAATGGAATCTAATGACGTTAAACAGCAGACATTAGAAGAACGACAACTGCAGCTGGAGGAAGCAAAAAATGAGCTGCAACAGAAAGAACTTCAATTTGCTGCTGCTAGAAATGGGCATGAAAATGAAATTTATAGTCTAGAAGAAAAAATTAAAAATCTAATAAAGCTTACAGAAACTCAGCAGCAAACCTCAGACACTCAGCAAATTCAACTGAAGCAAGCAGAAAATAAAATCCAACAAACGGAACATCAGCTGGCTGAAGCCCAAGAAGCTTATAAGCTTCAAGTCCATAATCTGGAAGAAGAAATTACAAAGCTAACCGCATCTAGTGAAGTTCAACAGCAGACATTAGAAGAACGACAAATGCAGCTGGAAGAAGCAAAAAATGAGCTGCAACAGAAAGAACTTCAATTTGCTGCTACGAGAAATGAGCATAAAAATGAAATTTGTAGCCTAGCAGAAAAAATTAAAAATCTAACAGAGCTTACAGAAACTCAGCAGCAAACCTCAGACACTCAGCAACATCAGTTGGAACAAGCAGAAAATAAAATCCAACACACGGAACATCAGCTGTCTGAAGTCCAGGAAGCTCATAAGCTTCAAGTCCATAAGCTGGAAGAAGAAATTACAAAGCTAACAGCATCTAGTGACGTTAAACAAGAGATGTTAGAAGAACGACAAATGCAGCTGGAAGAAGCAAAAAATGAGCTGCAACAGAAAGAACTTCAATTTGCTGCTGCTAGAAATGGGCATGAAAATGAAATTTATAGTCTAGAAGAAAAATTAAAAATCTAATAGAGCTTACAGAAACTCAGCAGCAAACCTCAGACACTCAGCAACATCAGTTGGAACAAGCAGAAAATAAAATCCAACACACGGAACATCAGCTGGCTGAAGCCCAAGAAGCTTATAAGCTTCAAGTCTATAATCTGGAAGAAGAAATTACAAAGCTAACAGAATCTAATGACGTTAAACAAGAGATGTTAGAAGAACGACAAATGCAGCTGGAGAAAACACAGCACCAAGTTCATAATCTACAAGAAGAAAATAGAAAACAAAAAGAGACGAATGACACTCAACAGCAGCAGTTGGATAAATTGATGCAAGAGCTCCTAGAGGCTCACAAAAGACTGCTAGAGCAGGAAGAAGAGTTTAAACCATTCAAAAGTTTCTACAACGCTATAAAACAAGAAGCGCAAAAAGTAGAGGGAAATAAAGGAAAAGAAAATTCGGATCCACATCCCCTACCAAGAACCCCTACAAGTCCTAACATTCTAGAGGTCAGGAAGCAAACAACTACATCACCTGGAGTAAGAAGAGTCCTCTTCCCTTTTATTCATGGTCAGTAGCCACGACAAGATAGCACCTTCAGAACCTCATCCCTCGCTTGGTCCCAATTGCCGTTCATGGAATCCTTTTCATGATGAGCGGCAATAAAATGAAGAACCTTAAGGGATGTCCCTTCATCCTATACTTTAAATTAGCTATTTATATCAAAAAAGAAAAGTGATGCAAAAAATTATGGATTATAATTTATATTTTTATCACCCGGACAAATAAAATTTTCTCTAAACAAAGCGAAAATAATACTTTTAATACAATTACTTAAAAAAATAAAAAGGTGATGTTATTGCTTTCATATATCATAAACAACGTGATTTTTTATTATATATAATGTGGACATATTATAATTTTATTGATAAAACATCCTACAGAAATGCCGCCTGAGATTATGGATATAAGCGTTTATATCAATAAACAGGGAGGCGCCCCACTGATTAACTTAAAGGAAATATCCATGAAAATAAAGTATGTTGCACCATCCCTTGCCGTGTTGTTATTATCGACTACCATAGGCCAAGCCAATGCTTCAGTTTTTGGTAACCCTTACATGGGGGTAGCTCTTTCCTGGGACCACATGGGGGGTAAAAGCTACGGATCTATGATAAACTTTGAAGGAAACAAACTAACATTTACAGATGGCCGGCATCTTTCAGGCAATAAGGCGAATGGTTACTTCTTTTTTGGTACTTCTTACGATCTAACCCAGCTTCCTTTATTTATTTGTCCGGAATTTCAAATTGGTCAAGGGAGAGTCAATAGCCAGCTTCGAAATACTATCAATGATGAATCTTTTGATCTAATGGGGAATGGGACTCTCTTCACCCAACGTAGCTTAGATCCAAAATTATCTCGACATTTAAACACAAGCTTAGTGGTACGTGTTGGGGGCAAGATTGCTGACTCATATCGTCTTTATGGATTGGTTGGCGTCGATGTCAGCCGCTTTAAATATACTTACAATGTCGACAATGTTGATCTCGGCAGTGGTGCAATCGTAGGGTCGGACAACTTTGTAAAAGCAAAATGGAAAACCGCTCCTGTTTTTGGCGTTGGAATTGAAAAGAAGATTGACAAAGTTCAAGTTGGCTTAGAAGGCCGCATCGCCCTGTATGGTCCCATCAAAACATACCGATTAATTAAAAGAGACCTAGATAGAGAATCAGTCTCTACCAAAGTTAAGCCGTATATTTCATCCCTGATGCTTCGCCTGTCTTATTCATTGTAACTGATGATAGTGACGGCCTTTATAAACTGTTGTTAGGGGAAGAAAACAGCCCACCTATTGAAAAAACAAATTAAATAGAAGATATAAAAATGAAAATACGATCTTTATTCTGCCTTGCCTTATTAAGCTCAGCTTCCCATACGGCAGAACCATTTAACCTGGATAACTTGCACGGCATGTCACGCGCCGATCAAAAAAGAACTTTGTATGAATTTGTAAGGCAGCATCAGCCGCAGGTCTCCAGAAACCTAGCCGTTAATGGTTTAACAACTATAGCACAAGAAATTAATGCGGAACTCCTACAGCAGCAGAGACGACTACAGCCACAGCAGCTCCTTCAGCAGCAGCAACCTCCTTTGGCTCAGGGCATTATACAGCGTAATGCTCAACCAGTTCAGGCGCCGCTTATTCCTGTGGCCGATAACGCCATCAATCCTCAGCAATTACAACTTCTGAACGCCCGACTTAACCAGCTGCGTAACCAGTTAGCAGATGCGACACAGAGGTTGGCCCAAGCACAAGAAGCTCATAATGAAGAACTAGGAAGACTTCAAGAGCGAATTAACCAACTAACAGAGTCTGAACGCCTTGCTCAACAGGCTTTAGAGGAGCGGCAACAGCAGTTGGAAGAAGCACGCCAAGCGCCGAATGAAGAACCAGGAAGACTTCAAGAGCGAATTAACCAACTAACAGTGTCTGAACGCCTTGCTCAACAGGCTTTAGAGGAGCGGCAACAGCAGTTGGAAGAAGCACAAGAAGCTCATAATGAAGAACTAGGAAGACTTCAAGAACAAATTAACCAACTAACAGAGTCTGAACGCCTTGCTCGACAGGCTTTAGAGGAGCGGCAACGTCAGTTGGAAGAAGCACGCCAAGCGCCGAATGAAGAACGAGGAAGGCTTCAAGAGCGAATTAACCAACTAACAGAGTCTGAACGCCTTGCTCGACAGGCTTTAGAGGAGCGGCAACGTCAGTTGGAAGAAGCACGCCAAGCGCCGAATGAAGAACTAGGAAGACTTCAACAGAAAATTAACCAACTAACAGAGTCTCAACGCCTTGCTCAACAGGCTTTAGAGGAGCGGCAACGTCAGCTGGAAGAAGCACGTCAAGCGCCGAATGAAGAACTAGAAAGACTTCAACAGCGAATTCAACAGCTAGAAGAAGCGGCAAGACAGGATAAAGAAAAAATTGAGGACCTTGAAAGGGAACACAGTAGTGATCAACAGTCTAGAGCTGTTGCTGACCTAAATTTCCCCGATATGCTAGCTGTTCCTAAACCTACAGCAACGAGTTCTAGCTCTAGTTCTGCTCCCCAGTCCTGGGCGCCTCCCCCTCCTTCTAATCCACAAGCTTTAACTCTTAACGCTAAGCCGCAGCTAACAAGCAGCACAGTATATAAAGGGAAAGAGAAACGAAAGGAAAAAGCTGAACAAAAACCATTTGCGCAAGACACTTCTCAAGAAAAAAGCGAGCAACAATCCTTATTAGATCAGATAAAAACACATAAAAAAGTAAATTTAAGTTCGGAGGAGTTAGATTTATTACGCACAATTAAAAAAGAAATTGAAGAGGAAAAATTTGTACCTATCTTTACAATATTCAAGCCAGTAACATCAACTAAAACCCAATATGAAAATGAAAAACCCCTTACCCAATCTGCTATGCTTGCTACTTTGAGAGACATAATGAAAACCAGACGGCAAAGTATGGAGATAGACAGTGATGATGAAGATAACATTGAATTTGAATGGGATGAGGATAAAGATACGGGCACTTCTCAGCCAAAAAACAAACAAGTCATAGAGGAAAACCTTTCAACAACATCTAGTGTAGCGCCTGAGTGGAAAACAAAGATTAAAAGATTCAGAGATATTTATCGTCAGGCTATTCACACTGTCGATCCTGAGAAAAAGTGGGTCTGGCAGAATTGGGTGTTATGGGAATATAATAATTACAGAACCACAGAACAAAAACAAATTATTGACGAGCAAGTTGACAAATATATTGAGGAAAATGCAGCAAAACTGCAAGAAGAATTGGGGGAGACAGTAGACTTCTCTAAAGTGAGAGCAGACTATAGCAAAAACAAAAATCTACTTAAAATCAAGGGTATGGATAAGTCTGTGACTGATGAACCTGAGAAAAATAATAAAAGTAAAAATAAAAATAAAAATTAATCTAAAGACTTGCTGTAGATCAACTTATCCATCCACCACCATGGATAATTCTTTCCCCACCTCTTTCGGGAGCTGGGGATCTTTTTTATCCTTCTCCACAAGCCTAGAATGGCCCGGAAACTCGATAATGCAAGAACCATCGCCTGTCAGCTCGAGTTCCCGGCTCGTCGGCCCCGGGAAGAGAAGCTTTTTGCATTAATTTCCCCAAAAACCACTTTTTCTGGACAATCAAAGGGAGGCATGGAACGGTTTGTTGAAAGATATTAATAAAAAATTGGGATTATGACAGGTATTCTATGCTTATTAGATTTCGAAGATGAGCTTCCCATGAGTAAGAAAACCATCACAGAATTGCTCGAAGAATATGTTTATACCCATCAGGATTCCCACATTTCTGTCGATGGCCTTATCAATTCATTGAGGGAACGGGGATACGGCTTACTGCTGTTGATCCTGGCCTTGCCGAATGTGCTCTTACTCACGTCCATTCCCGGCACATCAACCTTTTTCGGTATCCCTATTTGCTTGGTTGCCATTCAATTGATGATGAATCGAGCCCAACCCTGGCTGCCAGAAAAGATTCGTCATCGCTATATTGAACGAGAGACTCTCTTGACTATTCTCAGAAAAGCCTCCCCTTATTTACTTAAAATTGAGCACTATGTGCGGCCACGATGGATAGGGCTAACTCACAAGGGAATGGAACAAGTCATCGGTTTCTTCATTTTGTTGTTGGGAATTATTATTGCTCTCCCCATTCCGTTTGGTAATTTCTTAGGCGGGCTGGGGGTGGCACTCCTTAGTCTTGCCTTAATTGAAAAAGATGGAATTCTCGCTGTGGTGGGAATGGTATTGACACTCTTAATTAGTTTCGCTATTTTCAAACTCGCAGGAAGCATTATTGCTTTTCTCGCATCTATCATTTAGGTAAAACGATAGATTCCATACACTATATTTTTTAAACCAGGGGTGCCTTCGGGCTGAGAAAGGTTGTTCATCAACCTTAACCCTTTGAACCTGATTCGGTTAACACCGACGGAGGGAGGTCACTTAATGCAACGCATCTTAACGCTTTTCAAACAACCCCAATCACGCTTAGCCCTTTTTGGAACGGTACTTGAATATTATGATTATGCCTTATACGGGTTCTGCGCAGGCCTGTTGGCACACCATTTATTTCCAGCCTTAAATAAAGAGAGTGCCCTTCTTCAAACATATCTTTTATTTTGTGCAAGCTCCCTGGCCAAGCCCCTAGGCGCCCTTATCTTTGGTTGGATCGGTGATCTTTATGGTCGCCGCTTTGCCTTAAGATGGAGCATGCTCGGCATTGTTCTACCCACCCTCATTATTACGGCTTTACCGTCTGGGCTTAATAGCACGCTTGCCATGATCATTGTTCTGTTAGCACGACTATTGCAAGGAATTTTTATTGCCGGCGAAAGTGATGGAGTCCGCATTCGATTGTATGAATCCAATCCGGCCCACTACCCTTTTGTCAACAATGCTATCGTGGGTTTATCCTGTTATATAGGTATCTTTCTAGCCTCTCAGGGAACCTTTATTGCTAAACAATTTCCCAATTATTGGCGAATTCCTTTCTTAATCGGGAGTATTCTTGGCCTATTACTTCTCAAGATCAGGCGCCACATTACTGAATCGCCCCACTTTCAAAGACCCGCAACTTTTTGGATCAAACCAAATTATCGGGGTTTATTGTCTGTCATTATGATCTGTGGGGCCGTTGGCGGAACCTATCATCTATTTTTCGTCTACCAACCCACCTATTGGACCTCTATCCTCTCAATCATGTCAGCGGCTCAGGCTCAATCCCTCATCAGTCTGTGCCTTGCCTTTTATTGCCCAGGTCTTTTAATGGCAGCTTTTCTCAGCGAACGCTATGGAGGAGAAATTGTTTTCATCAGCGGAATCTTATTTGCTTTCCTCTTTACCCCTCTCCTCTCATTCACGCCGTCTCCAAGCCCCCTTCTTTTATGTAGTCTAAGCCTTTGCCTTTCCTTGATGCATGCCCCAGGGTATGTCTTGCTGATGCGGCAATTTCCAATGACTTCTCGGTATCGTCACATGAGTTTAGGTCATTCTCTAGGCTCCCTGCTGATGTCTGGCACAGCCCCTTTAGTTGCAACTTATTGTTGGCAAAAATGGCATAACCCACTAAGTTTAGTCCACCACCTCATGATTCTCATCGGCATTGGCTTAATAGGGATTATTCTCGGCCCGTTGTCAAAATCTAGATCCCCCCAAACAGACCAAATTATAGGATCCCATTGAGACGGGCCATTTGACCTTTTTTATGGATTAAGAATGAGGTGAGTCATATACTGAAGTATTGTTTTTTCACCCACCTGAATATCGGCAGTGACAGCCATACCAGGAATTAATTGGTTTTGCTGGGACTCAGTTCCGACATAGTTTTTCGCCAATCTCACCATAACTTTGTGATAGGGTTGATTATCAGTCCCCATTGATGGTATCTCGGCCATGCTTACTACTGTACCTTCTAAAAAGCCATTTAACTGAGCATCATAAGCAGAAACTTGCAGACGAACTGATTGCCCTATTTTTATGGTTTTCATATCAGAAGGGGTGATTTTAACCTCTGCTTCGATATTTTCGAGCGGAACTATTTGTAAAATTTGCTGGCCCGGCTGAATTTTTTCACCAATCTTTATCGTCTCTAATCCGCGGACCACACCGGTGATAGGGGCCTTGAGCGTTAAATGATTTAACTGATCCTTTAGTCGAATTTTTTGTTCCTTAAGAACAGATAATTCTGTTGTCACTTCCCCCATTTCTTTAAGCGCATTCTGACGCAAACTTGTATCAAGTTCAACAATACGACCTTCTTCTTCGGTAATTTGCTGACGATTCTCTTGGGATTGATTGATTAAAGAATTCAACTCTTTACGGAGCTTTGATAGATTATCCTCAGCATGACGATAATTTGTTCCTGTACCAAGCTTTTTTTCAAAGAGTTTCTTAGCCACATCCCGTTGCTGCTCAGCTATTTCCATTTGATGCCGCACATCATGTTCTTGGCCTAAGGTAAGCGCTAGTTGAGCACGGCGTTGTTCTATCTGATTCACAATGCTTAAACGCTGATCTTCACGATTACGAATTTGCATGTCATAGATAGATTTATGATCCGCGACAATCTTTGCCATCGAATTGGGATACTGCGTCAGATCAAAGTTTTGATTTAATCCAAAAGCCCGCAGCCTGTCCGCTCTAATTTGCAGCAATTGTACCCTTATATCCAAAGCCTCTAAATCAGATTTTATAGCATGGGAATCCATGGCGATAAGAATTTGTCCTTCCTTAACCAAATCCCCTTCATGAACATTCAATTCAGTGAGGATGCCTCCTTCGGGCGGATGGATAACCTTAATTTTATCCGAGGCAACAATGTCACCTCGACTATTGATGGTTTGGTGAAGAGGGGTAATCGCCGCCCATCCTATAAAAGCTGCCAACAGGCCTATCATAGATAAAATGGTTAGCTGAGATAACCGTGGTGCTCGGCTTTCCTCTAGAAAGATTGACTGTTTCAGCGTTGGTAATTGCCGACTTACTTCATGAAGAGAAGCTGGGATTAAGGTTGCTGTTTGTGGTGTGTCTATCATGCTGCATTCCCCGAAAGAATGTTGAGAACTTGTTCTCTAGGCCCGAATAATCGCATTATGCCCTGATTAAGCACCAAAATACGATCGGCAAGGTTAATAATACTTGGACGATGGGTCACGATAATGACTGTCTTTTTTCCTTTAAGATTTTGGATGGTGTCCTTAAAAACAGCATCACTCTTGAAATCGATATTGCCGACAGGTTCATCAAAAATCAAAACATTGCTATCACGAATTAAGGCCCGAGCCAAATTCAATTTTTGTAAGAACCCTGCCGAATAGTCCTGCTGATATTGATCTGATAATCGCGTATGGATACCATTCGGCAACTTGTGTATCTCTTCGGTCACTCCAACTTGCTCGAAAGCGTACAAGATTTCCTTATCCGTAGCCTCTGGTTGCGCCAATCTCATATTTTGCGCAATTGTGCCGACAAAGAACTGCGGTACACTGGGGGCATAGCCAATGGATTGCCGATAAGCAATTGGATCAAAAGTATTAATATTGATGCCATCAAGCTTGATATCACCACTCATTGGATCATGGAGTCGCATCAGCAATCGAACAAAAGTCGATTTGCCCGAGGCATTCTGACCAATAATAGCAACAATCTCCCCTGGATTTGCTTCCATCCGCACACCTTGTAAAGCCATTTTCGATTGGCCCGGATAACGAAAATACACATCATCAACACTAAGATGACCCTGCGGTTTAATCGCCGATTGAATGGTAGGCAAACCTTCAATAGGTGCCACCATTAATTGATTTATTTTAGATACAGTTTCACGGAATAAAGGCAGGTCCTGCACTTGTCCCACTAAGGTATACAGTGACCAGAAAACTTGCCCCATGAGAATAATAACCGCCATCAAGGTGCCGCCTGACAAATTTCCCTCTATAACTTGTTGAATGCCCCAACAAACTGTTAAAGCACCAGCCCCTTTTAAGATGCTTAAACTCCACGTTGATAATTGATTAATTTTATCGCTTAAAACACGCTCTTGGATGGCAGTGTCGCTTCCATAAGTACGATAACGATCGCTCCAAGCACGTTCGGCTGCAAGATTGTGAAGAGCTTGCAAACTTAACAGGGTTTCATGGATAAAATTACTGGAAGTTTTATGAACGGCCACAGCCTTTGTCGTTAAGGAAGACAACCTACCATAGAAAAATTTTACCAACATTAAAGTCAACCCCATTGCCATAAGAGGAATAAGAGCAAGTTCTTGTCCGACTATAGCCATTGCAATGGTCGCTAAAATAATAATCGGCAGCTCGAATAGGGCAAGAACAAGCGATCTAGGAACCATCTCACGACCATAATCAAATTGCCGCAATTTTAATACCTGTTCTCCAATCGAGTCCTCTTTTAAATGGGAAGGAGAGAGCATCATTAATTGTCGTTCTATATCATTATTTATCAAAATATTTAACCGAGCCCCTAAATAGGATAAATACCGATTTTTGATGTAGGCAAATAAAATCATACTCAGAAAAACAAGCCCCAATCCCCCCACACAATAAGGCACCATTTTCTCTGATTGAATGGAAATGACATGATCATACATAAACTGAACAAATAAGGGAATCGCCAGCGTGCTTAGCCCCCCTAAAATAGCCATTACAACCGGCTGCCACAGGTCTCGAGATAAGCGGTCAAATAGGCAAAGAAACCAAGACTTAGCAGATATCTCAGGATGCAAACCTTTGACAAAATTATAGCGAACGCCACTAAGTCTTTTAGAGACAGGGATGGCTGCTTTCTCTCCATTCCTGCAATCAATATAAAGAAAATCTTTTTCAGTGCGTTCATAAATAACCCAAAAAATACCCTTTGATTCATTGATGAATAAGGTTGGTAGAAAGCTCCGTGATAGTTTCGACAGCTTTACTTTCTTGCTGTAACAAGTATACCCCAAGCTGACAAAAATATTCTTGAGATCAATTAAATCAATCTCAGTTACATCATAGGGCACGGCTTCAAAGACCCGTCGCGAAGATCCTTGCCAACCCAAGGTTCTTAATAACGGTTTTAGACAGTTAATGTAATTAAAATTCGTCATCCCTGCCCTGTCTCTGCTTTAGTTGTTATCGTCTTAAAAGACTTTAGAGTTGGACTAACATTCATACTCGGAACTAGAGCGCCATTCACTAAATCATAAGACTCATCAGCAATTTGCTTCATTGATGGACGATGCGTAATAAAAATAATAGTCGCCGCTTCTTTCAAGGCCATCAAAGTTTGCTTTAGCTGCGCATCACCTTCACCATCAATAGCAGCATTCGCTTCATCGAGAATTAAAATTTTTGGCTCATTTAAAAGAATACGAATTAATCCAATACGCTGTTTAATCCCATCAGGAATACTGAGAGATAGATCCTCCCTTATCGCCGTTTGGTAAGATAGAGGTTGGGCTTCTACCCAAGCAGCTAAGCCCAAATCTTGAGAAAGCTTAATAGCCTCCTCAATAAGGGGGCCAACCCGAAATAGGGTTAGGTTTTCCATAAGGGTACCGGTAAACAAAGGGGTGGAAGCAGAAACAACCATAACTTGTCTGGCAAAACTGGGAGCGTCAATATCTTTTAAATCATGCCCATCAAACGTAATTTTACCCTGGCGTCGTTCTAACCGATTCATAATTAACTGAGCCAAGGTCGTTTTACCAACACCGGTGGGGCCAAAAATTGTAACAATGGTATTAGATTGAACCGACAAATTAAGGTTTAAAAGAATGGGCTTTTCTGTGCCTGGATATTGAAATTCAATATTTTCTAACCGGAATTCTCCTGTCAATTCAAGCTCTTGCGCGCTTGAATTTGCTGGCACTTGCCGTGCCTTAAGATGACTGATGAGTTTCTTATTGGCTTGCTGGAAACATTTCACATTGAACCAACTCGAAAAAATTGCCTGTAAGGGGTATATCATTAAACCGGTCAGAAACACACACGCTGACAGCGTTCCGATTGATAAATGCCCCAGCAAAACTTCGTGCACGTCGACACATAATACACCCGCCACCACGGCATAAGAGATAATAGAGGATAGATCTCGCGTCATGCCCTCAACCTGATGGATATCGTTATCAAAAAATGCCTTTTGATACTGCAGTCGTTCATAACGGCGTAATAGCAGATTCTCCATCCCTAAAGTTTTGAGCGTATGATAGTTCTGCACTGTTTGGGTTAAAAGGATAGAGCGCTGATGATCGAGAAGCTGTCGCTTGTTTAAAATATCAGTTAGCTGCTTACCACGATAAATCCCCATCAATACCAGAAGCATTATCCCCAGCGTCGGAATGACCATAAGAACGGGTGACAAAAAACAAGCAACCCCAGCAAAAATTAGAATGAACGGCAAATCTAAAAATGCCAAGAATTCCTGACGATTCAAAAAATCTTGCACGTTACGGCTCTTATCAATCATGTCAAGTTGTTCGGCAAACTGCACTCGACTGTCAGACGGATAAGAAGGAGCCACCAATCGATCAAACACCGCAGCCTGGGTCTGATAAGAATAGCGCATCCTTAACCAACTCAAAACTCGAGACCGGGCATGGCGAATAATAATCTCAAGCACCACCATTGTTGCAAGACCAACCACGGTTAAGTTCAACAGTGAGTAAGATTTACTGGGCAAGACGTGATCATACAGATGGATCATCATCAACGACATAAATAAAGCCAATCCATTGAGCATTGCGGTTGCAACCATAACATCCCAACGCTTCCACGGCATGGCTCTAAAAAATTTTGTCTCCATCACGAACTGACCTGCCTGTTGATTAGAAATTGCAGCTTCTATTAAGCACACTTTATTAGGATACCGTGACACACTTTATTCGTCTATGGGGTCGTGGCCTCTAAATAAACAATTAAAGATGTTTTAATTTTATTTCTATAATTTTTAGAAAAATCAGGATTTTTAGAGATAACCTATAAAAAGGGATAAATAGAGAATCTGAGATTGAGATTGATAAAGAGGTAAATATAATTTTATTAAGCAATAATATCAGGCACCATCATGGCTTCAACTTTAGCCATTTGGTCTTTAAGCGCTAGTTTTTCTCGCTTTAAACGATGAACAGCAAGGTCATCTCGGGCAGGATCTTGAAATGAAGACTGAATATGAATTTCAAGTTCAGCATGTTTCTTCTTAAGAGCTTCGAGCTTATGATGTAAAGCAACAAAGGTTTCCGGATCAACACCCATAATAATAGCCTTTATTTGTTTATTTTATGCACTTAGATAAAGATATGGGGCACAAGGAAAAAATCAAGATATCCTCTGCATGGTGCCCGGAGCCGGATTCGAACCAGCGACACAGGGATTTTCAATCCCTTGCTCTACCAACTGAGCTATCCGGGCACAAGCATATAACATGTATAAGGAAAAAATAACTAGCTGTCCAGCTTTTTTTGTAAGAAAAAAATCAAGCAAGGATGATTAGCCTAAGATTCATATCCCTTTCAATTTTGATCAAGGCCGCCTGTTCTGAGCATTGCTTTCCTGATCTCCCCGCTTTGTCCCTTTAATGCCGCTCATATTTCTTTCCCTCTCTTAACCAGATTTTTACAGTTTTGATTCTACTTTGGGGGTGAGACAAGTTAATCAGGATGATCGGTTGTGTCAGAAAAATTATCTGTGTATGGTGACCACCAAACTCAAAAGGCGGACCTAGCCTATGTTCGAGGTGTTATGAACCAGCCTGTTCTCTCCCGTGAAAAGGAAATGGAATTAGCAACAGCCTGGCGCGAAAAGGGTGATGAGCATGCCCTTCATGATCTAACCAAAGCCTACTCCAGATTGGTTGTTGCAACGGCTACCCGCTTTCGCCACTATGGTCTTCCTATCGGCGATTTGATTCAAGAGGGTAACGTTGGATTAATGCAAGCCGCAGAGCGCTTTGAACCTGAACGAGATGTTCGTTTTTCAACTTATGCCAAATGGTGGATCCGATCCTTTATTCAGGATTATATTTTAAAAAATTGGTCCATTGTTAGAACTGGCTCAACGTCAGCACAAAAACAACTCTTTTTCAACCTACGCCGCCTGAGAGCTCAGTTAGCAAGCGTCACCACCGATCATCTGGCTCCGCAGGATCGTCAAAAGATAGCCGACATCCTCAAAGTATCTGTAAGGGAAGTAGAAACTATGGAAAATCGCTTAGCGGCCCATGATCTATCCCTCAGTAACCCCATTGGCGAAGAAAGTCATGAAGACTGGGTTGACACCCTGGCCGATGAAGGTCCGAGTCCTGAAACTGAAGCCCTCGAAGAATATGATCGCTGTGTGCGGCGTCATTGGTTAGAAGCCTCTTTGCGCCAACTTCCTATTCGGGAGCGGCAAATCATTCAATGTCGCCATTTAACCGATACTCCTTTAACGCTGGAACAAATTGGTGACCTGATGAATATTAGTAAAGAACGGGTGCGCCAATTAGAAACCCGGGCGTTGCGCAAGATGAAGCATCACTTAACTCGGAATATTCATGACGTTAAGGATGTTCTTTGGTAGATCCGCTGTCGGCTTCTATAGCGAGCCATTTTTGCTTTAATTCAATTCCCCAATCAAATCCGCCAATCTTACCATACTTAGCTAAGACTCGATGACAGGGAATAATAACACCAATCGGGTTCGCACCCAGCGCTGATCCCACCGCGCGAACTGCCCTTGGATGGCCAATTTTATGGGCAATATCGCTATAGCATACCGTTTCCCCGAACGGAATAGTCAATAAGGCCCGCCATACTTTTTCTTGAAACGCTGTTCCACACACAACCAATTCATGAAAGTCGGGAAGATCCGTTTCAGTGGAAATCGCTGAGGGCCTCAATCCATGCAAGATGTTGCCAGTGTAGTCAACCTCCACACTGCCATATGGCGCAAAATTAAAGATAGCATGCTGCCGATCGGGAAAGCGTTGCTCAAATTTTTTTCTATCAATAACTGTCAATTTCATAAGATTCAATTTTACCAAAATTATTTTTTTTGCTAAGGTGAGCTCAAGTTGGTGTAAAATGAGTCGCCCTCTATGAGAAATAACACTCCGAAACCCGGAAATGCAATAGCCAGCCTTGCCCTTCGAGCTGGAACGGAATTTGTATCGGGGATTATTGTGGGCGTTATTTTTGGATTGGCAATTGACCATTTCTTTTCAACCAAACCCTTTGGATTAATTATTATGATTCTGCTTGGGGCGGCCGCAGGCTTTAGAAATATTTTTAGGCTTGTCCAACGCGACTTTTCTACGGTAGAATCAAGCAATTCCAAAGAAAAAACAAGTGATTCGGAGAAAAAGTCATGAGTTTAATTTTTTGTACCAAGCCTCTGCCTTCCTTCTCCCCATCGCCTTTTTTTAACAATCACCCCTGTTATTCCCATGACCTGGAGATTTGCTGATGATTGATCCGTTGCACCAATTCATGATTACCCCTTTAATCAATCTAGCGCTCGCTGGCTATGATATTTCTTTTACCAATTCGTCTCTATTTATGGTGCTCGCAACTCTTAGTTCCATTGGATTGATGTATGCAGCAACCCGACGCCCGCAGTTGGTACCATCTCGCATCCAATTTATTGGAGAATCCCTACACCGTTTCATTAGCCAAATGGTAACAGATAATGTTGGCAAAGAAGGTCTTCCTTATCTTCCTTATGTAATGAGCTTATTCTTATTTGTTTTGATGGGTAACTTTCTGGGAATGATTCCCTATGGGTTTACATTTACCAGCCATATTATTGTGACATTTGGTCTGGCGCTTATTGTCTTTATCAGTGTTACAATTCTTGGCTTTGTAAAGCATGGAACACATTTTTTACGGCTGTTTTGCCCAGCAGGCACCCCAATCTATATTATGCCATTGCTTGTGCCCGTCGAAATTATGTCTTATTTCACACGGCCTGTAAGTTTAAGCGTTCGTTTATTTGCCAATATGATGGCAGGTCACGCCATGCTTAAAATCTTTGCGGGGTTTGTGATTATTTTGGCAGGGACCAATTTGTTCCCTGTTGCGGCCCTACCCTTTGTCGTGAACCTGGCGGTGGTGGGTTTTGAGTTCCTGGTGGCATTCCTCCAGGCTTATGTGTTCACGGTGTTAACCTGTATTTATTTAAATGATGCAATTCATTTGCATTAACATCTAAAAAGGAGAGAAGATCCATGGATTTAGCAGCAGCAAAAATGATCGGTGCTGGTATGGCAGTTATCGCCCTGCTGGGGGTAGGTATTGGTCTGGGAAATATTTTTTCAAACTTAATTACCTCTATTGCGCGTAACCCATCAGCTAAGGCTGATATTATGCCGGTTGGGTTGTTGGGCTTTGCGCTAACAGAATCCATTGCGTTGATGGCGTTTGTCACTGCCATGATGATTCTATTTAGCTAAGAAGTTGAGTCCTCCTTGGAGATACGGTAATATGTACTCTCCAAGGGGCCTCTTATTAAATGATTCGGAGAGATTAAAAGTGCCACAGCTAGATGCTTCAACATTTCCATCACAGATATTTTGGCTTGTGATTTGCTTTGCAATCCTTTGCTTTGCTATGGTTGCCTTTTTAGTCCCCCGCCTGAGCCAAACTATGGCAGTGCGAGCCAAGGAACTCGAGGATTTGCGTCAAAAAACCGATCAGCTAATGAATGAGGCCAATAAGTTGAATCAACTCAATGCTGATCACTTGCAAGCTGCCAAAATGGAGATTCACGCCAAAGTTAATCAAGTCATTACCGATTTAACACAGCTTAAAGATGAGAAAATTCACACATTTGAAGCAAAGCTCCAGCACCATGCTAATGAGGTTCAAGATAAATTAGCCCAGGACAAACAAGAAATTCTAGCAGCTTCTCAGGATATGATCGGTCACTTACTTCAAGATATGTACCAAACTTTGACAGAACAACCGCTTGAGGCTGGACAATTGGCTGCTGCAAAAACTTCCAAAAAGAAGGGATCTTAAACGATGCATGAATCCAATTTTTTTGACGCGAGCTTTGTCGTTTTTATTGGCTTTGTCGTTTTTATAGGAATTGCCCTTAAATTTGGATATCACAAAGCTGTTGGGGCGCTCGACAGCGAGATCAAAGAAATCCAAATAACTCTTGAGAAAGCAACAGCAGCTTTTAAGGCCGCTGAAGAACAGTTTAGCCAAGAGCGCCGCGCCGAACGACAACTAACAACAGAAATTGACAACCTTAAAATTCTAGCAGAAAAACGTATTGAAGAGTTGCAACGACTCACAGACGAAGAAATCAATACTGTTTTAACAGCCAAACAGCATACGGCTGATTTGACAATTGACATGATGCGTCACGCAACCATCCTCGCCTTAAGAGAAACTCTTGCAGAGCACGCAAAAGAAGCCCTGACCCATATCCTCGCAACATCGACAAATACTCAGGCCCATGAGACGCTAAACGATCAAGCAATTGAAAAATTAAGCTCACTTTTGGCCGTCACAGGATCCAATGATAATGGGAGGTCTCCCCGGCAAGCCATAGCTTAAGGGGAAACAACATTCACAGGCGATCTGTATCAAAACCATTCATTGGTAGATGTAATAATAACATGGTCTAATTTTATGACGGTTGCGTTTAAAGACTGGCCAAGAATTCGGCGGACTCGTCCCTGCACATTCTTATCATTAACGCATGTATTAAGAGATAAATGAGGTTTGAGATTCTTCATCAGTGTATTTCTACATACTCTATAGTAGCTCTTGTCAAGACTTTCATTAACCCATGCAAGGATGTCAGCATTAAGTTTTTTAGCTTCCTCGGTCAGGGATGAAGGAGGCATGGATATAAGTTGGTCTCCCCGCCCAAAAAAGCCATAAGATTCAGGTATAAAATCAAGCTTTGTTCCTTTTAATTGTTCAAAAATTCCGTCGAATGCTTTAATATTTTTTAATTTAACTTTCTCAAACATCACAAGTGTCAGATGGGGTAATTGCCAAAATTTACCGTCATCACTGTAAGTTAATTTAAGGTTGTGGTGGTCATAAATTGCCTGTATCTCCTTCGCAAATTTAGTTCGGCTAACCTCTGAGTCTTCTATGGCGAGACTAACGCACACAGTATATGAATCTCCTTTTGTGGGATCAGTAAAGATTTCCACCCTGTCTGCTGCTGTTACCATATTCCCTATTACAAAAACCATAAGAAGTATCAAAAAACACCTTATCAATTTTTTCATTTTAAAACTTTCTATTGTAAAAAATAAATATATTAGCCTCCAAATTTTAAACAAACCCATTCAAAAAAGGGGCGAGAAATTACTCGCCTTTGCATCCTTGCATGCTAAAGTGGGCCCACGTATAATACTTATCAATGATAAACATGAGGGTGTATCCAGATGACCGACCAAACTATTATCAATAATGCCTGGGAAAATCGTCAGCAACTAAAAATTAAAAATACTGCTGTTACAGAGGCCGTCCACGAGACTCTATCCCAGCTGGATACCGGAAAATTACGGGTTGCTGAAAAAATTGAGGATAAATGGGTTGTCCATCAATGGATTAAAAAGGCTATTTTGTTATCCTTTCGCCTTCGGGATAACCAAATTATGCCTGGGATGGGGGATGTGCCGTGGTATGACAAAGTTCCCTTAAAAACATCAGCATGGACAGACTCAGACTTTGCGGCCGCCGGCTTCCGCTGTGTTCCCGGATCCATTGTCCGTCAATCAGCCTTTATCGAAAAAGATGTCGTTTTAATGCCAAGTTTTATCAATGTCGGAGCACGGGTCGGTAAGGGAACGATGGTTGATACCTGGGTCACGATTGGCTCCTGCGCCCAAATTGGTTCCAATTGCCATATTTCCGGCGGCGTTGGAATTGGGGGGGTTTTAGAGCCTTTACAAGCAAACCCTGTCATCATCGAAGACAACTGTTTTATTGGCGCACGGAGTGAAATTGCCGAAGGTGTTATTGTCGAAGAAGGCGCCGTCATTTCCATGGGTGTTTTTTTAGGCGCCTCGACAAAAATTGTCGATCGCCAAACAGGCCAGGTTATCTATGGCCATGTGCCTGCCTATTCTGTCGTTGTTCCAGGCACATTACCGGGAGCCACACCCCAGGCACCCGCGTTAGCCTGTGCTGTTATCGTTAAAAAAGTAGATGCTAAAACACGATCGAAGGTTGGAATTAACGAGTTATTACGCCCATGAATACTGTTGCAGAATTAGCCCAGAAATTAATTTCCTTTCCCAGTGTAACCCCTAATCACGCTGGATGTTTGGATTTTATCCAATCCTATTTGACCAATTTAGGATTTAACTGCTGGCGTCTGCCTTTTGGGGATGTGGATAATCTATATGCCCGTTATGGCCATGAACTTCCTAATTTTTGTTTTGCCGGACATGTCGATGTCGTTCCTGTCCAAAATCCCTTTGGCTGGCAAGATAATCCTTTTTTGGAGCAGCTTTTAGACAATGGTCATGTTTATGGACGGGGCGCCGTTGACATGAAGGGTGCTATTGCTGCCTTTATGATGGCGGTGACCGACTTATTGAAAGAACCGCTGACAGGATCCCTCAGCTTTCTTTTAACGAGTGATGAAGAAGGAATTGCCTTAAATGGTACCCGTAAAGTTGTAGAATGGCTGCAAGAAAAAGGCGAGACGATCAGTTTATGCTTGGTCGGCGAACCCACCAGCGTCAACCGTATTGGCGACATGATTAAAATTGGACGTCGGGGCAGTCTAAATGCGCGAGTCATGAGCGAAGGACGAGCGGGCCATGTAGCTTATCCTGAGAATTTTATCAATCCTAATACTATTCTACTAGAGTATCTCAGTGAGTTGAAACGGAAACCCCTCGATCAAGGCACAGAATTTTTCCCACCCTCAAATTTGGAAATTACGTCGATTGATGCTGGAAATCCCACAACCAACGTGGTGCCAGCAACGGCTGAGGCTCGCTTAAATATCCGATTTAATAATCTTCATACGGGTGAATCCTTATGTCAGCATTTAAAAGATGTTGCGAATCGCATTTCTCCTCATATCAAACTTGAAACGCGCATCAGTGGCGAGCCCTTTTATTGCTCAGAGGAAGCCGTGGCGTCGAAAATTGCGCACGCAATCGAGGCTGTGACAGGTCAAACACCAATTCTATCGACCAGTGGCGGGACCTCGGATGCCCGATTTATTAAAGATATAGCCCCCGTGGTTGAAGTGGGCCTTTTAAACCAGACAGCTCATCAAGATGATGAGCATGTCTCTATTGAGGATTTGCAAACTCTCCAAGCTATTTATACGCAGATTCTCGATAGCGTCTTGGGCCAAAAATGGATTGAAGAATTGGCCAGACAATCTGTAAAATATCTTATTTAGTCTATGCTAAAGTCGCGATAGACAAAACAGCATAAATTGATATATCCAAACCTTGCAATTGCTGCCTATCCATTGATTTAATATCAGATTATTTCCCAGGATTCTTGAAGAAAAGTACACTACTAAGCGCAGCGTGCAGGACTTTTCTTCAGGGATGACTCTTTAAGCAACCTTGGACTCATTGTCAGCATAAACAGAAATTTTACGATAGCCAACAGCCTCTGACAGGTGCTGCGTCTCTATAGTGGCTGATTGCTCCAAATCAGCAATGGTTCGCGCCACCCTTAGAATACGGTGATAGCCTCGACCGCTGAGCTTAAATTTCTCCATAACTTTGGTGAGTAAGTTAACTGCTGCCTGGCTCAGGTCAATAATATCTTCCAACGTTTCGCTGTCCACTGTAGCATTGGAAAAATTTCCCGTCTTACCAAGAGCTTGAAGGCGTGCATATTGATAATCGCGCGCCGCTGCCACCCGCTGAGCCACAAGTGTCGAATCCTCGCCATCAGGAGCTCGCATTAAATCGGTTGCTTTAACTTCAGGAACATCGATAACAATGTCAAAACGATCCATCAAGGGGCCAGAAATTTTTCCTTGATAATCAGCAGCACAGCGCGGTGCCCGCGTACATTCTCGTTCTTTATCACCAAAATAGCCACATCGACACGGGTTCATCGCCGCCACCAATTGGACTTGGGATGGGTAAGTCACATGGGAATTTGCCCGGGCTACCACCACTTTGCCTGTTTCAATGGGCTGACGCAGAGACTCAAGAGCATTGCGGTTAAATTCGGGTAATTCATCGAGGAATAAAACACCTTTATGAGCCAAAGAAATTTCACCGGGCTTACAGCGAATACCACCCCCTACTAGGGCCGCCAGGGAGGCCGAATGATGAGGATCGCGGTAAGGACGGTGACGGATAAGGCCTTCGTCGGGCAGATCACCATTAATACTGTGGATCATTGTCACTTCCAAGGCTTCATGCGGGGTGAGAGCTGGTAATATTCCGGGTAACCGACAGGACAGCATGGATTTTCCAGAACCCGGGGGACCAATCATTAAGAGATTATGTCCGCCAGCAGCCGCTACTTCAAGCGCCCGTTTGGCTAATATTTGCCCCTTAACATCTTTCAAATTGGGAAGTTTAATAGGTGATTCAAAAACCTGCGGGACCTCTGGCTGTTTTAATACTTGGGTTCCTTTAAAATGATTAACAAGTGCGATCAAATTCGGCGCTGCTAAAATTTTTACATCACCCGCCCAAGCCGCTTCTGTCCCACAACTCTCTGGGCAAATAAGACTTAAATTTTGAGCGGCTGCATGAATGGCAGAGGGCAAGGATCCGGCGACCCGAGCAATACTGCCATCCAGTCCTAATTCACCGAGAATGACATATTCTTCCATTTCCACCCCATCCAAAATTCCCATCTGAATCATCATGCCGATCGCAATCGGTAAATCATAATGGGATCCTTCTTTTTGGATATCGGCGGGCGCTAGGTTGACGACCACGCGTTTAGCGGGTAAATCAAGGCCGATGGATTGAAAGCTTGCCCGAATCCGTTCCTTTGATTCAGCAACAGTTTTATCAGGCAGGCCCACAATCGTAATACCGGGTAATCCATGGGTAAACTGGACCTGAACATCGACTGGCACAACGTCCACGCCTGCAAAGGAAACTGTGCGAATTTTAGCAACCATTTGTAAGGAACTCTTTGTTAATTGATCTTTCCTTTTTTGCGATACTTTATAAAAAATTACAAGAGATTGTTTCCCTAAACCCATATGTGAAAAGTAAAATATTAATAAGTATTGATCGTCTTAACCCTAAATTAATCATTGAAGTAAACCTAAAATTAATCCCATCCTATAAATAATATAATTTTAAAAAGGAGATTTAACTGATGAAAATACTATCACTTTTCTTATTAGCGGGTATACTTTCTTTTCCTCAGGCTCTTGTGGCTTTAGAGAAAATTTCACCGTCTGCTCTTTTTATCCAAGAGAGTGGCTCTACTGCGGCGGTAAATCCTAGCCTTTCCCCAACTTTTTTAACGGATGATGTCAGCGATGACTCTCTTAGTGCACCTGATTTTACGCAACAAATTTCCGAGCTATGCTCTCCTACTTATACTGCTGACAATCAAGATGAGACAACAATACAGCTTTATGAAAACTTTTTTGCGCATTATCTCGACCTAGCGGAACTTGGACAACGGAACGCAGAATTTTATATAGGACGGTGTTATGAAACAGGTACCCCTTTTGGTAAAAATTGGGAGCTGGCGGCACAATACTACCTCCGTGCGGCTGAGAAAGACCACCTAGAAGCGCAGGCTGCACTCAGCAGGTTTCTTAAAGACGGTAAAGCCTTGTATTTACCGCAGGCTTATCTTCAAAAAGCAGCAACCGATGGAGATCAAGCGGCGATAAATGCATTAAATAACCATTACGAAGGTGTGTATTTACGCAATGGTGAAGGTGAAATAGAATATTGGGAATACGAGGAAGAGGGTAGCAGTGAAATAGAGCTTTTATCAGATGGAGATTTAGGGGAAGAAGAAGCTTAAGTATATATCCATCATAATTAACGGCTGTAGGTAAAGCCATAATTTAAAACACAAATAGAAAATTTTCGTAAAAAGAAAAAGAGGGTTTTCCCCTGAAACGGTACCCCTATTTAAAGCCTCTTTAATTCTTTTTATTTATGATGAATTGTGAACCAATTTCAAGAATGAGATGTTATTATGTATACGAAGACAAGTATATCAGGTCTAACTATAGGGATCTTCTTGTTTTGTGCGGGCAGCAGTTCCGCTGTAAGCCCCTGTAATAACTTTTGTACGGCGCCAAAAGCTTGCACGTCTGCAATCATCAAAAATCAATGTCTAACAAAGTGTACAGAAACCTTAAATTTCGATTTGTATTGTAAATTGAAAGAAAAAGGGGTAAAGAAAAAAACTGCTAAAAGGATTTCTATTTATACCCAAGCTGATGATAAACAAAATAGCGAACAAGCTATTGATTTTTTAGTCGAAATAGATAACTTACATAATGCAGTTAATGTCAACCACCTTAATCAATTCTTTAGCAATTTCTCGGAAAAACAAACTCCCTTAAAGGCAATAGCTAATTATTTGGAAAATTCTAAAGAAAAAGCTTTAAAATTTATAACACAACTACCCGACTCATCCCAATCCTCTGAACCGACTAAAAGCCGCAAAAAAACGATAATTAGCTCAATTTTTTCAAAGGAGCGATCCTCCAGTCAGTCAGAGTATAAAATCAAATAACTCAACGACAAAGAAAGCAAGAGGGTGTTCGCATTAAGGTGGTAAAGCCCACCTTACTAAGAACGCCCCCTTTAAAGGCCACCATACTTAACTGCTACACCACCTTAAAAAGAAGGCATTAGGACTGGGCCGAAAAATTCGGATGCCAACTGGAGATGCATGAGTTAAAAGGATTCTAATAAGAGTAGTGTCTTGCTCCCCTAAGTTGGGGAATTCTTCTTCTCTCTCTTTCAATACAGTTACAAAAAGTAGGCCAAAAAAGAGGCGATGGAGATGGCCATAAAACTAAAAAACCTTTAGAAAGGCTGGCTAGCCTCCCGACCGGTCAAAAAGCTTTCAGCATTATCTTTTGGTATATTTTCCAGTGTTTCAAAATGCTTTATTCCCCACCAGAAACTTAAAGCACAAGGAATAAGAATTAACCAAAGTCCCCAATGACCTAAACTTTCGGTTAAATATACCAATCCAAATGAAGTGAGCACATACATGGAGGCCCGTGTTAAAGCATAGATAAAGCTTGTATAAGTAAATCTTTTAAATACGGGGAATCTGGCAATAAATATGGGCATCGCTGGCGCGGCTGTCATCGCAAAGAAGATAAGAAAGCTTTGAATAAAGAATAGTTGAGTACCTGTGTTAATGATAGAAAAAAGATAAGGGCATATTAGTAGCATCGGAAATATAGCCATAAGCTTATATTTTAATATTTTTAAAGGATGAATATAATAACTGAGAAAGGCAAAGAGCAAATATCCTATGGTTTGGACCATAGAAACATAAAAATTTTGCTGAATGATGTCTTGTGCTGAATAGTTAAAGTTAAATTTCAAAATATTGCCACAATGGACATAGACAAAATAAAAACAAACAGGCCACGCACAATAAATTAAGAAAAAGGCTGTTGATGTTTTGCTTCTTTCGGCATTAAAATTTTGATTTTGTAGCAGGCGGGCCGATGTGTTTTTGTTCAGAAGCCTTTTTGATTGAAGAAATTCAGGAGTCTCTCTCAACCGAATACGTGCAATAGTTCCAACCATCGCGATGGAAGCCCCAAACCAAAAAGCTAATCGCCATTCTATATTTAAAGAAAATACAATCATCGCCACCCCAAGAGCCACCATGGTTCCAAAAGCCGAAGAACATGACATTAACCCCACAGCTGGGTATTGGGCAGGCGGCTTCACGGTTTCTGTCAGATAAATTTCTGCTGCGACTATTTCCCCCATGGAGGATAATCCTTGAATGACTCGGCATAAAGTTACCGCCCAAGAGGCTGTAATTCCTATTTGAGCATAGGTCGGCATATTAGCCATAACAATACAGGATAAGGACATTAACATCGTTGTTATAATGACGGTGGCCTTTCTGCCAATATTATCTCCTATATAACCAAATATAAGGGCCCCAAAAGGCCTTAGCACATAGGTAGAACAAAAAGCAAAGGCCGAAAGAAGGGCCGCGGTATGGGGATCGGTTTTTGGAAAAAATAATTCGTTGAGAATAATGGCCATGTGGACATACAGCATAAGGTCAAAATACTCAAGGAAAGTGCCAACTTGTAAAAGACCTACAGCTTCTTTTTGTTCACGTTTAAGGCTAGAAAGTATGCCCATGTAGCTACCTTAAGATTGAAACAGTTTATATATTACATAAACCTTTTAAGCGAGGCTATCTATGAGAAAAAATAGTTATTTCTAACTTAAGAGAAGTAAGCCGTAAGACAACCTTCTACGCACCTTTTTGCAATCATTAAAATTTTATAGGGCAGGAAGGTTTTATAAGACACGACCACTCGGAATAACTTCCTCACCGTCATGATGGATTGCTTTAATTGATAAGTCAAAATCTGCTATGGTCAGCTTATAAGGAATTAGATTATAAAATAGACATTCCGACTGAGAAATTGTATAAGAGCAAGCTCTAACGCAATGTTCAAAATGCTTGTTTTATAACCCACCGACCTTTATAAGTTTTAAGGCAGAAAAAGCATGATGTACTTAACTTTATGGATACGGCCGTTGATCACCTATTTAGGCGCAAGTTTAGTCGTTCTCTTGCCCTTAACCCAAGGAGACTTTTCCCCGTCCATAACGCTCTTGTTATATGGATTGGCCGTGATCGTCGTGTTAAGCCAGGTGAGCGATCGTGTGTATCCTGATTTACAGGATGGACATCTTGCTTGGTTACTTAGTCATGGAACGTCGCCATTTTCTTATTTCCTAACAAATCTTATGAACAGTATAGGACAGATAGCTGCTCCTTTGACGCTTGGCTTTGCAAGCATTCATCTGTTTATTTATCCGCCACCATCAGTGGCTGTCATTGCTTTTTCGTTTCTTATGACTTGTACGGCCCTCCTTTGCTGGGGGCTTATCCTCACCTTGGCGCAAGGGCACAATGGACAGTCCTTATTGAATGTGATGATAGCGCCCCTAGCCATTCCAAATCTGTTGATTGCAGAATCTTTAATTTCAACCGTTGCTGTTGAGGGAGAGGCAAGTTACTATCTAGGCATGCAATTCGGCATTACGCTAGTTAGCTTTGGTCTATCCCTTTGTCTAGCCCCCCTTGTTATACGGAATTTGGATTGGTAACAATGATCAAACATTTTATATCCCCCGCTTATTTATTGCACATAAGCCATACTTGGCTACAGTCGTCGGCAATTATTGCCTTTGCCCTTTTATCGGTCGGACTATGGCTTGGATTGGCTTGGTCACCAGCCGATTATGTGCAAGGGGAGACAGTCCGCATTATGTATATCCATGTACCGGCAGCCTGGGGGGCAATGTTGACCTATTTTGGGATGGCAATCCTATCTTTGTATGCCTTTTTACGGCAAAATCCAACAGCCCATATTTTAACCCGCTCTATGGCCTCCATTGGTTTTTGTTTGTGCATTGTAAGTTTAGTCACTGGCGCCATTTGGGGCAAACCAACATGGGGCACATGGTGGGTATGGGATGCACGCTTAACCTCTATGTTGATTCTGGCTTTTTTGTATGCAGGCTATATTATCACCACAAGCTATGTTAAACCAGAACAACAAGCCCTTAAGATTTCAGCTATTTTGGCTATTATTGGATCGATTAATTTACCCATTATTAAATGGTCGGTCGATTGGTGGTATACTCTTCATCAACCCGCCAGTATTCTGCGCCTGGCTAAACCGGCCATCCATTGGCAAATGCTCGTCCCCTTGCTGATTATGGCATTGGGTATGGCAGCTCTGTGTTTTTGTTTATTTTTAATGCAATTACGGACTTATTTAGTGCAACAAAAGGTTATATCGGCTCTATTGCGGAGGACATCATCATGACTCAATTAAGCTATGTTTATTTAGCCTATGGATTTGCTTTAGTTGCTTTTACAAGCTTTGGTATTGCCGCATATCGAAAATTGAAACGCACTAACCAAGATTTAAATCGGTTAGACTCATGACGTCGCAGCAAAAACAGCGTTTGAAATGGGCTGCCGTTGTTACTTTAATTTTAGTCGGAAGTGCGATTTTTATCTTTTCTGCCCTACAACAATCCTTGATGTATTTTATGACGCCAACAGAGATTTTGGAAAAGGACCCAACGGCTGTCGTCCGATTGGGAGGCATGGTTGAACAAGGGTCTATCAAAAAAGAGTCAGCAACCATGACGGTTAACTTTCGGGTTACCGACTTTAAATCAACTGTGTCCGCCACATTTACTGGCATTACGCCTGATCTCTTTAAAGAGGGCCAAGGGGTTGTGGCCGATGGCCGATGGAATGGGCATATCTTTACAGCAGAAAAATTATTGGCAAAACACGATGAAAATTACATGCCAATTGAGCTTTCGGATCGTCTTGGCAAATAACTTAACGCGTTTTTAAGAATTCAATAATTCCAGAAAAGTCCACATCCGCATGTTCTTTACAGAAATCGTCATACAGATAGCCTGCTTTTTCCGTTAATGGTAAAGATGTATCACAGTGGTGCGCGGCTTCTATCGCCAAATTAAGATCCTTCAACATCATCGCAGCCGCAAACCCGGCTTTATAATTATTACAAGCCGGCGTACCAGGAAGAATAGGAGCAGGACAATATTTAGAAAGGGCCCAGCTTTGACCTGACGAAGCAGAGGCAATTTGATGCAGCGTTTCCGCCGACAGCCCAAGTTTTTCTGCGAGGATAAAGGCTTCAGAGGTTCCAATCATGTGGATTCCCAGCATCAAATTATTACACATCTTGGCGGCTTGACCATGGGTCGCTGCCCCAGCGTGGAAAATGTTTTTTCCCATACAGGCTAAAATGGGCTTAGCCTTTTCAAAAGCATCCACCAAGCCACCGACCATAAAAGTTAAGGTACGACTTTCGGCCCCCGTCACCCCGCCAGATACAGGCGCATCGAGTACAGAATGACCGTTCACGGTTGCGGCTGCATGTAATCCTAAAGCTGTCGCAATGTCAACGGTTGAGCAATCAATAAAAAAACTTGGTTCCGTTAATTGGGCCATTAAACCATTATCACCCAATAAAATCGAGCGAACCTGTTTGCCAGCGGGTAGCATCGTTATAATAAAATCTTTAGCCGTCGCAGCTTCCAGAGCAGATGCAGCTGCAATACAGCCTGCTTTAACAGCTGTATCTATAGCAGATTGATCAAGATCAAACACATGAACGTCATGTTTTGCTTTGGTCAAATTTCGCGCCATGGGATTCCCCATATGCCCAAGTCCAATAAACCCAATT
This sequence comes from Candidatus Paracaedibacter acanthamoebae, assembly GCF_000742835.1. Lineage (GTDB taxonomy): Bacteria > Pseudomonadota > Alphaproteobacteria > Paracaedibacterales > Paracaedibacteraceae > Paracaedibacter > Paracaedibacter acanthamoebae. The sequence goes on along the minus strand of NZ_CP008941.1, from coordinate 2,242,556 downwards.
TTTGCCATGACTTACTCCACTATTGGTAATGAAAATTCAACACGTTGCCGAATACCAGACGGCCAGCGACTGGTAATGGTTTTTAATTGTGTAAAGAAGCGAACCCCTTCCATGCCATGCATCCCATGATCCGCAAAGATGGAATTCTTCCAGCCGCCAAAACTATGGAATCCAGCCGGAACAGGAATAGGAACGTTAACGCCAACCATCCCAACTTCAATACGTTGACAAAAATCCCGAGCACTATTGCCATCGCGTGTGAAAATGGCAGTCCCATTAGCATAGGGATGATTATTAATAAGAGTCAAGCCCTCCTCATAAGACGACACACGAATGACACACAGAACAGGCCCAAAAATCTCATTTTGATAAATAGACATCTCAGGGCTAACTTTATCAAATAGACATCCAGCCAAAAAATACCCATCAGATGGAACTGTTTGCAACCGGCCATCAATAACAAGGTCGGCCCCTTCCTTAATCCCTTGATCAATATACGCTTTTACTTTAATCAAATGGTCTTTCGTAATCAATGGTCCCATTTCTGCTGCAGCTTCCGTTGGGGCACCAATTTTTAAAGCAGTTATTTTTGGAGAGAGCTGGGCAATAAGGGTATCGGCTGTTTGATCGCCGACGGCAACCACAACTGAAACAGCCATACACCGTTCTCCGGCAGAGCCATAAGCAGCACCAAGAATTGCATCCACTGTTGAGTCCATATCGGCATCGGGCATAACCAATGCATGGTTCTTTGCCCCCCCAAACGCCTGCACACGCTTACCATGAGCTACAGCTGTTTGCTGAACATATTGTGCTGTTGATGTTTGCCCCACAAAACTAATCGCCTTCACATCCGGATGAGTCAACAAACCATTAACAGCCTCTTTCGCCCCATTGAGAACATTCAGAACGCCCGATGGCAAGCCGGCTTTCAGTGCTAATTTAGCCAAAAGGAGGGCGGTAGATGGATTTCTCTCGGATGGTTTTAAAACAACGGTATTGCCACAAGCAATGGCAACAGAACTGATCCATAAGGGAATCATAGCTGGAAAGTTAAAAGGTGTAATAGCCCCAACCACTCCAAGAGGTTGACGCAGACTATAAGAATCAACTTGTCGACCAACATTCACACTAAATTCCCCTTTTAAGGCAGAGGGAATACCACAGGCAAACTCTAAAACATCAACGCCTCGAGAAATAGAACCCATAGCTTCTGTTTTGGATTTGCCATGTTCTTCTGAAATAGCGTGCGCTAAGTCATCCATATGATCGTCAATCAGTTGACGCCACCGAAACAAAATTTTAGCTCGAGCGGCCGCCAGTGTATCAGCCCATCTCGGAAAAGCTGCCTTTGCCGCTGCAACAGCTGCATCAACATCAGCTTGGTCAGCTAATCCCATATACCCCAAAGTTTTTTCTGTCGAGGGATTAATAACAGCTAAGGTTTGTTGACTGACGCCTTTAACATCTTGACCATTAATAATGTGATGATAAGTCCGCATGGTTTTTCAGTAATTGAAAAAGAAATATTAACTAAATGAAACCACTTTCCTCAAAATCTTTCAATAGTCGATTTTTCTGAGAAAGAATTAAGTTTTTATTTACTCTCTTTCTCTATCTTTATGCATAGGTAAAACTCTGAGGAGCGGAGATCTCTATGAAACTATATACGTTAGTTATTTTAGGCTCTATTGCAAGCAATCTGTCTGCGAGTGCGTATGAAGGGAGTGCCGATGAGGGCATAGATCCCAATGGAACCGAAATTACTCAAGAAGATAGCCAACAACCACAAACTGAGGAGGCCCCGCAGCAACCACGGTCCCTTAAGTCCAAATTATTTAGCGGTGCTAAGCATTTTGCCAAGGGTGCCGCCACTGGCGTATTTTCAGGCAATAATGGCGATTCTCAAGAAACGGGCCTTGCCGGTACAGTTGGTAAAGGTCTAGGAACATTGGCGGGTCGTGCAACAGGAATAAATCTCACACCTGAAGAACGGGCTGAACGAGCAGAACAGCGTCGCTTAAAGCAAGAACAACGCTCCTTAAGCACACAGCATCAAGAAACCGGGACATCCCATACACCCAGCCATGGCACTTCCTTCCTATCAAAACTGCGTGGCGGAAAATCTAAAAACATCCCTGCCAATACCGCGCCGGCTCATCACTCAACCCAAGCAACTGAAGCAACTAGCCCTCAACAAAAACGAGGCACATCTTTGCTCTCCAAATTACGCGGCGGCAGCTCTCAAAATAAAAGTGTAGCGGCCCCGCATGCACAACCACACGTGGCAGCGAAAAAACCACCAGTTAAAGCTCAAAAATCCACAAAATCTTCTATGTTTAGCCTTAAAAAATCAACACCTTCGTCTGTCAAGAAGCCCCCAGTCAAAAGCCAAAAGAAAACCTTTAGCTTGGGCAGCAAAAAGACGACTATGACGTCCAACCTTCCGAAAGCTAAGGCGACTTCCGCCAAAGCATCAAAGGTTGGCTTTTTTTCAAAAAAGAGAGCGAAGAAGTAGAATTAAATCTTAACCCAATGCCAAATAATTGATTTTATATTTTAAATAATTTCTCATCACACTTTAACAATTTATTAGATATTTCAAGATATATATTAAGTATAGAGAATTAAATCAGGGAGAATAAAATGTCAATCACAATGAAATATCTAACTTTATCCTTTTTTCTAATAAATGTGGTGACTTTATCTGCAGATGCGGCTGTCCCGACTGCTACCTCACCAGCGGGGACTGCTCCTCATAAAAAATTAGATTTAAGATCAAGTGGTTTTGGCGGCAGCAGTAATGCTCCTCAAGATGAGAAAGGTGTTTTAAGAGACTGTCTGTCACGCATTAAAATGATTGAAGGAAAAGAAAGCTTATTTAAAGCCCCTCCTAAGCCTAAATCACCATTTAAATGGTCAAAATGGAAAAAAGATGCGGCTGTTCTAGAAAAAGCTAAACAAGAATATAGTGCTAATATAGCAGAACTCCGAAGAATGTATACGGAACAAGCAGCCAAGTTGAAAAAAATGGGGCCTACTGATAAACACTACAACTCTACGATGCAAGAACTTTATAGTAACTGTAAAAGGTTTGCTGATGGCATAGCGATCCGAGCCTCGCAAGCGACAGGAATAAAAAACCCTCCAGCAGGGGGTAAAAAATAAGGTTTATGCTTCTAAACCTAACCTAACAATCGACTAACTAATTTGGCCGTGTAATCCACTAAGGGGATGACGCGGCCATAGTTCATTCGTGAGGGACCGACCACGCCGATGGCGCCAATGATCCGTTCATGAGTTCCCCGATAAGGAGCAATGACCATCGAACATCCCGATTGAGAGAATAGAGGGCTTTCTGCCCCAATAAAAATCTGAACCCCCTCGGCTTGGACAGAGGCATCCAAGATGTTTTTCAAATTTTCTTTGGTATCTAGCATATTAAACAAATTGCGAATTTGGTCAATTTCCTCAACGACAGTCACATTATTTAATAAATTTGCCTGACCTTTAATGATGAGAGATCCAGAGCTTTCTTCGCCACTCCAAACAGCAACACCATCGGCGACAATCTTGCGTGACAAAGCATTAAGTTGTTGTTTGTCCTTCACCAATTCCCGATTAATAATTTGTCGAGCTTCAGATAAAGTATGGCCAACCATATAGGCGTTCAAGTAATTGGTGGCTTCGACTAAAATCGAGGGGGGGATACCTTCGGGAAATTCTAAGACGCGATTTTCCACCAGCCCCTCTTGAGTGATCGTCACCACCAAAGCCCGCGTCGGGCTAAGGGGTACAAATTCAATGTGTTTGAGGGGAGATTCTGTTTTAGGGGCCATGACAAGGCCAGCACATTGAGACAATCCTGAAAGAACGGATGTGGCATTTTCTAAGATATCATTCAGGTTTCGCCCCTTAGTATGACACCGTCGCTCCAGCTCTTCCCGCTCCTTGTCGCCAATATCCCCAATCTGCAATAAACCATGCACGAAAAGTTTTAATCCTTCCTCGGTTGGCAGGCGACCGGCTGAGGTATGAGGTGCATAGAGCAACCCAGCTTCCTCTAAATCTGCCATCACATTGCGAATTGTCGCCGGTGACAAGCTAGTCGTTAAGCGCCGCGATAAGGTGCGAGAACCGACGGGTTCGCCTGTTTCCATAAAGGCATCAACAAGTTCTTTAAAGATTTCAAGAGATCTCTCATTTAAGTCTCGGATGGATGTCATGGTAACTTTCAACTTTTCACAAATGGTAAGTTAGTGTAAAACTAAAAAAACTCAATTACGTTTAAGGATAGTATACACGAAAATGCGTCATGACAAAAGAAAGCCAAATGAATTACGCTCAGTTTTTTTGGGCCCAGGGTTCTCCAAGCACGCCGAAGGATCCTGCTTTGTTAAATTTGGGGACACTCATGTGATTTGTACCGCCACCGTCGAAGAGAAAGTTCCACCCTTTTTACGCAACACCGGCTCCGGATGGATTACCGCTGAATATGGGATGTTGCCCCGCGCCACCCATGATCGGGTTGACCGTGAAGCTGCTAAAGGCAAGCAAACAGGACGGACTCAAGAAATTCAACGGTTGATTGGTCGAGCGTTGCGCTCTGTCATTGATCTCCGGGCTTTGGGTGAACGACAAATTAAAATTGACTGTGACGTCATTCAAGCTGATGGCGGCACACGGACAGCAAGCATTACCGGGGCCTATGTTGCCATGCACCAGGCTTTGCAAAGGCTTGTTGATAAAAAAGCATTAAAGGCATTACCAATTATTGACCAAGTTGCCGCAATTTCCTGTGGGATTTCTAAGGGGGAAGGTCTTTTAGATCTGGATTACATTGAAGACTCAAACGCTGATGTCGATGCAAACTTTATTATGACTGGCAGTGGCCAACTGGTTGAAATTCAAGCAACAGCTGAAAAAATCCCTTTTAGTGATAAAGAGTTTACAAATATGTTGCAATTGGCGCGCTCTGGCATTCATGAATTAATTGCTCTACAAAAACAAGTTTTAAAAATCTAATGTTACATAAAGGCGATACACTGGTTATAGCCAGCCATAATCAAGGTAAAATTAGAGAAATTCAAAAGCTTCTCGACGGATTTGAGTTAAAACTCATCTCGGCAACGGATCTTAATATTCCAGAACCCGAAGAGACAGGTTTAACTTTCGTAGAAAATTCCATTTTAAAAGCAACCGAAATCATGAAAGCTTGCCAGTTACCCTGCCTGGCTGATGACTCTGGTTTATGCGTTGATGCTCTTGAGGGTGCCCCGGGTATCTATTCGGCGCGGTGGGCTGAAAAAGAGGATGGAACTCGAGATTTCAATCATGCGTTCCACAAGATATTTTCTATGCTGGATCCAACCAAATCCTATGCAGCCCACATGACCTGTGTGTTGACTCTCGCTTTCCCTGAAGGGTCGGCTCATTCGTTTGAAGGAATTGTTGAGGGACAGATCAGCTTCCCCGCCCGAGGAGAGTACACTTTTGGCTATGATCCAATTTTTACGCCGCATGGATATAGCCAAACTTTTGCCGAAATGGACCGAGATCTTAAATCCAGTTTATCCCATCGTCGCCGCGCTTTTGATAAGTTAATTCATTTTTTACGTTAATTTCTAAGCCAGATGCTCATTGATAAAAAATTTCTTTTGATAGTTTTATTCTATCGAAAAAAATGTTGATCAACAGGCGATCAAGGATTTAGGTTAAAAAATCGTCCCCCTTACAGACAGAAATTTTTTATTCACATGAATGTTGAATCCTTATAAAATTGAACGAAACAAAAAACTCAAAAGTAAGATTATTAAAATAATAGGATTTAAGTTTTACTTATTTGAATTTATTAAAAAAATAAAAATTAAAAATTAAAATACTTGGAAAGCTCTTCATAAAGTATTACATTCCCTTTTAAATTGTTGTTCTTTACCCCCTTGCCCTCCTACATCCTTGTGATTGAGAGAGCTTTGTTATAAGAAAAATAAGGAGAAGAAAAATGAGCGTTCACGCTGTTATAAATAATTTTATACGTACACAGTTTATTTTTAAAAAAATAAGGAAGTGTTTGATAAAATTTTTCTATCTGACATCTATTTCAATTTTAAGCCATGCATCAGAAGTTGCCCATCCCGATATAATGGAAGTTTTAGTTAGAATTGAGACAAAACGAGTAGCCACCGATCAGGCCCATGTTTCATTATATGATACACGCCTTCCTATTTATTCCTCTGATTTGAGTGACCATGGGGTAAAGGAAATAACACTAATTTTCGAAGGTTTGATGCGTAAAGCAGGTTTAATCGAGGTTACCCCCTTGCTTTCCCCCCAACAAATTATTTATAAGCATCAATTTATGACAATTAATCAAGAAGTTAAACTTCCCGCCCCCGGCGACACTCTCCATCCTTTTGGTTTGGGCGGTTTCTGGAAACCAGGATGTGACCTTGGAGCCATTGAACAATTTTATATTCGGTTTTATGAGTCTGATGAAGAAATTAGATATATACTCCAGCCTCTTACATATTGGCAAGCAAAAGGTTCAAAACCACCATTATTAACCTCCCCTGATAATACTAGTACCACAATAGATCCAATTCTTCAGCAACCGCTCTCCCTTGTCGATGCAATTCGCGAAGGACGGTGCACCCTTAAGTTAAACAAAGGAACTAATGAGGAAGAACAAGGCTCTGCGATCTACTCTTCATTCGATATTCAGCGCCATGGGCTTACTTACGCTTGGATTAGTTTTATACGAAATAAATCCACATAAACCCTCTCTTTTAAAAAGACTCAAGGCCTCTGGCATCCTAATGAAGAGGCCACTAAAATCCTGAAAAATAAAATTTTGAGATGGATAAATCTTAAAAATTTTCTGATTTATCTTCGCTAAGAATACCCTTACTGTTTACCCTAAGATTACAATAAAAGGGGTTAAAGAATTTGCTAGTCAGTTCACGGGTTTTCGTTCTGCTTCCTTGTGGAGTACCTTTGGTAAGTTAATTCAATTTCTAAGATGAAGTAATAAGGGTACCCCTTTTATAAACCCTTCCTCTTCATATCAAATCTAGCTATACCACCTTCTTACTTTACGATTTAATGTAAATATGCGCAACGCCCCTCCAAAACCTATGTCTTTAGGAAATTCTATTTTAATTAATAAATAGAAAATTTACTTACGTAGACTATACGTATAGCCCCTTATTAAGGTCCTCTAGTAAACCTTAAGCGTTATAAGAATGTATTCTTATAAAATTTATAGAGCCTCTACCATCAAGAAAATTGAAAGGATTTTTATTATGTATCAAAAAATAATCATACCCATTCTTTCGTTACTAAGCCTCTTCCTTCCATCCGCTTACACGATGGATCACGGAGCTTATTGGAATGAACGGGCACAGCCCCTCAGTGTACTAAGTGTTCCTTATAATAACCCTCCTGCAGTTTGCCAGTACGAGGACTTTAAGACCCCTTGCCGCCAACACGACCAAGCCTGTAAAACACGTAAAGAAAAATGTGGAGATGCTATAGGGGCACAATTTAATGAGGGGCTATTCAGCGCGCAGTATGGATTTAGCAAAATGACCATCCATAATGGTAAATATGATAGCATCCATGGCATTGATGACTTTAGAACGGCAGAAAAAGATGGAACAGTGCATCATCATTTTACAGAGAATAAAGCACATATGTCAAAGTTAGATAGAAAGACTAACCAAGGAGGCAACGACTGGCATGGAAAAAGGCTTGATCAAGCTCATAGAGCTGACAATCTTCCCCTCCCTCACTACCAAAGGGCGAGGCAAGCTTTAGACAGGGGAGAAGCCACCCGGGTACTTGCTCATACGACCTGGGATATAGACCAACAGCATGTGAGTTTCACTTTCCAACCTCTCATTTCTCAACATCCTCAAAGGCGTCCAGTGGAGCTTCAATCTTACTGCACTTTTCTGCATGAACCGATCCGCCAATTTGCTCAGCAACATGATCCCTATCAAACCCCTCAACAAAGAATAAATCTAGCAAGGTTAGATACTGAATGCCAACAAGTCTTATCCTCTGGTCGATCAGCTCCTCGCCTTATACCTCCTTCTCTCCCTGTTCCCTCTTTCGTAAAATCTTATAACAGAGACAATCTTTATAAATTTTTGAACTATCTAAATAAAAGATATACTCAAGAGGATATCGCAGGCCATGTCGGCTTATCGAAAGACACAATTGGTAGAATTATTAGAAATAAAGATTATGCTCCTACTGCCAATTATTTAAGCTTATGGAATTCTTTAAAAAGCAATCTTCCGACAGAGTTTGCTCAATGGTTAGCCGTTAAGGATTAAAATGAAGAAGGTTTTCCCTAGGTTGATCCCTTAGTAAGGGGGAGACAACTCAAAGGTCTCAGCCTTCTATGCGTAATCGCTTGTCATCTCGAGTTCCCGGATCCTTGGCCGGGAAACGAATTTTTTCTGGGCAACCGAAGAGCGACTCGGAAACTCGATATTGCATAAGCAGTCGCTTATCATCCCAAGTTCTCAGCCCTTCCGTTGGGAAAAAAAACCTTAACAAAAAAGAACGTAGATATTTAATTAAGAAATATGGTTTATTGAAACCAAATAATCCTATAAAAAATAATGCAATGACGTCCCTTGCTTTGTACATTCATTGGCCCTTCTGTGCCTCAAAGTGTCCTTATTGTGATTTCAATAGCCATGTTCGCAATCAAATTGATATTGATGCCTGGCGACACGCTTATATTAAAGAGCTGCAACGTCATTATGATCTCGTTGGCAAGCGTCGAATCAGTAGTATTTTTTTCGGCGGTGGGACCCCATCCCTGATGCCCCCCACGTTAGTCCAGGATATCCTGAACGAAGTCTCAACGTGGTGGTCCATCGATCCAACCATTGAAATCACGTTAGAAGCAAACCCAAACTCAGTTGAGGTTAATAATTTCCGCGCCTTAGCAGCGGCCGGTATCAATCGTGTTTCTATTGGCATTCAATCCTTAAGACAAGATGATTTAACCTTCTTAGGCCGGCTTCACAGTGTCGAGGAAGGCATTCACGCCATTGAAACAGCCCAGCAGTGTTTTAAACGCATCTCCTTTGACCTTATCTACGCTCGCCCTCATCAAGCATTGGACGCCTGGCAGGCAGAATTATCTCAGGCATTGGCCTTTGGTACAGAGCATCTATCCCTTTATCAGCTGACCATTGAACCTGGTACTGCCTTTGCCACCCGCCATGCTCGAGGTGATTTTGTGTTACCGGATGAGGATCTGGCAGCAGATCTCTATAACTTAACAACTGATTTGACCCTCTCCCACGGGCTCAGGGGATATGAAATCTCTAACTATGCCCAGCCGGGGTGTGAATCCCACCATAATCTCGCCTATTGGCGATATCAAGATTATGCCGGTATTGGCCCCGGTGCCCATGGCCGATTAACCTTAAATGGAATCGGGCATGCAACAAAACAATACCGCGCCCCCGAAACATGGTTACGACAAGTGGTTGAGGAGGGCAATGGCTTTGATGAGTTGAGTCAACTGTCTGCCCAGGAACAGGCAAGCGAAATGCTTTTAATGGGACTTAGACTCACTCATCCCTTTGACCTAAATCGATTACCCTGTCCCATCGATCAAGTATTGGATATGAATGGCATTGAGCGTCTAGTCAAAGCTAATTTAATCACTTATGATGGTAATAAGTTACAGGTTAGTCCCCACGGCCGCCTGTGTCTCAATGAAGTTCTAAGAATAATCCGGAGGCCCTCATGACTATTGACTCTCGTTTATCCTCCCTTGGCATCACTGTACCAACTGTCCCCACTGCTGTGGCCAATTATGTCGGCTATAAAGTTGTTGGCGATTTAGTTATTATTTCTGGCCAGCTTCCATTCAAAGACGGTCAAATTCTTAATCCGGGCCACCTTGGAAAGACTGTCAGTCTTGAAGAGGGTGTTGCCGCTGCCCGTCAATGCGCTATTAATGTTTTGGCCCAACTCAAGACTGCTATTGAGGGTGATTGGTCTCGGGTTAAACAATGTGTCCGGCTGGGAGGCTTCGTGGCTAGCACTTCAGATTTTACTCAACATCCCCTTGTGATTAATGGTGCTTCTGATTTGATGGGGGACGTATTTGGTGAAGCGGGACGCCATGCTCGGGCGGCCGTTGGGGTTGTGGCCCTTCCTTTAGGGGCTAGTGTGGAAGTAGAAGCCATTTTCCAAATTAGCTAATCTCTCTATATATGACTCATTCGCACGGAGATAATTAACGATGATCAATCGCACGCTTGCTTTATTTTTAGTATTGATTTCAGCATCCTATAGCTTTAATTATTCAGCTTTTGAGGCCTACTTACACAAAGCAACTGCTGATTGGAAGCCGGCAGGTGTCGCCCTCGCCATTGTCGAGGATGGCAAAATAACCTATATAACTGCTTTTGGCTGGAAATCGAGTACAACCCAGAAACCGTTGACGGAAGACACTGTCTTCCCGATTGCTTCTTTAAGTAAATCCTTTAGTGCCTTACTGATGTTAAAAATGGAGGAAGATGGAAAACTGGAAACCAATGATCCGGTCATAAAATACCTACCTAATTTTCAGTTAGCCAGCGATAAAGCGACAAAAGACATGACGGTGGCTAAGTTATTCCAACATCGCAGTGGTTTACGGGGCTTTGCTTACGATACTTTGGTTGAAACAGGATGGTCAGAACAAGAAATTTTTGCTGTTCTGAATCAAATTTATCCCACCCACCCCTTTGATGAACATTTCGATTATCAAAATATTTTCCCAGGCTTGTTTGGTTGGATTGCTGAGAAAATTACAGGTGAACCTCTTAATACCCTCTTTAAAAGAGAAATTTTTGATCCTTTAGAGATGAATTCTGCCTCGTTGGGAGAATTTGGAGTGACACCATCAGATGGTTGGTTTAAACGAACATGGGCACGAATAAAATCTATGTTTAACAATCAGTCCTATCAGCATTATACAAATGACAAAGGCTATGCTGAGGTCATTAAAAACGGTAATCCAGCGATCTATCGATTCCCCACTTCCCGTGGTATTAACGCCAACATTAAAGATATGGCAAAATGGTTGCAATTTTGGATTAATGATGGTGTTACCTCAACCGGGAAGCGCATTGTGAGCCCCGACCAACTTTCCAAAATGCTGCAAAAATTGAGCCACGTAGGATCGCCGCAAGGGGGACGTTTATTTCCCAAAGACCGCGTCACTGATATTTATTATGGCATGGGATGGTATCTCCATGATTATGCCACACTGGATAGAGTTATCTCTCACATGGGTGGAATGACCGGAACTCGGTCCATCATTATCTATGTACCGGGCAAGAAGATCGGTATAGTTTTGCTCTCAAACTTGGGCGGAATGCGGGTCAATTTAATGCCAGAAGCCATCCGCTCAAAATTCTTAGATTTAGTTGCTGGAATTGATGACAATCGGGATTGGAGTGCAGAGTTGAAAGCCGATTTATATGGATCCTTTGAAAAAATGAAAGAAGCCCGCGCAGCCTATAGGATAAAAAATCCCGTCCCAGCACGCCCCCTGCAAGACTATCTCGGTATTTACGAAAACAAACTGTATGGTCAAATCAACATTGTATTGGAAGAGTCTAGCCTTATTCTTAAATACCGCGATTTGAGGGTAAAATTAACTCACTGGAACGGCGATAATTTTTCATTTAAAGCCAATGAGTTTACCCGATCCTATAGCGCCACCGATTATGCAGACATAACCTTTGGAGGAGATCCAAAGCAACCGGATTTATGTGTGATCAGTGTTCTATATGAAGGGGCCAATCCTCAGTTCAAACGCAAAAAGAGATGAGCACGGAGGTAAACCTGCTTTTAAGCAGGGCCCCAGTAACGAACACGCCCTGTATCCACATGAACAAAATTAGCGTAGCGTCCAACACCGCCGGCTTTTAATGATTTTGCTGCTTGTTGGACTTGCTTCATGGTCCGCCCAGGCACCATAATATCTGCCGCTTTACCTGATAGATGTTGACTGTTGCTGGCCACGCCGCAACTTTTCTGGCGCAATATTGCATTGGTTTTTGGTGATCTATAGCCCGAAATTAAATGCACCATTTCCCGAGATCCTATTTTTTCCCAAATATTGTGAATCAGGTGCATTAAATTTGGATCCATTGTAAATTCTTGATTGGTCCGATGATCCCTGAAAAGACGATTTAGGTCAGTCATTGCTTCACGGTTTAATTTTCCATCAAGCCAAAAAATGCACTTTTTCAGGCTTTCACCTGTATGGGTATTATAAATATTGAGAGACTTTTCCGGAACAGAAGCAAAAGCCCCAGAAGATAATGCCAGGAGAGGAGGCGCTACCATTAAGAGGCCCAATCCACCCATTTTTTTAATCAATTGGCGACGGGACAAGGATGTATCTAAAACTTGCGAATCCTGCTGTGCGATAAAATTTTCCACCAATCTGTCTCATGTCTATTCCTCAACCGTAGTTTTTTATAAGAAAAATAAAATCTAATGTCAACATTATTAATTCTTAGAAAACACTAGAACTTTAATGCATCACTTTTATAAAAAATTTTGAAGTAATCCTCTTAACAATTACTTTTAAGGGATTATACTCAGTTGATTGATATGGTTGCAGAATCCTGTCAAAATGGGGTAAAAATAGAGACTATATAAATTTTGTAGAAGGATAACCTCCCATGCGTGCTGAAGTTGATAGCGCCGCCAAACTGGTGGACCAAAACCTTACCCTGGTTAAGCGTCATTTGGATTGGGATCAGGCTATCCAAAAGCTTGAAGCGATGAATCAGCAAGCGGAATTGCCAACGCTGTGGGATGATCCCGCGGTTGCTCAAAAACTCCTTAAAGAACGCGAGTCCTTAAGCCATGCTATCGGCAAAATTAAAGCCCTCCAACAACGTTTGGATGACAACATTGGATTGATAGAGTTGGGTGAGTTGGAAGGTGATGAGAGCATTGTTCAAGAAGCCGAACAAGGAATATTTGATTTACAACGGGAATGTGCACGGCTGCAAATAGAAACTCTGTTATCAGGAGAAGCCGATGCCAACAACTGCTTTATTGAAGTCAATGCTGGCGCTGGGGGAACCGAAGCCCAAGATTGGACGCAGATGTTGGCCCGCATGTATAGTCGTTGGGCTGAATCAAAAAAATATAAAATTGAATTGATCGATGAAAATCCAGGCGATGAAGCCGGCCTTAAATCGATTACTCTAAAAATCTCTGGCTTTCAGGCCTATGGCTGGATGAAAACCGAAAGCGGGGTACATCGTCTTGTTCGGATTTCCCCGTTTGATTCCAATGCGCGTCGTCATACCAGCTTTGCTTCCGTTTGGGTTTATCCTGAAATTGATGACTCGATTGATATTGTTATCGAAGAAAAAGATTTACGGATTGATACTTATCGCGCCTCGGGTGCCGGTGGACAACACGTTAACAAGACTGAAAGTGCAATCCGAATTACTCACCTTCCCACTAATATTGCTGTTCAATGCCAAAATGACCGCTCTCAGCATCGCAATAAAGCTCAAGCCATGTCGATGTTGAAAGCCCGGTTATATGAATTGGAATTGCGCAAACGGGAAGAAGCAGCTTTATCCACCTTGGCCTCTAAAACTGACATTGGCTGGGGCCATCAGATCCGGTCTTATGTTCTTCAGCCTTACCAAATGGTCAAAGATCTGCGGACTGCGGTTGAAAAAGGCAATGCTCAAGGCGTTCTCGATGGTGATATCGATGATTACCTAGAAGCTGCCCTGGCCCAACGTATCGGGGGTAATTAAGTCGGCCTCTGCATCCTCTGGATGGCTAGTTTTAACGGCTTTAGTCATTCCTTAAATTCTTTTGCCAGACTATCGCAGAAGAAGGGAGGGAATTATAAGTATGTCTATCTTGTCAGATTTACGTCAGTTAACCCCCGCTGAAAAGCGCGTTATTATCGCCAGTTATTTAAGATAGGGGGTTACAGTTAGTACCATTGCAGTTATCTATAATAGTGGAGCTATTTTTGGTGGTTTATTCTTGGGGAGTTTATACAATAGGATCGGTCGATGCAAAGTTATCATAATTGCCTCCATTCTTATCCTAACAGCTATTCCTTTGTGGACCAATCCAGACAACGATTGAAATCAAGATTGAAGCCTAATTTGGCCAGTCATCACATCGCAAATATAGTTTTTATAAGTCTCATACTCATAGCCAGAACATTTCAAGTGACGTCCATCAAAATGAACTTTATTCAACAGATTAACAAACTCGCTACACCCGCCTGCTCGGGAGGTTGGAGAGAGATCAAACCCTGCCTTGTCTAAATATTTTAACGGCACGGGGGCACTCTCTGGTTTTTGCAGATCCCACACATAAATATGCAGGAACCGATCACAGGTTATCGGCCGATCATTATAGCCCAAAATCAAAACTCGATTATCCTGGCACCGATACGCATACAGAGCCTCAAATTGATATTTGAGATCAGAGATTTCAATGCCGGACCACCCTTCTTTTAGGGCAAAGAAGGCACGATCAATAATTGATAATTTTTTTGCTTGATCTTTCGACGTCTTTTCAAGAATTTGGCACCAACGGGTTTGAAAGAAATCTTGGTTATCTTTTATAAAACCAATCAAAAAATCTTTAAAAATGTTGGTCAACTTGCTTTCGTAGGTCTCAATATCAGTGATAGACTTTAAATCATGCACTTGCGCTATAAATTTGTCGGAGGCTCGTCTAAAGGCTTCTCGAACTGACGGCGGTACGGTCATCTCTTGAGAATCCAATCCTTCTACCCAGCGGTATAATCCTTGATATAAACCCACAAAAGCGACAAAGCTCGGACTGAGCTCCGTATAACCGAGATGACACATGAGCCCATAGGTGTAGAGGTCACCGGTCCATTGAATACGGTCTATTTTTTTAAGAGCTTGGGCAAAATCTTTCTGGAATCGTTTGACACGAGCTGTATTATCATTTGCTTCGGCTTGATAGGATTGAATAATTTTTTCAGGGTCCTGATCAAAATATCGCCCTTCCCCCCAGCTATCATTCCCCAGCAACCCAGCTATTAAAAATAGTTTCGCAATCATTTTTTTCATCTACTTTTTTCTAACTTACGCCTTTATTTCTCTGCATGATAAAATTCTAAGATATCTCCGGGCTGACATTTAAGGGCTTTGCAAATACCCTCAAGAGTAGAAAAGCGAATGGCTTTGGCTTTACCCGTTTTAAGAATGGATAAATTTTGAATTGTAATACCAATAGCTTCGGCGAGATCTTGAAGCTTCATTTTTCTTTTAGCCAGCATCACATCCAAATTAATAATAATTGGCATTCTTCATCCTTCTATATGGTATACCTTTGATCTTCGTTAAGCTGGGCAGCGGCATACATAACCCAAGAAATTGCCATAATAACCAGGCCCACAAAAACGGCTTCAATATTTGGTGTACCAAAATTTAGGCAAAGATGCCGATGGCCTGGTTCATTCGATAAAGTTAGCCCTAATATCATTAACATCCCAATTAAAGGCTTCGCCATCAGAGCATCTAAAAAACATAGCCTTCCTAACCACCGATAATAAGATGCATTAATCGGCGAAAAAACAACACATTTTTGATAGTTCGTAAATATTTTATTCACAAAAAACAAGCTTATATATAGGAAGGGATCCAATAACGCCCGCACTCATGGCAACTGTTTTCGATAAAAATGTCCATTGAACATCCGCTAAATTAATAAGTCCTTCAGGGGTAGAAATAGGATTTAAGATCATGTTGGCCTTAATCAAATTATTAATAAAGGGTAGCTGCATAAATCCCCAAACTCCGATAAACCCCGCTGGGATAACAACCATAAAAAATCTAGTGATTAAAGTAATGTACTGGCTTAAAAGGACGATTCTTTCCATTGTCTGGTCCTCAATTAATGGGTTACAAAATAAAAAATATCATTACATTTAAAATTAAACAATTATTTTTTATCGTTTATCATTAAAAAGTTAATCCATCACTTGAATCGACGGTGATTTTTTTGCTGCTGCTGGTAAACTTTCTAAAACGTGGGTAGCGATGGATCGATAAAGATGAGCTACCTCTCCCTCGGGCTGGGCAATATTTTCAGGTTGACCACTATCGGCCCCGGATCGTACATCCAGCCTTAGGGGCACTTCTCCTAAAAACGGAACTTTAAGGGTTGAGGCCGTTGCCTGCGCTCCTCCATGACTAAAGATATGAGTGTCGTGACCACAATGGGGACAAGTAAAAACACTCATATTTTCGATAATTCCCAGCACAGGCACGGCAACTTTTTCAAACATAGCTATGGCTTTACGCGCATCAATCAGGGCAATATCTTGGGGGGTTGAGACAATGACAGCCCCCGTTAAACTGGCCTGTTGGGCCAGTGACAGTTGAACGTCACCCGTTCCCGGCGGCATATCGATCAGCAAAAGATCTAACTCGCCCCAAGCAACCTCTTTTAGAAGTTGCATTAAGGCCCCTTGGACCATTGGACCACGCCAAACCATGGGGGCATCGGGCGGAATAAGGAGCCCAATCGACATACAGCAGATTCCATGAGCCATCATCGGCATTAATTTTTTATCCTCCGTAACCTCTGGTTTACCGGCTAGCCCCATCATCGTTGGCAGAGAGGGTCCATAAATGTCAGCATCCAAAATGCCGACTTTATACCCCAATTGAGTGAAAGCCACAGCTAAATTCACCGTGGTGGTCGACTTGCCAACCCCCCCCTTGCCGGACGCAATGGCGATGATATGCTTGACAGTCGGTAGGATCTTAGAAGGTGATTTCCCCGGCTTAGAGGCCAACAAGGCACATAAGACTTTATGCTGCGAAAATTGTTGTTTTAGAGAAGCCTCAGCCATGGAGCGTATGGATTCAAGAAATTTCAACTGATCGGGGGGGCCTTCAAAAATAACACGAATAGAGCCCCCTTCAACGGCAAAAGAACTGATAAAATCCAAGATTTTTCGGCCCGATTGAGGATGAATAAGTGTTGTTAAAAAGTCACGCAAACCATCTGTATTTAACGTCATTGCAGGTGTCATTGTTATGAGGTAATGATTGTTATATAGTCAATATAGAGTATTATATTCAAGATAAAAGCATGATTTGGTTATTTAATGATCGTCCACGTAATCCTTGGGGCGCTCCCGAGGGAAAGCCGTCTTCAGAAGACAAGAACAACACATCCAATAACGGAGGCATTGATATTGATAAGACCATCGATCAAATTCGCCAGCGCATTAAGGATTCCTTTGGTGGAAAAGGGGGCGGATTTAAGAATAACAATCGCTCTCCAAAAAAGCTTATTGGACTTGTTGCTGTCGGGGTTGCAGGCTTATGGTTGTCGACCGGTTTTTACTTTGTCCAAGAGGGTGATGAAGCTGTTGTCTTAAGATTTGGTCAAATGGTTCGGATGGGACAACCGGGCTTGAACTTTCACTTGCCGACCCCCATCGAGCAACATGTGGTCAAAAGCGTCAGTGCTCAAAATACCATTGATGGAACCATCCATGGCCGTGCCAGCAGCGATTCAGACGAATCCTTGATTTTGACCGGCGATGAAAACGTCGTGCATACTAACTTTACGGTTTTTTGGAACATTAAAGATTTGCCGGATTATTTGTTCACGGCCCGCACACCCGACACCACCATTAAAATTGCAACTGAGAGCGTTTTACGGGAAATCATTGGTCAAATGAATGCTCGGGATGCCTTGACTAAAAAGCGTGAAGAAATTGGATCCCAAACCCGCGATGCAGTCCAGAAATTGATGGACCAATACAAATTGGGAATTAATATTCTCAACGTCCAACTCCAACGCGTTGCCCCTCCCACTGAAGTTGTTGCGTCTTTTAGTGACTTACAGGCGTCATTAACCGATGCGGAACGGGCCCAAGCCGAAGCCCAAGGATATCGAAACGATATCTTACCGCGGGCTCGGGGTCAGGCGGTTCAGACCCTTCAAGATGCTGAGGCTTATCGCGATGCGAAGATTGCAGAGGCAGATGGTGAGGCTTCACGCTTTAAGCAAGTATTGGCCTCTTACAATAAAAATAAAGCTGTTGCCATTAAACGATTTTTTCTGGAAAATATGCAACGCAACCTTGCTAAAGCAAAAACTTACATTTTTGATCCAAAAGCGTCTCAAGGAGTTTTACCGTATCTTCCTGTTAATGAAATAGCTAAATCAAAAAAAACAGAGGGAGGTCAATAATGTCAAACCGTTCTATTGGGTTCTTCGCAGCCCTCTTTGGGGTGCTTCTTATTTTAGGTAGTTCCTTATTTATTGTTAGCCAAACTCAACAAGCGATTGTCTTGCAATTTGGTGAATTGCGCCGCGTCATTCAAGATCCTGGCCTTAAAATTAAAATTCCGTTTATTCAAGAAGTGACCATTTACGAAAAGCGCGTTATGGATTTTGATTTACCAGCCACTGATATTACGCTTGGCGATCAAAAACGCGTGCGCGTAGACACGTATACACGGTATCGCATCAATGACCCAATCCAATTCTTTAAATCTGTTAAGCCTGCCAATGAATTTGGGACAGCACGCCGTCTAGAAGCATTGGTTGGTTCTACAGTTCGCAACGTTTTAGGTAAAGTTGAATTGCGTGAATTGTTATCAGAGAAACGGTCAAAAATTATGCATCAAATCAATACCGAAGTTAAAGCTTTGACAAAGGGTCTTGGTCTTGAGATCATTGATTTGAGAATTGTGAGAACAGAATTACCACCTGAAAACAGACCGGCTGTTTTTAATCGGATGAATGCTGATTTGCAGCGCTATGCTAAGCAAAATCGGGCGAATGGTGATGAAAAAGCACAAGAAATTCGCTCAACGGCAGAAAAAGAGCGAACCATCCTCTTGGCTGAAGCCAGTCGTGATGCACAAATTCTCCGGGGTGAAGGGGATGCTAAGGCTATTGCAACCATTGCGGAAACCATGGGCAAAGATCCTGAATTTTATGGATTTTACAAATCCATGGAAACTTATGATGCCATTGTTGGATCAGAGACTACACTTGTTCTGTCAACAGAGAGCGATCTATTCAAATACTTTAGCCATCCAGAACGCGTTTTACGCTAATCAAATTAGGGGAAGAGGGATAAAAAATGTCTAAAATACGATTGTTTTTAACAACATCGTTGCTAATCTCATCAGTGGTTCTTACATCATCAGCTCATGCTTTATCGGCTAAAATTGACGACAAGAAAGAATCTGGCAAACAATTAGCTGGCGTCACCAAGGAAGACTTTAAAAAAGCAGGTATTACAGAAGAAATAAAAGAAGCCCTTAAAGAAGAGATTAAAAAAAGGATCGACGAAGCCCTTAAAGAAGAGATCAAAAAAAAGATCGATGAAGCCCTTAAAGAAGAGATCAAAAAAAAGATCGGCGAAGAAGTTAAGGAAGAGATCAAAGAAGAGATCAAAAAAGAAGCAAGAAGTAAAACAGGCGATGGTCATTATGATATAACCAAAGGCTTTGCAGACGTTGCAGAAAAGACGATCCCATCTGTTGTAAATGTATCGACGACACAGATTCTTGAAGGGCGTGACAGAAATATGCCTCAACTCCCCCCCGGCTCCCCCTTTGAAGATCTTTTCAAGGATTTCTTTGAACAACAAGATAAACCTAAACGCGTCCAATCGTTAGGATCCGGATTCATCGTCAAGGTTCAACCAAAAGGTGATGATGCTTACGCCTATGTTTTAACAAACTTCCATGTCGTCGCCGAAGCAAAGAAAATTACCATTGTCTTACATGAGGGGGCAGAACTCGAAGCCTCGATTCAAGCTGTTGACGAAAGAACTGACTTAGCCATGTTGCGAGTCAAATTGAATAGCTTGCCAGAAGATAAAAGAAATTTGAAAGCTGTTGAATGGGGCGATTCCAACAAAGTAAATGTCGGGGATCGCTGTATTGCTATCGGCAATCCGTTTGGGCTAGGCAGCACCGTCACATCCGGCATCATCTCTAACCGCTCAAGAAATATTGGTGTGCGGGGAACTGCTAAAAGTAGACTCAGTGAGTATGTCGATGATTTTATGCAGCACGATGCTCCTATCAATATGGGGAACTCGGGCGGGCCTCTGTTTGATCTAGAAGGTAAAATTATTGGTGTCAACACAGCTATTTTCTCTCCGAGTGGGGGAAATGTTGGAATTGGTTTTGCGATCCCATCTAACCTGGTTAAAGAAACCTTAGATCAGCTGATTGAATATGGTCGTACCAAACGGGGTTGGTTGGGTGTTCGTATTCAGAATGTAACAGACGAGATGGCTGAAAGCTTAGGATTTGGTAAGGCGCGGGGCGCCATTGTCGGTGCCGTCACCCCGAAGGGTCCCGCAGCAGCTGCTAATATTGAAGCTGGCGACATTATTTTAGAATTTGATGGTAAGGAAATTAACGAAAAAACTCGCTTATCCCGGGTGGTAGGTGAAACTGAAGTTGGTAAAAAAGTTAAAGTCAAATTATGGCGCAAGGGCAAAGAGGTCAATGTTGAGGTTGCCCTAGGTGAATTCGAAACCTCGAGCGATGGTGTTGCAGCTGAAACTAAAGACAAAAAAGATACCGTGCCCAATCAAGATATTATTGAAGTGTTGGGGCTTAAGGTTTCAAAAATTACAGGTCCCTTGTCCCAGCAGTATAAAATAAAAGAGGACATGACCGGCGCTGTTATTGTTGGCATCAGTGAAGAAAGTCCTGCCACAAATATCTTACGTCTTGGCGACGTCATCACTGAAGTTAACCAAGCCGACATTAAATCTCCTGAAGAATTAGTGAAGGCTGTTGAGGAAGCAAAACGCCTAAAGCGCAAGAATATTACCTTCTTGATTAGCCGTGGTGGCGATATGGTCTATATTACAACCCGGATCGAAGATGATCTGAAGAGCTCATAAATTAGACATCTCACTGAAAAGGGAGTGATGCAGTATCCATCGGTTAATAAATCTTTCGGAAATGCATCGTTCTGTTTTTTAAAAAAATGAGAGTCTTGGGACTTTGCTTATCGCGTTTCAAAAGCAAAAAATAGCTATTTGAAACTAGCTCTTGGTGGGCCCTTCATCCAAACCAAAGTATGCCGTCGAGATTCTCAATAAATTTTTAACCTAGCTCATCGCATTCGCTTGTATGTATCTACTTGAAGAAATGATATTCCTAAAATAAGCCACTACACTATTAGGTAATCTTGATTTATTTTTAAAAAAACCATTATAGAAGCCGGGAGTGCAGGAGAATAATTCTCAACTGATAAGGGTGCCAGAAGATGGTCAAAGGGAAGGAAAACCTCGCCTCAACAAGTTAGATTAAGACTTGTATAACTATTTTCTGATAACCTAAAGACAAGCCTCCAAATTTATAGAGTTACGCATGTTCCTAATCCGTCTCATTTTCTTCCTTAGCATTTTCTTCACCCATCCCCTGCTTGCGCTGGATATGGACAATAAAAATGATACTGCCGAACTAACGCAACAAAAAGATGAAATCCTGGGAACGCTTTCAACCTTGGTGGGTAAAAAGGAAAAGGTTATTGATAAAAAGGGCGACCTAACTGTCAAAATAAATGACTTAAAAGATGCTGTCCGGATTTTAGAAAATCAGACGGACCGGGCAAAGGTTATTAAAGTTTTATCGAGCCTTGCTTTTCTGAAACAAGAAGCGGAAAAAGAGCAAGGGATTATAGAAATTGCATCCGCAAAAATAACAGGTGCCATTGAGATTGGCTCGGATGCTGTTATTAATGCGATTAAATTAACCAAGCATTTCCCCGATATAATTTCTGATCACCTCATACAACTTAAAACAGATGAGGCTTATCGTCATAATACGCTTATCCTGATTATGATTTTAACGACAGCGCTCGGGTGTGCCATTATTGTAGAAATTATAGTCCGACGTTTCCTCAGATGGTTAAAACTACACCACCGTCCTCAAGAATACAGCTTTAGGACGATGCATATTCATGTTTTTAGAAATATTACGCCCTTAATTTTGTTTGGTCTGGTGGGTTATTTAATCATTTATCTCTCCCAATCTGAGTGGAATATTATTACCTATCGTGGCTTTATTTTTATGAATATTGTGATTATGGCTCGTTCCATGTGGCTATTAACCCGAGTTTTATTTGGCGGAAAAGCCACCGATGTCAATGGTAATGAACCGGTTGCAGAAAACATGAGTTTTCAGTTTGCTTTAGCAGGCATTCAAACAATCATCATTGGTGCAATTTTCGGTGAAGCGGGGGCACTCTTAGGAATGGGAGACCTAGCCGTTGATATATGGCTTAAAATTATTGGATTTGGTGTTACCAGTCTCATTGTCATCGGTGTTATTAAAAATAAAACATATATCAAGTCACAATTTGAAGCGGATGAAGAAAGTCTCAGCGGATTTGCGTTATTGCTCGCTAAATTGGTTGAAATGGTGTTCCGTAAACTCCATATTATTATCGCAGCTGTGAGCATCACGTGCTGTTTCCTATGGATGGTGAATCTGGATCTGGTAGCCTTATCGATAGCCAAAGCCCTGCTAACAACGATCCTTTTGTCAGCTATATTTATAGTCGGGCGTAATTGGATTTATAAAACGATTGTCAAAACAAAAATTAAGCTTCAACTTCAACCGGCCAGACGCTCTAAAATTGGCCTAAATTATCTTGAAGGCTCGACCACTAACATTATACAAACGGTCTGGCATTTACTTTTTATATTAATGATCCTCGAAACTTGGGGAGCGGACCCCATTGAGTTTGCAGCCTCTCCCACGATCCAACCTATTTTAGCCAAAGCTATTTCCGTTTTGATTATTCTTATTGTTATTCGCACCCTATGGGGTTGGGTCGATCACATTGCTAAATCTCATATTCGCGGTCGGGTAGCGGGCAAGAAATTGATAGAATCATCGCAATTTGTTAAAACAGTCACCCCTATCCTCAATAGTGTTGCCCATTGGGTGTTAGCCATTATGGCCATTATTTTAATTCTGGTGGAATTTGGTCAAGATGTCCGCCCAATGCTTTACAGCCTTGGCGTGATTGGTATTGCCATTTCTTTAGGTGCTCAAAGCCTTGTCAAAGACATTATTAATGGTGTTTTGACGTTGATGGAAGGAAATATCGCGGTCGGGGAAACTATAACTATTGGAGCCAGCACCGGCACTGTGGAATCTTTATCGTTAAGAAGTATTGTCTTACGCCATGGGGATGGGGCCATTCAAACGATTCCTTTTTCAGAAGTGAACAATATCATTAACCGCTCTCGCGATTATACAAGTTTTTCAGTAAATCTTTTGGTACCACATAAAGCCAATATAGTGGAAGCACAAGCGATTCTTCAGCATACCTTTAATGCCATCAGCAAGGATCCTCTCTTTGGTAAAATGATCATTGAACCCCTTGCAATTTCAGGGATTGATAAAATTACAGATACAGGCATCAATATCACTGGTTCTATCAAAATCAAGCCTGATCCTAGCAACCGTTTTGCTAAGGCGTTCAATATCTATCTACAAAAACAAATGGAGGCGGCAGATTTATACCCCCCACCCTCTCAGAAAATTCTGAGTATTAATGAATAAAGGAAAAAAGTGTGCACTTATGATGAGTTGTAATTCTCATTTCATAAGTGCACCTGAGACAGACAAATTTTTAATTAAATTTAATGTTGATTTAAATAATTAAGAATCTTACGGGTGATGGGATCAAGCTTTTCAAATAAGGTAAAAATGGGCATGGGCGCCTCTATAAAAGATTCTTCCCTGTATTCAAGAGCACTTACTGCATTAAAATTATACTCCTCGGCTGCTTCACACTCTTGATCAATAGGGCCATTAGCCGCATAAGCCCATTTAACTCCCTCACGAATATATGCTAATAAAAATCGAAAATAAATAGTGTTTTCATCCTCATTCTCTTTAAGATAGGTATCATTATTATTAAAAATATTCTCTACACGCTGAGTGTGGTTACCCATGCTTTCTAGCTCTCGCAGTTCAGAACACTGGCTAGCTTGGTAAGCATAAAACTGATTGAAATTATTAACACTTACTTGAAAAGCTTCAAGTGTCTTACGCTCGGAGACTTCTCTTGTCCCAGACGGCAGTACGTCAGCTGCATAACAATCAGAAAGGTGAGATAATCCTGCAGTGAGCAAAGAGACGGATAAAATAAATAAATTAAGTTTATTCTTCATATTTTTCATCTAATTAAAAGTTTTTATTGTATTTTTTTGAAGCTTGACTGCCTTTAAAGCGATTAAGTTTTAAAGACTGACGGGTGGCTTTAGTTTAAGCCTTTTTATTTATAGCCTAACCCTCTCAACCTTTCCTAATATTTTAATTTTTATGGTTTTTATTGTACATTTTTATCACTTTTATTAAAAAATTATTTTCTATTTTTACTAAAGATAAGAGAACTCGATTTATTTGATGGAAGTAGCCGAGTTCTTTTTTATTGCTCGTTAATCCTTGGCTTTTTGCTAAAAACAGCGCGGAGACTCCTTTCTTCCCTCATTTATTCTGATGGATTTTAATAGCAAAGATAATTTCCTTAATTTCTTCTATAGCAATATCTTCATTAAACTGATGATATTTAAAGTTATCGTGCATATAGCGAGCTTGCCGTTCTGTATCAAACTGTTTAAAAATAAAATCAGATCCCATTATCCCGTGATAGAGACGCGTTAACTGCTCTCTTTTCTCTTGGCTTAAAGCTGTTCCTTCCCGGGAGGCAGAACTAAAATTATTCTGTCCATCGTAAGCTTGATTGTCTGTTTCTAAAGGTTTAAAGGGGGGCTCAGAGATCTGAACTATTCCCCCTAAGGGGTTAATTGTGTCTGCATTGTCGTAATGGGGGCCTGCATAAACGCTTGCAGATAAAGTAAATTTGAGACCAATAACGATTAAAAGGCTTTTCATCCTATACTCCATTTATAATTTTGGTGTGGTATAGGGATAAATATATTTTAAGCTAGTTAATATTTTATTAACGGCCTCTATTCGTTAAGATTTAGTGAAGACCTTGATCTCTTACATAATCGCCAGGGGCACTCGCAATAACCTTTTTAGAGTCAATTTTTGGCGCTGGTACTTTTTTTCCGGCATATTTTTCCATCCAACTTTTCCAACTTGGCCACCAGGAGCCAGAATGCTTTTGGGCATGCTCTAGCCATTCATCAGCCGTTTCATAAAATTTATCAGCTTCCATGAAGTAATATTTATTCTTAGCGGGATGATTAAACACACCGGCAACATGACCTGACCCTGATAAGACAAATTTTTCTGCCTGCTTCACAGCTTGGGTCAGCGGATAAACAGCGCGCCATGGAGCAATGTGATCATCAAGAGCAGCCATAACAAACATAGGCAAATCAATTGTTGTAAGATCAACCGGTACATCGGCAATCTTAATACCCCCCGGTTGAATTAATCGATTTTCCAAATACATATCGCGTAAAAATCGAGTATGCATAGTCGCGGGCATACGCACTGCGTCTCCATTCCAATGCAGCATATCAAAGGGCATTGGCTCTTTACCCATCAAGTAATTATTCACATAGAATGACCAGATTAAGTCATTGGCACGCAGTAAATTAAAGGATTGCACCATGGCATTTCCTTCTAAATAACCGCGCTTCTTCACATGAGCTTCTAATTTTTTCAGCTGCTGGTCGCATATATAGACCAACAGATCCCCCGCTTCTTTAAAGTCAATCGGGGCTGCAATAACCGTTACTGCATCAAAGGGTTTTTCACCTTTAGCCTTTAGATAAGCCAGTAAGCTATTCAGCAAAACGCCACCGGTGCAATAGCCAATTGCATTAATTGTATCATGCTTTGTATAGTCGCGAACAAAATCCAAGGCTGATTTAACACCGTCTAA
Source organism: Candidatus Paracaedibacter acanthamoebae (assembly GCF_000742835.1). Taxonomy (GTDB): domain Bacteria; phylum Pseudomonadota; class Alphaproteobacteria; order Paracaedibacterales; family Paracaedibacteraceae; genus Paracaedibacter; species Paracaedibacter acanthamoebae. The sequence continues at coordinate 2,216,615 of NZ_CP008941.1, read as the reverse complement.
GACATAATGGGACATGGTTTTATCAGCATGCCATTTAGTAGGATTAGCCCACGACACCATGAACAGTGTAAACCCTTGATCAACTGCCCATTTAACAAAGGAATTTTCAGGCTTCAAATCGAATACATAAAACTTATTGATCCACGGCGGAATAATTAAGATGGGCTTTTCATAGACAGTTTTTGTGCTGGGGCTATATTGAATAAGTTCAAGATAGGAATTGCGATAAATCACTTTACCCTTGGTGGTGGCAATGTCACGTCCCAGTTGAAGCGCTTCCGTATCTGTCATTTTAATATTAAAAGAACCGGTGGCCGAATCCTTTAGAAAATTCTTAAAACCTTGGATTAGATTTTCCCCTTTGGATTCATAGGTTTGTTGAATTACATCGGGATTAGTCAACGGAAAGTTAGTCGGGGCCATGGCATCAATCAAATGGCTTGTGTAAAATTCTAACTTATTGAGAGTTTGGTCATCCAACCCTTCAATTTGTTCCAACATATTACGCAGCAATTTTGCATTAATCAGGTATAATTGCTGCATGAAAAAGAAAGCTGGATTCTTTTGCCAAATTTCATTCTTAAATCGCTTATCGCGAGGATCGACCTCAACAATAGGATGGGCTTCCCCTCCCTTAATTTGCTCACCCACTTCCTTAACAATTGCCATCACATCTCTAAGGTGCTCTTTTTGGACTTCTATAAGCCGATCCGGTCGTTCAGATATTTTTTGAGCTGCCTTCGTCATCGTTTGCTGGACAACCTCAGGATCAAATATTGTGACAATCCCTTTTTTATAGGGTGCGGTAGCAGAGGGCCCTTGCCAGTGATTCATCCATGATTGCTGATTAGCATCCAGGACTTTTCCCCAAATATCTTGCCATTCACGAGTAAAATTTTTATAGATTTCTAAAGGCGTTTCATTCTTTTGCGGTGACATGCTACACTGACCTCAAAGGTTACATAATTCAACTTTAATGGTTAGACAGTTAATAAAATGTTAACATACTTTCTTAAAATTTTAATTACTTTAGGTATTATTAATATTTTGACCGCTTGCACCTCTCAAACGCCAGAGGATGAAAAATATGGCACCATAGAAGGCCATTTTCCTCGCCTTGTTGACGTTCCCGATCGTCCGATTCCCCCTAGTACTACAGCTATTAAGGATCAATCTAAGGCGCTGGAACAAGATAAGCTCGACGCTCACGCTCAAGCCAAGAAGAATTTTGGCCTGGCCACGAAATGACATTACTGCATAAAAAACCACAATCCTCAGCCTACTTATTTGATGGAAAAGCATCTGTCGGGGGACGTCGTTGGGTTTTCGAAGACGATAATGCCAGAGACGCTCTTCAGCTTGCCCAAAACCATGGGATTGGAACTTTAGCCGCTTCGATACTTTTAAAAAGAGGCGTTACCTTCCAAACAGCGGGGTCGTTCTTACAACCTACGTTACGTGATTTGATGCCTGATCCCTCCCACTTAAAAGATATGGACGAAGGCGTGGATCGAGTAGTCAAAGCAATTCAGGCGGGTGAAACTATTGCGGTGTTCGGCGATTATGATGTGGATGGCGCCACGGCAACGGCCCTCTTACGTCGTTATTTCCGTGACATTGGCGTTACACTTCGAGTTTATATTCCGCAGCGCATCGAAGAAGGATACGGGCCGACCATTCCGGCGATGCAACAGCTTGCCAAAGAAGGGACCACCACTCTGCTGATGGTTGACTGCGGTACTACTTCTTTTGCTCCCTTGGAAGAAGCAGCTCAATTAGGGATGGATGTGATTATTCTAGATCACCATATGTCGCAGGCTTCTTTACCCATTGCAACAGCTTTAATTAATCCCAATCGCATTGATGAAAACAGCCCTCTTACCAACTTATGTGCAGCTGGATTAGGCTTTGTCTTTTTGGTAGCCTTACAGCGGCGCTTACGCCAAGAGGGATGGTTTACCAGTCGCTCAGAGCCCGATTTACGTCAATACTTAGATCTGGTCGCGTTGGGGACTGTTTGTGACGTCATGACATTGACCGGCCTTAACCGGGCGTTCGTTGCACAGGGCCTGAAGGTTATGGCTCGACGGGCCAACGTTGGACTGCGGTATCTGGCAGACATTGCTGCTTTGGACGATTCGCCATCAGCCTACCATCTGGGATTTCTCCTGGGGCCGCGTATTAATGCGGGGGGGCGCGTGGGGCGAGCCGAGTATGGATCACGGCTGCTTTCAACAACCGATGAGCTAGAAGCCCAACAATTGGCGCGAGAATTAGATCTCTATAATAAAGAGCGCCAAGCCATCGAGACCCTGGTTTTAGAAGAAGCTATGACCCAAGTAGAAAGCCGAGGTTTAGCGCGCCATCCCTTGATTTTAGTCGGCCAAGAAGGTTGGCATCCTGGTGTCATCGGTATTGTCGCTGGCCGCCTGAAAGAACGTTATAATCGCCCTGTTTGTGTGGTTGGCTTTGATGCAGAAACAGGTAAGGGATCAGGACGCTCAATCAATGGTGTTAATTTAGGGGCAGCAATGCATGCCGCCTGTCACCATGGATTTTTAGTCGCCGGCGGCGGTCATGCCATGGCGGCGGGGTTTACGGTGATGCGGGATAAATTTGAAGGTTTTTATGAATTCCTTCGAGACACTCTTAAACACCAGATCGATGGTGTTGATCCAATTCTGGAGCTCGATGGAATTTTAACACCATCGGGGGCGACACTTGAGCTTGTCAGAGAAATTAAAATGCTAGAACCTTTTGGGAATGGCAATCCAACACCAAAATTCTGTATTCATAAAGCTAAAGTGACCTATGCCGAGCAAGTCGGGGTCAACCATATCCGATGTAGTCTCGAGGGTGAAGACGGAACACGCCTTAAAGCAATGGCATTCCGGGCTCTTGGAACGCCCTTAGGCAATGCCATCATGGCCCGTAACAATAAGGCCATCGAAATAGCGGGAACGCTGAAAGTCGACTCCTGGAACGGACGTCATAGTGTGACGTGTTTTATTGAAGATATAATGTAAAAAGTTATTTCTTTAAGACCACTTTTATAAACGAGTATATTAAATATTTCGCACAAATCGATTCAGGTATAGATAGATCACCGGCGTAATATACAGAGTTAAAATCTGCGAAGTAAAGAGTCCGCCAACCACCGCTATTCCTAAAGGTTGGCGCAATTCAGCCCCCGCCCCCATGGCAAAAGCAATGGGCAGAACCCCTAGTAAAGCCGATAACGTTGTCATCATAATTGGCCGAAATCGCACTAAGCACGCCTCATAAATGGCTTTTTCTGCCGACATGCCTTCTCGTTGAGCTGTAATCGCAAAATCAACCATCATGATGCCATTCTTCTTCACAATTCCAATCAGCATAATGATTCCAATAAAGGCAATCATGTCCAGGTTCATCCCCATCATGAGAACAGCTAGAATTGCCCCAATAACGGCTGAAGGTAAGCCTGATAAAATAGTAATAGGATGGATGAAGTTTTCATACAACATACCCAAAATAATATACATAACTAAAATTGATAAAATTAAAAGCCATCCCATGCCGGCCATGGAACTTTGGAAAACTTGGGCTGTTCCCTGAAAAGACGGGATTATGGTCGCCGGCAAGACCATCCTTTTTTCAATCGCCTTAATTTGATCGGTCACAGTTCCAAGAGAAGCCCCTTCTTTCAAATTAAAAGATAAGGTTACGGCGGGAAGTTGTCCTTGATGATTAATAGACAAAGGGGCTGGTTCTGTTTTTAAATTAGCGATGGAATCAATTTCAATTAATTTACCGCTTGCGGTGCGGGCATACAAATCTTTAAGGTCATCGATTGATTTTTGATAAGATTTGCTGACCTCTAGAATAACTTTAAAGTTATTACTTTGGGTGTAAATTGTTCCCACTTGGGCTGTGCCAAAGGCATAATAAAGTTCTTTGCGTAAATCCGCATAAGTAATTCCTTGAAATTCCGCTTTGTCTCGAAGCATCTCAACCGAGATTTGCAAACTGCCCAATTGTTGGTCGGTCGACAGCTCAATCACGCCATCAATTTTGCTAATTTCTGTCATTAATTTCTCAGCCCACTGATTAAGCTCGTTATAATCAATCCCTTGCAGCGTATATTGATAAAGGCCTTTTGATAACCGTCCCCCCACATTAATATTCTGAACAGGCTGCATATATGCATTAATACCCGGGACTTTGGCTATATCCTGCCGCAACAATCGCAAAACCTCTGGCATTTTTGGCCGTTCTTTTTGGGGCTTTAGACCAATCACCAGAACACCCTGATTTATCGAGCCTGCTCGCCCTCCGACCCTGGACGTCAGCTTACTGACGAGAGGGTTCTGTTCAATGACTTTGGCTAATTTAGTTTGGGTAGCCACCATTGCTTCAAAAGAAATATCTTGATTAGCCTCAGTTTGGGCCAGAATAAGGCCATTATCTTCTAGCGGAAAGAACCCTTTGGGCGCATAGACTAGTAATAAAATTGTTAGAACCATTGTGGCAAAGGCAACAACTAAAGCTATAAATCTATATCCTAAAACAGTATATAAGGTACGAGCATACATCCCTTGGGTTTTCTCAAAAAACCGCTGAAACCAGGCGGTCCATTTATAGGATTTACCGCCTTCTTTAAAGCTCATATACTGACATAACATCGGCGTTAAGGTTAAAGAAACAACGCCTGAGATTAAAATTGCCAGACTGATTGTCACGGCAAATTCTTGAAATAAACGACCGATAATCCCCGACATAAAGAGAATGGGAATGAAAACTGCGATTAATGAAAATGTAATAGATAGAATGGTAAATCCAATTTCTTTCGCGCCTACTAAAGCTGCTTCTTGAGCTGACAAACCCTTTTCACGGTATCGAATAATGTTTTCGAGCATAACAATAGCATCATCAACCACATAGCCAACCGACAAAGCCATTGCTAACAAAGAAACATTATTGAGAGAATAGCCAAGAGCCGCCATCCCGCCAAAGGTTGCAATTAAGGAAAAAGGCAAAGCCAAAGCTGGAATAAGGGTGGCAGACATTTGCCTTAAGAAAAGAAAAATAACTAAAATGACAAGAACAATAGCAATGAAAATTGTAACTTGAACATCATGAATAGAATCCCGAATAGAAACGGAGCGATCAAACAAGGGAGTAAGTTGGACAGACGCCGGCACAATCTCAGAAAACTTAGGCAGCAGCTGCTTAATTGCATCCACCACTTCAACAGTATTACTACCGGGTTGGCGCTGAATCGCCAGAGTAACGACTGAACGCCCATCGGAGTAACCCTCAGATCTGTCATCTTCCGCGCCTTCGACAGCCTCGCCAATATCAGATAATTTTACATTACCGCCACTTGCCGTGTGGGAGATAATCATAGAATTAAATTGATCCGCCAGGGCCGGCTGATCAACGATTTCAACATTATATGTCTGCTCTTTTCCCATGATCACCCCAGGCGGTGTGATGGACGTAGAATCTTGGACTGACTTTGCAATATCGGCCAGTGTTAGATTGCGGCCAGCCAAGAGTTCGGGATTAATGCGCACTCGAATAGCCCGTTTCTGTTGACCATAGATGTTAACCTGAGATACACCGTTCAACATTGAAATGCGTTGCCCCATTAATGTATCTGCATATTCAGATAACTGCGTCATGGGGATCACATCCGATGAAACAGCAATAAAGAAAATCGGCTGATCCGCTGGATTCACTTTCCGTAATTTCGGCGGGGTTGTCATTTCCACAGGCAAATAGGCTTGAGCCGATGCAATAGCGGTTTGAACATCTAAGGCAGCCCCATCAATGCTACGATCCAGTCGAAATTGAAGGGTGATACTCGTTGACCCCGTGACACTGGTTGAGGTCATATTATCAATCCCAGCAATGGTGGCAAATTCCCGTTCTAAGGGTGTGGCAACAGTTGCCGCCATGCTTGCGGGACTAGCCCCCGGTAGTGTTGCTGTAACTTGTATTGTGGGGAAATCCACATTTGGCAAGGCGCTAATGGCTAATTTTTGATGGCCAGCGATTCCTAAAACTAAGAAGGACAGCATTAACAGGGTTGTAAAAACGGGACGACGAATACAGAATTCCGATACGTTCATGGGGTGTTGTCCTTTGTAATTATAACGCTTGCATCGACTTTTACATTAAACCCACCTTCGACAATAACTTGATCATCTGCTTCTAAATCAGCATCCACGACAGCCTCGCTTGGGGTGGAAAAGTTGATTGTTACAGGTTTTAAAACAACTTTATCCTTAACAACTTGGTAAACTTGGCTGCCTTTTTGCGTGACCATGAGTGCCTTTAGGGGTACTACCAAAGCTTTATTAATTTTACGCACTCCCAACAGCACATCCACAAACATTCCGGGCCACAGCTTATGATCGGCATTGTCAAGCTTTGCCCTCAGCGTAATTGTCCGAGCATCAACATCAATGGTATTCTGGATCGCGGCGATAGAGCCGACCTTGAGTGACTTACCTTCGCTGTTTCTAATATCGACGCTGATATTTTTAAAGTTTGATTGCACCATAGAAAAATATCGTTGAGGTAAAGCAATATCCACATAAATAGGATCAACTTTATTGATAACCACCAAGGAAGGGGTATCATTTGCCTTTACTAAATTTCCCTCCGTAATCGAAATTGTCCCCGCCACGCCATCAATTGGCGAGCGGATATCCCCATAATCAATTTGAGTTTTAAGTTGGACAATTTTTGCTTGGGTTGCCTTCAGCGCTGCCCCAGCCGCTTGATAGGATTGGGTCGATTGATCCAACTGCTCTTTAGCAGCAACCCCCCGCTTTGCCAGTTCTGCATCGCGGTTATATTTTTTTTCTGATCGGATAACTTCTGCTTGATTGCTTTGCAAATTGGCTTCGGATTCCTGAAGCTGGGCCTTAAGATCGCGATCGTCCAACTGAAATAAACGATCGCCCTTTTTGACGACCGCCCCATCTTTGATAAAAACCTCAACAATTTGGGAATCTAACCGCGACCTTATAGCAACGGATTCCGACGCGGTAACACTCCCTATCAAATTGAGGTGCTCCGTCATATCTTGGCGTTTGACGGACGCGACTTTAACTAATGGCGAAGGTTTAGGCGCTTCTTTAGGGTTACTGAAAATAAGGAAAGACAGGCCCAACAAAAGTACAATACCGCTTGCCCATATACTTGCTTGTTTATGATTTAATTTTTTCATGCCCCATACTCCTTAACTCTTAGTTTGAGCCAAAGTCATTAACAAGGACTTAATTTAACTTTTTCTTATGGGAGGGTGGCGGTCTTTTTCTCGACATGCATAGCGCGAGCGGGGATCTCAATTAAGCAAAAAATTAAAACTGGATCAAATATGACTAAGGTAAATAAATGATTAGAAAATTGCTAAATTTAGATCCTTACTACAAAGGGGCTAAATCGCCATATTTTAAGGGGAAATTTTCCTTAATATAAATGGCTCCAATAAGAAACATTCGCTACGTAAAGTATTGTGTTGATATTTGAAAAGATAAACCGATCATTGGCCTAATAAAGCCTTAAATAAGCCATCAGATTATTGCCCACACTTTGTAAGGGGAAATGACATTCGCATTAGCTTTGTAGACCATGTAACATTCTTAATACAAATCAGGGGCTTAACATTTTAACTGATGCGGTTTGGTCAAAACGTGAAAGTCTTTTTTGTTTTATAGACCCAAAACGTATTAAAGGTCATGCTATAGAATTCAACAACTTGACGAAGCCGTTGACCAACTATTTGCCCCTACAAAAGATAATTATAAATTAAGAGTGGCTAGAATTAGAACGAGCAGGTATAACTTTGGTTACAGCTTTCTTGCCAAAGTTGTAAGCTGTACCAGTAACAGCTGCACCTGTTTTAACGACTGTTGTTGCAATATTAAGTCCTTGCTTACCAGTATTAACCCGACGCTTGGATGTTTTCAACCCAGCTACTGGTTGATCAATGGAAACGTCCATAGCTTGAGACTTGGCTTTTGCAACAGCACGCTTTTTAAATTCATTACGCGCAGCCACAAAATTCATAATCCCTTGTCCAGTATTGGCCGTATAGTATTTCCAATTGCTATGCTTAATAGCTGTGTCGAATAACACTTGACGCACTTCATCAACAGAAACACCAAACTCAGTCATTAGTCTTCCGACTGCTGCAGCAAGAATTGTTGCCGCCATAGAGGTGCCGCTGAGTTCTTTCATCCCTGTCCGATCACTATCATAGGGAACTGAAGAAGTAATTTTTGTACCTGGCACCTCAATAAAAGCTGACTCCACTGATGGGGTTGATTTATTACTGTAAGAGGCTAGCTTTTCCCGAGGGATTTTTTCTGTAGCTCCCACTAAAATCACCCGGTTGTGGAGCCTTGGATCTGCTAGAAGCCTAATTAAGGTCGGATGTTTAAGTGGCTTAGCAGAATTTCCTGCAGCAATCACAATCAGTTTACCTTGCTCAGCTAATTTTATAATACTATATCCAAGCCGATCCCATTTAATCCCAAAAGAAAGGTTGACAATTTTTACATCCTCGCGGGTTAACAAATACTCAAGGGCTGCTTTATCAGAATCAACGGAGCGATTTGCAGAAGCACCACGCTTAACTGGAACAATATCAATATATGGTACCAACTGAGCAACAATCCCAGCTACATGGGTTCCATGAGAACATGTTTTCCCTCTTTCATGATGTTGAAGATCGCCCACAATAGAAGCACTGATATTATGATTCCTATCGCGACCATTCCACCCTTTATCTAATCGATCTTTAAGAAGCGGGTGATCCTCAATAAAACCATTATCAACAACGCCGATCTTATTTTGTGAAAAATTCCCCATGGGCTCCTCGAAAATAGATGGGATGATTTGATGGCCGCATACAGCTTGCCATGGGGTCCTCGCCTCAGAGGAGGCCATAAAACAGGTAGCTATTAAAAGGCTTAGTGTAATTTTTTTCATGTGTATCACTCTTTAATTATTATTATTTTTTTTTAAAGAATTTGGGATACTATTGGATATATAAATTGTGTCTATTGAAATTTCAAGAACTTAATATGAGTTCATTGCATTTAGAAACTAAAAGTAATTTCAATTCAAAATTTTATAATAACAACGGTTGAAGAAGCGTATAGATTAATAGAATCATACCAATAGCGAGACAAATCCAAAAGACATCTCCTTTTACCTTAACCTCATCAATATGCCATTTGCCTTTAAAAACTGATCCTCTTTTCTGACAAATACCTCTGGCATAAACAGGTCCCCAAATTTGACACCAATTTCGAATAGTTTGGTAAGTGACAGATAAGCCTCTATCCTGAAGCATTTCGCTTAAATCTCTTAAGTTGATTTTTAACAGTAATAGTAGCGAACAACAAAGCTGATAACACTTTTAGGAATACGGTATCCTTTATAATTATCTGTCATAATTAAAGATCCCCCTTTTATTTTTGAAAGAATCTTACAACAATTGGATTTTTACTTTAACAAACTTGACGAAATCTAAATATTTTATGATTCTAGAAAAGGTCACGACCATACTAATCATTGTATAGACCGCCCCGTATAAGAATAATTTTAGTAAAATTCATGTGCTTTCAAAAACACACAAATTTAAGTTATTATTTTGCAGTGATAGTTTTTTTAGTTGATTTGAAGAATAGCATGCTAAATGTCTGAGTGTAAAATTAATTTATCAAATCAAATTAAGGATTTATAAAATGAAAAAAATTATCGCTTCTGCTGTTGTTGCTGCCGCAACTCTATCAGCATCCCAAGCTGCTGTCTTTAATGGTTACTCAGCTGGTATAACTGCTGGTTCTTTTTCTTCCCAAAATAGATGGAATCATAAAGATAATGGAACTACTCAAAAAGAAAAACTAAATAAAACATTTGGTACTTATGGAATTCATTTTGATTATGATCGTTCTGCTCCTAATGCTTTCTATTGGGGTCTAGGGCTAGATGCCATGCTTTTCAGTGGTAAGAAAACACATACGGATCAAGAAGAAGGAATTAAGGAAACACTTAAGTATACCTGGTCTTCTGAACTTAATGCACGTCTTGGATATAATATTTGTAACAATGCAGCCGTTTATGGATTAGTTGGGGTTCGCGCATATCATAAGAAACTTAAAGCTTTAGATACTGACGACAATAGTGTTATCTACAAATTAGAGAAAACAAGGTTAGCACCAGTAATAGGCGCCGGAATTAAAGCTAAAGTTGCAGCAAATATCTCTGCAGGTGTAGAATATCGTTATGCATTTGAGAAAAAGCGCACTTGGAAGTATGCTGATGGTAGCAAAAGTGAGCTTAAGCAAGATTCACACGCAGTTCTAGCAAAAGTTAGCTACCACTTCTAGTCGGTTGCTGATTTTAAAAAAGAAAGCCCCCAACTGGGGGCTTTTTTAATAACCATAAGTTTTAAATCTCACCCAACGTCACTTTACAGAACACAATAATGCATCCAATTGACCAGCGGCCTCTAAGGCATACAGATCATCACAGCCCCCAACATGGGTTTCCCCGATAAAAATTTGGGGTACCGTTCTGCGCCCCCCTGCTTTGGCAATCATAGAAACACGGAGTGAGTCATCATCAGAAACATCAATTTCTTGAAATTCTATCCCCTTTCTTGTTAGCAATGACTTAGCCTTAACACAGTAAGGACAGACGCGAGTTGTATAGATAACGATATTGACCATATTTCTTCTCCTTTAAGAATTTATTTATAAGTCTTACTCTTTCACGACGCGACTCAACGTTAATACATAAACTTTTTCAACACCCCCCTTTTTTAAAGCTGTCGTACAAGCCTCTAGCGTAGCGCCTGTAGTCCATACATCATCAATTAGAGCAATATGCTTACCCGTCAATAACCCCTTAGGATCCTGTATGGCAAATGCAGCTTGGACGTTTTTACGGCGTTCCTGACGCGTCTTACGTCCCTGAGACTCTGTCAATTTGGAACGGATGAGAATATTTGTTAAAAGAGGAAGGTTAAGCCGTTGACTTAAAGCTCTGGCTAACAGAGTTGCTTGATTATAACGACGTCGCATCAACCGCCATCGATGCAGAGGGACGGGAATGATATAATCCGTCTTGTCCCAAAAATCTTGTCCGGCTTGGGCCATCCAGCCGGCCAAACTGGGCGGTAAATAGGTTGCATCGCAGTGTTTAAGCTTTAAAATAATATCTCTGACCATGCCGTCGTAACGGGTGGCTGATCGCCCCGCCTCAAAAGGAGGTGCGACAGTTAAACAGGTGACACAGGTAGGGGAACCTATATCATAGGGCATAGGCATCCCACAGTGATGGCAACAGGGCTTTTGAATAAAGTGAACCTTGGACCAACATTTTCCACAAAATATATGGATGCCAATTGTGGGATTGCCACACCCTGAACAGCGAGGTGGAAGTAAAATATTGAGCGCTAGGTGATAAACCTTTTTAATTTGCTCTTTTATTGCAATCACCAAAGGATTAATCTATGTTTATAGGGTTATTTATAAGGATGCGTGGCCATGAAAAAGTTTATTCTATCAGTCTTAGTAATGTCAACCGCCGTTTTAGCAGCAACCAACGCAAAAAAGCTCGACACGCCCGCGCAAGAAGCGCCTGCTAAAAAAAAGCATGAGGTTGTCGTCTATTCTTCTGATCAGTGTAGCTGGTGTACCAGCGCTAAAGAAATCCTAAAAGAACGCAATATTCCCTTTAAAGAGATTAGCGTTCAAGGTAATAAAAAACTTATTGATGAAATGGAGCAGCTGACAGGGAAGCGGACTGTTCCACAAATAATAATTGATGGCAAACATATCGGCAGCTATTTGTCCCTTGCTTCAGCAAACATGCTGGGAGAATTGGATGAGCTGTCTGATGAACAAACAGAAGATAAATCATCCTAGAGAAACCGAATGTCTAAATTGATTCGTTATGGTGCGGTCCTAGCCGCATCAACTTTTATTGTATTTAAATTTTTCAATCCTAACCGTTCACATGATTTGCCCATTGTGGCAATTACACAAATTATCAGCCATAAGACATTGGATACAGTCAGAACCGGTCTTGTCAAGGGTCTGGAGAAACAAGGGTACGTAGATGGTAAAACCGTTAAAATTATTTATGATAATGCCAATGGTAATACAGCAATCTCAGCCCAAATTACGAAGAAATTTATTGCTCTAAAACCCGCTGTTATTGTGGCTTTGTCGACAACCAGTGCTCAGCTTTTGATGAAGCCTGCTCAAGAAGCTAAGATCCCCCTTATATTTTCAGCTGTAACAGATCCCATAGCAGCCAAACTTGTCCCCTCTTATACTCGCACAGATGACGGCGTAACAGGCATTAGTGACTTTATGCCCGCTGAACCTCAATTGGAAATGATAACGGCCTTTGTGCCTCATCTTAAAAAATTGGGGGTCCTTTTTAATCCATCCGAAGCAAATTCTGTCGCCTTTTTGCAATCGATGGAAAAAGAAGCGAACGCTCGCGGTATTACCTTTGTTCGCGGTACAGTTAGTTCAACAGCAGAAGCGGCCGAGGTAACGAGAAGCCTTCTCGGTAAAGTGGATGCTTTGTTTTTCCCCAATGACAATACAACCATGGCAGCGGCAGCATCCGTCGCTCATATAGCTTTACAAAATCAAATCCCCTTATTCGCCAATGACTCCGAATCGGTTAAAGATGGGGCCATGGCTGCAGTTGCTTATGATCGTTTAGCGATGGGCATAAAAACAGCTGAGGTTGTGGCTGGCATTTTATCGGGCCAACCAACCTCACTATATCCTGTCACCCATAACATAGCCTCCGAGATTGTTGTCAACACACCCACCTTAGATCATCTCAAGATGACAATTCCGGCGGCTTTAGCTGACAAAGTAAAGGTTATCAGTGGAAAAGAGTAAATTCCAGGCAGTTCATAGCCGTTTACTCCAATGGTATGACACCTATCAACGCCAGCTGCCATGGCGGGCCCTTCCCGGTAAGCAGCCAAACCCTTATTATGTTTTACTCAGCGAAGTGATGTTGCAACAGACCACTGTCGTAACGGTCATTGATTATTTTAATCGTTTTATAGCTCGCTGGCCCACCTTACAAGACCTCGCACAGGCGGACCAAGAGGAGCTGTATCATCAATGGCAAGGACTGGGGTATTATAGTCGTGCCCGTAATCTGCATGCCTGTATAGCAATGATAGCGCAACAGCATGGGGGTGCCATCCCCCAAGCCCCAAATGAGCTTATTAGATTACCAGGCATTGGATCTTACACGGCGGCCTCTATTGCCGCCATTGCTTATGACTGCCCTCTTATTCCGGTCGACGGGAATATCACGCGTGTTATAGCAAGACTTCTGGCTATGAAGACACCACTACCCGATTTAAAAAATAGTATTTTTAACTTGGTCACCCCCTTGAAACCGACTCGGGCGGGGGATTTTGCTCAAGGCTTAATGGATTTAGGGGCCACTGTTTGTAAACCCAAAAATCCGCTTTGTGGCGAATGCCCTTTAGCATCCCACTGTCAAAGCCATAAAACAAATCAGCAACATCTCATTCCCTTCTCCAAGCCAAAGCCGTTTAAACCCACCCGCTATGCTTACGCCTTCTGGTGCCAAGATGAGGAAGGATTTGTATCTTTAAAGCGACGCCCAGAAACAGGGGTACTGGCTAATATGGTAGGACTGCCAACCTCTGAGTGGGTGGATGATCCTTCTTCACTGCCCTCCGTTGAGCCAGAGTGGATTAAAATTCCGAAAACAATCAAACATACTTTTACCCATTTTCATTTAATTATTGAATCCTTTATTACCAAAGATGTTAACCAGTCGAATGTCTTTAAAGTCAAACCCCAAAATTTTGAAGATTATCCTATTCCCACTCTTATGAAAAAGGTAATCAAAACATGCTTAAATCTAGGAAACTAAGCGTTCGGTTTGACTTTGACCAGCCACATGACAGCCATCATCAATCCTTTAAGATATGGCAATAATCCAAGTGTCATCCCTGTAATGAGCGGCGGCCAAACGATTAAATGGGTTGTTAAAGAGAGACTATAACGATATTCAACATAAGAAATAATCGGCAGTAAAACATGCCCCACAATAGCAATGGTAAAATAAGCGGGCGCATCATCCGAGCGAATTTGATCAAAATCTAAATGGCAAGTAGAACATCGATCTGAGATTTTCAAATATCCTTGAAACATACCAGGGGTTCCACAAACGGGACAACGACGACACAAACCCCACTTTAAAAGTGTGGAAAGGGGCGGCTTATTTTGCATAATGAATCAATTCTCCTCTTATATCCAACCACCGGACCGTATCATTACCGCTAACCGCCGGTAATGTGTTAATAAAAGTTAGACTTGCTAAGTCCTCTGCCCACTCTCCAATACCCCAAGACAAGACACCATGCGTTGCATATACATGGACGTCCTTGAAACCTTGGCGGAGCAAATACTGGATACACGCTTTAAGAGTTGATCCTGTATCAATCATATCATCAATAATAATGGATTTCCCCTCAGCAGACAAAGCACTGGATGATGTAATCGTTACACCGTCATGAGAACGAACCTTCTCTAAGCCCACAACCTGTTGCCCCGTTAATGTTGCCAGCCGTTCTACCCGGCTAATTGATCCTCGGTCAGGGGAAATCAGAAGGGCTGTCTCTAATCCACGTGTTTTAATGTCAGCTGCAAGCAGGGCGGCTGTTGAAAGATTAATAATACCATCACGATCTTGATGTAAATCAAAGGTGGCGATTTGTTGTATAGCTGTATGATTCAAGGGTTTGAAAAGAGTCTGCAGATAATCAGGTGTTTGGCGTCCATAAGATAAATAAGGGAGCATCAAATGAAGAGGACACTGACGGTGAGCGAATTTTTCCACTAATAAATACAATAAAATCCAATCATCGTGATTGCGATTATTATGGATCAATCGCACGGGGCAATTTTGGATCTCTTCTGGCAGATTGATGTCATAGGCGCCATCACAAAAAAGAGACACCTCTACAATACGATCTGTTTCGCCCGCAAGGTGAATGGCCGATGGCGTCACATAAGTAATCATGTTAATTATTTTCCCTTAACCATGCCTGGAACATTAAAATATTCCACAAACCATATTGCCAATTTCGCCCCCCAGACAAATGCTCTTGCCACTTTGTCTGAACAAAATCGGCATTCAAATAGTCACTTTGATTCAGACTTTCAGGCGATAACAAGTCACTCGCCCATTCTTTTAAGCTCCCTCGCAACCACTGGTCCAGTGGAATACCAAAACCTTGTTTGGGTCGCTCAATCATTTCCTTTGGTACATGGCGATACAAAACCTGCCGTAATGGCCATTTGGTTTGGCCCTGACGTAATTTCTGAGATAACGGTAAAGACCAAGCATATTCAACCACTCTATGATCCAACAAAGGGACTCTGGTTTCAAGGCCATTCGCCATCGCTGCCCGATCGACTTTAACCAAAATATCATCCGGTAAATAACTTAAGGCATCCAGATACATCATCTGTTCAGTAAAAGATGGCACCCCTTTCGATTGGCCAATAGAGGATGAGAATGGGGCTCGACCGTTCGAGGTGTGGGTAACCAAATCCTTGGATTTCCAATGGCTTGTTAAGGAGTTATAAATGGCAAAATGATCTAAGGGCAAAATTTCCGCCGCTTTTTGCAATTTATCCCCCAATTGAGACGGAAATTTGGGAGATGCTTGGCTCAATCTATTCAGCCCATGAACAGGCATCATTTTCAGAATTTGAGCTAACAATTGCCGGAGAGGTTGGGGCAGCCACCGAATGCTATTCCAAATTTTCTCAACCAATAAATAACGATTATAGCCGGCAAATAACTCATCCCCCGCATCTCCCGATAAGGATACCGTCACTTTCTGACGGGCTAAGCGCGCCACCAAATAAGTGGGAATTTGCGACGAATCAGCAAAGGGTTCACAATAAATTGACGGTAAGTTGGGGATAACATTTAGAGCATCTTGGTTGGTCACATAGAGTTCCGTATGGTCTGTCTTTAAATGTTGTGCCACTGCCTTGGCGTACTCTGCCTCATTAAATCCCGCTTCATTAAACCCAATAGAAAATGTTTGCACGGGCCGGGCGGATTGCTTTTGCATCAAAGCCACGATGGTTGAAGAGTCGACACCACCCGACAAAAAAGCCCCCAAGGGGACATCTGCTACCATTTGTTGGCCAATCGCATCGGTTAACAAAGCTTCCAGCCCATCAACAACCTCTTGATCGGAGCGTTGGTGGGATGACTGAGTAGCAACCTTGCTTAATTGCCAATAAAAATGCTCCTGAGGGATCCGATTGGCTTTTAGATCAGCCTGAGCAAACCGCAAATAAGTCCCTGGTGTTAATTTTGTTATTGCTTGATAAATACTCATATGGGAAGGCACATAGCCATAGCGAATCATTTGATCGACCGCCTCTGCATTCAAGCCGCCTTCAAAGCAAGGATGGGCTTTAAGAGCTTTTAATTCGCTTCCAAATAATAAAGCCCCTTTAGACCAGCCGAAATACAAAGGTTTCTCACCCATTCGATCGCGCGCCAAAATTAATTCGCGCTTATGGTGATCCCATACAGCAATAGCGAACATACCAATAATTTTTTTCAGCGTTATGTCAAGGCCCCAATAATCAATCGCTTCAACAATAACTTCTGTATCACTCTGGCCACGCCATTGCCGGGGACTAACGGCGTCTAATTCTGCACGGATTTTTTGATAATTATAGCATTCACCATTAAAAATAATGGTCAGACGGCCCGAATGACTATGCATAGGCTGACGACCGTTGTCTGAAAGATCCAGAATGGCTAAACGGCGATGGCCTAAGGAAATACCTGTCTCATCAAGCCAATGGCTCTCACCATCAGGTCCTCGATGCGCAAGACAGCCAGTCATGGCCTTCAGTACATCCAATCGATCATAAGTCGCAGCACTATGATAAAATCCAGAAAATCCACACACAGCTTGTTAATCCACTTATTATTTTATTATCATTAATATAGTATAGAGTTAGACTCATACTCAAACAAATTGAAGATGCAGGAATTTAAGGCATGAGATTTGAGGATAATTGCGAGCTAAAAAACGACACAGGGAGTTGGCACTCCCTAAGGAGATTTTTAGCTCGACAGGATCCCAAAGATCATCACCTTAAAACTGTAGCTTCCGTTTGGTTGAGTATGGCCCTCAAACAAATTGAAGATACTCAATGATTAAACTGGCATTTATCATAACGGGTTTGGGCCGCGGCGGAGCGGAAAGAATGCTTTTGAAACTACTAAGTTCAATTGATCGCAATCGCTTTGAGCCTCGGATTTTTTGCCTAACGACTATCGATGATCTAAAGCCTGAATTCGACTCATTGGGGATAAAGGTTTATACCTATCAGTTAAATAGACCTGTATTAGCGATAATCAGCCTGTGGCGTTTTTTAAAGGACTGTGGACAATTTGCGCCGCATTTAATTCAGGGGTGGATGTATCATGGTAATATTTTTGCTTGGTTGGCTCATAAACGATGCCCAGCAAAATTATTGTTTGGGATTCGCGCCAGTTTATATGATTTTAATTTTGAACGCCGTCTAACCCAATGGATCATTCGCTTGGGGGGCTATTTATCCACCTCTTCCGATGGAATTATTTACGTGTCAACTGTGGCACGCCACCAGCATGAATTGATTGGATATACACCCAAAGAATCCATCACAATTGCGAATGGATTTGACCTCGAAAAATTTAAAGAAAATTCAGATTTTCGATTGGACTATCGGCAAAGGTTACAGCTTTTGGACACCCATATTGCCATTGGCTTTTTTGCCAGGTTTCATAAACTCAAAGGCTTTAAAGATCTCCTCCAAGCTTTTGCCGTTGTTCATAAAAAAAATCCGCAGACCAAGCTTATTTTGGCAGGACAGCAAATCGATGATCAAAACGCACAGCTCCAAGAAACCATTGCTCACTATAAATTGCAACAGCATGTTCTATTATTAGGACAACTGACCCATCCAGAACACTGCTTACCGGCTCTTGACCTTTTTGTTTCTCCTTCCTTACAAGAAGGGTTTCCCAATGTCGTTGGTGAAGCGATGGCCTGTGGTGTTCCTTGCGTCGTGACTGATGTGGGAGATTCAGCCTTGGCGGTGGGAGAGACAGGAATTGTTGTTCCACCCAACGATCCCCAAGCGTTAGCCCAGGCTATCTTAAAAATCATTGAGCATCCCGACACGTTACACTCATTAGGAGGGCAAGCCCGCCGGCGAATTGAGACAAAGTTTTCCTTACCGACCATTGTGAAAGAGTATGAAACTGCTTATATCAACTTTGTGGAGAAAGCATGAGCTTAGCGGAAATTTACCAGCAAGACTGTGAGATTCAAGGATGGCAACCTGATACCAATCACCAAATTGTCTTACAACATATCCAGCAAATTTTCTGCCCACCCCGCAGTTTTTTTACCTCTCTATTTCAACCGTCACCTCTTTTAGGGTGCTATATTTGGGGAGATGTCGGACGGGGCAAAACTTATCTGATGGATCTATTTTTTAATAATACCCCGCTTCATAAAAAAGGGCGGTATCACTTCACATCTTTTATGCAAAAGATTCATCAACTTTTAAGCCAAAAGAAGGGTGATATTTTAGCGGTAGCAAAACAGCTGCGTAAAGACCATGATTTAATCTGCTTAGATGAATTTCAAGTTACCGAAATTGCTGATGCAATGATTTTGGCTCGACTCTTTGAGTCTCTCTTTGCTCAAGGGATTCATTTTGTGACGACATCCAATATAAAACCGGATGATTTATATAAAGACGGCCTGCACTTTGATCGATTTTCCCCCTTTATTAAGGTTTTAAAAAATAATCTCGATGTCATCCATCTGGAAAGTCAAAATAGCAAGGATTATCGTCGCTTAGAGCTTGAAAGCGTTCATACATTTAATATTAAAACCTATGCGGATTTGCGTGAACAGTTCCTTAAAAAAATTAACATCCAGGGTAAGAGTGGCTTAACCCTATCGATTTTACAGCGAACCATCCAATTTCCGGATGCCTCTCCAACCACTCTATGGGTTGACTTTAAAGATATCTGTGAGGTGCCGTATGGAGCCGCTGAATATCAAGCGATCGCCCATCAAGTTAACGAAGTTTATCTGGTCAATGTCCCGCTTATGACAGCCGACAACCGAGATAGTGCACGCCGTTTTATAACATTGATTGATTGTCTTTATGATGAGGGCATTACGCTTTATCTCCACGCAGCCGAAGGGCCCGACAAGCTTTACCACGATCCAACAAAATCCCCTCTTCCTTTTGAGAGAACCGCCTCTCGGCTTGCTCAAATGGAAACGCAGCATTGGAAGTAGAGGCCCTCACGCGTCTAACAGATAAGGAATATCAGTCGATCATTGACCTATTGACAGAATATTGTATGAATACAGATCCTCATATATGAATCTAAATATATTCCAGCAGTATTCTTACATAAGTAAGCAACCATGTTCGTGTTTACGAGCAACACTTTTCTGAGGCTGAGGCTTTTGTTTGAACCCTCGGAGAGCAAACCCTGCTGTTTTATTTACACCCTCTACATTATACTTAACTATATGAAATCTTTTAGATTCTTCAGTCGTTAATTTAAATTCGTCATTAAAAAAAGTATTAAAATTAAAGTAATAGTCCTTTAAATTCATAAAAAGACTATCTAAAAATGGAAATATAAAGTTCTCATAAAATTCTTTTCCATCCTGCTGACTATTATAAGCTCCTAAGCGACAAGTTAATAAAAGAGATCTAGATAGGTCTCCCCATCCAAGCATAAGGTCATAAATATCAATAAGAGCCTCCAAGTCTGTTTGGTATTCTTCTTTTATTATATCTTTAAAAGTTTGTTGCTCAATAAGAGCATTATAGATTAGATTACATTCTTCGTTAAAAAGTTGTTCATTATCATGTTCTTTATATCTTTGTTCACACTCTTCAATCTCTGTACTAATAAGTTCAAAAAAAATTTCATTTTTATTATAAATGTAAGACACACATTTTAAAGGCGAGACAAAACCTAACTTTTTAAGCTTTACAATATCAAAAAACTTCATATGGTGCCGAGTGTTTAGAAGTTCCATGCTAGGCGTATTTAAGGTCTCAGTTAAATCTGTTATGAATTTATTAACTAATATTGGTTCTGTGCTTTTTTCGGAAGATTGAGTAAGGAGTTCCTGAGAAAAAATCAAAAAATGACGTATATCTTCCGTTATAAAGAAACAAATATTGTATTTGTTTGAGTAAAAAATAGCCGAGGTATTTTCCTCTTGGTTGTCTAATTTCTCAATGACTTCAATGCCACTTTTTTGCATTACCTGATACATTTTTTGACGCGATTTTTTTAATCCATTACGGTAATATTCATTATATAACATTATTAGTTCAAAATTAGTAGGTATAGCTACCTTCTTGTCTAAATAATTGACAACTTCTTTTCTTACGCTTAATGTTACTGGTTGAAACGTGGGTCGAATTTTTCTAGCGGGAGAAGAAGGCACTACTTGATCCCCCTTTCCTTTGTTTTCCTTTTCTCCCTTATCAATTAGTACATGTGCCCTCTCATGCTTCCTTTCTTCATTTTCACCCTTTGTAAAAAGGAAGGAAGAGTGTTCATTGTGGTGGGGGAAAACCCCAGCTGAAGAAGCTTCATCTGAAGCATATAGGTAAGGGGATATGATTATCAAAATAGAAAGAATGGAGAAGAAATATTTTTTCATGGTTACAACTATTAGTTAAAAGTTAATTCTTAAAAAAGCTTGAATAATTTATTTTTAAGAGACGGTTCTTGTTGCTCTTCAGTGCTCGGGCTTACTTCTTGTTGGGAAATTAATTCCTCTAAGCGTCTATTTTTTTCTTGTTGCATATTACGCCTAGCCATTATCGATGGCGCATTTGAAGCTTCCAGCATCTCCTCTAAAGACTTATCACTGTTTTTGCGACGATTGCGTTGTGTGGCTTTACCTATACTAAAAGTTCTGCCTATGGATGGTAATTGAACCGGCTTAGCAACTTTTAATGATAGAGATGTGTATTCGGGTTCGGCCGCTTGTTCAGCTTCTCGTTGCAAATGCTCTTGTTCGGCTACTTGTTCTGCAGCTACCCGTTGACGCTCTTGCTCGGCTGCTTCTCGTTGGATACGCGCCTGTTCGCCTACACGCTGGCGCTCCTGTTCTTCAGCTTCCTGCTGTAAGCGCAATTGTTCTGCTGCTTGGCGCTGACGTTCTTGTTCTGCCGCTTGGTCGGCTTCCCGTTGTAACCGTTCTTGCTCAGCTATCCGTTCATGTTCCTCTTCTGCGGCTAAGCGGAGGCGTTCTTGTTCTGCCGCTTGGTCGGCTTCCCATTGTAACCGTTCTTGCTCAGCTACCTGGAGACGTTCCTCTTCTGCGGCTAAGCGGATACGCTCTTGTTCTGCCGCTTGGTCGGCTTCCCGTTGTAACCGTTCTTGCTCAGCTATCCGTTCATGTTCCTCTTCTGCGGCTAAACGGATACGCTCTTGTTCTGCCGCTTGGTCGGCTTCCTGTTGTAAGCGCAATTGTTCAGCTGCTACCCGCTGACGTTCCTGTTCCTCAGCTTCCTGCTGTAAGCGCAATTGTTCAGCTGCTACCGCTGACGTTCCTGTTCCTCAGCTTCCTGCTGTAAGCGCAATTGTTCAGCTGCTACCCGCTGACGTTCCTGTTCTTCAACTTCCTGCTGTAAGCGCAATTGTTCTGCTGCTTGGCGCTGACGTTCCTGCTCTTCAGCTTCCTGCTGTAAGCGCAATTGTTCAGCTGCTATCCGTTGACGTTCTTGTTCTTCAACTTCCTGCTGTAAGCGCAATTGTTCAGCTGCTATCCGTTGACGTTCTTGTTCTTCAACTTGTTCTCTTTCCCGTTGAACCCGTTCTTGCTCGGCTGCTTGTTCAACCATAAGACGACGGTATTGCTGTTCTCTTGCCATTCTATTAAGAGGGACCAAAGGAGCAATATCTGCCTGATCTCTTTCGGGTAAATGGAAGAAATTTTGTTCTCCCCCTTGTAAGGCCCTTATATCATTTTCTATTTGTTCCAGGAGGGTCTCTCTAAGGATGGGAGTCATCTGCCCATCAGAAAATACAAACCATTTTTCTTGGCCGTTTTCCTGTTGCAATCTCTCCCTGAGCGTCTCTAAATTTGCTGCTTGATCTATTCTATAAGGGTTTTCATATCCTCCTTGCGCAACCTGTGCATTAGCATTAAGGCGCATATTATTGGCGGGAATGAAAGGAGTGTTATTTCTTGTCACGAAATTATTATTTGTGCTGTGTAGCACCCGGGTAATTTGAGGCGTGGATTCTTTTACAACAGAGGCACAGTTTGTAACAATATCGATATCACGCTCGGGTAACGTCGCCATTCTTTTTTCTAAAATGGTTAAATTCTTTGCTCTCTCATTTGTTTTTCCAAGTGGAACCCTAAATTGAAATCCAGCAAAAATGTTTTTTTTGCGAATTTTATCATGGCTTCCTTCAACCAGTAAGGAGAAGTTGTCATTAAATTGGAGATTACCCCTTATACGAAATCCATTGATAGATTTAGCCCCCGCCCGACCGTGGAAATGATAGTATGCTCCATAGAGGCGTAAATTTTTGAAGTTGGGAACTACATTTCCTATTTCCAGGTCCAATCCTTTCAAAGGAACTTCTCTAATTTTGGTCGTTTTTGAAGATGTGGCCGTATAAATATATTCGTTATGCCCCTCAAATTGTCGCCAATTATTCCTCGATATTTCTCTATTTTCTTTTTCCTTAACAGAATTTTGTGGACAATAAAAATTGAGACGATAATCCCATGTTTCACTCATTGCTTCAAAGCCTAAAGTCGCTTGATTCACACCATTATGTAAGGGGGTCCATCGACGATCGTAGAAACCATAAACACCTAAAATAAATTTGTTACTAGGTAGAATCCAACGTTTACCGATACCAAAGTTTCCTTCCCTAGACCTTTTCGAATCAGCCATGAATCGAAGATCCAGATAAAGAAGTTCATCGTCACTTTGAGATAAGGGGGAAAAAAGGGAAATATGGCCGAGGTGCCTTTTATTACCATATTTTCCACCGCCGTGAATTGCGGGAAGCCATTTTTTTTCATTGGAGAGTCTATATTTTTCCGGTGTTTCGTTAGAAGAGCCCTTGTCTTTTTCCTTATCTACCGTCGCTTTAGAAAAAGATGGCTGATAGCCCTCTAATACAAAAAAAACTGTAAGAAAACATACTTTCTTGAAATTCTTTAAAAAACCCGATTTTAGATTTATTTTATTAAATATTTTATTAAATTTTGATTCCATTTTTATATTACTTGCTACCCTGAAGAAATTAACTTATTTATATATGAATAAAATTTATATTACAATTCTTCTATTTTATTGAGTTATAATATAGATAATTTTTAACCATTTGGGCTCAAAGCTACGCTGCTCAACTCCTTTGTTTGACAAGGTACTATCAAGCTGTCTAATTTAAGGGGAGGCATTGCCCTCCCAGGCTTTTTGGATCTCGAGCAGGGCCTCAACAAAAAGGGGGAGATATTGACCTATATGTTGAAGCAGTCCTGGATCAATCCAGTGCTTATCATGCCAAACAAGATTTTATCCTTGACTTAAAAACCGCAATCGGCGATCAAAAAATTGATTTTGCCTTCCATGGCCTTCATGAAGATAAGAAATTATCTATTTATCAAATTGGACGGATAACAGGAAAACAACTCCTATGATGATTAAAGAGGTTTTTGCCTGCCTTGAACAGCTGAAAACTTATAAAGAGAAATTAGAAAAGTCTTTATAATCTTTGGCTGTTTTTCTGATATAATTTATTTTAGAATATTAATTAAACAAACTTTACACCACAGACAAGATAACCATGCACACCCTTGCCGATATTCGCTCAACTTTTTTGAACTTTTTCAAAGATAACCACCACGAAGTGGTTGCTTCAAGTCCTTTAGTCCCCAGCAATGACCCTACCCTGCTTTTTACCAATGCCGGCATGGTTCAATTTAAAGACGTCTTTACCGGCATGGAAAAGCGCCCTTATACTCGTGCCACCACCTCACAAAAATGCGTTCGGGCGGGAGGGAAGCATAATGACTTAGAAAACGTTGGCTATACAGCTCGACACCATACTTTCTTCGAAATGTTAGGGAATTTTTCCTTTGGCGATTATTTTAAAGAAGAAGCAATCTATTTTGCCTGGCAGTTGGTGACGAAAAACTTTGGCTTAACGCCAGACCGATTACTGGTTACCGTCTATCATGAAGATGAGGAAGCTGCCACCCTTTGGAAAAAGATTGCAGGCTTACCGGATCATAAAATTATTCGCATTACAACAAGTGACAACTTTTGGTCCATGGGGGATACCGGTCCTTGCGGTCCTTGCACAGAAATTTTTTATGATCACGGTGAAGGCATTGCGGGGGGTCCTCCCGGTAGCCCCGATCAAGATGGAGACCGATTTACCGAATTCTGGAACCTGGTGTTCATGCAATACGAACAATTAGCAGATGGCACACGCGTTAATCTGCCGAAACCATCAGTCGATACAGGCATGGGCTTAGAACGATTTGCCACCATCATGCAAGGTGTGCATAACAATTACGACACGGATTTGTTCAAGTCCTTGATCGAAGCTTCTGCCGACCTGACCGGCACTGCCGGGGCACTGCATCGTCATTCCCATAATGTGGTGGCCGACCACCTGCGGGCAAGTGCCTTCCTCTTAGCGGATGGCGTGCTGCCCAGCAATGAAGGGCGCGGTTATGTGCTGCGTCGCATCATGCGCCGTGCCATGCGCCATGCTCATTTACTGGGTGCGAAAGAACCCTTAATGTGTCGCTTGGTTAACCGATTGGTTGAGTTAATGGGAAGCGCTTATCCCGACCTTACCCGTGCTCAAGCCATGATTACAGAAAATTTAAAGTTAGAAGAAGAGCGTTTTCGCCAAACACTTGATCGCGGTTTGCGGCTTTTGGAGGAAGAAACTGCCAAATTGGGATCCACTCAAGCTTTGCCGGGCGATGTTGCCTTTAGATTATACGATACCTATGGTTTCCCGTTAGACTTAACACAAGACGTTTTGCGTGGCCAAAATCGTGACGTGGAGCTAGCAGGCTTTAATACCGCCATGGATGCCCAAAAGGCAGCTGCCCGGGCAAACTGGGCTGGTTCAGGAGATACTAAAAATGAACAAATTTGGTTTGATTTACACCAACAATTAGGCGCTACCGAATTCTTAGGCTATGAAACGGAATCGGCAGAGGGTGTGATTCAAGCTATTGTGGTTGATGGGAAGACTGTTAATAGTGTCCAGACAGGGCAAAAAGCGGAAATTCTCTTTAATCAGACACCTTTCTATGCTGAATCAGGGGGTCAAGAAGGAGATAAAGGCATTATTGAAGTGAGCACTGGCGGCCATCTAACTGTTTTAGAGACATCAAAGCATTTGGGAAGTCTGGATGTTCACCATGTATTGGTTACCACTGGGAGCATCACTGTAGGCGATACGGCTAAGTTGATGGTGGATAGCAACCGTCGTCAGGGGTTACGGGCCCACCACTCGGCCACTCACTTACTGCACGCCGCTTTACGACATCGATTGGGTGACCATGTGACACAAAAAGGATCCCTTGTGGCCGAAGATCGTCTGCGATTTGACTTTACCCACACAAAGCCATTGTCTATGGAGGACCTTCAAGCCATTGAGCAGGATGTAAATTTACAAATTCTTGCCAATACAGAAGTGGAAACCCACTTGATGTCTTCCGAGGAAGCAATTGCCAAAGGCGCCATGGCTCTCTTTGGGGAGAAATATGGCGAAGAGGTCCGCGTTTTGACAATGGGGCAGACGGGCGACAAATCCTATTCTGTTGAGTTGTGTGGCGGAACCCATGCTCATCGAACCGGTGATATTGGCCTCTTTAAAATTCTCTCAGAAGCTGGCGTTTCTGCTGGCGTCCGTCGGATTGAGGCCATTGCCGGTATGGCATCCTTAGGCTATTTAACCAGTTTACAAAATCAAATGAACGTAGTCGCTGCCACCCTCAAAAGCCCTGTATCAGAGGCTCAGGAAAAAATTGAAGCTTTGTTAACGGAGCGTAAAACTTTAGAACGTCAGGTTGCTGATCTCCGCCAAAAACTGGCTCTCAGTGGTGCCAACGGCGGTAGAAGTGATCGCACGGACTCTTCTGGTTCTGCGACCAAGTCCGTGGGGAACATTAAAGTTATCACCCGCCAATTGACGGATATTCCAGCTAAGGATTTGAAACCCTTGGCTGACCAATTAAAAACTGAGGTGGGATCGGGCGTGGTTATCCTCACCAGCGTGGTGGAAGGTAAGGTGGCACTGGTTATCGGTGTTACCAATGACTTAACAACCAAAATTAGTGCTGTTGATCTGGTCCGCCATGGCGCCGAAGCTTTGGGAGGTAAAGGGGGAGGCGGTCGCCCTGATATGGCCCAAGCAGGCGGCAATAACCCGGCCCAAATTGCAAAGGCTATTACAGCCATTGAGGCAGCTCTCTCGTGACAAAAAACTCTGTCCTAATCTTGGCGAATGACAGTAAGTCCATTCTCAATTTCCGATGGAGCCTGATCGAACAATGCCAAGAAAAAGGATGGCCAGTGACAATTGTTTGTAACAAGGATGACCATTATTCAGCCTTACAAAACAAGGCATCGCACCCCAGCATTACCGTTCTTCCCCTTGATTTTGTCAATGGAGGGATCAACCCTCTTGAAGATTTAGCGTTGATATTTAAAATACGTCGTCTTTATAAAGAATTAAAGCCGAGCCATGTTCTTCTTTATCGGATCAAACCTGTTTTGTATGGCGCCATAGCCGCTTATGGTCTTCCCCTCAACATTATTAGTACGATAACGGGGCTAGGGTATGTTTATACAGACCAATCTTTTAAAGCATCTCTTTTAAGATTAATCACCAACATGCTTTATAAATTAGCTTTAAGGCGTAATGCTTGGGCCTTTTTTCAAAATGCAGATGATCAACAAACTTTGGTAAATTTAAAATTAACCACCTTCAATAAATCGAGCGTTGTGGGAGGCTCAGGCGTTGTTCTCACAGACTTCCCGGAAACACCGTTACCAAAATCCTTAAGCTTTGTGATGGTGGCCCGACTGTTAAAAGATAAAGGGGTATGGGAGTATCTGCAGGCTGCTGCTAACCTTAAAAAAATTTACCCTGAGGTGGATTTTAAATTAATTGGTGGAGAAAGCTCTAACCCGTCAGCGATTGTTTTAACGGATGTTGAAAATTTTTGTCAGACAAACAACCTTAGTTATTTGGGATACAAAAATAATGTTTTAGAAACCTTGCAGGAATCTAGCGTTTTCGTTTTACCCTCTTACCGCGAAGGGATGCCTCGGGCGGGCCTCGAAGCCCTAAGCGTAGGCCGTCCCATTATCACCACCGACACCCAAGGTTGCCATGACCTTATTCGCGGAAATGGCTTGCTTGTTCCGATTCGAGACACCGCTGCCTTACAGCAAGCAATGCAGCAGTTAATTGATCAGCCGGAGCTCCTACCCCAAATGGCTAAAAACAGTCGTTACCTGGCCGAAACGGTCTTTGATGTAAAGCTCGTCAATGCAGCGATGCTGGAGAAACTGGCATTCTAATTTTAACAACATAGGTTGACATTTCTGCCTGATTTCGTAAGATCGCATAATACTGTAATAATCAAGGAGATTTCCATGCACTTAAAAGGAAGCAAGACTGAGCAAAATCTTAAAGATGCTTTTTCTGGTGAATCCCAAGCCAACCGTCGTTACCTTTATTTCGCACAAAAGGCTGACGTTGAAGGCTACAATGATATATCTGCTGTTTTCCGCTCCACAGCCGAAGGCGAAACCGGCCATGCTCATGGTCATCTAGAGTTTCTTGAAGCAGCCGGCGATCCGGCAACGGGTCTACCCATTGGATCAACAGAAGATAACCTAAAGGCTGCCATTGCCGGTGAAACCCATGAATACACTGACATGTATCCAGGTATGGCAAAAACAGCCCATGAAGAAGGGTTTGAGGAGATTGCAGAGTGGTTTGAAACTCTGGCGAAGGCTGAAAAGTCCCATGCTGGCCGTTTCCAACGCGCCCTTGAGACACTCAAAGAAGCTGCCTAAGTCAGATATTTTGTGCACCCTATAAGAAGAGGGGATATGGATCCCCTCCCCTTTTTCCTCTTAAGATAGAAAAATAATCATGCGTGAAGGTAGCCTTGAAGCGCCAATTCGTCATAAAGTTGATTGGCAAAATCCGGAATTTACAGATTTAAATCAATTGGATGCCGAAATGCGGCGGGTCTTTGACATTTGTCATGGCTGTCGTCGCTGCTTTAATTTGTGCGATAGTTTTCCCAAACTGTTTGATCTGGTGGACGATTCCAAAACGGGTGAGCTAGATTCTG
Source organism: Candidatus Paracaedibacter acanthamoebae (assembly GCF_000742835.1). Classification (GTDB taxonomy): domain Bacteria; phylum Pseudomonadota; class Alphaproteobacteria; order Paracaedibacterales; family Paracaedibacteraceae; genus Paracaedibacter; species Paracaedibacter acanthamoebae. Next base: position 2,188,075 of record NZ_CP008941.1, on the reverse strand, counting down.
TCGATAGCAAAGATTTTAAAGCGGTGGTTGATAGCTGCACCTTGTGTGACATGTGCTATTTAACAAAATGCCCCTACGTCCCGCCGCATGAGTTTAATTTAGACTTTCCCCATCTCATGCTACGATATCGCTATGCAGAACGCGCCCATGGCACCAAATCCTTTGTTGGTGAACAGTTGTCTGAGATGGATCGTAATGCCAGCTTAGCTAAACCGATAGCACCTTTGGTTAATTGGGCAACCAAAACTGAAAATGCCCTAACCCGTCCTCTTATGGAAAAGGTTGCTGGCATTGATCGAGGCGCCGCTGTTCCTAAATTTAACAGCAAATCTTTAGTTCAACAGTCTAAATTTCCGCTTCAAATTAATGAAACAGCCCCTGCTTTTGGGGAAAAAGTTGCTATTTATGCCACGTGCTTTGGTAATTATCATAATCCAGACTTAGGACTGGCGACCCGGCATGTCTTAGCCCGGAATGGAATTGACACTCAAGTTGTTTACCCGGGCTGCTGTGGCATGCCTAAACTGGAACAGGGGGATATTCCAAGTGTTGTGAGGCAAGCCGAAACGGTGGCTCAAGAACTGACACGGTGGATTGACCAAGGTTATACCATTATGGCCCTTGTACCGTCATGCGCTTTAATGCTGAAACAAGAATGGCCTTTATTGACTGATCATCCAGCCGTGCACAAATTAGCAGCCCATACCGTTGATGTAGCGGAATACATTGTCAAAATTGCCAAAAAGTATGGGTTGTCTGAGGGTATTCAGCCGCTGGGTGAAAAAGTCACTGTCCACATTTCTTGCCATTCCCGAGCGCAAAACATCGGTCAAAAAGCCGTAGAGATGTTAAAATTGATCCCCGATCTAGACGTCACGATGATTGAACGGTGTTCGGGTCATGGCGGAAGCTGGGGCATGATGGTGGACCAATTCGACATTGCGCTAAAGGTCGGCAAACCAGTCGCTAAAGCTGCTTTAACCCATAACAATAGACGCGTTTTATCCGAGTGTCCCCTCGCTGGCGATCACATTTTGCAGGGGATGGAACAGCTGGGAGCAACGCCCGGACAATTTAGCACCGATCACCCCATTTATATTATGGCCCAAGCCTATGGCTGGCAAGGAACAGCGAAATGATCACCAGAACCGATATTATTGATAGCGAAACTTTTACGCAACGCCGACCAGAATGGCGCCAACAGATTCTTGCCCTTAAGAAGACTCGTCGGATTGCTTTGGGGCCGGATGTCACCCTTTACTTTGAAAATCGTGCGACATTGCTCTGGCAAATTCAAGAAATGCTCTATATTGAAAAAGGGGGAGAAGAGCAAATTGACGACGAATTAGCTGCTTATGCCCCATTAGAACCGAATGGCAAAGAACTGGTGGCCACTGTCATGATTGAAATTGCTGATCCAGTCCTCCGAGCCCAAAAGCTAGCCCAATTAGGACATTTTGAGTTTTCTTTAATCCTACGCTTTGCGGGTCATATCCTGAACGGTATGCCCGAGGATGATATGGATCGTACCAACGAAAACGGAAAAACATCCTCAGTGCATTTTATTCGTTGGTCCTTCACACCCCAGCAAGTGTTAGATTTTCAGCTTCCAAATATTGATGTAATTATTGAATGTATTCATTCGAGATATAAAGAAAAAACAATTCTATCGCCTCGCGTTCATGAAAGTTTAAAGAGTGATTTTAAACTGTAGACTACAGAAGTCATTAAGTGCAAGACCATGCTTGATTATCAAGAATCAATTAGTTTGAAAAGATGTTTAGGCGGGGCTCCGGAAGATTATAGTAAAAAATAAATAACAATTCATAAAAATTTTATCTATGATCCCTTAAGCTATTGATGCTAATCTAAAAAAGACTATATTCAAGGTTAAGAGGTTGCTATGGATACGCATAAACTTAAACCCTTAAAGCTGATTGCCAAAGATCTCGAGGATCTACAAATTTTGGCGGCTCATCTTCAGGATGCCATTCTTCCGTTTATGTCGATGCAATATGATGCGGAAACTAAAACTTTTAGAGCTTTAGCGAATCGATTTTGTTGGGAGCATGTTGAAATGGAGTTTGAGGGTGATCCTTTGTATCATCGCGTTCATTCAGGACTAGAAATCCATAACGTTGACAAAGTTTTACACAAAGGCTTTGACCTTACCAATGAGGCTCAAGATTATAATCTTTTGACATTGCATGGTGAAATCGAGGGCGCTATCCACTTAGTATTTTCTGGAGGATCAGAAATTCGTGTTGAAACAGATGACATTCATTTGCATCTTGGCGATGTCCAGCACCCCTGGCCGACTCGACACAAACCTAAGCATATTCATGAACATCTAGAGGATTTAAAAGACGTGTCCTAAAACACGTCTCATTTTGTCGCGGCCTTTTTGAGCTGACCGCCTTCGGGATTGGTCAGCATTACCATTTCCAAATCCTTAAAGCATTTATCGAAATCAGTTTCTAAAATCGGACAATTAGCAACGATGGCTGCCCCGTCTTGACTGGTCGGAAATAGAAAATCTGAAGCAAGTGTTGATGGCTTTATTGACCGAATGGTTGCTTGGATTTTACGTGAAATATCTTCTAAGCTATCCGTTAAAGTAATTTCCCGTTGTAGTTTTAATTTTTTGATTTCGCAAACATGAGTAATTTCCCAGACAGCACCGTGATGAGCAGGATTTTCCATCAGCTGCTTCATTACTGTTAAAAGTGTCGAAGCGACCAGATTAACAGGCGCCAAATAGACATTACTTTTATCTTGCCCCCAAAAATGCGCCATTAAAGAGCTTTGAGATTCTTGACCTTCTGCCCAGGCACGCCCTCTAAACGGAATAACACGCGTTTTATCACTATCCAGGCGTTGAGCATAGCATTCAACAATTGATTGTGCTGTTGTTAAAGCTTGATCTGCATCCAACGGAACAGCCGAAAGGCTGGCAACCATTTTGACCTTAGTCGCAACGGCTTGATCTAAGAGCATTCTGGGAAAGCTTAAATTACGATGCAAGAGCGCCTTGTGAGCCCCTTCAATGTGGGAATGAGTGAATGCTCGATCGAGATCAAATACATATTTTATACTATATGATTTAAACAAACTTTTTAAAGATTGGGCTGTTAAGTCCCCACTTAAGATCAAAACCGCCTGCGTTTTGGGTAAGAATTTTTTAACCCAAGCTCGGATCATGGCTAAATTCTGCTCATTAAAATCAATGAGAACCAACTTTTTAAGATTATCATTAGCCAACAGGCTCAACAGCTTTTGCCCTAAGACGGTCCCAGCACCGGAAATTAAAACGTTGTCATAGTTAATCGTGTTTTCTGAATTTGCTTGCTTCTTGGGGAATCGATCTGTCCATTGCGGCATGAGTTGTCGCCATAATTGATAATAATTTGTCACCCGTGGCTTTTTAAAAAGCAGCTGACGCCATGCATGCCGACTCGTCCAAAGTCCCATCCATAGCATGGACATTAAAGGGGTTGCCCAAAAAAACATTTCTTTTTGTCCCCCTAAAAGCATTAAGGGAAAGAATAATAAGGTGGTCCCAATAATTTGCCAAAAGGCGAGAGGGGCATACTCTTCTAGAACTTGAACCATAGGATTGCGCGCCTGTAGAAAAAGGAATGTCCCTAAGCTAACTAAACAATAAACCATAATGGTTTTGGATAAATAAGAGCGCGTGTATCCTGTCAAATCAAAATCATTGAGGATAAGGGCACTTAGGAGAAAAAATCCAAGAGCCTGCACCATAAAACCAAGTGGCGCAAAAATAGTATGATTGTGCTCTATAAAACGACGCACTTTAGATAGAATCCCAATTAATTTGTTTTTCATAACTAACCTTAAATGCAAACAAAACAGTTAGCGTTATTATGGTCGATAACCACCACGTTTGCCAAACCCCAAAACTCACAGAGAACATAAAAAGTAAGACAGTGACGTAGCCGTGCATCACCCCCAGTTGATAAGGGTCCAGATTAAGCTGATATAACCGTCTGAGAAGAATCCAAACGACAGCCGCAATCAATAAGAATCCAACAATCCCCAGTTCAAGAAAAATCTGCAAAAATCCATTATGGAGATGCCAAATCCCCTTTTGCCACAGTTGAACACTATTTAACTGACCATCAACGACTGTATAACTGATGATGCTATCCGTCTGAGTCAAGGCACGGGTCTGCGCCAAACCATACCCCAAGGGACGGTCAATAATTTTTTTCGAAGCCCAATCAATCATTTCCAACCGTTGTTGATGAGTATTTCCTGTATGAGGAGCTGCAATTTTTTGCCAATGGGTTTCGTTCATGAATAACCCACATCCCACCACAACCAATAAAGGCCCAAACACGACACCTAACCGCAACAAGTAAGAGGTGGCTTTCGGCAAAATAAATGTTAATAGCATAATAATCGTCGCTAAGAGAGCGCCAATAGGTCCTGCATCAAAGTCATAGGCCCAGAAAAAGCTAATTATACTAAGCACCGCCACCACCGCCCATAAAGGCCGGAATCGGAGGGGGGGAATCATGAGTAACCATCCCCACGTTCCCAAACAAGCCACTGCTATAAACCTTGAGTATGTAAGAGCCGGTGACTTATGCATAAATTCCATCAGCGGGTAAGCACATACACGGTCGATGATCACCCCACCAAAAGCGATCCCTAATCCGATAAGAAAGGCTCTAAAATGGTAATGAACTTGACGCTTGGTCAAGGATTGAAAATATAAAATGACTAAAGCACTAGCCGCAAAAACTAAAAAAATCTTCTTAAATTCTTTGAAGGCCGAAGAGGGATCTAAACTCCATTGGGTAGAAGCCAAGGCCCACAAACAAAAAAGCCCTAATAACCCCAATTCTGGTTTTGCCAACCGCTTGGTATTTTTAAAACGATGCGTTAAACAGCCGATTACAGCGACAACAAATAAAGGCAATTGAACACTGCGGGGGGCTAATAACGCCATCATTCCCCATAGAAAAAATAAGGTAATATTGAGTTTCTGTGACCAATTTTCAAGGCGATTAAGCACGCTTACCCCCCATTTGACAAATAAGTTTCCAGGATGGCTCATCCACAGGCATAACTGACAACCGCGATTGTCGAACTAAAGCTAAATTTTGCAACTCTGGTACCAATTTAATTTGATCAAGGCTCACCGGCACCAGTAAATCTTCGACATAGCTCACATCCACCATCCCAAAACGTCCTGTTTCATCCGTAGGATCTGGATAATATTCACGGGTCACCCGAACAATGCCTAGAATTCGCCGTTCAGTAACCGAATGGTAAAAGAAACATAAATCCCCTACTTTCATGGACTTCATATTATTGGAGGCCTGATAGTTTCTTACCCCATCCCAGTGAGTCATTTTTTTTGTTTTTTGGTCGTGCCAGGACCATGTCGATGGTTCGGTTTTTATCAACCAATAGGCCATTTAAAACTCCCGTTCTGATTGCTTAGATAAAATATCATCAATAACTTGGAGGATTGGAATCCTTTTATGCAAAATATCGTTCATGGCCGCCGTTAAAGGAGCATAAACCCCCATGGACTGCGTCATTTCAAAAACAGCTGCGGTGGTCACAAACCCCTCTGTAACATGATGTCGCTCTGCTAAAATATCCTCAATCGATCGACCGGCGCCCAACTCAAGCCCAAAGGAATAATTACGAGATTTCTCACTGGTAGCTGTCAGGATCAAATCCCCCATGCCCGCAAGCCCTAAAAACGTTTCAGCTCTTCCCCCCAGGCTAACCCCGATGCGGGACATTTCAGCCAACCCTCGGGCCAACAGGGCCGCTCGACTATTACATCCTAAGTTTAATCCATCCGCAATTCCACTCGCGATTGCCATGACATTTTTAATGGCACCCGCCGCTTGTACACCAATCATATCGTCACTTGCATAACACCTCAAGGTGGAATGACGCAAAATTCGGGCCAACGATTCAGCCACGACAATATCATGGCACGCCAGCATAACCGCTGTCGGTTTGCCCTGAGCCAATTCATCGGCAAAGGATGGGCCGGACAAGACAGCTACAGGATTAATCAAAAGACGTCGCGCAATTCCTGACAATAAAGACTTTTGTTCACGATGCATCCCCTTTGCACAAATCACAAGGGGGATTGTAGGCCGAAGATAGGGTTTTAACTCCATAAGAACTGTATCGGTCTTTTGGGCAGGGATGACTAATAAAACAATGTCGGCCTGGTTTATACATGATAAATCAGACGTAATGGAAAGATCAGCGGGTAATTCAATGCCTGGTAAGTAACGCTCGTTCTGACGGGTTGATTGTAAATGATCCACGAAGTCAGACCGACGGGCATACAATGTCACCTTTGATCCGGTTTTCAAACAACTTAAAGCCAAAGCCGTCCCAAAGGCACCCGCTCCAATCACAACAATATGTTTTTGTTCAGCCATTTTTTAATTCCATTAGAGACCAGCGTGGCCGCGGTTGAAAATCTAAAGAGGAAGTCAACCCGCGGTGTAACCGTTCAAGGCCCGCCCAAGCGATCATCACAGCATTATCTGTGCATAATTTCAAGGGTGGCGCTACAAAAACTTTACCATAATTTAAACAGACAGTCGTCAAAGCCTCTCGCAAATAGAGATTAGCCGCAACGCCGCCTGATAAAACCACATGACTTACCTCAACCGGTGTTTCTGCCAAGGCATGCTGTAACCGATTAACCAAACAATCTCGTACCGCTGCCTGAAATGACGCACACAAATCGGCTTTATCCTGCTCAGTAACCACCGCTCCGGATAGAATTAAATTGCGCGCCGCCGTCTTTAAACCGGCAAAAGAGAAATCACAACCCGCCCGGCCTTTTAAGGGACGGGGCAATTGATAGCGTTTTTTATCCCCTACGAGCGCTAATTTTTCAATCTGCGGCCCGCCAGGATAATCTAAATCCAAGCATTTAGCGACTTTGTCAAAGGCTTCGCCGGCGGCATCATCAATTGTTTGTCCTAAAAGATGATAATCTCCCAGATCTTTAACGTGGAGAATTTGGCAATGTCCCCCCGACATTAGCATTAGCAAAAAAGGGAATGGCACATTATCCGTCAACCGCGCCGTCAGAGCATGTCCTTCTAAGTGATTTACAGCAATGATGGGTTTGTTTAAAGCCGCCGCCATGGCTTTAGCGGCCATCACCCCCACCATCACGCCCCCAATAAGACCTGGCCCCGCCGTCACAGCAATCGCATCCACCTCAGACAACGTCATATGGGCGTCTGTCAATGATTTTTCCACAACCTGTTGCAAATAGGCCAAATGATTACGAGCCGCAATTTCAGGGACGACCCCGCCATAAGGTTGATGGTCATCAATCTGAGCATGGATCACATTCGACAGAATCTGTCTGTCTGAGGAAACTATGGCTGCCGCTGTTTCATCACAGCTTGTTTCTATCCCTAAAACACGCATCGCTCTTTTAATAATTCTTTGTTATACTAGCTTTACTTTAATATAGTCGTGAATGTCTCCGAAAACCATGAAAAATCTAAGATCGGTTTTGAATAAGCTCACAACGCCCATCAGTCAGCAGCAGGGATTCGTGCGCGCTTCTATTCTTTTAGACTGGCATTTAATTGTGGGAGAACGCTTTGCCAACTTTTGTCAGCCTGAAAAAATATCATTTCCTTTAGAGCGACGGACGGGTGGGAGGCTCACTCTTAAAACCTCCAGTGCTTTTGCTTTGGAAATATCCCATCTAGAAACGGTCCTGGTAGAACGGATTAATCGTTATTTCGGCTATAGGGCAGTCGACAAATTGTTGATCAAAAATGGCCGTATCACTCCTCGCATTATCAAAAAGCAACCTCAACCACAGGTCAGCCCAGAACAACTATCCCATATAGAAGGGATGTTGGAAGGCATTAAAAATTCAGCCTTAAGATCCGCTTTGATAGAATTAGGCAAAGGGGTTTATGATCAACGGAATAAGACAAAATCCTAATTTGCTCGGTGGTTGTTTTCGTCCATAATAGGAATCGTATTAATGAGGCGAGCCCCCAGGCGCACGGGTTCAATATGCACGGCACGACCGGTAGCATCATCTGTCTGAACAAACACCCCACACAGGGTACCATCCCCCAGAGCAGGGCTCATGCGGTCAGTCGGGGTTTTGCGGATAAACTTATGCAGCGGCACGTCTTTATCCATCCCAATAACAGAATTATAGTCCCCACACATCCCCGCATCCGTTTGATAGGCTGTTCCTTTGGGTAAAATTTGGGCATCGGCTGTGGGAATATGGGAATGCGTTCCCACAACAAAACTGACCCGTCCATCACAAAAATGCCCCATAGCCATCTTTTCAGAGGTTGCTTCTGCATGAAAATCAACCATGGCGGCTTGGACTGTTCCCCCCAAGGAATGGGACTTCAGAATAGTATCCACAGCAGCAAAAGGATCATCGAGGGATTCCATAAACAGCCGTCCCATGGCATTGATAACCAAAAGCTTGCGCCCTCGCCGATCTTGATAGATGCCATACCCTTTGCCCGGCGCCCCCTCTGGATAGTTAGCCGGTCTCAGTAAGCGCGGTTCTGTCCCGATATAAGACATCACATCCCGCTGATCCCAAATATGGTTACCTGTTGTAATAATATCAACGCCAACTTTAAAAAAATCTTGGCAAATTGATTTGTTAATGCCAAACCCATGAGCGGCATTTTCACCATTCACGATAATAAAGTCGAGATCAAGTTGGGCTTTAAGCTTGGGCAGTTGCTGTATCAGAATATCTCGGCCAGACCGACCCACCACATCACCGCAAAATAAAATATTCATCTGTTTTCCCAAACCTTTATTGATTAAAAATTATAGAAGTTATTATAATCTTAACATGCGGATGATTTGTCTTCGGTTCAAGAGAATTAACAGCTATAAGCGCAGTTTATAACAACTTTCCGGCATATTTATGCTATACCTTAGTTTTTATTACAGCCAAAATATAAACTAGTTTAAATAATTTGTTTACAAAAAAACTTGACCTAACGCCAAAAAATTTGCCACAGTAACCGATATTTGTCTGTTTTTATTTTATCTGACAAACTTAACTCGCTCTTACGGAAGGAGTTTAATCGCATTGTCTGAGCTAACAAAAAGATTTTTTGGCATACCACGAGCCTGGCTTGTGGTATCGAGTGGCGCCTTATTTTACTGTTACCAATTCATTCTGCGTGTTGCGCCGAATGTATTAAAAGATGACTGGGAAAGATTCTTTTCTCTGGATGCCAGTGAGTTTGGACAACTCGTTTCCCTCTATTCATGGTCCTATGCTGCTATACAATTACCGTTGGGTGTTATGCTTGATCGTTTTGGCGCGGGTCGCATTATCGTGGTAGCTTCAACGATTTGTGCGTTGTCATGCTTTCTTTTTGCCAGCAGTGATTCTGTTTATGTTGCCGGTATTGCCATGTTTTTCATGGGACTGGGATCTGCTGCCGGCTTTCTAGGGAGTATTAAACTGGGAACCACTTGGTTTCCCCCGTCTCAACTGGCCAAAGTGGTTGCTTTAACTCTGCTTTTTGGGACAATTGGTGCTAGCATTGGCGGCACACCTTTATCAGCAATGGCAACGGAGTATGGTTGGCAAAAAGCGATTATAGTACTTGGTTTTATAGGGATAGCGATCTCTTTAATTCTCTTTATGGCTGTTGGCCGTCATGGTGAACCACACACTTATGAACCCGCTAATGATTTGCTGGAGGGGATGATGAAAGTCATCCGTCAACCTCAAGCGTGGCTGATTGCAACCTATGGTATGTTAATGTATGCCCCCGTTACCATTATGGGAACAGCATGGGGCGTCCCCTTTGTCAAATCTGTTTATGGCATTCCTGAAACCATTGCTGCCACTTTAACGACAGCTTTGTTTATTGGAGCTGCCGTTGGAAGTCCTGTTTTTGCCTTATATTCTGACAAGATTCAAAAACGCCTTCCTCCGATGATGGTTGGTGTAGCCTTAAGCTTACTTGTGAATGCAATTGTGATTTTTATCCCTAATATTTCATTGTGGACAATGTACGGACTATTTTTTGCCATCGGATTTTGCTATACGGCTAAATCCTTGTCCTTCACCTCCATCTGTGAAATTATGCCCCCTTCTTGCAGTGGTGTAGCTGTTGGATTCCTTAACACCATTACCATGGCAACAGGTGCGCTTTTCCATCCTCTTATTGGTAATTTATTAGATTATCATTGGGAGGGCACAGTCATTAATGAGGTAAATATCTATAGTGAGTGGGATTATCGCTTTGCTTTGGCTATTGTGCCAATTTGCATGCTGATCGGGATTGTGGTGGTGCGGTTTATTAAAGAAACTCACCATGCGCATAAACTGACACCCGCTGAAGAATCGACGGCTCAACTCGGAGTTCTTGAGTGAGATATATGTCTCTGCACGTTTTGGGGCAGGAAGCAAGAATTAGAAAAAACATACAGGAAACATGTTAATTCTTTTGCGCTGCTCTGGGCCTAGAAAACAATATCATTGGCAAAATCCTTAATAACCACACTTAAAAACAGCTCTAATTCCGGATTAAGTAGCGTTAATAAAGCTTGAGAAGTTTTATCTATATATAAGCCTTCAGCAAAATAAATTGGCAGTTAAGCTTATGGGGTTTCAATTTCGTAAAGTAGAGTATTTAAAAAAATCAATTTAAGGTTAAATTTTATAAGAATTTCTCTTAGTATTATTTCTTCTTCCACTGCCAGAATAATGTAAAATTTTCTGTTTCTCTTAATAATATCGTTTAAATGAGGTTTATTTTAACCACATTCTAGCCTACATTTTTCAAAAAGTGAGAAAATTAAGTTCAGATATAAAGAATGTAGAATGGCAAAAATTTTTAACTATGCATGTAAAAAAATTTTTGGTGGCGTGTAAGGGGGAGAGAAAAAATAAGATAGTAAAGTCGTTGAGGACGGAATCATCAAAAATTTAAGTATAGCAAATTTTACTATTTTAAGCTTCATAACAAACTATATACCACAAAATCTTTAAGCAGAAAGAAGGATATGACCATGAAAATTTATTTATTACTATTAATGAGTTTTCTAAACTTACAAACTGTTAAGGGGATGTCGCCCCTTCTTGAAAACACTGATGAAACAAGCTTACCCCAGCCGCTTTCTAAGCTATCTATCATAGAAATTCAACCTTCCAACCAACTAAGCCCCCTATGGGATGAAGGAAAGGGTGTTCAGTTACTTCAAGAAATTTTTAATAAAAAGGTTATTAATAAGGCATATAATAGAGATATAGTGACTCAGTTTGTGAAGAACTGTCCTACTCCAAAAAAATTAGCTACAATTATGGAAGTCGATCCAGCAACAATATCTAAATTAAAATCACCAAAAGATCATGGTTCTTTACATCCAACTGCAAAATCCCTTTGGACCTGGCTGGAAGCAACTACAGTTGAGAGTATCATTGATCAATTAGAATTAACGGATAAAGATATAAAGAAGATGGCAAAAGCTTTAGATCCAGAAAGTTTATGCATCTCTAATTCTGTTACCAATAAAGATAAAACTAACAGCCTTTCCATCTCTAATACTGTTGATGAGTTTGATATTAACTCTTCACCTTACTTATCAACTCCTGAGCAACTTATAAAAGACGTACAATTAGATTTAAAAAAGCTAAAAATTCCTAATAAAGAGATCAATGAAATTATAAACACTTGTAATCTAGCTATATTTTATTTTGTTAACGTTAAGGAATTGGCGCAAATCTATAAACCTAAAGAAAAGGATACTACAAGTAATTACCACCAACGTTTACATTCCCCTATCATTAAAAGACAGCTCACAGAAATACTGAAAAAAAAGGCTCCCAAAGTAAAGAGTGTAACCCTTTTTAAATTACCTCAACTGGAAGAAATATATAATAGCGGGAATAATGTGGAAACCTTTTTAGAAACATCAATGAAAATGCCCTTTGAATTAATTATAAGAGCCTATGCTTTGGCAAAAAACTATGAAGTAGAAGTTAACTTTTTTACCACTGCCTTTCAAACCGGCTGTATTGCGAAAAAATCAAATAAAATATCCAAATGGATAACTTTAATGGAAAGGAAAAATAATCAAGGATAGTAAGGAAGCCCGGCATTAATAAAACTTGGACGGTAATATTTAGGTGTTACCGTCCTAAGTTTTGTGCTGCAGAACCCTGGTCTATCCATTTTATTTTACAAAGAACAGAAAAATTTAAATTAATCTAAGGAAATTTACATATGAATATGAGATTTAATCCACTGTATATAAGGGATATCAAAATAGCTCTTTTGGTCAGTATAGGTCTTTGTGGGATTTCTACCTCTGTTTTATCTATGGAGATTACACCGGATGCTTCAGAAAGTTCAGCAGCAACCTCTAGCTCTGATGGCCTATCTAAGGAACAAGAAATCAAAATACAGCAATATGTGGAAAACCTAGAAGAATTATTGAAAGATATGATAACCGACCTAAGAAATAACCCGGACGCATATGAATTTAATCAGGAGAAAGATGCAAAAGAAATGCTTCTCTTTAATAAATTTTCAAAAGAAATAAGAGATTTTCTTAATGCACCCCAAAAACTCTGCAATGAAGAATTAGAAGTAATAGGGTGTCTTTCTTTATTTCAAAACTATATTAAGGCAAAAGATTCTCTACTAAATTTATTTAGACCACCAAAGGAAAAAACAGTTGATGACTACTTATCAATAATAAGAGAATCCAATACTTCAATCATTGAAAATCAATATAATTATGAATCTAAATTTACTTTACTTGACCCTATCAAACAGGAAAATGACTTTAGAAATTTTTATGCGGCTGGCCAAAAGGGTAACTTCGAACAAGTTTTTTCAGATTTTATAAACTACCCTTTACGTATAGCAGCTGAATGTTACCTCTTGGCCCAAAAAGCAGGAAAGTTGCCAAGCCTCTTTAAAACAGCATTTAACGGAGGAGCCTGTGCTGCTGATAAAGCACAGAAACTTACCAAATGGCTTAGTAAAGCCGCAAATGGCAGGTTTCCGACTTCCAAGGAAGAATTAGAAGAAGAGAGCCAGATTAATTATAATGAAAAGTTAAAAGATGTCCATGAAAATAAAAAAATATTTATAATTAATTTTATGAGTTCTCTTTTAGATGGCAATAAGGACTCTCCGGACATCCAACAACAGCAAACGCTAATTAATAAATTAGAATCTATCTCAGGCCAAAACTTTAAAAGAGTACGAGCATACTTTGTTAATAGGGTAATTGAATATCTTAAAAGCAACGAGGTCACAATTAAGGAAAATAGTAAAAAAATAAAATTAATTTTTAAAAAAACTGAAGATAGAAAAAAGGATAAATCTACGGTTAAAAAAACTGAAGGTAAAAAAAAGAGTAAATCTACGTTTATTGATAAAATAGAATTAGAAGAACTAATAAAATACTATTTTACAGAAATCTTACCAGTAGGAAAGAATACTCCCCCTCCAGTTAATAGGGAAGGTAGGAAGATGGAGGATTAAATTAAGAAGAGGTTCTAATGTTATTAAAAGCACCCTATCAATACTAATTTCTGTCAAGTTTTAAAGAAAAAACAAATACTTGTCCTCTTATTAGACATAAAGGTATCGATATTATACTCTACAATTTCATCAAGCACCTTATATGGTTAATGAGGATAAGCTTTTGCTGATATGCTCTACTTCTATTTATATTACTTTTAAAGGGTTAAGAAAATTTAACCTCCTGCTTATTGTTATTGGTTAACTGTTTTTTGTTTGCTATTAGGCTTTGTGAGTCAGTGGGCAAAGGTAAAGACAATTTTATATGCATAAAAAACATTATGAAAATGCCGTTGAGCCATTCGTTATGAGACTCTCTATAAATCTCACTAAAATCTTTTCAATAAACAGAAACCTAATAAAAAACTTTTGAAAAATAGAGCCCATGGGGGGGTGCTGTAACGCCACCTTGGGTTCTATCTTTTGCTTCCAAAGCATTCTGCAGATCTTTCAGTGTCCACCGTCCTTCACCAATCATTTTTAAGGTTCCCATCATGATCCGCACTTGGTTGTGTAAAAAAGCCCTGGACTCAATGATTCCTGTAATTTCAGGACCATTTTGTTCCAAATCAAAACGATCTAACAACCGAATAGGGTTCGGCGCTTGGCAATTGATAGAGCGAAAAGAAGTAAAATCATGCACCCCAACCAGCATAGAGGCGCCTTTAACCATTTTTTCTACATCTAAAAGCATGGGTACCTGCCATGCTAACCCTTTCTCAACAGCCAAGGGGGCACGTCGATTGATAATACGGTAAACATACTGTCGCCGCTTGGCAGAAAACCGAGCATGAAAAGTGGGATCCACCTCTTCGACGTCAACAACCGAGATCCCACACTCATCTAAGAAAAAATTAAGCCCCCGTTGAACCCTGTAAGGTGTATCCTGGCGAGATAAATCTACATGGGCAACCTGGCCGAGAGCGTGAACACCAGCGTCAGTACGTCCTGCTCCCTCAACCACGACATCCAACCCACTAAATTTTTTAATAGCGTGTTGGAGGAATCCTTGCACGGTGGGTACTTGGGGTTGAAGCTGCCAGCCACAAAATGGCCGACCATCATATTCAATTGTTAATTTATAGCGGGGCATGGAAGGATCGTTCCGAGGGGGAGGTCATACCCCCGTAAAAATTCATCTGCCGATAGCCATCTGCCACCTGCCTTTTGCACCGATGTTACTTTCAGAGCATTTTCACCACACGCAATTGTCAGGCTCTCCATAACTAGACCTGGCTGAGCTGGATGAGAAGAAACAACCTCGGCGGCAGCAACCTTTAACACAGTATCATTATGAATAAAATAAACACCAGGCCATGGACAAAGGGCGCTGATCTTGCGTTGAATTTCTATGGCTGATCGATGCCAATCAATCTGACTTTCGGATTTACTCAGCTTAGCAGCGTAGGTCACACCCTCTTCTGGTTGAGCAACAGGGATGAGAGTGCCTTCCAACAATTGAGGAATTGTTTCAACAATGAGGTGACTACCCAATTCTGCCAATTTATCATGCAAGGTCGTCGCTGTGGTTTCAGCGGTAATAGGGATAGCTTCCATCCGCAACATATCACCGGTATCCAGTCCTTCATCCATTTGCATGATGGTAATACCCGTTTGGGAGTCGCCGGCCATGATAGCTCGCTGAATTGGCGCGGCCCCCCGCCATCGAGGCAATAAGGAGGCATGAATATTAATACAGCCCCGTTTAGGAGCTTCCAAAATCTCTTTGGGTAAGATTAACCCGTACGCGGCCACAATTGCTAAATCTGCGCCATGCGCCTGAAATATGGCTTGGGCTTCCGCATTGCGTAAGCTTTTAGGGGTATAAACCGGAATCCCAACACTGTCGGCATACTCATGGACGGGCGAACGGGTCACATGATGGCCACGGCCCGCGGGACGGGGCGGTTGAGAATAAACGGCTACCACTGAGTAACCCGCTTCAACAATGGCGCGAAGGGCCCCGACTGCAAAAGACGGCGTACCCATAAAAATTAGCTTTGGCTTTGTCATAGAGGATGAAACTTTTTAAGTTTTTTAATTTTTTCTGAATCAGGTCCTGTTTCAAACGCGAGAGGTAATCAATAAATAGGACACCATTTAAATGATCAATTTCATGTTGAACACACGTGGCAAATATTCCATTGGCATCCATTTCAATTTGCTTATTATTTCGGTCCAGATATCGAATCTTGATGCGAGCTGGTCGACTTATTTCTGCGCGGGTTTCCGGAACCGACAAGCATCCTTCTTGCAAACTCGATTTCTCTTCGGACCGCCATAAAATTTCTGGATTTGCCATATAAAAAACCTCGGGTTTTTCCTCTGTCCCAGAATTTAAGTCAATAACGATGACCCGTTTATCAGATCCAATTTGGGTGGCAGCCAAGCCAATACCATCATCATGGTACATGGTCTCAAGCATATCATCCATCAATTGACGAATTTCATCATCCACTTTCTCGATAGACTTCGCCTTAATCCTAAGGCGAGGATCTGGTTCTTTCAGTACAGGTAGCAGCATAATTTCAATCCTTTTCACCTCTTAAAATAGGCCTAAATCTTTTACATTTCAACCTTGAGGATGATTATTTAGAAGGGAAGGTCCCTTATTTAAGTATTTTTTAAGAATTAAATGACATACTAACTAAGATGATTAAACAGCAAGATGGAGATCCCTGCATGGCAAAAACCACAGGTTATGCAGTTAATAATGCGACGTCACCTTTTTCACCTTTTACTTTCGATCGCCGAGAACCCGGTGAACATGATGTGGAAATTGATATCCTTTATAGCGGCGTTTGCCATTCGGATATTCACCAAGTCCGTAATGAATGGGGCGGATCACGGTATCCCATGGTTCCTGGACATGAAATTGTTGGTACGGTTACAAGGGTGGGATCGAAGGTTAAAAAATTTAAAGTGGGTGATACGGCCGGAGTGGGGTGCTTTGTTGACAGTTGCCGCACTTGCCACAGTTGTGAAGAAGGTTTAGAGCAATATTGTGAAAAACATTTGGTCCAAACTTATAATAGCTTAGAACATGATATGAAAACACCGACCTATGGCGGTTATTCAAAACTCATTGTTGTGGATGAAAATTATACGTTGAAAGTTCCTGAATTTCCCGATCTCTCGCGCGTTGCCCCCCTTTTATGTGCCGGCATTACAACCTATTCTCCGTTGCGCCATTGGAAAGTGGGTAAGGGGCATAAAGTTGCCGTTATGGGATTAGGGGGATTAGGCCATATGGCTGTTAAACTTGCAGTCTCCATGGGTGCAGACGTTACCGTGCTAAGTCGATCCAAACACAAAGAAGCAGATGCTAAGAAATTAGGCGCCCATCACTTTGTCTTAACCTCTGAGCCCGATGCCTTTGTTAAAAATGCGAAACAGTTTGATTTTATTGTAAATGTTATTGCAGCCGCCCATGATACCAACGCCTATTTAAACCTTTTAAAGCGAGAGGGAGTAATGATTGTTTTGGGAGCGCCCGATCAACCGGTTGAATTAGACCATCATAGTTTAATTATTAACCGCCGTAAAATCGCCGGATCTCTTATTGGTGGCATCCAAGAAACCCAAGAAATGCTAAATTATTGTGCAAGCCATAAGATTATGGCAGATGTGGAAGTCATCCCCATGAATTATATTGAGACAGCTTATGAGCGAATGATTAAAGGGGATGTTACGTATCGTTTTGTTATTGATATGAAGACACTATAAGCGGATATTTCTCTTGGCTTATCTTAAAAGCACCCGTTATTTTTCTCCATCATTTGATTTTTATCTTGAACTTTTGGTGCCTGCTCAAGCTCGGTTGGAGCAAATCGAAAAGTGTGTAAAGGAAAATCCCTAAAGACTGTCTCACAAGTGTAGGACTTTAAAGGGAGAGGATAATGGTGCTTTGTATTCCATAAAATCGTACAATAGCCCAAGCAGGATATAGAATTAAATAAAGCAGCTTTGCAAGTTTGTACTAACTTTAATTTTCATTTTCTTTTTTCATAATTAAGGTAACAATACCAAAATTTTTATCCCTATTTTTTGTTTTTTATCTGTTTGGTTTTAAAAATTATCCATGCTTTTCCTTGATTTTTATGAGTTTAACCTCCATAAATGGGATATATTGAAAAGGAAAATTAATTGGAACACTTTATCGAAATTGTTAAAGAGTGGGGATATCTCGCGGTTCTTCTTGGATCCATGATCGAAGGTGAAAGTGTTATTTTAACAGCTTGCGTCATGGCTTATATGGGATATTTGTCCATTGCCAAAATTGTTGCCATTGCGTTTCTGGGGACATTGGTTGCTGATCAAGGATTATATTATGTCGGACGACTTTATGGCCATCGAATCCTTGAACGCTTTCCTAAACTGAAAGCGCCCTCTGAAAAGGCTTTTCGCCTTCTCAAGCGCTGGGATATCTGGTATATCCTAAGCTTTCGCTTTATTTACGGAATTCGAATCATTAGTCCGGTGGTAATTGGAGCAGGAGGGATTTCTCCTCAACGTTTTATCCCTCTCAATTTTATTTCTGCCCTTGTTTGGACATCTGTCAGCTGTACCGGCGGCTATCTTCTAGGAAAGGTCATTGATGCGATCGACTTTTCCCTCGTTGAGCATTATATATTCCTTGTTTCTGCAGGACTGCTAGCGCTGGTCATCGGGATCGGTTATTTTGGTTGGAAAAAGCTACATAGTACCGACGCCGCCGCCGACAAAGACTAATTCTTGTTTCTCACCATAACGGCCGCAAAAAAACCATCAGTTTGATGATCGACGGGATTAAGCTCTAAAACACCATCTTTAGCAAATTCAAAGGAAAGAGGATTTAATTTGAAATCTGGATTTTGATTCAAAAAGTCTATGACTTGTCCGCTATTCTCTGGTTTTAATAAAGAGCACGTTGCATAAACCAAACGGCCGCCTGGTTTTACTAAAGATGATGCTTTCTTAAGGATTTCTTGTTGTTTTTGTAACAATTCTTGGAATCCTTTTTCAGTCATCCGCCAGCGCAATTCCGGGTTGCGACGCCAAGTTCCTGAGCCGGAGCATGGCGCGTCCACCAACACACAATCAAATTTGCCAGCTTGGCGTTTGAGCCATTTCCCCGATTCGTCATCGAGAAGACGCGTTTCCACATTATGAACACCGGCCCGTCGCAAGCGTTGCGGTGCATTTTTAAGACGCCATTCAACCACGTCGGTCGCGACAATTCGTCCCTTATTGTGCATCATAGCCGCCAAGGCTAAGGTTTTACCCGCTGCTCCGGCACAATAATCCCAAATGGCCATGCCTGGTTGCGCCTCACAAGCCAAGGCAATCAACTGCGATCCTTCATCCTGCACTTCCAGAACGCCGTGTTGCAACAATGGATGTTGTCTTAAGGGTTGGCGTTGAGTTAGCCGAATCCCCCATGGCGACAAAGGTGTTGGGTGGCACTCAATGCCTTCCTTCCTCAATTTTGCCAAAACCTGTTCCCGCGACCCTTTAAGCGTGTTAACCCGCAAATCCACAGTGGCTGACTCTTTGAGAGAAAATAATATATCCCGATAACGATCCGGATAAGTTTCTTTCAAAATATCGTAAATCCAACCAGGACACGATAACTGAGCTGCTTCGGGTAAATTTCTATTATCAAGCGAAACAAGGTTAGCCATCAGATCTTGTTCGGTCTGATTTAAAGGTTTGGGAGCATATTCATCACCTGAAAAAAGTTCAGAAATAAAAGCTTCAGCTTTAATTTTTACTAAATAGGTAAGAACCTGACGTCTGGCTTTCTGAACAGGATCTTCACTGGGTTTAGCCCAGCAATGGCTGAGCATACCATCCAGCAACCAATACTGCCGCATGATCCCATACACAATCTCTAAAATCTGGCGACGATCGCCCGAACCAATATAGCGCCGTTGACGCATATAAGCATGAACGACAACATCAGCCGGAGTTGAGGATCCATAAATTTCAGATAAGAGTTCAATCGCTGATTGAATATGGGCAGCAGGCTTCATACAGTCTTCCTTTTTAACTAATCTTGCCCACCATACTGAAAAATTGAAAAAAATTCATGTATTAAATTTTTATAGTGGACCCATTTGCAAATCGAATATTTTATTTTTTGGATCTAAAAAAGGCCAGAGGGAGTCCCGGAGCTAATTTAGATCAAATTTTATTGATATTTCCCATGACTTCTAATAAGCTCACCTGAATAAACAATTGCAGTAAAAAAGTAAAAAACAATAATAAAATGAGTATAGTGCAGGATAATAAAAAAATTTATTTATATAATAGTACTTTTACATTCTTCGACTTGATTTGTTTCAGCAAATGCTGCAGATCCAAGTAAGGTTATAGATATGATCGCGCATCGTTTCTGTCTGACATAATTTCTGCATCATGAAATTTCCTTCCGCAGATAAAGTTTCGCCATAGGACCTTCGTTTTTATAGCCCAGAGCTTTGTAAAAGTCATGCGTTCCTTCGGCGGCCCGCCTATAGCCAGAAGTTAGGTCAATAAGAACTGGTTTACCGCAGCTCACAACCAGAGCTTCGAAATGAGTCATTAAGTGCTTACCAATGCCTTGACCGCGATAGGCTTCATCAATGATCAAAGCTTCGATATGATAGCGCAATTTCGAGGCAACAAACACGCGCGATAACGACCAAGCAATGAAACCTATTACTCGATTCTGATGACAAGCAACCACCACCCCATACCCTTCTAACGCTACAAACTCTGAAAATCGCGTCGCCAATTCTTCTTCAGTCGTCGGATACCCCAATTGGTCAATTAAGGGCAAAAGATCAGGAATATCTGTGATTGTGGCAGGGCGTAAAGAAATATTTACCATAGCATAATCCTTTTATGATAAAGCATACATGAATGCAAGAAAAGATTCTCCGCAAATAATTTTAGGACTATCTCCATGAAAAATTACATTTTAACGGGTGCGCCGGGAAGCGGTAAAACAACCCTCCTTGAGAGTTTAAAAAATCTCAACTTCACCATTATATCGGAAGCAGCCACAGATATCATTGCTCAGGAACAAGCAATAGGCACTCCTGAACCCTGGACTGATCCTTCCTTCATTGATAAAATTATCCTCCTGCAACAAGAACGCCACCTTCTCTCCGCCATCTCAGGAAAGTCAGTGCAGTTCTTTGACCGTTCCCCTTTGTGTACTTATGCTTTAGCCCTTTACTTAGAGTATCCACCTTCCCGCTTGCTCTTAACAGAGATTGAGCGAATTCAACAAACTCAATGCTATGAACGGAATGTCTTTTTCATTGAAAATCTTGGCTTTATTACCAAGACGGATGCACGCCAAATTAGTTTTGATGAGTCTTTAAAATTCGAGAAAATCCACCGTGATGTTTATCAACAATTTGGATTCAATTGTATACCTGTGCCAAAAGCGCCTGTTCCAAACAGAATAAATTATATTATAGAACGCCTTTAAAGTATTCTCTCTTCCACACCCCCTTTAAATTTAGTGGGATACAAGGATTAACGACCAACCTATCGATGAGTGGGTTTATGAATACCGCTCCCACATTGTGCAGTGGCTGACGATTACCCTCCACGGAACAACTGATAAAACGAAACCTTAAAAATTATTGAATTGTAGATTACTTTTACTTTTTTGATAAATCGAGAGAACAAGAATAACGGATGCCATCTGACTTTGAAAAGTCTGACAGGTGAAATTTAAAGATTGATAGAATCCCAGGGCTTCCTCGTCTGTTTCGACATCAACTCTTTGAGGAGAAAACCTTTGGATAAGAAACTGAATAAGGTACCGTCCTATGTTTCTCCGTTGATAGTTTTCGCGGACGCTAATATGCCTTATAATTACGGTAGAAAGAATAAAATTAAATCCTACCACACCAACCAATTCTTGCTCGTCAAAAGCGCCGACTAAACACTGATGGAATTGATCATAACTTTTTTTATACCTGAGCCATTTTTTCTTCTGTTGGGAAACCAACACTAAGACGAATAATCGCTGGTAACGACGGATGAGATGATTGAACAACTTTGAAAATAATGGAGTAGCTTGATTTTTTATCTCTCCTTAATTGCCTCTTTTTTGAATCATATATAGACATGTCTTTTACTTTCTTAGTAAAGCTAAGAGGCTTTTCTCTTAGCGCCAGCATTGTAAACTATTGATCGACCTGATAAGTATTATTAGTCCGCTGCTCAATCCACGGAGACCGTCTTATGCCTTCTCAACTTTACTCGAACCCCAATAGTCTCTACCCTATTGAAGGAATGACTCGGACGTGTTTTCTCAAAAACATTATCACAAATCCGCAGATTATTGTCTGCGATTACACCTATTATGATGACCCAGTGGATATCCATAACTTTGAACGCAATGTACTGTATCTTTTCGATTTTATACAAGATAAGCTCATCATTGGTAAATTCTGCCAAATTGCAGCTGGCGTCCGCTTTATCATGAATGGATCGAACCATGCCCTGGATGGGATTTCCACTTATCCTTTCAAAATTTTTGGTCAGATCTGGGGGACCGCTTCTTTGAAGGCGGTCAGCAAAGGGGATACAATTATTGGCAATGATGTTTGGATTGGAAACTCAGCCACCATTATGCCGGGTATCACAATTGGTCATGGCGCGATTATTGGAACAAATGCTCTGGTGACAAAAGACGTTGCCCCCTATACCATAGTGGGCGGTAATCCCGCCCAACCCCTCCGCCAAAGATTTAATGATACAGCAATTGAGTTCTTGCTAGATCTTCAATGGTGGGATTGGCCCATGGAGAAAATTTCAGACAACATTCAGTCCATTACAACCGGTAATTTTGAAGCTCTTAGAAAGGCAGCCCGTTAAATGAAGCAAACTGCAATTAAGCTAAATGAAATGAAATTAGTCGGCATTACCTGCCGAACCAATAATAATTTGGAGATGGACCCTTCGACCGCTCAAATTGGGGCTACTCTCCAGGCATATTTTGGTGAAAATTTACCGGCGACTCTTGTCAACCGTAAAAATCCCGGAACCACGTATTGTGTTTATACCGACTACGAAAGCGATGTGACAGGCGATTATACTTATTTTGTGGGGGAAGAGATAACCTCTTTGGATACTATTCCCAACGGCCTGGTTGCCCTAACTATTCCAGCTCAACATTATACAAAATTCACCACGAAGGCAGGCTCTATGCCGATGATCTGTATCTCTGCCTGGCAAAAAATATGGGCTATGTCTCCAAGGGAGGTGGGGGGAGAGCGCAACTATGTAGCGGACTTCGAGATCTATGATAATCGAGCCCTAGACCCCCAGAACACTATCCTGGATATTTATATTGGTCTTAAAAAATGAAGATAGATTATACCCCTGTACCGGATAGTACAGAGATTGATTTTCTAACTCAAAAGCTGAATAAAGAGACACCAGAATTTGGTGCAGCCGAAACCTTTGCCTTTTTTATTCGCCATGAAACGAATCAAATTATTGCTGGCTGCAATGGTTCTATTTTCTATGGTGCAATTTATACGGATCAGCTCTGGGTCCATCCCCAACATCGCCAGGGTGGCCTTGGGCGTCAATTACTCGATCAAGTCCATCAGCTTGGCTGTAAAAAGGGATGCAGTTTTGCTTACCTTGTAACCATGAATTTTCAAGATGCTATGGGGTTCTATGAAAAATTAGGATATTTTATTGAGTTTGAACGTACCGGTCACACTAACAATTCTGTTTGTTTTCTCTTACGGAGAGAATTATGACGTTTAAAGCGGATTGGGAGCAACCCCAGAACCAAAACCCCTTATCCCACGAAATAATTGAAAGAATGGTTGCGCTTGCTTATCCGACCAGCAGACTTGTTTCTTATCAACCCCTTGACGGGGGATGTGTCAATTTTAATATTAAAGTCCAGCTTAACGATTCAGAAAAGCCGTTGATGTTGCGAATTTATCTGCGAGATAAAACATCGGCGTTCCGAGAGAAAAAATTGGGAGAGCTTTTAAAGCCAACTGTTCCAATTCCGCAAACTTATTATATCGGCCAGCTGGAAACATATCACTTTGCCATAACAGAATTTATGGCGGGTATCCCTTTGCGCAATCTATTATTAGAAAATACCCCTTATGATATGAGTCAAATCATGCATCAAGTCGGCGTTATGTTGTCAAAGATTGCTTCTTATAAATTTCCTATCAGTGGTTTTTTTGATGAAAAGTTGACAGTAACTAAAAAAACGGAATTTCCTGATTATACGCATTTTTTGAAAGACTGCTTACAAAATAAAATTGTTCAATCAACGCTGACTGCCGAGGTAATTTCTAAAATTACTCATTACTTTAACAAATACAACCACTTATTGCCTGATAAAGCTGAAAGTCATCTTGTCCATGCGGATTTCGATCCTGCTAATATTTTGGTGAATTTCATGGAGGGGAAGTGGAAAATTTCTGCTGTGCTAGATTGGGAATTTTCTTTTGCTGGGTCAATCCTATGGGATGTAGCGACAATGATGCGCTATGCGCATCATATTGTAGAATTTAAAGAGTCTTTTATTGCAGGGCTTACCAGCCGAGGGATAACTTTGCCCTTAAACTGGCGTCTCAGCGTCCACATGCTGAACTTACTCTCTTTATTGGATTGCCTCACTCGGGCAGATCTTTCAACTCATCCCCGTAAAATTGCTGATATTAGGAAATTGATAACCTATATCTTGCAAGACCTTGACACTCTTACCTCCATAAAACATATCGAGGTTGTCCCCTATAACCCCGAATGGCCAAAGCAATTTAAGAGAGAGGCTGCCCAGATTAAAGAGGTTTTGGGGGATCATTGCTTGGAAATTCATCATATTGGATCAACCTCTATCCCCGGCCTGGCTGCAAAAGAAGATATTGATATTCTTTGCGTGGTCGATCAGTTGGCCTCTGCCTTAGCGTTGCAAGGAGTTGGATATATTTTTAAAAATGAAATCAATATTCCTTTAAGGTATTTTTTTTCAAAGAATAGCGATTTTTCTAAAGTCAACCTTCACGTTACTGAAGCTGAACATGGATTTATCGATCTCAATTTACGCTTTTGTGACTATATGCGCCATCATCCGGACAGCCGACAAGCTTACCAAGTTTTGAAGTATAAACTCCTCCTAGATCCCACCTCTTTTGTGCGCGTCAATGGTCGATTTCCAAAATATACCTTGGAAAAAAATATTTTTATTAAGTCCGTCTTGGATCAAGCTGGCTATAAGGGGATCACCTTTAACTTTTGTTTGCATTATGCCGAATGGGAAGCAGCCAAACAGTTCAGACAAACTTATTTCTTTGATCCGATGCAGATTGACGATCCCTATACTTGGACATTTAATCACCCTGAGCATGTCCATCTAGTTATGTATAGAGGCACTAAAATCATTGGTTATGCCCATATTCAGCTTTGGAAAGATGGCCTTGCAGCCTTAAGAATTATTGTGATCGACGAAGAAGCTCGCTATCAAGGTTTTGGCACACAATTTCTAGTTTTAATCGAAAAATGGCTAAAATTAAAGAATTATAACAGCCTGCATATTGAAAGTTCGGAAGAAGCCTTATTATTCTATAGAAAGCATGGATATAAGGATATGCCCTTTAATGACCCCGATGGTTATGAAAGCGACCCGCGAGATACGCCTATGGGTAAGTTTTTATAAAAGCCTTATTTTACTTAACTAACCTTATAAAAAAAGCCACTCCCTTTGGGCAGTGGCTTAAGATTGAGGCTCAGTAAGACTCTATCAAGGTAATTATTGTTTCATCGTCTATGAAGCCCGACAAACAGAAGTCATCTTACCGTGATTTTTAATCTCTATCTATAGACTACAGTTCTGGTTCTGACAGGCTGTCTCTCAGCGGGCTTATGTTCCTGAGCATTCTCTTCAAGAGATCCACCTGCATGCCTAATATCTTTACCCACACCTTCGACGGTGTTGCATCCTGTTAGAACAAATCCTGCAAATAAGAGCATTAGCATAGTTTTTGACATGTTATCTCCTTATACGTATCAAGTTAATTCCTCGTATAAAGATAGCATTAACAACTATGCTTACAAGTCTAAAAATTCCATAACTATAACGCAGAGAGCAAAAGCAAAATTATGAGATGATTGTATAAATTTTGCTGGGTAAGTATTCAAACCACTACCAACAAGGGGAATGGTTTGAAGTATTTTTATAGGACCTCGTTTATGCAGCAGCTTGTTCTGACTTTGGGGCTAGCTTTTCAGTTAGAGCCGTATAAGCATTCCCGAGATAGGACCATGCACTTTTAGCAACAGCCTTAACTGTTTCAGCCGTTTTTTCCATGGTGGTTTCAACCTTTGGGGTGACCGTTGGTTCTTCTACTGCAGCCTTCCGATCAAATTTTTGGAGACGTTTTTGGCGCAACTCTTCTTTTGACAATTCTACAGGAGCTAGTACAGGCTTATCTTCAAAGAAATATTCCCCAACTAATTTATAGGTGCCGACAGCAGCTTTGCCCAGAAGTTCTGCCGCATCAAATACAAGAGAAGCCCCTGCCGTTGCCGCAGCACCGCAACCTGCCATCAATGCTGCTTTAACGACTGGTGATCCGGCGGCCATAACGGCTAAATTTGTTGCGCCTGACATAGCAGTAAAACCCGTAATACCAATCACGTTTAAGCCAATAACTGTACCTTTATAAACACCCCAAAAAACAGCAGGTACGCCCAAGTAGTAAGCACCTGCCACCCCAGCAATACCAGTGAGATAGCTCGCCCCACTCCGCAACACATCTTTGTAAGAAAAAGCTGATTCTTCTTGAGAGAGTTCAGTTTTTGCACCCTCTAAAATAGTAAATGTTTGGGATTTACTCAATTGGTTTGCATCAACGGTGGGATTAGCAATTTTATAGTCTTGGATGGCATCTTTTTCTAGATTATGAAGGCGACCCCCTTTAGCAAAATCCTGCATACTATAAATATTATCATGGGCTGATAAATGACTTGCTCCCACAGCGATGACGGCCAAAAGTGCTGTGCTAATTTTTTTCATATTAATCATCTCCTAATTTTTTCCTAACTAATTTTTCAGTTTCTCTATCAGTCGAAACCGAAAAAATGAACAGTAATCTGTGATTGCTCAGAAATTCTTATTCAAGAGAGATATGGTGATGAAAAATAAATAGTCAATATTATTTATTATATAAAACTGCCAATTTACTTTTTTATTTTGTAACAATCATCATTATATTCTTTATTTTAGAAAATAATGTTTCGCCCACTATCAAAATTTTCCCCGAGGGGGAATTTTAAAATTAAATTGATAGGGGGGTTATTGCACTCATTAAGTTTTCTGCCGTTTGGATTTTTATTTATTCAACAATTGATGCTCAATTATCCGAACTATGTTTATAGTTCGTTTACTGTAGTTTGTGAAATTGTCATCTTCTTTATACTGGCCAAGGATGGGTCGTTTTTAAAGACCCCCACCAACCTCATGTCCCTGCATGAAAAAACCCGGTGCCATAACCGGGTTTTTATCTTATGAGACTTAAAGATTGATTATTCAGCAGCCTCTGGTAGTTCACCTTTCTCGACTGTGGGGGCTTCAGCGCCCTCTATCGATTCGATAATCTCTATAGGTATATCGTCGTCCTCAATTTCTTCTCCGAGTTTATCACCCGGGATATGGCTGACAGAAACGACCCTTTCATCCTCAGCCACGCGGAAGATCGTCACCCCTTGGGTGCGGCGACCCGCAATACGCACATCGTGAATGGGGCAACGAATCAATTTACCCGCATCCGTCACCAACATAATTTGATCATTTTCTTGCACAGGGAAAGAGGCAACCACACCCCCATTACGAGTATTCACAATGATGCTATCGACACCAACACCACCGCGGCCTGTCGTCCGATATTCAAAAGCAGAAGAACGTTTACCAAAACCATTTTCGGTCAAGGTCAAAATAAACTGTTCCGTTTCGGCAAGTTCCTTGAAACGCTCTGGCGTTAAGGTTCCTTCCACGGTAATTTCTTCACCTTCGGGCTCTTCGTCATCTAGTTGACGCATTTTAGAAGCTTGACGTAAGTATAGATCACGCTCATCAGTCGATACCTTAGCTTGACCCAAAATAGTCATAGAGATGACACTGTCTCCTTCGGCCAGCTTAATGCCGCGAACCCCCGTAGAATCACGGCCGACGAAGACACGAACTTCATCAACATTAAAGCGGATACATTTACCAAAAGAAGTCGATAACATCACGTCGTCATTTTCCGTACATGTCTTCACGGCAATGAGTTCTTCCGTTTCATCAAGTTTCATCGCAATTTTACCGTTTGAGCGAATATTCATAAAATCGCTCAACTTGTTACGGCGCACACTGCCATGGGAGGTCGCAAACATGATATGCATCTTATCCCAGTCAGCACTCTCTTCCGGCATAACCAAAACTGTCGATATCTTTTCACCCTGACTCAACGGTAACATATTGATCATCGGACGCCCCTTGGAAGTAGGACTGCCCAACGGCAAGCGATAAACTTTCAGGTTATGGACGATACCCTTCGTGGTAAAGAACAGGACGGGGTTGTGTGTATTAGCGACGAAAACGTCTTGGACAATATCTTCTTCTTTTGTGGTCATGCCGGACCGGCCTTTACCGCCCCGGCGTTGAGCCCTGTACGTATTTAAGGGAACGCGCTTAATGTATCCTTCCATACTGACAGTAACAACCATTTCTTCCCGTTGAATGAGATCTTCCACATCAACAGAGGAATCACCTTCTTCAATTTCTGTACGACGGGGGGACTTAAATTGGTCTTTTACAGCCAACAGTTCATCCTGCATGATCGCCAACACCCGTTGACGATTCCCTAAAAGGTCTAAAAGTTCTTTGATTTGTGTAGCCAATTCATTCAAATCATTAGCAATTTTTTCCCGTTCTAAGCCTGTTAAACGGTGTAACCGTAAATCAAGAATCGCTTGGGCCTGCGCATCTGTCAGGCGATAAGTATTTTGACCCTCAACAAAACTACCGGGCTCATCAACAATGGCTAATAAAGGACCAACAGAACCCACGGGCCAATCACGGCCCATTAATTGTTCTTTTGCAATGACGCGGTCGACTGCTTGGCGGATTAATTCAATAATGGGATCAATGTTCGCAACTGCAATGGCCAACCCAACAAATAGGTGAGCCTTTTCTCGAGCTTTAGCAAGCTCAAATCGAGTGCGTCGTAAAATGACCTCTTCACGAAAGGCTAAGAATGCCGTCAAAATTTGCTTGATCGACATTTGTTCTGGGCGTCCATGGTTTAAGGCTAGCATGTTCACGCCAAAGGATGTTTGCAATGATGTATAGCGATACAACTGGTTTAAAACGACATCGGCCACGGCATCACGCTTAAGCTCAATCACCACGCGCACCCCATCACGGTCGGATTCATCACGCAGATCAGAAATACCTTCGACAATCTTTTCTTTGACGATTTCAGCAATACGCTCTACCAAACGGGCCTTGTTCACTTGATACGGAATTTCATCAATAATGATGGCTTCCCGTTCACCACGAACTGTTTCCGTATGGGTCTTACCGCGCATAACGACAGAGCCACGACCGGTCCGAAAGGCATCCAAAATACCAGCCCGACCAACAATAATCCCCCCTGTGGGGAAGTCTGGACCGGCCATATATTGCATGAGGTCTTCAACTTCTAAGTGGGGATTTTCAATAAGGGCACAACAGGCGTCAATAACTTCACCTAAATTGTGGGGAGGTATATTGGTCGCCATACCCACAGCAATACCATTCGCGCCGTTGACAAGAATATTGGGAAATTTAGCTGGAAGAACTTTAGGCTCAACCGTTGAATCATCATAGTTAGGCTGATAGTCAACTGTATCCCGATCAATATCTTCTAATAAGTCGTGTGCGGCACGGCTGAGACGCGCTTCGGTATAACGCTCAGCTGCCGCTGGGTCACCGTCCATGGACCCAAAGTTTCCTTGGCCATCGATTAAGGGGACACGTAAGCTGAAGTCCTGGGCCATACGCACCATGGCGTCATAAATTGCCGCGTTCCCATGGGGGTGATATTTACCCATAACATCACCGACGGTACGGGCTGATTTGCGGTACGGTCGGTTATATTCATTGTTGGCCTCTTTCATGGCATATAAAATACGCCGGTGGACTGGTTTTAAACCGTCACGCACATCTGGTAAGGCTCGGGACACGATCACGCTCATGGCGTAATCGAGGTAAGAGCGCTTCATTTCGTCGTCGATAGCAACAGGCTTAATATCAGTCGCAAGTAAGGCATTTGTCATGCATCAATTCCCCAAATAATGGAAGCTTAATAGTCAGTACGTCGAGTTAGAGGCACAGAACCTGGTACGGCTTAAAACGGAATATCATCGTTTAAATCATCAAACCCTTTGGATCCACCCGCTGGTGCCACGCTAAAAGGATCGCTGCTCCCACCACCAGAACCTAAAGGTGAGGTATCAAAGTCATTGGAATACCCTTCTGATCCCCCTTTAGATTCTAACAAAGTTAACTCCCCGCGATAGCGTTGGATAACAACTTCAGTTGTATATTTTTCTATTCCTTGAGGGTCTGTCCATTTACGGGTTTGTAAAGAACCTTCAAGATAAACCTGACCCCCTTTTTTCAAATAGCGTTCGGCAATTTCACCCAGCTTTTCGTTAAAAATAACGACCCGGTGCCATTCGGTACGTTCTTTGCGTTCCCCGCTGGCTCGATCTTTCCACGTCTCACTGGTTGCAACGGACATAGTTACAATTTTTGATCCATCTGGACTGTTGCGAACCTCAGGATCTTTACCTAACCGACCAATCAAAGTCACTTTATTTACTGAACCAGCCATAACTGCTTATCCTTACAAAAAAATATATTGTCTTAGTTATACGAAAATATGACCTAAAAAGCTAGGGTTGTTCTGCATGACACAATCGACGCCTCTAAAACAATTCTGGATTTATAATTTGGCAGTAGAATCGCCCCAGAATAGATGGGTTTTAAAGTTTTCACTCCTTTTACTGCCGTGAATTGAACTGCAAATAACCTCCCCCAATTATGGGTTAAAATATCATCCTTCATCACTGAAGGACCCCCTTTTCTAGATCTTTAGGGTAAAATATGACATACTAGCGTTTGAATATGGAGGAACCGTATGCTAACAACTCACGAAATTCGCCCCCTTTATGATGGTAACCAACGTCTTGATTTCTATTATAGTTATCCTGACAAGCCCCAGGGCCGCCTTCCAGCTGTTCTGATTTTTTCCCCTTGGTCGGGACGCAATCATTTCGCCGAGCATAAAGCCAATTTGTTGGCCCAAACGGGGTATATTGGTATCGCAGTCGATCTGTATGGCGATGGTAAAACGGGCGAAACAAAGGCTGAATGCTCAGCGTTGATGAGACCTTTTATAGAAGATCGTCAATTTCTAAAGAACAGAATTACCACCATTATTAACCATCTAAAGCAAGATCCCACCATTGATGATCAGAAAATTGTCGTGATGGGGTATTGTTTTGGCGGTTTATGCGCTCTTGATACAGTCCGTAACAATTTAGGCGTTTGTGCCGGCATCAGCATTCATGGGTTATATAGCAAACCGGATTATAAATTGCCTTCGCTCTATGGGGCTAAGCTTTTAACCTTGCACGGTCAAAAAGATCCCATGGTACCTGCCCAGGATGTTCACGCTTTTCAACAGGAATTACAAAATGCTGAGGTCGATTGGCAAATGATCATTTATGGCCTCGGTTATCATGCATTTACCAACCCCGAAGTTCCCAATGACCCCCACTTTGGCACTGTCTTTAACGCATCCTTGGATAATCGAACAACAGTCTATGTGAACGCCTTTCTAAAGGAAATTTTGGGGTAAGATTATGGTTTCCCCTTTTCAAAAAGCGCTTGCAGAAAAAGTCAAGGCTGGAACAAAACGAGATTTAAAACTCCGCCACGGCTGCAGCTTAGATTTTACCAGTAATGACTATTTAGCCTTATCATCCCATCCTGCCGTTATCCAGGCCGCTAAGGCTGCCTTAGACTCCTATGGGACAGGCGCGACAGGCGCTCGCTTACTGAGTGGCAATTCTAAACCTCTTGAAGATTTAGAGATTGAGTTAGCTCAGCTGAAAGACCAGCAAGCAGCCCTTGTTTTTAATACTGGCTTTCAAGCCAATCTAACCATCCTGGGAACCTTATTATCTAATCAATACTACGACAAAACACCCATAGTTTTTTCTGATCGGCTTAATCATGCCAGTATACACCAAGGCTGCCAGTTAGCAGGTGCACGTCAGCATCGCTATCATCATGTGGATTATGATCACCTGCATTCCCTCATTAAAAAACACGCTGTACCCGGTCATCCTCATTTTATTCTGACAGAATCTGTATTTGGTATGGACGGGGATGTAGCCGATTTAGGAATAATTTGTGATTTGGCCGAAACAGTCGGCGCTTATGTCTATGTGGACGAAGCCCATGCCACAGGAGTTTTAGGGGATAACGGAAGCGGTCTCAGTTCAGCCTATGCCAATCGTCTTTTTGGGGTTATGGGGACCTTCAGCAAAGCCTTGGGCGGATTTGGCGCTTATTTTGCCGGCTCTCAAGAGCTTAAGGATTTTTTGATTAATTTTGCCCCGGGATTCATTTACTCAACCGCCTTGCCACCGGCAACAATTGCGGCTAACCATCAGGCTATCAAATTGCTGCCCACCTTGCAGCAGGAGCGTCAGCATCTTCAGGCTTTAGCTCAGCAACTCCGATCTCATCTCTCTCAGATGGGATTTAATACAGGTCAATCAACCACACATATTATTCCTCTTATCTTAGGTGATGTCGAGAAAGCCACCAAGCTTCAGCACCATCTGATAGACGGTGGAATCTTAACCTCGCTGATTCGTCCTCCCACGGTTCCCCCTCATACCAGTCGGTTAAGGCTTGCTTTACAGGCTAAACATACAGTTGATGACATCAAGCTTCTGACTGACGTTATGGCACAGTTCTAATTTTTGGGCGTCAATCCTATAGCTTTTCCCATACCTGAATTAGGGCTTGGTCAAGCTCAATCATTGTGATGGGTTTACCCAGTTTATGAAAGGAAGTCACGCCAAAGTGGGGCAAACCACATGGAACAATGCCAGAAAAATGCTCTAAATCGGGATTAACATTAATCGCTAGACCGTGATAGGTAATCCATTTTGACACGCGTACTCCAATCGCAGCAATTTTCTCTTCACCGGTTGGTGTATTAACCCAAATCCCCACCCGTCCTTGACGTTGAAATCCCTGGATACCAAATTCAGCAAGGGTTTTGATTACCCAATTTTCCAACATCGCTACATACTGCCGTAAATCAGGAACACGTCGATTGAGATCTAACATCACATAGACAACCCGCTGTCCTGGCCCATGATAGGTAAATTGCCCACCCCGCCCGGTTTCAAAAACAGGGAATCGATCCGAATCCACTAAATCTAATGCTTTTGCACTGGTTCCTGCCGTATAAAGAGGAGGGTGTTCCAATAACCAAATACATTCTGAGCCACCCTGGTGGATATGTTGAATTCGATTTTCCATAAAGGAAATCGCCTCAGGATAAGAGACTAAGCCTGGAGCTGTAATCCATTCAACCATCTAAATCCTCTTGATTAATAAGCTCAGCCCCATAAGTGGTAGCGGTAGCAATCAGTTGCAACCAGGCTGGAGAATGTGCGTCAAAATATATAACTTTCACCCCAGCCTCTAACGCTTTTAAAGCAAGACCTATATTGTCCTGGCAAGGAATTGCAAGCTTGAGATTAAAAGATGGATAGCGGCTAACCAATTGATTAAATCCTTCTAGATAATAAGGCAGACCATAATTATGAATCATGGTGGGGCAAGCAATAACAAGCGTATCTGCGCTAATAGTCAGCGCTGGGCTAAAATTTGTTATAATAAATTTATTGTATGTCATTGTTATGTCCGAAAATCCTTATCTCTTACCAAGAATATCTTCTTTTTCTTAAGAGCTCAATCATCCTTCCCTCTAAGATGGAAAAGTCCCTTCCCTCCATAATTTTTGGAGCCCCCTCGTGAAAAAAAAGATTTTTTCTCATAGATTACAGGAAAGAGAAAAATTTATGAAAGGGTGAAGACCTTTAATTCTCAAGGTATGGTGTATGCGTCTCCTCTCGAGTCTTAAACACAACAAGAATGATGCGGTCGGTCTTTTGCAGGTCGGGACCTTTCTGGAATATTTTGATCTGATGCTGTATGTCCATATGGCTGTTTTATTGAACGAGCTCTTTTTTCCGAAAGTAGATCCTCATACAACCGCTCTCCTTTCTGCCTTTGCTTTTTGTTCCACATATGTTTTACGGCCGGTAGGGGCTCTTATATTCGGCTTTATTGGCGATTATATGGGTAGGAAGACAACAGTTATTATGACGACGATCATGATGGGAATTTCGTGTATGATTATGGCAACCTTGCCCACCTATGCTCAAATCGGAATTACAGCATCGTGGGGGGTTACGATCTGTCGAATCCTTCAGGGATTATCCTGCCAAGGAGAGATTATTGGGGCGGAAATTTATTTAACAGAGGTAACAAAACCCCCTTTACGATATCTTGTCGTTTCTCTGACATCATTTTCGGCGTCTTTGGGGGGAATGATTGCGCTTGGTTTAGCCATTATGCTCTTAAAGTTGGAAATTAATTGGCGAATGGCTTTTTGGATTGGTGCCGCTATTTCCTCAATCGGTCTTATTGCCCGCACTCAACTACAAGAAACATCCGAATTTTTAAGAACGAAGAGACTGCAAAAAAAACGTAAAGCGCACCCGACAGCTAAAAATTTATCATCAGCCTCTTCCTCCTCTGATAAAATTAATACCTCAACCTTTATGGCCTACTTTTTAATTTCTTGCGGTTATCCGGCGTGTTTTTATCTGGCTTATATCCATTTCGGAAATGTTTTAAAAACAACTTATCATTATACGTCGGAACAGGTTATTCAGCACAATTTTATTCTTTCTGTTGCTCAATGTCTCAGTTTTTTGGTCTACTCTCTTTTAAGCTATAAAATCAACCCCTTACGCATCCTTAAATTCAGGTTATTAATATTTTGGCCGATCGTTCTTTTATACCCTTATTGGTTAAGTATTATTCATTCTCCGTCGCAATTATTGATGTTTCAGTTCCTGATAATGGTGTTTGGCATTATGGATGTGCCGGCAGCTGGTCTTATGATGAATCATTTTCCCACTCTAAAACGATTTACAAGCACGAGCCTTATCTATGCTTTTTCAAGAATGATCATCTACCTCGTGACTTCATTTGGATTTGTTTATTTGACCCAAGCGATGAGCTATTATGGAATATGGTTAATCTTAGCCGTTTTATGCTTAGGATTTAATTGGGCTATACGCTATTTTGAAAACCTTGAAGGATTAAAGGATGGTTCCTCTTTCCTAGAAGAAAGCGCCCGATGGCTTAATAAAATGAAGCACATTAATTTCAAAAATAAATTTTTTCACGACGTCAAATGAAACATTTAATAAATCGATTAATTTACGGTTACTTCAGGATAAGGTGGGGAGCTTTTATGATGGTTTGTTCTTTATCTTTGGCCACCGAAGCGCGCCATTCTTTTGTAACCGTTAATTCTATTAATGAGACTAAAAATTATTTAGCTCAAGCCAATAAAGACTCTCTTATATTTATTGACGTTGACTCGACCTTAACGATGCCTTCTGATCCTTATTTAAGACGCCATGCCATACAAAACCATAAAAAAATTTATAACAGTCTGGTAAATGATTTAACACCGAATCAAACTCGTATTTTTAAGCATCTCATGGTGATGGAAAGTTCTTCCCAATTGGTGGAAAAGGATTGGCCAACCATTATCAGCGCCTTGCAAGCAAAAGGAATCAAAATTCTGGCTTTCACAGCCGCTAAAACAGGACCGATTAAATCAGTTTTATCCAGCTTTCCCAACTGGCGTTATGGAGAGCTGAGTCGATTGGGAATTGACTTTTCTCCAGCGTTTCCTGGGGCGATCTTGTTTGAAAATTTAGAAGATTTTGGTAATGACCACCCCGGTATTGAAAAAGGTATTGTGTATTGTGGACATCAACTCTCAAAAGGGGACCTTATCTACTCCGTTTTAAAAGCAATGAAATTTGCCCCTTCTTTAATTATTCTAATTGATGATAAATGGGAAAATCTTGGAGCTGTGTCCAAGGCCATTCACTACTCTTTCCCCAACATGCGCTTTATAGGAATTCATTATAAAGCGATGAACCATATAGAACGACCTCCAACGGACGAACGTATTTTTTATAAAAAATTTAAATCTTTAATAGAGAAGGCTAAAGAAATTGCTTTTTAGAAAGCGAAAGAATAAAAAAATGTATCCTATCATTCATGATTTTTCTTCCCTTAATTCTTTAGTGGAGGATTCCACGCCAGACACGCTGTTTATATTTGATGTCGATTATGTTCTTCTTATTCCCCAAGATCGCGTTTTTTGGCCTGTGGGAAGAGATATTGCCTTAAAATTATACAATTTATTGATCGATCCTTTGCCAAAAGATTTACGTGAAAAATTAATAAGTATTACCCTACAACAAGCCAAAGTGCAATTGATGGATGAAGGCCTCCCGTTCCTTTTTTCTCAATTATTGGCAAAGAATAGAAAGTTTATTGCGCTGACGGCTTGTGATGTTGGCCAAAGGGGTGAAATCGAAAAATTAGAAGACTGGCGGTGTAATCAACTTAAAGAGCTTGGTTTTATCTTTGATATTTCATTCCCGCAGCAGCAAAGAATTGTTCTCGATCAACTGCCTGCGCAACCCTATTCTTATCCTGTTTTTCAGGAAGGGGTTATTTTCAGTACAAATTATCCGAAGGGGGAAGCCCTGGGAGCTTTCTTAGATCTCATTAGCTTTAAGCCTGATCTTATTATCTTTATTGATGATAAAATTGAACATTTACAGTCCGTACATAAAGCAACTAAAGTACGACATATTAATTATCGTGGCTTTCATTTTAGGAAAGCATATTCGGTAGAGGGATCGTTAGATGAGAAAATAGTTGAGATGCAATATAAGCATTTACTTAATAATCTACGATGGTTGAGCGACCAGGAAGCCAAAGAACTCCTGACTTAAAAATTAAAATGGTTTAATTCTATGGCTCGGACTCATCGCCTTCTGGATTTACTCCAGCTTTTACGCCAGCACAAACGCCCTGTTAAAGGAAGCCTTTTAGCTTCCCAGTTAGGTATAAGTCTTCGTACCCTTTACCGTTATATCAGAACACTGCAAGAACAAGGGGCGCCGATTAAAGGTGAGTCGGGCATAGGTTATATTCTGCAACCGGGCTATATGTTGCCTCCCTTAATGTTCTCGGAAGAAGAAGTTGAGGCTTTAGTCTTAGGCATGCACTGGGTCAGCAAGCGAGGGGATACCCCCCTTGTAAGGCAGCTTATAATGCTCTTGCTAAAGTTGCAGCGGTTTTACCACTAGAGCTGCGGGATGCGGTAGAGACTTCTTCTTTATTAATTGGCCCGAGTGATGCTATTAAATCCGATAAAGTCGATCTCCCCCTCCTGCGTCAAGCAATTCGCAAGCAGTGTAAAGTGGAGATGATGTATTATGATCTTAAAGAAGAAAAATCTGTCAGAACGATTTGGCCCTTTGCGCTTGCTTTTTTTAATCAAGTCTACCTTCTTGTGGCTTGGTGTGAATTACGGCAAGCCTTTAGGCATTTTCGCTAAGATCGTATCCTTAGTTTCTCTCTCACCCATACACGTTATCCAAAAAACCGACATGCTCTTCTGAAAGAATGGAGACACATAGAAGGTATATCCCCTCCTCCCCTATAAGTCTACTGACAGGAATTGTCATCACATCTACGTAAAGTAAAGGAAGGTAAGGATCGACCGTCGATCCTTGCGACTGTTAATATATTTTGGGAGATTGTTATGATTAATCCTAACCTTATTATTCTATATGTCGATAATCCTCTTGAAAGTGCTTCTCTTTATGCAGATTTACTAGAAACAGCCCCAACAGATTCTCATCCAACTTTTGTTTCATTTACATTAGCCTCTGGGATCATGCTGGGTTTATGGTCAAAACATACTGCCTCCCCTACAGCCCTTTTAATGGGTGGCGGTGGCGAGATCGCCTTCTCAGTCACTGACGAAGAAGCAAGTTCATGCAACCTCTGAAATGGACACAGCGGGGGTGCAGGGCCGCTCAGAAACCCACACGGATGGACTTTGGTTATACATGCGTGGTTTTAGATCCCGATGGTCATCGATTACGGGTCTTTAACCCAAACAATTCATAAGAGAAGAGCGAGGGATCCGTTAATCATCCCACGATAGTCAGACGGCACCCTCCCTCTAACGATTTATGTTGCCCCTCTATTTTCTATCTGTTTTTTTCAATAACTTAGGCTACCATAGAAACAGAGTTTTAAGTTTTTATAACCCAGCCCCTATAAATATATATAGATTGGGGGGACATTTTGGATGCCCCCTTTCAAGCTTTGAAAGGGCACACAGGAAATGTATCAATATGGGTTGGGCTATAAGGAGAGGGTTAAATGGGACGCTTGCTAATTTCAATCGCAATTGCACTGCTAGCAGGAGTATGGTCGGTGGCCTTTGGTTATTTGAGTCTGACCATTCAAGATTGGAATGAAGCCATTAGTTTACTCATTATTGGCAGTATTTCATTTATAGGTCTTATCTATTGGATCCGCGTTGTCTATCAAAGCCGTGACCTTTTATCAAATACAGGTCATTTACAAGCAGCCATCAATGCATTGGCCCCCAATATTGAATCCATCACCTTTAATGGTGACAATAAGGTCGTTTGGTCTACCCATCCCAATGCCTATCCAACTCTCACAGAATTCACGCGTAAACTGCTTAATCGTGTCGCCGACCCCGCCGCCGCTGATAAACTTAAAGAAATGATCGATAAACGCCAGCGCGGTGAATTATTATTCCATGGCGGCGGCAATGGCCTAGGCGTTGATCACAAATGGTTCCTCTTTAGCCTTTATCCTTTTGAAAAAAACAGTTTTGTCAGCATATTGCGCGACGTGACAGCCCATTTTGATCCTTATTACCAATTACGCCAACAGTTTAATCAATTGCAGACGTTTGTTGATCGCGCCCCCTTTGGTATATTTTATAGCAGTAAGCAAGGAATTATCTTGGGCGTTAATTCAACTCTGTGTCAGTGGCTTGAGCTACCTCGAGATGAAATTATTGGTCGTCCTGTCAGCGACCTCATCAAAGACGCCGAATCTTATCGGGGGATGGTCCGTGTCTTTAATAAGGCTGGCCCCAGCTTTAAGGCCTTATTATTTAAACCCGATGAGGATACACAAACCAAAAATCGTCCGTCAATTCTCTGCCGTCTCGATAACGTAACAGGATTGACGGGGGCTGAACTTATCCAAGATAGTAGCTATTTGGATGCAGCAATTCCGGCCGTCATGGTCAACCAATATGGCGATATTACCTCGTGTAATCCAGCCTTCACCACCATGCTGGGGGAGCTGAATCCGCGCGGTAAATTTCAAGATCTGGTGATCTCTTCTCACCGCGCCGATGTGACTGAACGTCTTAAAAAATCCTTTGACCAACGAACGATGATTTCACCCTTTGAGGTTCGATTCGAAGGAGATCGTCTGCAAACCACAGCTTATCCGTCCAAAACCATGGCTAAAGGTGGAACAGCAGAAATTATGCTGCAATTTATTGATATTTCCGAACAAAAACGGCTGCAGGGACAATTTATTCAATCGCAAAAAATGCAAGCTGTGGGGCAGTTAGCCGGTGGTATTGCCCATGACTTTAACAATCTTTTAACGGCAATGATTGGCTATTGTGATTTGCTATTGCAACGGTATCTGCCAAATGATCCGTCCTATAATGATGTGGTTCAAGTTAAGCAAAATGCTAACCGTGCGGCTAATTTAGTTCGTCAATTATTAGCATTTTCCCGTCAACAGACCTTGCAACCAAAAGTCGTCAATATAACCGATAATTTAGGGGAACTTTCTAGCCTCTTACGGCGTTTGATCGGTGCCGGCATTGATCTAAAAATGGTTCATGCGCGGGATTTATGGTTCGTGAAAGCCGACGTCGGTCAATTGGAACAAGTCATCATCAATTTGGTGGTGAACGCCCGGGATGCCATGAAAGCGGGCGGCACGTTGACGCTGCGAACCTCTAACGTTCACTATACCAAGCAACAACGCTATGGTCATGATGTGATCCCAAAGGGTGATTACATCGCTATTGATGTCATTGATACGGGGACGGGAATTGCTCCTGAACATCTAGACTATATTTTTGAACCGTTTTTCTCAACGAAGGAAGTTGGGGAGGGTACAGGTTTAGGTCTGTCCACTGTCTATGGAATCGTCAAGCAAACAGGCGGTTTTGTTCAAGTGGAAAGCAGCGTCGGTCAGGGCACAACCTTTAAAATCTTATTACCGCGTTATGTCGGTTCCCTGGAAATAGAAGCTTCAAAAGCGGATCATAATATCCAAGACTTAACCGGGGGTGGGCGAATTCTGCTCGTCGAAGACGAAGATGCTGTCCGCATGTTTAGTGCGCGCGCTCTTCGGGAAAAGGGATACACCGTTCTTGAAGCCAACAATGGTGAGGCAGCTTTAAATATGGTTACAAAAGGTGAAAAATTTGATGTTTTAATTACGGACGTTGTCATGCCAAAGATGGACGGTCCTACCCTGAACAAAAAAGTAAGGGATATTTACCCCGACGCAAAAACTATCTTTATTTCTGGTTATACGGAAGATACGTTCCGCAAGAATTTAGATGATGATGCCGATATTCATTTCTTACCAAAACCATATACTTTAAAAGATTTAGCCTCAAAGGTGAAAGAAGTGCTGACCTTAGAATAAAAATAGGACCTCTAAGAGCTGCCCCCCATAGACAATTTGCGGGGGATTGTTTAATCTGACCTAACTATAATTTGACAAGATCATCCTCATGCTTAAAAAAAATTTTCGCTCTACCCTTCTCTATACCTTTTTGTTAATCCTTTTAATTCCGGCTTATATAGTTCTGTTTAAAATAGATGCGTCTATGGCCCCGTTAAGCCCTGTGCTGATCCCTGATGCCTTTAACACTGAAAGAAATCAGCAACACCCTAGCGTTCTTATCTCTTATGCGGATGGTCCTCAGGTTTTTTATAAAAACCAGAATTCTCTTAACATGAGTGCTGCTGATAAAGGATTTGATCGTATATATAGCTACCACCGCCGAGATATTGATGAAGATTTTTATCAACAAAACAAACATATTCTCCAGCAAAAGCGAGGCGCGGGCTATTGGCTGTGGAAACCTTATTTTATTTTGAAAACCATGCGGGATTTACCCGAGGGCGCCTTGATCATCTATGCCGATTCTGGGTTAATCTTCAAGCAACCAATTGATGCTATTGTGGCAAGCATGAAAGAGCATGATACGCTTGTCCTAACGCACGGTAAATCAACGCCTTTAAGAAATCATCTGAAAAAGGAAGCTCACGCTGCCTTTGATTTTCCTCTCACAGAGTCAATTCTCAATGCTGAGAATATATGGGGATTTTTTATTGTCCTTAGAAATACTTCCAAAACCCGAGCCTTTGTTCAACGCTGGCTCGAGAGTTGTCAAAAAGTCGATGCCCTAACAGACATCCCCTTTAATCCAACGCTCCAAGAGGCTAATTTTGAGTATCATCAACATGATCAATCTCTCTTAAGTCCCTTGGTCGCTCAATTCCCTGAAGGAATAAAAATTGTCCGACGCAATGATTTACGTAAACAGTTTGGGGTGCAAAATTTTCACAGACACACTGAACAAGAATTCACCTCGCCATTATGGATTCAAGGCGGTATACTCAATTTTGCCTCGACCATTTTATGGAATAATTATCTTTTTCAGCTAATTAGAAAGTATTGCCGATCAGAGTAAAGAAATAACGGTACAGGGTGCATAAACCCCTGTGCAGTGGGCCCCAGGTATGGCATAATCTATTGAAAGTTGACAATTTAATTGTTAAGAAGGAGAAAAACATGTCAACAACCGATAAAGGAAAAGCCCTTGATGCTGCTTTAGCTCAGATTGAGCGTGCTTTTGGCAAGGGATCTGTTATGCGCTTGGGACAACGGGAAACTGTTGAAATTGAAGTGCTATCTTCTGGATCATTGGGGCTCGATATTGCCCTGGGTATCGGCGGATTGCCGCGCGGCCGTATTATCGAAATCTACGGACCAGAATCATCCGGTAAAACGACACTCGCGTTGCATGCCGTGGCTGAAGCTCAAAAAGTTGGTGGCACATGTGCTTTCGTGGATGCCGAACATGCTTTAGATCCATCCTATGCTCGTAAACTTGGCGTCAATATTGATAATTTAATCATTTCGCAACCGGATACCGGTGAGCAAGCTCTAGAAATTGCTGATACATTGGTTCGCAGCGGCGCGATTGATGTCCTGATTATTGACTCGGTTGCCGCCCTTGTTCCCAAAGCTGAATTGGAAGGCGACATGGGGGATTCCCACATGGGTCTACAAGCCCGTTTGATGAGCCAAGCCTTACGTAAGCTCGCTGGATCCATCAATAAAACCAACTGTATGGTTATCTTCATTAACCAAATCCGTCAAAAAATTGGGGTTATGTTTGGCAATCCAGAAACCACAACCGGTGGTAATGCTTTGAAATTCTATGCCTCTGTGCGACTTGATATTCGTCGCGTCGGATCGATTAAAGACAAAGAAGAAGTGACTGGCAACCAAACCCGCGTTAAAGTCGTCAAAAACAAAATGGCGCCTCC
This sequence comes from Candidatus Paracaedibacter acanthamoebae, assembly GCF_000742835.1. Taxonomy (GTDB): domain Bacteria; phylum Pseudomonadota; class Alphaproteobacteria; order Paracaedibacterales; family Paracaedibacteraceae; genus Paracaedibacter; species Paracaedibacter acanthamoebae. Next base: position 2,145,587 of record NZ_CP008941.1, on the reverse strand, counting down.
CTTTAAGGTGGTCGATTTTGATATTATGTACGGTGAAGGTGTGTCTAAAACTGGTGAATTAATTGACTTAGGCGTTTCGGCGGGCATCGTGGATAAAGCTGGGTCTTGGTATTCCATGGGATCTCAACGAATTGGCCAGGGTAAAGAGTCAGCCCGTCAGTTCCTTAAAGATAATCCAGAAATTGCTAACCAAATTGAAGCAGCCATTCGTAATAATGCCGGCCTTATCGCTGATGGGATGATGCGCGGTTCCGATGCAGTCTCAACAGATGACGCAGACGCGGCCTAATAACAAAAGGGGAGAGTAACAAATACTCTCCCTTCTTCTTTCATTTTCTTGACTTTTGATGCTGTTTTAGGCATTAATGATTAATATGGGGGCCTGTAGTTCAGTTGGTTAGAACCCTCCGCTCATAACGGAGTTGTCGCAGGTTCGAGTCCTGCCGGGCCCACCATTTACCCTTATATCTTATTTTCCCTCCCAGAATTTCTTTCCTAAAGCCTTAAAGACGCGCTTTTTTTCACTATTAAACTCTGAACGATTAATTCGCGATTTCTTCTTTCTTGTATGAAAAAGAGCATGATTCTTCTTATGTAAGATTTTAGGTACCATAACAATATGACTACCATCATTTTTTTGCCCTACATGATGCATTTCACAGGGGATGACAATATTATTAACCTTGTCCCATAAAAGAGGGGATAATCCCTTTTTTAACCGAGCTCGGTTATTTCTCCCTCTCGGTGTCTTCGTAGGACTCACACCTTTAGGGAAATGATAAAAATTAGACCCCGTCTTGACCGGGGAATGGTAAACACCTTCCACCAAAGAATCGAAGAATGCTTGGGTATGTTGCACCTGCCCCTTAGGAGGATGAGCCTTTAACCTTTTCAACCATTTTTCATAATGCTGTTCACGAGCAGCTTGCCCATTTACTGATCTTGGTTGAGAAATCTGTTCTTGCTCGTCCCCTGCAACATCTTCAGAAAAAAGCTGTCGCGCCACTGGACGAGAAAATTCGTCGTTACTAGAATCAATAATATCTGGGCTTGAGTCCGAAAAATAAGCTTGGTCCTCGCCCAATGTTTTAGATGCCGTTATCTCCTTAAAAGAGATTAATATTTTCGCAGCGTCATCCATATCCATAGAATGATTATTATAAGATGATGATAGCTCTTGCGAATTTTTATTTAATAGTGTACCTTTATTAAAAATTGCGCCATTTTTTTCTAAAGCTTCCGCAGAGTTTGCGGTAACCTTAAAAAAAATAGACGCAATGATTAATGGATAAGCGACATGCTTAGCCATTACTGCCTCCATTTTCATATTCCACAACCTTGTTATGGAGGCAGTTTAAAATTTTATCAAGCGTTTTTTATTACGCCTGTTTTAATAAATTTTCTTAAATTTATCGCCTATAGCGCTAATTTTTAGCGGAAACCGGTACTTTTTAGAAGACGTCTAAATCTAAGTTATTGTTTTATTCTGACAAATAATATTCTTTAATTTTCATGAACAATCAGAAATGAGGGGGGTTTTTGTTATAAAAATTCATTTTATTTTTAATTTTTATAAAGAAAAAATAATAACTCTCTCTTGAACCTAAGAATTTTTCGCAGAAAAACGATCAGACTCTTCCGCCTCTGCATGATTCTAATCGTAAGGTTGAGGCTCTCAGAAAACAACCTATTTAACTTAATGATGACGGCTCAGCCAGCCTTGTAAATCTTCTATTATTTGTCGATTGGCTCGATCCAGAGCAGCTGCGATTAACTCAGAAGTTACTTCCCCCCTCAGCGGAATACTCGCTGTAAAAGTTTTGCTCGCCACTTCATGACGGGTGCCCACATCCATTAATCGGATAAAATATTCTGCCTGCGCTGTGGGTATCCCTGTTTGGTCAATATAGAATTTACGAATATCAATTTTAAGGGATTGGTCCGGAATAACGCCATCACTACTGCGCGTCACAGAGCGGAAGAGATGCTGATTTTGCAAAGAGTACACGATGGATTCCTGAACGAGGGCGGGCAAGCGATCAGACCATTCCATATCAGCATAATAATTTATCTGTTGGGGGGCCGGAACCACGGCTACACGCACCGAATCTAAACTAACAGCAGCAGTAGGAACCTCAATAATTAGTTGTCGTGGGATAACAGGCGCTCGGTTATTTTCTTCCAAATGCGACAGCGTATATCGCTTCGGCGCTTCGCCAGGCGTAGGAATTAAGGGACCGCACGCTGTTAAAAGCAAACATAATATAAAAAGTACACGATATAACCTTTGAGTCATCGAACGGGTATCCCTTGCTCTGCATCATTATAAAAGAAACGTGTCGGTGAACGTTCTAAGGATTCACTCAGACGACGAATAGCGGCCAAGGATTCGCGTCCTTCAACCATAAAGCGAGTAAAGGAATTTAAACCATTGGTTGTAAATTCTCGCAGTCCGCTCCGGTTGTCTTTAAGAACATGCGTAAATTCTTTGGTCATTAATTTAATTTCCAATAAAGTTTCATCTAAATCCGAAATGGCCTTGGTTAGCTCTAGAATGAAGGTGTCCTTATCCTTACCATTTGTCGGTTTAAAATAGCTTGTTATTTCTTCAATATTTTTCATCGTTTTGGTAAAAGAGTGACGATTCTCATCACTAAAAATCCCGCGTATTTCGGAAATTAGTCCGTCCATTTTCTTTAACATATCCGGAATAGTGGCGGATACCTCTTCAATCAGCGAGGATTTTGAGGCAATAACAGGAATATCTTTATGGCCCACTTCCAGCAGACTTCTTGCTGTGGTGGTACCGCCATTAATTTGAATATATGAAATTCCTGTCAACCCTTGGCTTTCAAGGCTTGCAATCATATCCTCTTTAATAACTGCACTCTTATCAATCTTTACAGTCACCACAATTTGCTCAACATTTTTAGGATCAATTTTAATTGCTGAGACCTTGCCAATCGGCACTCCACGATATTGCACAGCATTACCGATTTTAAGCCCCGCAACTGATCCTTTAAAATAAATTTGATAGGGTTGAGTTGAATCTCCAAAGCCAACCTTATTAAGCCATAAAATAAAGAAAATCATGGCGAAAAATCCACCAATGACAAAGGCTCCGACACGGACGTAATTGACATGTGTTTCCATTTTATCCTCTATCGAAAATACCGCTCGCCCCGCGATCCATGAAAATAATCCTTAATCCAAGGGTGATCGATTTTCACAATCTCTGCAAGAGAGCCAATTAAAACTTTATGATCGACCAACACTGCTATTCTATCACAAATTTGAACCAAACTATCCAAATCATGGGTAATCATAACAACTGTAATATTTAAATTTTTTTGAAGCTCTTTAATCAACTTATCAAAGGCCGCCGCACTGATAGGATCCAGCCCTGATGTTGGCTCATCTAGGAATAAAATAGGAGGCTCCAGCGCTAAAGATCGCGCTAAGGCAGCCCGTTTGATCATCCCCCCTGACAACTCTGCGGGTGATTTGAAAGCTGTTTCTACAGGCAATCCCACTAATTCAATTTTTAAGAGAGCTAAATTACGCGCCATCTCCGGCGGCAGCTTTGCCACCTCTAAAAGAGGCGTCATAATATTTTCCATGATGGACATCGAACTTAACAATGCCCCATGTTGAAAAAGAACGCCGATGTGACTTTGGTGAAAACCACCTGGCATATTATAGACAATCTTACCCTTTTGAGGCGGTTCCAATCCAATCATATAGCGCATTAACACAGATTTACCAGAACCAGATCCCCCCACAACGCCTAACACCTCACCTTCCTTAACGGATATATTGAGATGGTCATGAACAACTTGAGAACCAAACTTTGTCGATAAATCTTTAACATCAATAAGAGTCGTCATGATCACCAATCCATGCTTGTGAAAAATATAGACATTATCGCATCACAGATAATTACCATAAAAATTGATTCCACCACCGATCGTGTGGTCATAAGACCAACACTTTCAGCACTTCCTTTCACTTGCATGCCCCGATAACATCCAATAACGCCAATAATTAAGGCAAACAAGGGGGCCTTACTCATGCCGGTCCAAAATGTCGTTTTGTGAACCGCCCCTTGAAAAAGCGACCAAAATTCACCATAGGGAAGTCCGATAGTGCTCCGGATCACAATCATCCCACCAATTCCCCCCATAACGATTGAAAGAAGCACCAATAGTGGTAAAGAGATAATTAAGGCAAAAACACGGGGAATAACCAAAACATGAAACGGATTGAGCCCCATCATTCGGATCGCATCAATTTCCTGATTTAAGGACATCGTGCCAATTTGAGCCGTAAAAGAGCTTCCCGATCGCCCAGCCACCACAATCGAGGTTAACAACACGGCAATTTCTCGTAAGAGCGAGACAGCCAAAAAATCAACCGCGTAAGATGAGGCGCCAAATTTTTCTAACTGAGTGACCCCTTGATAAGCCAAAACAGCTCCGATCAGTAAAGAAATCAAACTTATAATGGGAATAGCCTTAAATCCCACCACATCAATAAAATAGGCAATTCCGGGCCAGCGCAATCCTTTTCGAGAAGTCAGGATAGTGTAAATGTTGACTAAAGTTTGCCCTAAAAACCCCGCAATGTTTTTGGTATTTTGAGCAAGGTCAACGCTAAATCGGCCTGTTTCTTTTAGAAAAGTTGAAGCACTTAATGCTTCTTCCTCCTCAGGAAAATCAAATGATTTTTCAATCAACTTGCCAATGAGTTCTGGTAGTTTTTTTTGCTGTTTTTCCGATAATTTAAGGGTCTCTAAGAATTTAGCAATCAGCCAGGCGCCTGCCATATCGTAAGAAAAGGTGTCATCAAATTGAAGTTTAAGATCAGAAATTTCAGATTTACTCAGCTTAATTTCAGCTAAGCGATCGGACATCGGCTCTATGGTTAAAGTTCGCCAATCCCCTGAAAAAACAAGAGATTTCCCCCGATCCGTTGAATCGAGGGTTACGTGAGGCACCCCTTGGATTTTATTATCCTTTGACAATTAAACTCCACATTAATCTATGATTCTTAAGGAAAATTATTGCATACTCTGTTATAATAGGCTATATAGCATATTAAGATTGTTTATTTTATTTTAGGTCACGATTATGAAAAAAGATATTCACCCAACATACCATCAAATCAATGTTGTTATGACAGACGGAACCAAATTCACGACCCGTACTACTATGGGTAAAGAAGGTGATACCCTTCAGCTTGATATCGATCCAAAGTCCCATCCAGCCTGGACAGGTACATCTGCTCGCTTGAATGATACAGCCGGTCAGATCAGCAAATTCAACAAGCGTTTTGGTGGATTTAGTTCAGCAAAATAAGCTTTTAAAGCTTTCGAAGAAGCCCTCGTCAGAGGGCTTTTTTATTATTCCTATAAAAAATTTTCCCCAAGCAGCCCCCTAAAAGGAGCCACGGTAAAAACCACAAAATACAAGTGGTCATGGAAAGAGGCGGCTTCACTAAAATCCTCTCCCCGTATCGATCCACAAACCAATCAACAATTTGTTGATCAGAACAGCCTTTAACAATTTGTTCCCGAATGATCATCCGTAATAGAATTGCTTCTTCCACGGCCGACTCATTCAACGCTTGCCCCCCACACCTAGGGCATAAAAGCTGATCCCCTAACTTTTTTGCGCGATATTCTTGGACAGAATCGGCTAACTGTTCATGAACTTCAAGCGCCTGGTTTTCTGTAGAAAAAAGTAAAACTATCCATAAAAAAAATTGACTCATGCTCTTCTCCATCGTTGGCCTAAGCGCCATAGTCCGGCCACCCCCATGCAACAAAATCCCAACCACATTAAGTTGATCCAAGGCTTATAAGCAATTCGGAATCCCCAAGAATCATCTTGATAATGGTCCCCCATGGAGATGTAATAATGATCAAAACCATGCGAATAAATGGCTGTTTCCTGATGAATGATCCCTTGTGTCCAATAAAATCTTTTTTGGGGTTTTAAGGAGACCTGGTTATTCAGCATTAAATGCGCTGTTTGCCCCATATAATTTTCAGCCTTTTTTCCCGTAACCTCTGCCAGGGTTAGTTTTTGATTGTGAAATATAACTGTGTCATCCGCCTTCAAAGCAACAAGCTTTTCATCCTCAAATCCGAGACTTAAAGCCATTCCAACGACCGCCAGCCCTACGCCAGAATGGGCTAAAATCATGGGGATTTGCAGCCCCGTCCAGCGTCTGTGCCACAGTCCCAAAATCATACTGCTCAGCAACCAAACGCCGACGCCATACCCTATCAAAATCAACGGCCGGTTCAAATGGAACTGAAACCACAGCAGCAAGACAGCTGCTGTTGCTATTAAGAGGGGCGATAACGCCCGTTGTGTCCTTAAATGAGTTGGCGTTAACCAGGGTTGCAATGCCATCAGAACCACTAACGGAATCATGATCGGAATGACCGTCGCATTAAAGTAAGGCGCCCCTACTGTCAAGTGACTCTTAAACGCCTGAAGAATTAAAGGATAGAGCGTGCCAAAGGCGACTGTAAAGGCCGTAAAACATAGAAAAAATAGTCCTAATTTTATAGCTGTCCCTAAATTAAATTCTACTCGCCTATCGCGGGGGGGGACTGTTTTAATTCTCCACAGTCTAACCCCAAGGGGAAAGAGGACAACCAAACACACAAGCAACAGAAATATACCGCGCTCTGGATCAACAGCAAAGCTATGGACAGAGGTGACAAGACCTGACCGAATAATAAATGTTCCCAACAAACAAGTTGCAAACGTCGCAAAACTCAGCCATTTGGGAACAGCCAGCGACAACCGACCTTGACGTACGGGGATGAGACTGTGACTAGCCGCCGTTTGCAACAGCCAAGGGACCAAAGCGGCGTTTTCCACCGGATCCCAAAACCACCAGCCGCCCCAGCCTAATTCGTAATAAGCCCAAAAACTCCCCAAAACAATCCCAATTGTTAAAAACGTCCAAGAAAATATCGTCCAATAAGCCCACGATCGATCCCACTGATTTAAACTACTGTAAATCAAGGGTATAAGGGAGCTGACAATACCTAAGTAGAGGAAGGGTGGATGAATGGCTAAAAGGGGATCCTGCAGTAAAGGATTTAAATCGCGCCCCTCGAGAGGAGGAATAAGAACAGCAGCAAAAGGATTGCAAGCCACAATCAAAAACAATAAAATCGCCAGTGCAGTATACGCCACGAATGACAGCCCTTGTTCTTGATAACGAAAAGCCGTTCCCCCCGCCGTTACCAGCAGCAACAGCCATAAGAGCATTGATCCTTCATGGTTGCCCCAAACCCCTGAAATCTTATAAAGCAGGGGTTTTTGCGTATGGGAATGCATCACAACATTTAAAAAAGAGAAATCAGAGCTGACATGGGCATACATTAACCAGCCAAAAGCTGCTGCAATTGTTAGCCACAGGAAAGCAAACAGAACACGTTTATGGCGCGGGACAAGACAGACTAAACTTGCTATGACCGCTGCTAAATAAAGCAGTGCTTGCCCTAAATATGGTGTCCATGAAAGCTGCATGGTGGGTGATCTATACTCGTTCGCTAATCCGTGTCCCAACCTTAGCAAAAAAATAATCATCCAGCGATGTAGAAATGATCAATCGTTCTATGATTCAATATAAATATCAAGTTTTAAAGAGGGACCTAGTTATAATGCGAATACTATTGTTATTTTTATTGATCATATCAAATTGCTTTTCTCAAGATTCTTATGCATCACTTAAATTTGACTTCTTTTATTTAGTAAAAATTATACCCGAGCCGGAAGATAAAAGGGAATATATCTCTCCTTATGCCTATCCCTCTCTTGTCTTGGAAAAAGAGCTCTATAACTTATCCCAAAAAGACAATTGCACAACAGAAGATCTTCAAAACGCTGTTTGGGGTGCTAATTATATCGAATATTATAAGTTAGAAGCGGCTTTTTTGTATAGGCTCATGCAACGTTCAGAAATGTGTAACCTTGAAAATCTGTCAAAATTTCGTGCTACTATGCTTCATTTGCAACGACAGGATATTTATGATTACACAACCACCCTTATCAATCGTGTAAAAGACCTGAATGTTGAACCAACTCTTCAAATAGACGTTTTGAAATAGCTGTGGTAAATGTAATGAATTAAAGAGGATAGAATTTTATCATGCCTAAAATTTACATTGCCGCGGATCATGGGGGATATGACCTTAAAGAAGTTCTTTTAAGCCATCTTAAAGGTGCTGAGGTTGTTAATTTAGGGACAGATTCATTAGAATCTGTGGATTACCCGATGTATGCGGATAAATTAGCCGACCATCTTAAAGCCGATCCGACGGCCGTGGGAATCCTTATTTGTGGCACCGGCCTTGGCATGTCGATGGCCGCCAATCGCCATCTTCATATTCGGGCGGCCCGCTGCAGTACCGGTCTGGACGCGGAGTTGGCGCGGCGCCATAACAATGCCAATGTTTTATGCTTGGGCGGACGAACCCTAGGGACAGAACTTGCCAAGCATATTTTGGACCATTTCCTCCAAGCCTCTTTCGAGGGTGGACGCCATCAACGGCGTGTCAACCAATTTAGTGATCCCGCATGTTAATAGCTTCCGCTCTGTGGCGCTTAGGGCGCTTTGATAAACCAATAGGCATTGCTTTAATTTTATTCCCCTGTTGGTGGGGATTAGCGTACGCTCAGGGATTGGCCATTGATCCCAAATTGATGCTGCTATTTGCGATCGGGGCGACCGTGATGCGCGCCGCGGGCTGTATCGTGAATGATTATTTTGATCAGGATATTGACCGACACGTTCAGCGGACCAAAACCCGTCCTTTAGCGAGCGGTGAAGTTACTGCGTCTCAAGCCGGGGTATTTTTCTTCATTTTATGTGGCCTGGGCCTGGTTGTTCTTTTACAGCTCCCTCCCCGCTGTTGGGGCATTGGGGCAATCGCAACCGTTTTATTCATGATTTATCCCAAGGCAAAACGCTTTACGAATTACCCCCAAGTTGTTCTGGGATTAGCCTTTAACATTGGTTTCCCTATGGCCATCGCGATTTTTACACCTTTATGGCACCATCGGGGCGTGTGGGCCGCCTATGGGGCCGGCATTTGCTGGACGGTCGCCTATGATACCGTTTACGCCTTTCAAGACATCAAAGATGATCAACATCTCGAAATTGGGTCAACCGCTTTAACCTTTGGAAAAGGGGCTCGACCTATTATTATTACTTTATATGGGGTAATGGCGGCTCTTTTATCCTGGTCTTGTGCGCTTGCTCACTCCAGCTTAATGCCCTATTTGTGTTTTATCAGCGCGGCAACCTTTGCAATTTATAAAGTCTTAAAGCTTAATTTGAAAGATATCGCTGAGTGTCGAAATTTCTTTATAGCCAATCAATGGGTCGGCTTAATCATCTTTGTGGGATTTTTAATGCGGTAACCTTAAAGGAATAAAAATGAAATGTATCGTTTGGTTTCGTAAAGATTTACGTCTCACCGATAACCCAGCCTTACTGGAAGCCATTCGCCTGAAAGCGGACATTATACCCCTTTTTATCTTAGAAAATCACAACCGGTGGCAACCCGGCGGGGCAAGCCGGTGGTGGCTCCATCACAGTCTAGCAGACCTCAATTCTAAGCTGGAGGGCAAAATGGTTTTCCGTCAAGGTAAGGCCGCTAGCATTCTCAAGGAGCTTATTGTCGAAAGCGGCGCGACAGCCGTATTTTGGAATCGCCGTTATGGACCTGAGGATATTGCCATTGATACTGCCCTTAAATCTGAGTTACAAGATAAAGGAATTCTAGTCAAAACCTTTAACAGTCACCTACTGTTTGAGCCCTGGGAGATCACGAACAATCAAGGAAAGTTCTTCCAAGTTTTTACGCCCTATTGGAAAAAATGTATAGCCCAAGCAAATATAAGCAAGCCGATCCCCCCTCCCCCAGAAATTCAGCTTTTGGATTATACCAAAAACTCGCTCACTAGTTTAAATTTATTGCCAACACAACCAGATTGGGCAACCGGCTTACGACAAACCTGGACGCCGGGAGAAGCCGGTGCTCAGGAGCGATTTGATCATTTTTTAGGAGACTTAAAGGGATATAAAGGAAACCGTAATCGTCTCGATAGAGAAGCTACTTCCCATTTATCACCCCATTTAGCATGGGGAGAAATTAGTGTTCGACAAATCTGGCATGGAATTTATGCGCATATTGCTTCTAATCTAGCCATCGAAACCGATGCCCTCACTTTTCTATCAGAAATAGGCTGGCGCGAATTTTCTTATCATTTACTTTATCATGTTCCGACGTTGCCACAACAGCCCTTAAAACCCCAATTTGCCAATTTCCCGTGGCAAGAAAATCCATCAGCCTTTAAGAAATGGGCCCAAGGCCTGACAGGCTATCCAATTGTAGATGCTGGCATGCGTGAACTGTGGCACACAGGTTATATGCACAACCGTGTACGCATGATTGTCGCCTCGTTTTTGATCAAAGATTTATTATTACCCTGGCAAGATGGAGAAGCCTGGTTTTGGGATACTCTGGTGGATGCTGATCTTGCCAATAACAGCGCCAATTGGCAGTGGGTGGCCGGTTGTGGGGCTGATGCAGCTCCCTATTTCCGTATCTTTAATCCCGTTCTCCAAGGCGAAAAATTTGACCCTGAAGGGAATTATGTAAGGCGCTGGGTACCAGAACTCCGTCTGTTAAGTAATGACTTTATTCATAAGCCTTGGCAAACCAGCTCGATTAAGCTTAAAGAGGCGGGAATAAAGCTGGGTTCAACCTATCCTGAGCCTATTATTAATCACGATAAAGCTCGCCTTAGAGCCTTAGAAATTTATAAGTCATTGCCTTAGAGTACTGAAGTCAGGAGTGTCTGTATAATAAGGCATCTTTCCCCGGGCTTGGCCCGGGGTCTCGAGCTCCCATGAGCAACCACTTGTTATCTCGAGTTCCCGGCTCTGCGGCCGGGAAAAGAAGGGGGGAAGAACGATTTCTATAAACAATGAGTGGATCCCCGGACTTGTTCCGGGGTCTCGAGTTCCCATGAGCAACCACTTGCTATCTCGAGTTCCCGGCTCTATGGCCGGGAAGAAGAGAGAATAAATAAAAAAGGTCCTATCCCTGGACTTGTTCCGGAGTCTCGACCTCCGATGAGCAACCACTTGCTATCTCGAGTTCCCGGCTCTGCGGCCGGGAAGAAGAGAGAATAAATAAAAAAGGTCCTATCCCCGGACTTGTTCCGGGGTCTCGAACTCACATGAGTAATCGCTTGCCATCTCGAGTTCCCGGCTCTGCGGCCGGGAAAAGAAGGGGGGAAGAACGATTTCTATAAACAATGAGTGGATCCCCGGGCTTGATCCGGGGTCTTGAACTCACATGAGTAATCGCTTGCTATCTCGAGTTCCCGGATCTGCGGCCGGGAAGAAACTAATAATTTTTGTTAAGGGCAGAAAGCTTGTAAAATTCTCCTCCCTTTTATATTCCGCTATCTTGACTTTTTGAGAGGGGAAAAGGTATTAGAGTAAACGTATAGTTAAAAAAAACCATAATATCAATCAATAGTTGATTAAAAAAATAAGGAGAAAAATTATGCATAAAGTAAAATTAGAAAATACCACAGCTTTTCCTCAATTGTGCATTTCAATTATAAAAAACTAAACTAGTGTAAGGTAGAATAATTCATTTTTTTCTGCCTTCCCATTGGCTCACGTTTTTAGATAAATGCTTAAATAATAAATTAATTTTTTTAGAATTTTTTCGCTTTTCTGGAAAAGTATAATACATTTCGACCGCAGGCCCCGAAATTTCTGGCAAAACGTCTACAAGAGAAGAAGTTAAGGGAATAGATAAATCAGGTAACTCAACAATTCCATACCCATGAAGGGCACTATTGATCATACCGTTTAAAGAATCTATTTCAAAGTATGGTTTTCGCGATCCCTGTCCTTCTTGGATCCCAATATTTAGGAGCCAATTAGTGCTCCCATAAGGAGTATAATAATTGCTTCTATATACTATAAGACGATGATGGTTAAGCTCCTCAATGGTTCTCGGAGTCCCAAATTTTTTAAGGTAAGATTGACTAGCAAATAATTTTGTATGGGCAGTATAAAGATATTTTTGAATTAAGTGTGGTTGATGCAAAATTAGAGGACAAATTACTACATCACCTTCTGTAGGTTCAATATTCTCACTTCGAAGGAGAATCTTAATATTTATCTCTGGATGTCTTTCTAGAAAACCTTTTAGGGTTGGAACCAACCACTCGGAGCCACCAAATGGCATTGTAATAATTTTTAAATTCCCTTCGATCTCATCATTTTTTTCATAAAAAACTTTTTCAAAAGCTTCGTGCTCTTCAACCATTTTCTGTGCATGTATAAATAGCCGTTCTCCCTGAGGCGTCAGACGTACCCCTCTTGGTAATCGCTCAAAGAGCTGAGCTTTCATATTATATTCCAAATCACTAATAAGTTCGCTGAGTGATGGTTGGGTAACATTAAGTTTCCTTGCAGCCTTTGTTATATTTCCCTCTTTAGCCACCATATAAAAGGGTCTTAATTTTGATAGATCAATAGGTCTCATTGTTAAGGCTCCCTTTACTTAAGAAATACATATCACCTTTATATTAAGTATATTTTTTAAATAAAGGTTAATCTTGTGAATATATCTTCATTGATTAGGGATTTGAAATTTAAATTGTAAAAATCTCGAGCTCATATGAGCAATCGCTTGCCATCTCGAGTTCCCGGCTCTGCGGCCGGGAAGAGAAAGGTGGAAGAAAAAAGGAGATTCCATGGAGAAGAGTCGATGTCGTGCGCTCAAATAAAAATTACCTCATTCCGGACTTGATCCGGAGTCTCGACCTCCGATGAACAATCGCTTGTCATATCGAGTTCCCGGCTCTGCGGCCGGGAAAGAAGAGAGAATAAATAAAAAAAGGCCCTATCCCCGGACGTGATCCGGGGTCTCGACCTCCGATGAGCAATCGCTTGCCATATAGAGTTCCCGGCTCTGCGGCCGGGAAAAAAGAGAGAAGTAAGAAAAGGGAGAAATAAGAAAGGGGCCTTTAAGCCCCCCTTCTACGAATTCATTGATTGGAAAAAGTCCGCATTCGTTTTGCTATACTTCATCTTATCCACCAAGAATTCCATGGCTTCAATCGTGCCCATTGGGTTAAGGATACGACGGAGAACCCACATTTTTGTGAGCTCAGCCTTATCGGTGACCAACAACTCTTCTTTACGCGTTCCTGATTTGTTAATATCAATCGCTGGGAAGACGCGCTTATCAGATAGCTTACGATCCAGAACAATTTCAGCGTTACCGGTTCCCTTGAATTCTTCAAAAATGACTTCATCCATACGTGAGCCCGTTTCAATCAAAGCCGTCGCGATAATTGTTAAGGAGCCCCCTTCTTCGATATTACGGGCTGCTCCAAAAAAGCGTTTAGGACGTTGTAGAGCGTTCGCATCGACACCACCAGTCAGAACCTTACCAGAGGACGGAACAACCGTGTTGTAGGCTCTCGCTAGACGGGTAATAGAGTCTAAAAGAATAACCACATCCCGTTTTTGTTCCACCAGACGTTTGGCTTTTTCAATAACCATCTCAGCCACTTGCACATGCCGGGCTGCAGGTTCATCAAAAGTGGAAGAAACCACTTCGCCCTTAACAGACCGCGCCATATCGGTCACTTCTTCTGGCCGTTCATCAATCAACAGCACAATCAAGTAAACTTCTGGGTGGTTGGCGGTAATTGAATGGGCAATATTCTGCAGCATCACGGTTTTACCGGTGCGAGGCGGCGCCACGATAAGAGCACGCTGTCCCTTCCCCATCGGCGCGACCAAATCAATAACACGTTGCGACACCGTATTGTTGGCAATAGATTTCGTCGGTAATTCCATTTCTAGCGTGATACGTTCATCCGGATAGAGAGGGGTGAGATTATCAAAATTAATACGGTATTTAATATTTTCAGGTTCTTCAAAGTTAATCTTATTAACTTTAAGCAAAGCAAAATAGCGTTCCCCTTCTTTGGGGGATCGAATTTGTCCTTCGACTGTATCGCCTGTACGTAACCCAAACCGGCGCACTTGACTTGGGGAAACATAAATATCATCGGGACCTGGCAAGTAATTTGCCTCAGGCGAGCGCAAAAAACCAAATCCATCTTGAAGAATTTCAACAACACCGTCCCCAAAGATGGCAACATCCTTTTCAGCAAGTTTTTTTAAAATTGCGAAAACTAAATCCTGCTTGCGCATGGAGCTGGCGTTTTCGATTTCCAATCCCTCGGCCTTTGTCAACAATTCTGCCGGTGAGTGACGCTTAAGTTCTTGAAGATGCATAAATTTTCCCTGAAAGCAGTTAAAAAGGTTTGATCACCACACAAATAACGATAATCACCAATAAGATGGTCGGCACTTCATTGACAACGCGATAAAACCGCTCACTACGACAAAAGTTCCCTTGTTTAAAATCGTAATACCAGCTTCGTAGGAGGAAATGAAAGACCAACAGAAAAGTGATTGATAGTAATTTGGCGTGTAGCCATGGCATTTGCCACGTATCTCCAATAGTGGCAAGAGTTGCCCCCGATGTCAAGGAAAAAATCATGGCCGGCTGCATAATAAAGCGATAGAGCTTATCTTCCATCTGCAAAAAGGTGGCATGCATTTCAGTCCCGGCCGTCGTTTTACTATGATAAGCAAATAAACGGGGCAGATAAAAAAGCCCGGCCATCCAAGAAATGACACAAACAAGGTGAAAACTTTTAATCCAAAACCAGTAGTCAATAAGCACAGTCATCATGAACGACACCCACATTTTATAAATTGAGCCGGACAGCTCCCCGCTTGAGAAGATTGTTGGGCCGCGACTCGTTCTGCGACCAAACGCGCCAGGCCTCTGATAAAGGCTGGATGATCACCAACGGTTGGGACTCGACCATAATGGGGAATGTTTAATGCCAAAGCTTTTGCTTTAAAATCCATATCTAACTCCACTAAGGTTTCAGAATGATCAGAGACAAAGGCGATGGGAACCACAATAACACCAACTTGATCGATAGCGGTTTTGTTTAATTCATCCTCTAAACTGGGTCCCAACCACCGGAGAGGACCGACACGGCTTTGGTAACAAATCCGATGGTCCACCTTAAAGGCTTGCATAATGGCCGCCACACTTTGCTCGATTTGCCATTGGTAAGGATCGCCCTGCTCCACCAGTTTTTGAGGGATGCCGTGAGCTGAAAATAAAAGTCTTAAGGGAATATTTTGTGGGGATTGATCAAGTGTTCTCTGAATTAGCTCTTGGTAGGCCTGAATAAACCCCGGCTCTTGGAAATAACAGACTTGGTCGAGATTTTTAAGATTTCCCGCTAAGTCTCGCCACCGTTTTAAGCTGGAAGCTGTTGTGGTGGTCGAATATTGGGGATAGAGAGGAAGAGTAACGACTAAATCCGCGCCCCATGCTTTAACCGCAGCTACCGTCTCTTCCGTGAAGGGATGCCAATGCCGCATGGCAATGAAAGCCTTTGAGGTCCAACCGGGCAAAACCACCTGAAGACAAGCTTCAAGAGCCTGTTTCTGGCATTCAGTATTCTCCAAAAGAGGTGATTTTCCTCCTAACCTTTTATAAATATCTTGGGCTTTAGGGGTTCGTCTGGCTGCAATTAATCTGGCTAAAATCTGCCGGAAGGGACTTGGAAGAGAAATTATAGCCGGATCAGAAAACAAGTTGTACAAAAAGGGACGAACACTGTCTAAATGATCGGGTCCGCCAAGATTCATTAAAACAACAGCGAGTTTCTTCTGCGTCATGCAGCCTGCCTAACCAACTCACAGACCCGATCAACATGCGCAATTGGCGTGTGTGGTAAAATACCATGGCCTAAATTGAAGATAAAGGGTCGATTTTTTGCAACTTCTAAAATATGATACACTGCCCTTTCTAACTTTTCGCCACCTTCCACAAGAGTTTCAGGATCAAGATTGCCTTGAAGCGGGATATCCTGCGGCAATGATTGGTCAAGCGCTATCAAATTACTGTGCTGATCAACGCCAAAAGCAATTCCAAGTTTTTTTTGAGCAAGCTTGGCATAAGACTCTGAAATACCGCGACCAAAATAGATCAAGGGAATATCCCCAACACTTTGCCGCACAGTCGCTATAATCTGCCTCAGTGGCTTAAAGAGAACGTCCTCTCTAAGATCTGCAGGTACAAGGGCAGCCCAGGAATCAAAAATTTGTAAAACAGTGGCCCCAGCTTTCACTTGATTAATGAGATGCAAACTGATGGCTTGGGTCAAAATTTTCAATAAGGACTGAAGATTGTCAATGGTTGTTAAAGAGTGACGACTTAAAGAGAATTCGTTCCCCTTTCCCCCATCAATCATATAGGTTGCGATGGTCCAGGGTGAGCCTGCAAATCCAATCAAATCTTTTGAGGGTGCTAAACTGTTTTTGGTTTGCGAAATCGCTTCATAGACGGGAGCAAGGACCTGTTCAAAATCGGTCCAATCCGAAAAATGAGTGATAGCCTGCCAATCTAAGGGTTCTAACAGGGGGCCGTGGTTAGGAGCAAACTCCACTTTTTGTCCCAAGGCTTTGGGGATGACAAGAATATCACTAAAAATTATTGCGGCATCATAATCGAACCGACGGATTGGCTGCAGGGTCACTTCACTTGCTAAGTCAGGCGTAAAACAGAGTGTCCAGAAATTGCCTGCTTGTTCACGGGTTTGACGGTATTCAGGAAGATAGCGTCCAGCCTGACGCATCATCCAAAGAGCTGGACGATCGGTTTTTTGTCCAATAAGAGTTTTTGATAAGCGGTTTTCCATTACAATAATAATACTTATATATAATTAATAGTTGTTGTAGTGGATCCCTGTGAATAATGGGGATTAAAACTTATCCTTCAATTGTCCACAGAAATAGTTATCCACATTAGGATTCTTACTCAACCTAACCGAGTCTCGCTAAAAATCAAAGCATTGCGTGACATTTTATCACAGGAAAACTGTGGATAACTTTGTGAACTATGGGGATAATCAGAGATATTTTCCACAATTGTGGATAGTTTTCCACAACAGGAGAAAAATCCTTGGGAAACCTTTGGCAAAATGGCATAGTTATACACAGGTAAATTTTACTGTGCATAAGTACCCCGGTTATCCACGGGCTATTCAGAAAGTTCTTGACGGTTATGAACAAAGTTATCCACACCCCCACCCTTATCCTAGCGTCCCAAAGTTCGTCTCGAGCCAAAATACTTAAAAATGCAGATATTTTCTTTAAGGCGGTGCCATCCGCGGTGGACGAGGGAGAGATAAAATCCCGGGCAAAAGGTAAAGGATGGTCAATTCAAGAGACCGCTCTAGAACTAGCTAGGGCGAAAGCGCGTGTGGTAACACAGATTTATCCACAAGATTATATTATTGGGGCTGATCAGATGATGCAGTGTGACGGACGTTGGTTTGATAAGGCAGCTTCCTTGCAAGAGGCAAAGGACCAATTGCGATTTATTCAGGCCAAGCTACACACTCTGCCATCAGCTTGTGTTATCTTTCGTCAAGGGCAGGAAATCTGGTCTACCGTCGTGACGCCTGAATTGGCTGTGCGCCCTCTTTCTGATGCCTTTATTGACGCATATGTCGCTCGCTTAGGCGATGAAATCTTAAGGTCAGTTGGCTGTTATCAAGTGGAAGGGCTCGGAGCCCAACTCTTTGAGGAGATCAAAGGGGATATTTTCACAATTATGGGGTTGCCCTTATTATCCTTAATGGCGGAATTGCGTCGATTGGGAATTTTAATGTCATGAAACTTGCTGTTCTGGGGCAAAATATTGCTCATTCTTCCTCTCCTAAGCTTCATAATTTCTGGATACAGCAACATGGTTTGAAGGGGACGTATGAGCTGGTAGATAGAGACGCCAGTCAGATCCAGCAAGCCTTAGAAACTTATCATGGATTAAATATCACGGCACCTTATAAAGAAACAGTGATGTCTTATGTGGACACTTTAACGCCTTTAGCGCAAGAAGTTGGCGCCATCAATACGATTTATCGGTCAAAGGGAAGGCTAATCGGAGATAACACCGACTATCTTGCTCTCAAGGAAATAGTGGCAACTTTTCCTCAAGCAACAAACGCTTTGGTTCTGGGAAAGGGGGGCGCCGCAAAGGCTGCAATCATTGCTCTCAAACACTTGGGCATAGACTGTACTGTTTGTTCACGTCAAGAGGGCTGGGATAAGCGTCATGATCTTCTCACTGATATAAATGTGATCATTAATGCCACACCGCTGGGGTTGGAAGGAAAAGGAAATCCTTTAACAATGTTGCCACCTCATTCATCCCTTATCCTCGATATGGTCTACCAGCCGTTTGACACACCTCTCCTTAAAATGGCGCGAGCATCTGGCCATGAACCCAGGGATGGATTAGAATTACTAATCAGACAAGCCCAACATAGCTTCTTCCGATGGTGGAACATTCTACCTGATTATGAGTCGGCAAGGAAGCATCTGACATGATTATTATTGGATTGACAGGCTCGATGGCGAGCGGTAAATCAAGTCTCATCCGGCGAATTCGTACCCTCTTAAAATGGCCTATTTGGGATGCCGATGCTGAGGTTCAAAAACTATATCGTGATCACTTCATTATTCAACGGATCCTGCATCAATTTCCATCGGCAGCCACCAATCAAGAATTGGATCGACAGAAATTGAGGCAAGCTGTTTCAGAGGATCCAACTAGTTTGGCTAAGCTTGAGTCAATCCTTTACCCTGATTTAGGGAAGAGCCGGCGTCGGTTTTTGTGTCATCATCTACGGCTGAGAACGCCTGTCATTATTCTTGATATTCCCTTATTGTTTGAGAATAATCTGGAGAGCATATGTGATTTGACGGTTGTTATAAAGTGTTCAGATTGGTTGCAAAAACAACGAATTATGAAACGTCCAGGAATGACAGAATTTTTGATGCAGCGCCTATTGGCTAATCAAACATCCCAAAGGGAAAAGCAACGACGGGCAGATATTATAATTGATTCCAGTCTCAATCATCACCATACTTGGATTCAGTTTATGACAATGGTTGTGGGAGAAATGTAATGAGAGAGATTGTTTTAGATACGGAAACCACCGGTTTTAATCCCAAGACGGGCGATAGAATTATCGAAATCGGATGTATTGAGTTGCACAATCTCTTACCGACAGGCAAAACCTATCATACCTATGTCAATCCCCAACGAGATGTACCGCCCGGTGCGTCAAAGGTCAGCGGCATTACCACAGAGTTTTTATATGACAAACCGTTGTTTGTTCAAGTGGTTGATCCCTTTTTAGAGTTTATTGGGGATTCCCCACTCATTATTCACAATGCAAGTTTTGACATGGGGTTCATTAATGCGGAGTTAGAACGCTTGTGTCGTAATCCTTTATCCGTAATGCGAGCCATTGATACCGTGCAAATGGCGCGGCAAAAATTTCCTGGCTCTCCGGCCTCCTTGGATGCCCTTTGTCGTCGTTTTGGAATTGATTTATCCGCGCGTGTAACTCATGGAGCCTTATTGGACGCCGGCTTACTTGCGTCAGTTTACCTCGAACTGAAAGGAGGGCGCCAAGTTGCCTTTGCTTTTCAAGCAGAAAGCCAAAGTAGTCATGGCACGTTGGTTCAGGAAATTAGCCAGTATAAAGGCAGAGAATTCCGTCCTTCTCGGTCTTTTTCCCTGTCCGAAGAAGAGTGCCAACTCCATCAAGAATTTATCTCGGGCATAAAAAACGCTCTTTGGACACGTTAAGAGTATTATATACCAGCATCCTTAAGCAATTGTAAGCATACTTCTCAGAGGACTACCATAAATCTTGAAATTTTAAAAATTGCCTCCTATATGTAAAAAGAGGTTACAACTTTGGAACTATTTAATTTAGGGAGTAATTGATGAGATATTCTTTAGCTTTTTTAATGAGCCTCTTGATCTCTTCCCAATCTACCGCCCTGGCAATGGAAAAGGAGGCAGATGCAGGTTTATTTACGGCCCAAGATGTATCGGCGCAGAAATTTGTCACAGTATACCATGCGCAAGGCATTGATGGAATATTCTTATCCTCTGTCATCGAGGTCCTTGATCCCCATAAAGAAAAATTACATTATCTTCGTTCCGATGAGTATGTTCTTGATGAATCGGTGACAGCAGCATCTTTCTTGGAAATGCCAGAATTCAAAAATGGTAAAGGAGTCAATGACATAAATGCTTGGAAACGACAACGAGTGATTTGTGTCAGTTTTAATTAGATGGATACAACTGAAATGGATTCAGCATCAAGTTTTCTTCAGCGGTCGACAGGAATTCTAGGGTCAAAACTTTCAGATAGTATGCCAGGCAGCGAAAAATTAAGTACCATCCTTCATAACATTTGTTGCTATTATTTGCAGCCAAATCACACGGCTGAGACCATTCTGAAGATTTCTAAGGATCTTGTAAATTATTACGAAAATTTAGTCAAACTTACCAATCGTGCCTCTTTTCACCGTCTTCATACAATTAAAATTGATAAAAATATTTTTGAAAATATAGCCTTCCTGGCTCGACCCTATGGCCACGAGAGCCGGTCAGTGGCGAGATAGTAAAATTGTATGAGAGAAGTGCCATAAATGGCCGTTTGATCATAGTGACCTTTCATTATTATCCCATGATGAAGATAGTTCTGTTGAAGAATTTATTCCTAAATTTATAAAGAACCCTCAAGCACGTCTTTTGATTACCCATCCGTTACTTGCCAGCAAAGAAAATATTGAAATTTCCATTCAAAATTTTGCTGCGTCTAATATTCAAATTAATAATTTATCAGCAGAGGATTATATTTCACAAATTCCGATGGCGATTAAGAAATTAATTAACCAATAAGATAGCTAGCTAAATTTCTGTCGAACGCTGGGTAAAAGACCTTTATCCAGTCTTTTATTTTTCTATAATGTCGTCAACCTTAGGGGAATCCGTACAAGGAATGGTAGGAGAAATACTATAAATACCACAGTCGTATTTTTAAATAATGTGCGATACAAAGATGCAATCAGAGTTTTGAATCTAGACTTTTAGCATTCGAAGGGATCTAAAGCTGGAATTATTGTCAATCCCTTCGGCGCCCCTTATCTAAATAAAGGGTGATAGGGCCAACGTTCGTCTGGTACCCTCTCCTGAACTCTAGAAAAAATTGTAATTAAGCTTATTCTAGATCTTCTAGAGGTGGGATATGGTCGTTATAAAAAGAGTGTTCGTATGACAAGCTTCGCTCTTATCAAAATAAGAGCCAATTAAGCAGCTTTAAGTAATTCTTCTACTTTTTCAAGAGCTGTGTTTTGATCAATGCTTTCGATAGCAGCGAGTTCGCGGGCAAAGCGATCGATGGCAGCTTGGTAAATTTGACGTTCGCTATAGGATTGGTCATTTTTTGTATCTGACTTATAAAGGTCACGAATGACTTCAGCCAGGAAAATAGGGTTTCCGGAATTGATCTTGTTTTCGTATTCTTGGGCGCGGCGGCTCCATAAAACTTTTTTTTGGCGGATTTTACACCGAAGAGTGTCAAGGGCTTTGTCCATTTCAGCATGACTTGAGAGGGCACGTAAACCAGATGCTTTGGCTTTGGCAAGCGGAATGCGCATCAGCATTTTATCTTTTTCAAAGGAAATAACAATTAATTCAACCTTAAAACCGGCGACTTCTTGATTTTCATAGGCGACTACTTGGCCTAATCCGTGGCTTGGATAAATAACATGCTGTCTAACGTCAAAGTTTTTCTTTTCCATGGCATATTTCCTTTCTTTACGGTGCTGCAAAATAAAAGAGGGCTTTTATTTAATTTCCTGTTCCAGGATTTTTTGAGAAATGAAGCTCAAATTTATTTTTTACTTCGAGCCAATCGCGAGCATCAGAAGGTTCAGTTCCTTTGCGATTGATATTTGGCCAAACCCCTGCGTATTGGCGATTGATTTCGACCCATTTTTCCATACTATCCATGGTGTCTGGTTGAATTGCTTCTGCCGGACATTCTGGCTCACACACCCCGCAATCGATACATTCATCAGGATTAATGACCAGCATGTTTTCACCCTCGTAAAAACAATCGACGGGACAAACTTCAACACAATCCATGAATTTGCATCGCACGCAAGAATCTGTAACAACGTAAGTCATTAACTGACCTTTCTTCTTATAATTGCGCTGTATAGCAACACTTTATTTTCACATTTTCATAATACTATCATAGATTTATTTGTTCGACAACTGTTTGCGAGAAATCTATATTTTTTCTAGAATAGAGTTAATATTTGAAATTGAAACTGTGAATTTTTGTCGCAACTCCACGATAAGATCCTGGGGGCGGGTGTTGCCTGTTTTTGTGATCATTGTAATCGCGCGCGCTGTGTTAGCAACTTCTCTGATGCCAAGGTTTTCAGACATTCCTGTTAATGTATGGGCACTTTTATGAGATTCTTCGACGTCTTCTTCTGCTTCCAGTTTGGTAATTAAATCATCTGCATCCGTTTTATATGTATTGAGAAGCCTAATCATGGTCTCCCGCCCGATTTCATTGAGGAGACTGTAAATGAAACCATGATCAATAATATTCATTTCTTTTTTGAAATTTTGAGCGTCTGTTGCAGAGGGCGCATATTGGCGAATCAATTGAATGATGGCTTGCTTATTCACAGGTTTGGTAGCAACGTCATTGAAACCAGCTTCTCTGAACTCCTCAAGGGACGTTGTGATGGTATCAGCTGTAAAAGCAATAATAGGGATATTTTGTCCAACAGGTGTACTGCGGAGTGATTTTGTTGCGGTAAAACCATCCACTTCTGGCATATTAATGTCCATAAATATCAAATCAAAAGTCTCAGTTTTCACCATCGTTAAGGCTTCTTTTCCATTCTTAGCAATGCTAACCTTTTGACCAAGATTTTTGAGGATCCCCTCAATCACCTGTTGATTAATGGTATTGTCTTCGGCCACCAGAATTTTAAGCTCGGGAATCGCCTCAAGAGAGGAGGGCGTCTCAGATGGTTGGGGCGTATCAGCAATTGGAAATGGTATGGTGAACCAGAAAGTACTGCCTTTTCCAATCGTGCTTTGAACACCGATATCGCCGCCCATTAAGGTGACAAGTTTTTTACAAATAGAAAGTCCTAAGCCCGTCCCGCCATGGGTTCTTACTGTTGAGGGGCTGGCCTGAGTAAAATCCTGGAATAAGCTCGGGATAATGTCAGGAGAAATTCCGATTCCTGTGTCTGTAATCCTAAATAATAAAGAAACTTTTTCTGGATCAAGTTGATGGCGTTTGACAGTTATATTAATTTCACCGATATTGGTAAATTTAATGGCGTTGTTAATGAGATTGATCAATATTTGTTGCAAACGTACCTGATCGCCCACTAAATACTGAGGCACACTTTCGTCGAGAGTATAGAAAAGGCTGATATCTTTCGCAGCGGCCAACGGCGTTAAAATATTTTTTATATTGGCCATGACGCTGTAAAGATCAAAATCTACCCGTTCTAATTCTAATTTACCGGATGCAATTTTAGAAACATCCAAAATATCATTGACTAAGGTCAATAGCATCTGAGTTGATGACAATATTGTGTGGACATAAGATCGTTGATTTTCATCGAGATCTGTGGCCGATAACACGTTCGCCATTCCCATAATACCACTGAGCGGTGTTCTTAACTCATGATTAAGAGACGCGATAAACTTTGATTTTGTTTGAGATGTTTTTTCGGCTTCTTCGATGGTTCGTTCTAATTGGTCTTGTAAAACCCGATAGGAGTTAATATTAACGACAGTCGCCATATAGGAATTAAGACCATTAGAGCCTGGATGAGTATGAGTGGTAACAAGCAAGCTAACATAATGACCGGCGCGGTGTCGTAATCGATATTCTATTTGCTTTTTTTGGTTTTTTCCTTGGCGTCTGTCATCCACATAGGCTAGCGTTCTGGAGCGGTCATCTGGATGAATAATATTATCCCACCATTCTTCCGATAACAGATTTTCATCATCATGATTATATCCTAGCATCTCAATAAGACGATCAGAAATATAGAACTTGTCATTTTGAATAATGCAAAACCCATCTAAGCATTCTTTGAACCCTTCCAAGATCCAGTTTTGCTTGATATTATCAGGCGTATCTTCTGTTTTTGATTGCCAAAATACCATGCTTAATGTCCTTTGATCATGCGACGCAACAGGTTATTTTTTAAAATCCATTGATGATAGAGCGCGGCTATAAAATGAAGACAAATCATCCCAATCAAAATCTTTCCAGTGTAGCCGTGAATTTGCCATGCTAATTTTCCAAGGGATGGATTCTTCTCAATAAGAGTGGGTAAAGTGAACCAGCCAAAAAGTGAAATGGGGTGGCCGCCACCTTGAGACATGATAATACCTGATACAGGCATCATCAGCATGAGGATATAGAGAACGGGTGCACTCAATCGAGACGCAAGACCCGGCGTCGGAACGGTGGGTGTCGTGTTTATCCAACGCCAAATTAATCGCAAAATAATTAAAGCCAAAATAATGACCCCCAAGGATTTATGGTATCCATACAATTCAAATTTTTCGGGTGAATTAACCATATCGACCATGATTAAGCCGACATATAAAAGACCAAGAATGAGGAAGGCAATGCTCCAATGGAACAGGCGTGCTACGATTCCCCAACTGTTGGTCTCATTCTTAAGATTCAGATTCATCAGATTATTCCTAGAGTAGTTGATTTTTTACTAAAACTAAATCTATTCTAAATATATTCCTACATTAAACTCAGACCCAATAAAAAATGGTTAAGGTTTTGCTCAAAAAATTATTAATTTTATTGGTAATATTTTGCCCCTCTCTCAATGCTGAGCCAATTTATGGACTTTTCAAAAGTTATGATCAGCTTAAGATTCGGACAGCCCAATGGGAAGCCACTGGCAAAAAGCGAGGCACCTTATTTTTTCTTCAAGGGATGGGCGGATTTATTGAGGGATACACTGATTTTGCGTCACGAATGAATGCACTGGGATTTGATGTTTTTACTCTCGATTGGCGCGGTCAAGGGGGATCAGAACGGATTACCAAAAAAAGTACTCTTCTCCACATTAAAAGTTTTGATGATTACGTAAAGGATTTAGAAACTTATTTTGCTCAGCAAAGGGAATTTGCTCGCCCTATTATTATAGTTGGTAATTCTATGGGCGGTAATATTGCTTTGCGTTATATCTATAATCACCCTAATTCTGTGGATGGATTGATCGCATTATCCCCGATGGTGGATGTAAACACCCAAAACTATCCTTATTTTGTCGCTCGATCTATCGCCAACCTAGCCAGTACTCTCGGCGGGTCAGAAAGTTATGTTTTTGGCTATGATCAATTTAATTTGGATACGTGTATATCTCATTTTGATCCTGAAAAATATGGGGATCGGGAAAAGTATTTATCTGATTGTGTCTTTCTAAATTCCCATCAAGATTTAGCCACAGGGGGACCCAGTTTTTCATGGTTAGCGGCTGCCTTTGATTCGTGCGACTTGATTAAAGATTATGATTTCAGTTCTAGAATTTTGATCCCGGTTTTAATGGTCACTGTTCCAAATGACCACCTTGTGGATCCGGATGCCCAACGTGAACTTTGTGCTATTATCCCTAAATGCCGCCAAATTCTTTATCAAGAAGGGCACCACAATTTATTAAAAGATAATGAAAAATTGGTGGCCCGCTTAATTCATGATATTGATCGCTTTGTTAAGGACTTGCCATCCTTACAAAAGGGCGTTCCCCAATCAATTTTAGTTATGAATAACACGGATCGATAAAAAAATTTGACAAATCTGGGGTATATGACTATATCCTAACAATAAGTGGGCTTTATCCACACAACCGAGAAAGTAATGTAATGTTAGGACTTAACTACTCTCACTCATGGCGATGGCGGCATCATCACAGCTGTTGATGATATCGTTTTTCTATGTCCATGTTTTGATTGTAGGTGCCTAAATGTTTAAAATTATTGTTGTTCTTCATACCCTCGTTCTAAGCTCATTCTGTTCAATTCAAGCAAAACCGCTTGTCGCTATTACCAAAATTGCGCCTCACCCTTCATTGGATGCTGTTGAAAAAGGCATTAAGGACGGTTTGAAAGAGTCGGGCATTGAGGCTGACTATCAGTCAGATAATGCCCAAGGAAGTATTTCTACAGCCGTTCAAATTGCTAAAAAATATGGTGGATTAAAGCCCGCTGTTATTATTCCAATTACCACACCGTCGGCCCAAACTGTTTATCAAGTGGCCTCTTCTGAAAAGATCCCGGTTGTTTTTGCGGCGGTGTCCGACCCTGTTGCCGCTAAACTCGTCGATGCTCAGACTAAAACGGGTAACACCATAACCGGTGTTAGTGATTTATCCCCCATTTCTGATCAAATAGAGCTGATTCAAACCTTGCAACCTTCAGTCAAGAAAATCGGAATTTTATACAATCCTGGGGAATCTAACTCTGTTGCCCTTACGGATTTATTTAAGTCGCAAGCCATCGCTAAAGGATTAGAAATTAAGCTTTTCCCCTGTTTATCGATTGTGGATCTGGGAACTGTTAGTAAAAAAATAAAGGGCAAAGTTGATGCCGTATACATCCCGAATGATAATACAATTATTTCGGGCCTCGATATGGTTTTAAAAACCCTTGATGATTTACCGGTTTATGCAGCAGATCCCGAATCTATTAGCCGAGGTTGTTTAGCCAGTGCTGCCATGGGCCAATACGAAATTGGACTAGAAACAGGCAAATTGGCAGCCCGCGTCCTTAAAGGGGAGAATCCCTCCTTTATACCCGTGGTCCAGGCGACGGCGGTCCATGTCACCCTTAATCAGAAGGTGGCTCATAAGCTGAAGATTGAAATTCCTCATTCTTTAAAGAAAAATGCGACAATTATAGGAGATTAATATGCATTGTCATCATCATTGTTCCTCATGTCAGAGCCCTGTTAGACGAAAATTCAAATTCCAAAGAGATCTATTATGTTTTCAAATTTTATTAAAACCATTGTCCTTTTAACCTTTTATAGTTGTCCCTTACTGGCCAAAACAATTGGCATTATTCAAGTCATTGAGCACCCGGCGCTTGATGCAACGCGGCTGGGATTAATTGACACCTTTCAAAAAACACAGCCCGATCTTAAAGTAACATGGCGCTCTGCCCAGGGAAATATGACAACCGCCATTCAGGTGGCCCAAGCTTTTGTCGGTCAAAAGGTTGATGTGATTGTGGCACTCGGAACGACCCCTGCTCAAGCCGCTGTTAAGGCTTGCCAAGAAACAAATATTCCGGTGATTTTTGCTTCGGTAACAGATCCAGAATCTGCAGGCCTTAAGGGGAAGGCAACAGGAATTTCCAATTTTGTCGATGTCGATCAACAAATAAAATCTATTCAACACCTTCTTCCTTCTTTAAAAAAACTCGGTATTATTTATAATCCCGGTGAGGCAAATTCAGAAAAATTATTGGTGTTAACCCGCCAAGCTTGTCAGCATAAAGGACTTACCTTAGAGTGTGCTGTTGCCTTAAAAACCGCCGATGTCCTAGTGGCCGCTAAGAAACTAGCCGGTAAGGTGGATGCCATCTTCATCAATAATGACAATACAGCGTTAGCTGCTTTTCCATCCATTGTCGGGGTTGCCGATGCAACCCGCCTGCCTGTCTTTGCCAGCGATGCGGACTTAATTAAAACTGGCGCTTTGGCTGTTTTAGGGCCTGATCAATACCAAATAGGGGTGCAAACAGCCAAAATGGTCCAAAAAATAATCAATGAAGAGGCCGATTTACAAACCCTTTCCATTGAATATCCGGATTCCGTCGACTTATATATCAATAAAGAAAAAGTTAATTTTTTAGGCTTGACCATCGAGTCAGTCCTCAGCAATAAGGATCAATCATGAATATTTTACAATTTACAGGGGCCGTCGAACTTGGGTTGATCTATAGCTTAGTTGCCTTAGGTGTCTTTTTATCTTTTCGTGTTTTGAAATTTCCAGATTTAACTGTGGATGGCAGCTTTCCACTTGGTGCCGCTGTTACAGCCTCTTTAATTTCCGTCGGGATTAATCCGCTGGTCGCCACATTGGTCGCTTTTGCTGCGGGGTCTGTAGCAGGTTTGATCACAGCGACTCTCTTCACTCGCTTTAAGATTACAGATCTCATTGCAGGCATCATCACCATGACAGCCCTTTATTCCATCAATATTCGGGTGATGCAAGGACGACCAAATTTAAGTATTGTGGATAAACAAACCCTTATTAGCCAGCTGAAGACTTTGCTTCGACCTTTTGTCGATTCATTTGCGTTAGGGGCAGCCTTATTCATTTTGGTCGGTGGGATTGTCTTTTTGTGCTACTACTTTTTGTCAAGCCAGTATGGATTAGCCCTTCGTGCCACAGGTAATAATGCGCAAATGGCACGTGCCAATGGCATTGCCGACCGACGTATGATTCAAGTTGGGTTAGCTGTATCAAACGGATTGGTTGCTTTGGGAGGCTCCTTATTTGCCCAAGAAAGTGCTTTTGGAGACATCAATATTGGGATTGGCACGATTGTTTCTGGTTTGTCGGGTGTCATTTTGGGGGAAGCATTTTTCCCTTCTCGGCGATTAATATTTCAAATTTTTGCCTGCGTCCTGGGAGCTCTGGCGGACAGATTTATTCTTACATTTGCTTTAAATATCGATGGAATTGGTTTAGAGCCAACCGATTTAAATTTAATTAGAGCGGCAATCTTGGCGACAGCTATCATTCTTTCTAACGTTATCAAAGGAATCAAATCATGATTACCCTCAACAATATTCACCTTACATTTGCCCCGAATACAGTTCGAGAAAAAAAAGCTCTGGTTGATTTGTCTTTGCAAATCAATGAAGGAGACTTTATCACCGTCATCGGTAGCAATGGTGCGGGCAAATCCACTTTACTGAATACAATATCAGGAGAATATATTCCTGATGCTGGCTCTATTTTAATAGATGACGAAAATGTCACGACATTGCCAGCCCAACGCCGGGCTCATATGGTAGCTCGTGTCTTTCAAGATCCGCTGGCTGGAACGTGTGGCGAGTTGACAATTGCTGAAAATTTAGCCTTAGCTGATCGCCGGGGATTTAGAAGAGGGATTGGTCGTGCTTTAAATTCTAAAAATAAAGGCTCCTATAAGGATATATTAGGTCATCTTAATCTTGGTTTGGAATATCGTTTAGATACGGCCATGTCGCTCCTATCCGGTGGACAGCGTCAGGCCATTAGCCTGTTAATGGCAACCATGAGTCCCTTAAAGATTCTATTACTGGATGAGCATACCTCGGCCCTTGATCCTAAGACAGCGGCTTTTGTGATGGACCTAACACAACAGGTTATCACCGAAAAGAACCTAACAGCGTTAATGGTAACTCATAGTTTGCATCAAGCGCTGCACTATGGAAATCGAACGATTATGCTGCATGAAGGAAAAGTTATCTATGATGTCTCAGGAAAGGAAAGAGAGAAAATGACCATCGACGATGTTATGGGGTTATTTTCTAATAAATTGGACGATGATCGCTTAATATTAACATAAAAATGGGGAGATTTTTAATCTCCCTATCGCTAAAAACTTAAGCAAAAAGAGGGCTGTAATACAGCGTTATGATAACCTGATTTTTTTGGCTACGCTTAATCATTGTTTCTTCTCCTTAAAATATTGTTTAGAAATTTCACACAATTTGTCTGTTAAGATTTTTTTTGAGGAAAAACGCCTGTGTATAAAACTTCCTTTTACCTCGGCACTCACGTGATTATCCAACACGTTTACTATTTTTCTATTTAAAATATCGGATAATTGCAAGCGACTTTTAGGTAACGCACAAATTCCCACTCCTGCTAGCGTCATTTTATATAGGCTTTTCAAATTGTTAGATGTCACGAAAGGATCAATCGTATCAAAGACTTCTTTGGGGGATAATTTAGCATCAGTTAAGGCTAAGAGCCGATGATCTCTTAAATCATATACACTGTTAGGGGTACCATACTTCTCTAAGTAGCTAGGGGCAGCGTATAAAAGAACGGGATCTGTCGTCAGGTGAATCTGACTTAGATCGCTGCGGTTGGTTAGGTGAGGTCCTATAATCACATCTACGCTGGGGTCAGTAAAATTAAAGTATTCTAAACCTGATACTATATTAAGCTGGATATCAGGAAAAATTTTGTAGAATTCCATCAGGATATCAGGCAATTCAGTTTCAGCCAAACCGTGTGTGGTCGCGATAGTTAATTCTTTTGGTAAATCAGAGGTGGGCTCAATCAGTCCTATATTCTCCACGATGACCCGACAAAATTCTGCAAAACTTTGTCCCATTTCTGTGAGGATAAAACGGTTTTGATTTCTCAAAAGCAAAGGCATACCCAAAGATTTTTCAATAGAATTTAGATCATTATGGATTTTAAAAGCTGGTAATTTTAATTTTCTTCCCACAATTGCCGGGGAACCCTCTTTAACCAAATGATGAAAGAGAATACATTTTTGAATTGATATTTTATCAAAGTTATTTGTCAATGCCCAAACCTTAATTCAAACCAAGGATATTTTTGTTATAACATTTTTTTAGTAAATAATCCCCTAAATCAGCAAGAAAAACTTGCGATTTTTTTTTAGTTTGTTTATTGTAAGAATTGAGCCTGCTTGGTGGAATCGGTAGACACAACAGACTTAAAATCTGTCGCCTTCTGGGCGTGCCAGTTCGAGTCTGGCAGCGGGCACCACTTTTTTTGTGAAATATTATGGTAAAAAAGCCAGAAAAATCATTTGAACAAATTGAATTATTTGGCTCAACCAAACCCTCTTCCTTTAAATCCGATCCAAAACCCGACGTTAAAAAGCCATTTGTTCCGGTGCATACCATGGCCTTAGATTCGGCAGAGGTTAAAAATAATTTTATGTATATGATGCGCATTCTTTTAAATACGCATCAGCGATCTCTGTCAAATTCGGTAAGCCAAGATCTATTTATCGATACGTTAATTACAGAGATGAAAATTAAACGTGGCTTAGCTGATCCCAATCTTGCTGTTCGCACCAGTGCCCTTAAATCCCTGAAAAAATGATTGATTAATAGTAAGTTATTATTTTTTTTCTTAATTAAAAGTTAATAATTTATTGAGTGTGATTTTAAAACAACATTACATAGAATATGTGTAAAATTTTGGTGTTAATATTTGATTCCAGAGATATTTTTATAAGAATATGGTATCAGTTGACCCGGGTAAGGGTTCCAATAATTGTTAATTCGGAGGGTATCTTAATGAAGAAGCTAGTTCTTAGCACCGTTGCTGTTGCTGCTCTCAGCACCTCAGCTATGGCTGAAGCTGTTGCACCGACACTACAAATCAGTGGCAACACAATTATGAATGCATATGCTGTTAGCCAAAAAGTTAAAAATAATGGTAAAGCACGTGGGCATCATTTTTCTAATGATATTTCTGACTTGTTCTTCTTGGTAGCAGGTCGGACAGCATCTGGTATAGAATACAAATACAAAATCAATTTCCAAGCATTTTCCAATGCAAATCCCCTTGTTGCTCAGAATTATGTAGAATTCAACACAAAGGCTGGTACATTCCAATTTGGTAACGTTGTAGGCCCAGAAGACACAATGGTCGAAGATGCAGGTGCCATTATTGGTGGTGCTGGTGCATTTGATGGCGGTTATAAGAACGTCTTCAATATTTCTGCCTTTTCCCTTCGTGGAAACGATGTTATCGGTGATACCGGTTATGCCACAAAGTTTGCTTACTATACGCCAGAACTGTGGAACTTCCGCTTCGGTGTTGCTTATGCCCCTCAAACATCTCATTTAGGTGATGCAAAATTGGACAACAATTCCATTCAAAGCAATGGTAACGTTCCGGGCGTTCGTAACTTCTTGCCGCACCTACCATCCCACATGGACGTTTATGGCGTTAACAGCTGGGCCTTCGGTTTGTCCTTCAAAAAAGATGTTGGCAATTGGGGTATCAATCTTAACGGTGCTTACGTAACAGATCGTTCTTACCTAGCAGCGACGAACTCACAGATCGTAAAATACAATACAGCACTTGCTGGTAATTCAAAGCTAAAACTGCGTAACACTTCGGCCTACCAATTGGGTGCGATCATTGGTTACCGTATGGCAAATGGTCATCTTGTTCAAGTTGGTGGTGGTTGGTTAGATAGCGGCCATTCTCGCAATTTCCGTAATCAAGCAACAATTACTAGTGGTAGCAGCACGGTAAACACAGGTAATCTGCACAAAGGTGATTCCGGTGAAGCTTGGAACGTTGGCGCCGGTTATACATTTGGTGCCTATAAGGTTGCTGCTTCTTACCAACACATGGAAAGAAAAACAGATGCTGTTAGAAAAGCCAAGACAAATGTTTGGAGCTTAACAGGTGATGTGGTTCCGGTTGCTGGTCTAAAGTTCTTTGGTGAAGTCGACTATGTCAGCACCAAGTCAAATGAAGCCGCTCGTAGTTTGGCTCAAAACTTCAGCAATGCCTTTAATGCTAAAGCAAATGCTGATACATTGGCAAATTCTAAGAACAACGGTACAGTATTTATTATGGGTACAAAAATCAGCTTCTAATCTTAGATCTGATTTGTTCTTGAAAAAGCCCGGGGTAATTCCCGGGTTTTTTTATACTCATGAGCGCTGTTTTTATAGCTAAATTTTTTAAAATGTCTTATAAAAAATTGAGAGTTTTATTTAAAGGTTACGATTAATGAAAAATAAATTAGCTTTTTCCCTGGCCGCGGTCCTTCTATGCACAGCAGCCGAGGCTGGAAACTGGAATGCTGGTGCCCGAATTAGCACACTCGGCCTTGCCGCCGAAGTTGGTTATCAATTTAACGAAACTTTGGGGGTACGTCTACAGGGGACGTGGTGGGAGCATTTCAAAAAAACACTCAGTTATGACGGTGTTAAATATCATAATGTTCGGTTTCGTCCCATCACCGTCAATGCTTATGCAGATTGGTATTTTTATACAACATGGTGGCGAGTGAGTGGTGGATTAGGCTATAATGGAACGAGAATAAGACTTAACCGCGATTTTAGTAATCATCCCCAACCAGAGCGCGCCGCAACAGGTATTGTTTCTGCAAAGTATCGTTTTAAGAATCCTCTTAAATATTATGTGGGAACAGGGATAGATATCAGAAAAATTGGCGGCAGCAATTGGACCTTTACCATGGATGCGGGGGTCTATTTCATGGGAAAAGTTAGGGCTAAAGTTCAGATGACGGGGCCCGCGAGAATGTCCTCTCAAGCTCATGTAGTTGCTAAAAGAGAGGCTGAAGAACTGTTAAATGATAAGAAATGGTTCTCAAGCTATCCTGCGGTTAGCCTTGGCTTTAAATACGAATTCTAAGAATCGATAAAGAGGGGGGAATTATCCTTTTTCCTCCTCTGTCTCCTCTTCCCTATCCTGTATTGAGTAACGTATTTTCTCTAAGCGACGCTTTAATAAAGCCGTAAAATCATTTTCTTCACTTATTGGTTTATCCCTAAGCATTCTGTCGGCAGCGGGTTTTAGTTTTATAGGTTTTTTCTTAATCTCTGTTAAAATATCTCGCGACAAGGCGGAGCTTCCTATTTTTGTTATTTTTGGTACACTTTTTGATTCACCTAATGGTCCATTCAATTTAATTAATGGCATACCATCTTTGGTGTGTTTCTGCGTATGTTTTAATTTTGGTAGCGGCGATAAGGATGGTGAAGGTGGTGGTGGTGGAGGTGGAAGGAATGCTTTGGATAATTCATCTTTTAGCTTCTGTTGCTGATCATCGATAATACGTGCTTGTTCAGAGGCTAGAGCATAATGTCCATGGTAATCCGTTCCAATTTTTATTCCCATATTGCTTGCGACAATTTCAAAAGCCAAAGTGGCATGATATTGAGGGGGGATGTTACTCCAAACCTGGAACCTTGATTTGGGCGCATTTTCATAGTCAAGTTGCAGACAATCTAATTGATAGTCAAAATAATGCTTAAGAATTGTTAGGCTGGCTTTTTTATCATAGTTGAAGGTCCTCAAAAGGAAGTTATGAAATTTGTTAACTCTTATATTAACTTCTTGTTCTAGGGGAGAGCTGGGATCACGCCAAAAACGCGAAGCAAGGTCACGAATTTCATGCCAATCATCCTTATGGTATTGCTCTAAAGCTGCATGAATTGAATTATGGACCATTTCTATTAAGATTTGCTCTTTCGAGTGCCCTTGAATCTCAGCGGCGGAACTTAAACAGCTTAAAAGGGCGCTTAAATAAAGGAATTTTCTCATGCCCCACCCTCTAATAAATGACAAGTATACTTTTAGTATCTCTCAATCAAATTAATTTTTCACTAATTATTAAGAGATTTTCAAACTATTAACAATTGGGCAACATCAAAATATGTGGAGGAATAGGTTAAATTTTTCTTCTTTAAAGGGAAATGGTGAAAATATATAAAAAACGGTGCACCCTAATAACGATCGCCCCAGGCCAATTTTTTTAACTGCTGAAAATCCACTGATTTACTCTTGCTATAAGAATGGCGCTCCAAGGTGCCTTCAGGCTTACAAAAATCAATAGTTCCATGTTCCGATCGATGCTGGCGTTGCTTTATAACGCGATTATAGGAGTTGGGCTGTGGCTGTTTGCTGACAAATAAATAGCTAAATTTCTCATCTTCATAGCCGATTTCAGCCTCTTTCAAATTTTTATGGTGACTTGACCGACTCAATCGCTGGGTGAAATGGCACCAATCTGGATCATTCATAGGGCATGAAAAGGCATGGGGACATGGTGCAACAATGTGGGCGCCCTCTTCAATCAGATATTGGCGCACTTGCTTTAATTGCATAAAACTATGGGGCGTTCCAGGGGTAATCATTAAAAGATAATCCTTCGTGGCAGCCCACAGTTTAGCCACCATCTCACGTTGGTGAGTAGCAGGGATTTCATTTAAAACATATGAGAATAGAACTAAATCAGCCTTCGGAAAAGCTGGTAATGTCAGGATATTATGATGCTGCCATTGTCCTGAGGGTATGAGCTGTTGACCGATTCTGACCATATCCGCATTTTCTTCAATTAAGAAATGGTTGAGGGTATCAAAATGATCCATACAGGCCAAGGTAGCCGTTCCTGGACCACATCCTATATCTAGTGGATGTTGGAGAGTATCCCCCTGGAAGTTCATTTAAACAGCGTTGGATGCAGGCAAATGTGGCGGGTAAGCGTGCCCCTATATAAGCTATAACTTCGAGCGAGGAAAGGAACCCACGCTTGTTGGCTGAGGATCGATAGCGCTGACTTAAGTCGTCATAGGCTGTTGCTAGATGGGTGGAAGAATAACCCGCTGTCACGTGGCCTAGACGATCTTGAATCCAAGGGGGGAGCATCGTGACAGCTATACTTACTTAAAGGGACATATTACGCGTGCCAGCCGGCAGACGTACTGTTAAGCCATCCAATTCATCACTCATGATAATTTGACAGCCTAAACGGGATGTATGAGTTAAGCCAAAAGCCAAATCTAACATGTCTTCTTCGTCTTCGGTTGCCTCTTGCAAGATATCATACCATTCTGGATCCACAATAACGTGGCAGGTAGAACACGCAAGCGATCCCTCGCAGGCGCCTTCGAGATCAATATCATTGCGATGAGCAATTTCTAGAACAGATAGACCGACAGGGGCATCAACTTCTTTGCGATTGCCGCTTTGATCAATAAAAATTATTTTTGGCATAGATTTTCTCTCTTATACATCCTCGACCCGCTGCCCTGACAAAGCCCGCCTCATATTACGATTAATACGGCGTTCAGCAAAGTCTTGAGTCAAACTTTCGACGATTCTCAATTGAGCCTTTATATCATCTTTATTTTCAGAATTCAAAGATTTCCGTAGATCCTCAATAGCTTGATCAATTGCTTGTCGTTCTGACACGTTGACTAAGTCACCATCTTGATTCAAGGCCGTTATTAACATACTGATGAATTGTTCTGCTTCAAGTTGTGTTTCAATCAGTAACCGTTGATCAATATCAGTGGCACCATGTTCATAATTATCACGCAAAATTTGTAAAAGTTCCTCATCTTTGAGGCCATAAGAAGGATTAATTTCCACCTTTTGTGATATTCCCGTCGCCATTTCTTTAGCACTGACAGTCAAGAGCCCATCCACATCCAAGGCAAACGTTATACGTATTCGGGCGATTCCAGCGCTCATGGCTGGAATACCTGTCAGCGTAAAAGTGGCCAGAGAACGACAATCTTTAACGAATTCACGTTCTCCCTGTACCACATGCACAATCAAGGCCGTTTGACCATCCTCGTAAGTGGTAAATTCTTGAGCAATTGCGGCGGGAATAGGGGTATTACGATGAATAATTTTTTCAACAATACCGCCCATGGTTTCAACCCCCAGAGACAGCGGGGTCACATCCAAAAGAACGGTCTCTGAACCAACCGTTAGCGCTTCGGCTTGCAGAGCGGCCCCCAGCGCAACCACTTCATCTGGATTTAAATTTGTTAAAGGGGGTTGATCAAAAAACTGAGCTACGGCTTGACGCACCGCCGGCATCCGGGTTGATCCCCCCACCAATACCACCCCATCCAAATCTGTTACTTGCAACAGGGCATCTTGGAGAGCCATTATACAAATTTCAAGGGTTTGGGCAATCAGAGGACGAACCAGTTCCCTCAAATCGTCTTTAGAAAAATTCCATTCCGCATAAACATCATGGTCCGTCATATACTCTTTAATATGTCTGGCTTCTTGGAGAGAAATATTAAACTTTGCTGCAATTAGGCGATCAATATCATCCCCCCCCAGCTGAGTGTCGCCGGCGGTTGCAATCACCTGAAAAACGCCCTTGGTAAAACGGATAATTGATAGATCAAAGGTACCGCCCCCAAAATCATAAACCGCATAGGTTCCTTCCACTTTTTGGTCCAACCCATAGGCCAAGGCTGCTGCTGTTGGCTCATTAATCAACCGGAGAACATTTATGCCGGCCAGTTGGGCCGCTTCCTTTGTTTGCTGACGCGCTGCCTCATCAAAATAGGCAGGAACTGTAATCACCGCCTCAGAAATAGATTCCTCCATCGCCTCTTCAGCAATTTTCTTGAGGTATTTCAAAATATCAGCTGAAATCTCGACAGGCGTTTTTATCAACTCACCACATTGTAAAAGAATACCCTCTTGAGAAGGGGCAAACGGATAGGATGCTGCTAAGGAAGATGGAACCTGGGCCAGGCCCATTAAACGTTTAATGGAAGAAATGGCTTTATCTTGATGTTGGGCGTCAATGCCAACCAATTCATTCTTCCCGCCATAAGCAACAATTGAAGGAATCAAGCGTACACCTGTATGAGACGTTAAAACTTGTGCTTGGCCATTTCTACTGAAGGCAACCACCGAATGGGTTGTTCCTAAATCAATGCCAATGGCTGGGCTTTTTTTAACAAAACTTTCTTGGGGTTTAAGGGGATCAACGAGTTGAACGAACATGAGGTTTCCTTAACGGATGGTAATGTATTTCTTCCAAAATTTTAGTAAGGTAGACAAATTCTAAATAAAGGTAAGGTAAAGAATCTGCGTCGCTACCATCAAAAGCCGATTTAACAAAGTCTAATCGTTTCTTGAGCTCAGTTTCAAGTTTTGTCAGTTCTTTTTCAAATCGATAAGATGCCAACTCTTCACGCCATTGCATCACACGCACAAGCAAAGTCGAATGGCCAACCGTTTTGCCATTTTCGCCGGGCACCTCAACACCATGACTTTTCAATAACTCTGCTGCTCGTTTGAGAGGATCCTTGAGTATTTGATAAGATTCATTAAATTTTACTGCCAAGCTTGCTGCCGCAGTCCGTTCCTGAGCTGTTTTGGTAACAAATAGGTCGGGGTGCACAAAACTCAAAGCTCGTCGGTGCCGATTCTCTAAGTCCAAGAGATCGATATTATACTTGGGAGACAAACCAAATGTTTCAAAGGCATTAGACATGGAACGACTTTCCGCAACCACATCGCCCCTTTTCATTCGGGTTTCTAAAGACAAACCCCGACTGTAAAGTTTCGACGACATAATCCATCTCTGTTCCTAAGAGGAACAGGATGGCTTTAGGATCAATCATTAAGGTTAAATCATCGACAGTGACGACTTCATCAAACGCTGAGATTGTATCGGCAAATTCCATCGTATAGGACATTCCCGAACACCCTTTAGTTTTGATGCCAATACGAATCCCAGCTGCCGGTGTTTCCCGTTGCGACATCAACTCTCGCACGCGCGCTTTTGCACTATCCGTTAGAGTCATTGGTACCGGACGCATAACCTACCCCTTTTGTTACGCAGCTGAGGCTGCATCATCTTTCCGATTTTTACTTTTATAGTCTGCTACCGCTGCTTTAATCGCATCTTCTGCTAAAATTGAACAGTGAATTTTAACCGGAGGCAAAGCCAAATGCCGTGCAATTTCAGTATTTTTAATGGCTTGAGCTTCATCAATCGACTTACCCTTAACCCATTCTGTAATCAGCGACGACGATGCAATTGCCGACCCGCAGCCAAATGTTTTAAACTTGGCGTCTTCGATAATGCCATCAGCTGTAACTTTAATTTGTAGTTTCATAACATCACCACAAGCGGGGGCACCCACCAAGCCGGTCCCGACAGAATTATCATCTTTATCTAACGACCCAACATTTCGAGGGTTTTCATAATGATCGAGAACTTCTTTTGTGTAAGCCATTGTTTTTTCTCCCTTTATAATACAAAACTTAGTTTTTTTACGCGGTTTTTCCAATTATTATCACCCTATTTATGCATCAATCGATTTAGAGGCATGGATCCCGGATCTTCGCCTGCTCGGTCCGGGATGAGGTTTAAAATCGACCATAAGCAGAAAAATAACTAGTGAGCTGCCCATTGGATTTTGGTAATATCCACTCCCTCTTGGGCCATTTCCCATAAGGGGCTCATGGCGCGTAGGCGTTCTACTGATTCAATCAAAACAGCCAGCGCTGTGTCGATCTCTGCCTCTGTGGTAAAGCGTCCAATGCCAAACCGGATCGAGGTATGAGCTAATTCTTCGCCGACACCAATCGCTCGCAAAACGTAGGATGGCTCCAGAGACGCTGATGTACAAGCCGATCCTGAGGAGACAGACAGTTTCTTGATTCCCATGATGAGACTTTCTCCCTCCACATAAGCAAAGCTTAAGTTTAGGTTGCCAGGAACCCGCTGCTCAAGGTGGCCATTTAAAAACACCTCGGGTAACCGATCCATAAGGGCTTTGTAGAATTTGTTAGCAAGTCTTTTAATGCGCTGTTGTTCACTGCTCATCTCCGCTTCAGCAATAGCACAAGCTTCGCCAAACCCGACACATAAAGCGGGGGACAAAGTCCCAGAACGCATTCCTCGTTCTTGGCCGCCACCGTTGATTAAGGCTTGCAAGCGCACGCGAGGGCGGCGACGCACATACAGAGCTCCAATCCCCTTCGGGCCATAAATTTTGTGCCCCGAGATGCTTAAGAGATCAATATTCATAGTCTCAACGTCAAGGGGGATCTTGCCAACGGCCTGGGCAGCATCGGTATGAAACAGAACGCCATGAGCCCGACAAATTTTACCAATTTCGGCCAATGGTTGAATCACGCCAATTTCGTTGTTGACCGCCATGACAGACACCAGAACGGTCGTTTCCTTGATCGCCGCTTTTAGGTCATCTAGGTTAATTAAACCATCGGTGTCCACTGGCAAGTAGGTCACCTCAAACCCTTCTCGTTCCAGATAGCGACAGGTATCAAGAACACATTTATGCTCCGTGACAACGGTGATAATATGATTTTTCTTTTCTTTATTAAAGTGAGCCACCCCTTTGATAGCCAGATTATTGGATTCAGTAGCGCCACTGGTGAAGATAATTTCCCGTGAATCAGCTTTTATAATCTGGGCCACCTGCCCACGGGCATGGTCCACCGCAGATTCAGCTAACCATCCATGCGGGTGACTCCGAGAATGAGGATTACCAAAGACCTCACAGAAATAAGGAAGCATCTTTTCTAAAACCCGCGGATCACAGGGTGTGGTCGCCTGATAATCCAAATAAATTTGTCCTTCAAGCGTTGGTTTTTGGTTGGCGGCGGGATTACAGGAGTAGGTCATGACGCGATCCTTTCTTTTAAATTTCCTTGCGTCCGCTCATACAGCTGACGCCATGTATCAATAAACTTTTGACTATCTTGGTGTTTTGTAGACTGTCCCAGGCTGACACGCAACGATTGAGCTAATGCCGGCTCTCGTACCCCCATGGCTTGTAAAACAGGGGAAATCTTAACCTTGCCTGACGAACAGGCGGATCCTGCTGACACAGAAATTCCCATCAAATCAAAATGCATAACTTGCGTGTTACTTGCAACGCCTGGCGTTGCAAAACAACTTGTATTGGGCAACCGAGGGGCTTTTTGACCAAATATTGTGAGAGCGGGACATATTTGTAAAAGCTGTGCTTCCAACTGATCTCTCATCCCCTCGATGGTTGACCAATCTTGAGAAGAACAAGCCTTTATAGCGGCACCGAGGCTGACAATGCCAACTGTATTTTCAGTGCCTGAGCGATAGTACCGTTCCTGTCCCCCCCCTCTCAATAAAGGCAGTACGGGAATGCGTTCATTGACCACTAAGGCACCAATTCCTTGGAGTGCCCCGATTTTATGGCCTGATAAGGAAATAAAATCCAATTCCAAATCTGCCCAATTGATAGCCAGTTTTCCAATACCTTGAACGGCGTCGCTGTGAATCTTTGCGCCATACTGACGGGCAATTGAGACAATGTCAGTCAAGGGTTGGATGACCCCTGTTTCATTGTTGGCGGTCATGATACTGACTAAAGTTGGTTGGTCAGATTCTTTGAGTAAATCTTCTAAATAATTTAGATCAACTCGCCCCTCGGTGTCAACCTGACAACGCAGAGCTGTTTTATTGGCTTCCAGTATCGAATCATGTTCAATGGCACTGGTAATAATCCGCCCAGCAAACCCCTTCATGATCGTATTATTAGCTTCTGTGGCGCCACTGGTGAAGACAATCTGGGAGGATTTAACGGCAAAATAATCGGCAACTTGAATGCGAGCTTCCTCGAATAAGGCTCGTACACAGCGGCCATTGCTATGAATTGAAGAGGCATTGCCAAGCTGGCTCATCGCCTCTATCACAGCTGTGTGAGCAGCAGGGAGCAGCGTAGTTGTTGCATTATGATCAAGATAAATCCGATCCATTAAGCCACCTTCTCTCGGGGAGCAAATAAACTCTCTGATAAGCCGTGTATGCGACGAGAACAGATGTCATCTAAGGTCACATGCTGCAGAAATCCTTCAACCACAGCGCTGAGCTCGCCCCACAAATCATGGGTCATACACTTGCTGGACGTTCCTTGGCATCCCATTGCCTCTTGCGTGGAACATCGCGTTGCTTTCAACGGTGTATCAACAGCTGCAATCACATCGTAAACTCTCAACTCTTGGCGGGGACGGCTTAAACTATATCCCCCATTAGACCCGCGACAGCTTATCACCAGATTTTCTTTTTTTAAGCGATTGAATAATTGTTCTAAATAAGCTAATGGTAGCCCTTGGCGCAAGGAAATGGCTGATAAAGGCACAGGTCCAGCCTCTCCATAGTGAGCTATATCCACCATGGCCATCACCGCATATCTAGCTTTTGAACTTAATTTCATAAAATTCTCCGTAGCTCTTCTAAAAAAGCCATGGTACACTTAATCACAAATTGAAGATACGTACTTGAAAATCCAATACTTCTTAGGATAGAT
This sequence comes from Candidatus Paracaedibacter acanthamoebae, assembly GCF_000742835.1. Lineage (GTDB taxonomy): Bacteria > Pseudomonadota > Alphaproteobacteria > Paracaedibacterales > Paracaedibacteraceae > Paracaedibacter > Paracaedibacter acanthamoebae. The sequence goes on along the minus strand of NZ_CP008941.1, from coordinate 2,103,639 downwards.
TTAGCTATTCTGACTAAATTGGTCAAGTATAGATTTCTTTAGAGTGCATTTTTTTTTATAACATCGCGAGTGAAAGGGGAAACCCATGGCCGAAGTTATTTTTAACGGTGCTGCTGGAAGAATTGAAGGCCGGTACCATCAAAACGCGCGAGAAGACGCGCCGATTGCTCTTATTCTCCATCCAAATCCTCAGTTTGGTGGCACGATGAACAACAAGGTGGTTTATGCCTTGTATCGAACATTTGTTGATTTAGGGTTTTCTACTCTCCGTATTAATTTTCGGGGTGTTGGCCGCTCAGAAGGAACCTTTGATAATGGCGAAGGGGAATTGAATGATGCCGCAACGGCGTTGGATTGGTTACAAACGGTGAATCCAACCTCTTCAAAGTGTTTTATTTCTGGATTTTCTTTCGGAGCTTGGATTGCGATGCAACTTTTGATGCGTCGTCCGGAATTGGATGGATTTATCTCTGTGGCACCGCCGGCGGATCGATATGACTTTAGCTTTTTGGCACCCTGTCCTGTCCCTGGCTTGATTCTCCAGGGGGCCAAAGACGATATTGTTCCTTTTGGTTATGTGGCTAAAATGGCTGATAAGTTGCAGCAACAACGCGGTATTCGCATTGATTATACCCAAATAGCTGATGCTGACCATTTCTTCTCGGGTAAATTACCGGAAATGTGTCAGATTATCGAAGGATATGTCAAACAGCGCCTAGCCATAAGATCGGTTGCTTAGCAATTTAGCAAAGTTAATAAGATCTCTCAATAAAGCAAGAGGACTTTCCCGGGTTTGTGAGGCCCGGGTTTTTATTTTTTAGAATGGTCGCTTTTAAATCGCCCGCTTATCTTCTAGTCTGGATGGCGGAAGAGCAAAAAATGAAAGGGGAAAAGAGGTCTACTCTAAATTTTCCTTAAGATGAACATACGACGTAACTTTTTTCACGCCCTCTATATGGCGAGCATAATCAATTACAGTGCTTAGTTCTTTTTGATCTTGGGCGATACCCATCAGGTAAACATTACCGCTCACAGTTTTAATGCTGTAATTTACAGATTGAATATCTTTATCAAATAACAGTTGTGATTTGAGTTGTGTGGTAATCCAGCTGTCTTTTGCATAAACACCAAGGGATGCGCCTTCTGAAATGGCGATATTATCGATAACGCGTTTTACGCCTTTAACTTCCCAAGCAATTCTAACAGCATCAAGGTGCATTTCATTGGTTGGCACGGCGCCGGTCAGCATAACTTCACCATTCTGAACGATAACATTGACACGCGCATGAAGATCAGGATCTTTTTGATACAAACCAACACTGACCTTCGTGGCAATCTGAGTATCAGATAAGGAACCTGCAACACCCTTTTCTTTCACGAGGGCTCCTCCCACAACGGCAGCACCTCCCCCAATAATCGCAGGGGCGCATCCGCATATCATCAAAGAAATAGTAAATAAGGGTATCATTGTTTTTTTCATTTTTTTCCTCTAATTTAAACTGTCCGCCAAGCATCTTTAAGGTGATAGAATCTCTTAGGCGTGGCAATAACAACATCAAATCTTACTGTATTAAAATCGATATTAACTGAGCCTAGATAGACTTGACCAGCCTTTTCTATACGTTTGCGTTGTTTTGCGGTGATCGCTTCCAATCCGCAGTTTAGATATTTTCGTTTTTTAACTTCAACAAAAACAAGTGTTTTTCCTCGCTTTACGATGAGGTCAATTTCTCCCCAAGGTGTTTTATAGCGGCGGGCCTGGGGAATATATCCTTTAAACAACAGAAATAAAGATGCCAAGTATTCGGCTGCTAATCCTTTGGTATACGATGTCCATTTCATTTTAAAGCCAGGGCTCTTTTGTAAATATCTTTACGCGGTAGTCCCAAAGTTCCCGCAACCAGCGTACAAGCATCCTTCAGCGAATGGGATTTCATTGCTTCGAGCAAGGCTGTATCTATATCTTGGGTCGAAAGAGGCTGATCTATCTCAGCAGGCGGAGAGAGAACAATAACAATTTCCCCTAAAATTTTATCGCGATTTGAAAAAGTCTCAAGAACGTCAGTAATGCTTCCCCAAACCACTTCTTCGTGAAGTTTGGTCAGCTCTCGTAAGACAGAAATTTTGCGCTGTGTAAAAATTGTGGCCATCGCTTGTAAAGTTTTTATTAAACGATGCGGCGATTCATAAAAGATGAGGGTGGCATCAATGCTTTGAAAATCAATAAGCTTTTTTGTATCAACAAAGCCACAAAACATAAATCGGTCAGTTGGAAGTCCTGATAAGGCTGCCGCTGTAATAACAGCTGAGGCTCCCGGAATAACGGTGACAAGAAGATTCTGGTCTTGCAAAGCCTTGACTAATTTATAGCCAGGATCACTAATTAAGGGCATGCCTGCATCACTAATTAAAGCAATTTTTTCACCCGCCTTAATTTTATTAATGATTTCTGGAATCAAGGCTGTTTCATTATGGTCATGTAATGATTTTAAGGGCGTTTTAATGGCAAAGGTTTCAAGCAGAGGACGGCTAGTCCGGGTATCTTCGCAATAAATTAAATCGGCTTTTTGTAGAACATCGAGAGCCCTAAGCGTAATATCTCCCCGATTGCCAATAGGGGTTGCAACGATATGCAACCCAGCTTTCACAAGGGGGAGAAAATTCGGCAGGCTAAGCATGACCTTAATTACACTTATATTGTTTAGAAAGATCTTTAGCCTTGGCCATTGTTGATTTTTCTTTGGGAAAATCAGCTTTCAATTTCTTTAAGACAACGCAGGCTTTTTTGGTTTCACCCTGGAGTTTGATCGACTGAGCCATTCCTAATAATGCCTGAGCCCCTGTCGATCCTTTTGGATTGGCTTTATAAGCTGCCGCAAAATCAGCCGCTGCTGTCTTAGCCATACCTTTCTGCTTTGTTTCTGTCGCTGTAGCCAATTCACAGTCAGCAATATGAAGTTTTGCCTGAGTTATTTGTTTGCCTTTTGGATATTGCTTGACGTAATACCGGAAAGCTTCTTCGGCTTCAGCGTACTCTTTTTTCTTGTATAAAGCCATGGCTTGATCGTACTGGGCATTGTCATCGCTTTTTTCTAAAATTCCGGTTGGGGCTTCTTTTTCAGCTTTCTCGGTGGCTTTATCCCGAGCAGCTTCTTTCCCCGAGGCGGGAGCTGTTGCTAAATCTTGTAGAATGGCCTCGACATCATCCTCTGCCGCATCATCGCCAGCAACGGCATCACAGTCATCAATAGAGTCGGTAGCGGCAGAAACGGTTGAGATAGTGCCGGTGGCTGTTGAATTTTTAGAGCTCTGGTGTTCTAAAACTTCGATGCGGCCTCTGAGTTCTTTGATTTGATTTTTTAAGGATTCTAGATCTTCCTGGGTCGCAAAATCTTCTCCGCTGGCACTTTGCCCGCCAATCCTTTTTTCAAGGTCACCAATCCGGGCACTTAAATCACCATAAGACTCATCCGCTATAACAGCTGAAGAGGACGATAAGCATAACATTAAACACAGGGCTTTAGATAATTTCATTGGCTATCCGATTCTCATTATTTGTTAACCACAATCTAACAAATAATTCCTATAAATCCTAGATTTGATTGCAGCAATAATTCTAACCAAAAAGGCGCCCTGCCAGACGCCTTTTTAGATTATTTAACTAAATAAAATTAGCCAAAAGTATAAGTCACACCCATCAATACGGATGTTTGACCAGTACGAATGCGATTATTGGTATTTTCAAATGTAAATACCCCGGCAGCGTTATTCGGTACTCTTAAGTTAACTTTTTGTGAAAGGCTATATTTTGCTTCTACTCGGGCACGCCATTTACCACCCATCGGAGCTTCAATTCCAAGACCTGGGACAAAAGCAAATTTTGTTTTATTGCTTGAAACTGAAAAAGATCCAGTAGGCAATGTGCCTCGATAAATAAATTTATGGGTTTTCCATTCTCCTCCTAAACGTATAAAGGCAACAGCATCAGAAGATGTGCGATACCCAATCCTTGCAGAAAAACCATATGAAGCACGGTTTTTAATTTTGAAACTTTCGTTTGGATTATTACCTTCAAAAATGATTTTATCATCTGTGGTATCAAAGTTTCCTAAAAGCTCAAGTCCCATATGTAAGTTATGACAAGGATAAGCATAACCGACTAATAGACCACCTAAAAATCCTTTGTCTCCTATACGATGATGACGAATCTGAGTAGCTGTATCATTTGATGACCTAAATTTGCCATCTGTTACGCCCATACCTATAAATGGACCCACATAAATATTTCCACGACTTGCATCTGCCTCTGCGATCAGGCCGACTATAGCACTCAACAATAAGATCTTTTTCATACTTGCTCCTTAAAACAATAGTTTTCCAGAATAACTAGAGCGCATTCTAGAAAAATTTTACCTAACAATAATAGCGTGAGGTAAATTAAATGACTAAGTCAAGGCTTACAAATAATTAAATTTAAGTTAATTTAATTAAAGCATGGGGAATATATCACTGCAAAACTTAAAGCATAAAATAAATGTCTAGAATTAACGTTAATTTAAGAAATTATAATTAATATTAAAGTATGTAAATTATGATCTCTAAACTAAGGAGAGGATTTTATGTATCAATCGATTTTAAAAGTATCGGCTCTTATTCTGCTTGCGACGTCGAGCAGTGATGCTACAGGTAGATTTGGTGTAACTCCCGGAAATTGTGCACAAAAAATGAATCAGATTTCAAGTATGGCTAACTCTCCTGATAAACTAGCTTTTGCAAGAGAAATCCTTGCCGTATGTGGAAGTAAATTACAATCCAACAGAGTTGCCCAGATTAATACAATTATTAATAATTTGCAGGCTCCCCCGCCATTAAATCTAGGTAACAACCCGCCTCCAGTGCAGCAGCAACAGCCAAACATGGGTAATGATGCGGTTCCACCACCACTACCAAATATGGGTAACAATGCACTCCTCCAGCACCAAGATGCAGTTGACGATGGGGCGCAACCACCAGCACAATATGTAGATCATGAGCCTCTTGTACAAGATCTTCAGGGTGTAAATGGAGAAGAGGACCATGCGCACCTTCAACACCAAGATGCAGTCGATGATGGGGCGCAACCACCAGCACAACATGTAGATCATGAGCCTCTTGTGCAAGATCTTCAGGGTGTAAATGGAGAAGAGCAGGGGCATCAACATCTACCTCCAGAAGAGGACCACGCGCAACTTCAACACCAAGATGCAGTCGGTGATGGTGCGCTACCACCAGCACAACATGTAGATTATGAGCCTCTTGTACAACCGCACCTAAATCCAAATGCTGCTGACGACCAACTAGCACACTACGATGGTGGGGTTGGGGTACAAGAAAATAGGAGTAATATTGCAGATGAAGGTGTAGGTTTCGTCAATAATGGACAACGACTGTCTTTATTAGAACAGATTCGACAGGGAGCACAGTTAAATCCTGTGAACGCAAATGAGCGTAGAGCTGCTCTCAGGGATAATTCCCATGAAGATGCTATCCGTGCGGGTGTGCTCAATCGCCGAGGGGCAGTAGCAGGCGAGGGAACAGGTTACGAATCAGACCCAGACTCAGAGTCAGATAATGAGTGGGAGAATTAATATAAAAACCAAATCTTATAAAAATAAAACAAGGGCCGGAGAATAACCTCCCGCCCTTGTTTAATAAGGCTTTCTGGGTTTTACATTGTCATTACAATTTCTCCAATCCCACTAAATCGACTGGTAATTGAGAAACAAAATGCATGACTTTTCCTGAGGTAGGATGAAGGAAAGAAATTTCTTTAGCATGCAAAGCTTGGCGGGGAAACTTAACCATAGATTCAGTCCAAATTGCAGTGGCTCCTTTGGGGCTATGTCCATAAAGTGGGTCTCCAATCAGGGGGTGCCCTAAATGAAGCATATGCACCCGAATTTGATGGGTACGGCCAGTAGCAAGTTTACACTGCACCACACTAATGTTTAGGCGCAAATCTTCTGAATTTCCAAGGGTAGTCAAAACTTCATAATGGGTCACCGCCTCTCGGCCACCATGCGTGAGAACGGCCATTTTTTGACGGTTACGGGGATGGCGGCCAATTAATGTTTGAATGGTCCCCGACCGAGGATTCGGTACCCCCCACACGAAAGCTATATAAGTTCGCGACAAACTACGGTCACTAAATTGAGCGGATAAAGCATGGTGCGCAAAATCATTTTTTGCAACCACCATGAGACCTGATGTATCTTTATCAAGGCGGTGAACAATTCCGGGCCGTTTGACGCCACCAATGCCAGATAAAGAATCACCACAATGGGCAAGCAAAGCATTCACGAGGGTATTCTCTCGATGACCGGGGGCCGGATGCACAACCATACCCGCTGCTTTGTTAATGACTAATAAGTCTGCATCTTCATAAATAATATCTAAAGAGATAGCTTGAGGTGATGGGGTGGCTTCCTCAGGTGCAGGGATGGTAAATGTAATCCGATCTTCGCTTAAGAGTTTCATGGATGAGGAAATTTTACGGTGGGGAATAATTTCAACCCGACCTGTATCAATCAACCCTTGAATCCGGGTGCGACTTAAGTGCGGAAATGACTTACTTAGAGCTTTATCAAGCCGCTGTCCAGCAAGACAAGCGTCAATTATTAAACTGTAAGTATCAGATTTATTTTGCATTTTATTAAAATTAAAATTTACACTTGCGTGCGAAATAGATTTCATTAGATTAGATAGTATCAGAAAACAACACGACAGAGGTAGTCTAATGAATAAAATATTGATGTCAGCCGCAGTTATTTTTTGTCTTTCTAATATGACGATGGCTGAAGGCAGCAAGGCGCCCGAAAAAAAAGAACAAACGGAAAAAGCGATAGAAAAATCTGAACGTGATGAAAAAAAATCAGCTAAGAAAGCCGAACGGACCCATAAAGTCTTAGAAGCTTGTGAAGAAGCTTTGAAGAAAGCCGAAGGCCATGGAAAGCTTTTGACAGGCATTGATAAGAAAATGTTTGATTTATTTATTGCGCATGCCAAACTTGAGATGGACGCGGCCAAGGATCCGGAAATGGCTGACCATATGATGAAACATGCTCGTTCCTGCAAGCGTTATGTGGGAAATGCAACTAAGCTTGAAAAACAAGACGATAAAACTGCTGATCATCATAAAGAAATAAAAGAAGAAGAAAAAAAATAGTAAGATCTAGTATTCAGAGAGTGAGATAGTTTACTCTCTGGGATTTACTATGTGCTATTAATCTTATTGAAAATTATCTTGCCGTAAAATTTGTCAAAGCTTATTTTAATAATCTAAAAACCTCGTTAAGATCTCAGAGTAGCCATGTTTTACAGTCTATCCTTAACAAAACTTTCCACTTTTGTGGTTTTTATAGTGTCTGCATTCGTGGCCCATTTCCGTGGCAAAGTCAAATACAAACTGATGCGTCAGATCACTGACCATTCAACCTTTATGGCACCCATCAACTGTTTTATGTATATGTTTTCCAAAGTTCCAAATACACCTTATTTAGACCGACGCCTATTTCCTGAATTAGATATTTTTAAGGACAATTGGCAGATTATTCGGCAGGAAGCTTTGCAACTTCTAGAGCAAGGAAATATTAAGTCTTCCGAGAAACGCGATGATATTGGTTTTAATTCATTCTTTAAGCGTGGATGGAAGCGTTTTTACCTAAAGTGGTATAGTGATCCCTTGCCATCCGCTGTTGCAACTTGTCCTAAAACGCTAGAACTGATTGCCAAGGTTTCTTCGGTTAAGGCGGCTATGTTTACCTTTTTACCAGCAGGAAGCCGTTTGGGATTGCATCGGGATCCTTATGCTGGCTCCTTACGCTATCATCTAGGATTGATAACTCCCAACAGCAATCAATGCTTTATTGAGGTGGATGGCGAGCGCTATGTTTGGCAGGATGGAGAAGATGTCTTGTTTGATGAAACCTATCTACATCAAGCCGAGAATCAAACCGATGTTGATCGGCTGATTTTCTTTTGTGATGTGGCACGTCCAATGTCGAATCGCTTAACAACATTTATTCAGTGGTTTTTTGGTAGATTTTTTATCACAACAGCGGCAGCTCAAAATACAGCTAAAGATCCTGTCGGTGTGTTGAACCAGTTTTTTAAATATATTTTCATGATTCATACATCAACCAGAGGCTTAAAACGTACCTATCCCTTCCTGCATAAGATCTTAAAGTTTGGTTCTTTTGCGGGATTAGTCTATTTAATTTTTATATGGTAGCGTAAAAACATGTATGGGATTTTATCTACGTTAACTTCATTTGCTGGTCGTTATCCACGATTGGCAATTTTTCTATTTGGAGGCTTAGCAAGCTTAAGTTTTGCCCCTTTTAATTGTTTTCCAGCTGGAATCTTTGGATTTTCTGGTCTGCTTTACTGTTTGACCTATCCTTCCTGGTCTAACCGTCCATATTTCTATGGTTGGTGGTTTGGTTTTGGATATTTTACAATTGGTTTGTACTGGATCGCCAACGGCTTAAAAACTGCTGGATTTTGGTATTTAATGCCATTGGGCTGGTTTGGATTACCAGCCTTTTTAGCTTTATTTATTGCTCCGGTCGTTGGGTTAAGCTGTACATGGATGCGACCTGGTTTAGCTCGGTGTCTTTTATTCACGGTTTTATGGTCAATAGCGGAATACTTGCGGGGGCATATTCTGACAGGATTTCCGTGGAATTTGAACGGCTATACTTGGCCGTTAGAAATTTTGCAAGTCAGCTCAATTATTGGAATTTATGGACTAAGTCTCCTGACTACATTGTTGTTTGTGAGTTTAGCAAGCAAAAACAGAACTTTCGTTGCGGGGTATATTATTCTTTTTGTGGGACTTTATGGGTGGGGACATCAGCGCCTCACCCAGTTTCCTACTGAAAGGACAGGCATCAATATACGGCTTGTGCAAGCAGCCATTCCCCAGCAACTGAAGTGGGTGGCAGGTCATTTTGAAGAGAATTTTAATAAACATCTTGGGCTCAGCATGATGGAAGGTGAGCGGCCGTTGAAAGCGATCATTTGGGCTGAAGCAAGTATTCCAACGTTTATCACAGACTATCCCGTTTTAATGGGAACCCTGGCGGCTATTGCTCCCCCTCAAGGGTATATGATTGTTGGCGGACCGCGGCATGGGGTGGACAATCAAATATATACCAGTACACTTGTCGTTAATACGCAGGGACAGCTCATAGCTTCTTATGATAAATTCCATTTAGTCCCTTTTGGTGAATATTTCCCCTTACGAAAAATATTTCCACACGTAAGTAAGCTCACCCATGGGGAAACAGACTACACAGCTGGTCTCCAAGCGCAGACTTTAACTGTTGAAGGATTACCGCCATTTTCGCCCTTGATTTGTTATGAAGCAATTTTTCCAGGCGCGGTGGTGGCAACACCACGTCCAGATTGGATGCTTAATCAAACCAATGATGCGTGGTACGGCTATTCGAGCGGCCCCTTCCAGCATTTACAAATTGTTCGTACCCGGGCTGTTGAGGAAGGAATTCCCCTGGTTAGATCTGCTAATAATGGAATTTCAGCAGTTGTTGATGCCAGTGGACGTATTACTGAGCAATTAGGATTAGATGCGTTTGGCTTTATTGATTTTGATTTACCCAAAGCCCTTCCCACCCCAACACTCTACTCTCAATACCGTGACCTAGCATTTTTTATCCTTATTTTTGCCTTAGGATTGGTGTCTTTCATTGTCCGACGGAGACAGCATGCCTGATACAGATTTTCTGAATATTGGCCACAATCTCAGAATGCTTCGTAAGCTGAGAGGAATTAGCCAAGCCGCTTTGGGACAAATGATTGGGGTATCTGGGCAAATGATCCAGAAATACGAAACAGGTCAAAGTCAAGTTTCATCTAAAACCCTGCATCTTTTGGCCGAGAAACTGAATGCAGATATTCGCCAGTTTTTTGATGGCAGTGATGGATTTGTTGATCTGTCGGAAGACGGAGAAACTTATGAGGTTGAAGTTGATGATCGTATCAAAGATTTAATCAAAGTCTACTCACAACTCTCTAATGATGATAAGGATCGTCTTATTGCTATGGCCGCTGTCCTAGCAAGCTTGAAAAAAGATAAGTCTTAGGGAGTATCTAACTCTTACCTCACCTCCGTCAGACAATAGGGATCAGGTTGGGCGAAAAGGTAAACCCCGTCATTGAGTGCCTCTGATGGGGGTTAAATATATTTAATCAGCCTGCAATTTTTTGATGAAATAGATTGTTTTAATTAAAATTGATTAATAATAAAGATTTGATTAATCAATCATTTAGATCAATTTATTTAAAGAAAACTGTTCTCTTGTAATTTTATTACTTATATAAGTTTGTTGACAAAATTATCTTTCAAGATTATAAAATATAACACTATGCAGATTCAAAGCCTAATTTTAATGAGTGAGACGCCCGTGACGGTCACCTTTAGCATGACTGTTGGAATGTTTATTGTCCCATAAGGGGACTTGCTATATAACTTTATTCATTTGTGATTCGACGCTGACATTTTATAAACGGATATAACCGATGACCTACAAACGGGTAGTTTTAACTTCTGGCTTTGCCATGTTTTCAATGTTTTTTGGTTCTGGCAATCTTGTTTTCCCTCTTATAATTGGTAAAGAAACTCTAGATGTTTCTGTTTACGGAACTCTTGGCCTTATTAGTACAGCTGTTATTGTGCCTTTTTTAGGGTTGTTTGGTATGATTCTTTATAATGGTGATACGCGGGCTTACTTTAATAAATTAGGCAAAATACCCGCCTTTCTCTTAACGCTGATGATGTTATCCTTGATGGGGCCTTTTGGGGTAGTCCCACGCTGTATTACAGTGGCCTATGGTGGTTTAAATGTCCTTTATCCCGACATGTCCTTTATGTGGTTTTCTTTGGGGTTTTGCGCTTTAGTTACCTTATTAATATGGAAATCTAACCGAGTGGTCGATGTTATTGGGTTAGTTTTAACACCCTTTAAACTGGGAGGGTTGTTACTACTTTTATTGATAGGGTTGTATTATGCGCCCCCCGTTACCTCAACAACAATATCATCCAGCGCAGGCTTTTTTACAGGCTTGCACTTGGGGTATCAAACAATGGATTTAATGGCGGCCTTTTTCTTTTCGGCCACGACGGTTGCTTACCTCAGACAGAATCTTCACAAGGGGGATGGGGGGGCAATTCTGTTTAGAATTAGTTTATACTCTCTTTTGATTGGTGCTGCACTTTTAGCCATAGCTTATATCGGTTTTGTGGCCTTAGGGGCTTATTATGCACCGGATTTAGTGGGTGTTAAACCTGAATCATTACTTGTGGCTATTGCTGATAAGACGTTGGGTGCTTTGGCTTTACCTATTGTTGGCTATACCATGGCTGTGGCCTGCCTGGCGACAGCTGTCATTTTGACCATTCTATTTGTCGATTTCCTTTACCTGGAGATTCTTAAAGGAAAAATTGGGGAAAAAGCAGCAATTTTTATCACTATCGGCACCACATTTGCTATTTCTCTTCTCGGTTTTTCTAAAATTTGCTCTGTGTTGGGCGAAGTCTTAGAAATAACTTATCCCGCGCTTATTGGTTTGGCGATAGGAAATATTTTAGCCGCAACGACAAAAATAGATCTCTCTCGTTATGCATTTTGGAGTATATTGGTTCTCAATATAGCATATAAATACGTATATTAACGATGAAGGTTGTTCGATTTATCCTTTGTTTTTGTCTCTGGTTGGGGGGGACGAGCTATGCAGAAAGCGCCCCTTCCAAACTAAAAGTTGTGGCAACATTTTCCATTCTAGGGGATTTGATTCGCAATGTCGGCGGTGAGGCTGTGGACGTAAAATTTATTGTTCCTGAAAATGCGGATCCCCATGTCTATCAGCCCACGCCTCAAGATGCAGCCATGTTAGCTAAAGCTGACCTTGTGTTCGTCAATGGTCTAGATTTTGAAGGATGGTTCGAGCGTTTGATTTCTAATTCGGGATATAAGGGCAAGGTAATCGTTGCTGGTAAAAATGTGAGCCCCCGAATTTTAGTGGGATCTAAAGGCACTGCTGTGGATGATCCTCATGCCTGGCATTGTGTTAAAAATGCTATGTTATATGTCGAGGTTATTGCTGAAGCGCTGGTTGAGGCACACCCAGTTTTTAAAGACTTAATCTTGCAAAACAAAACAGACTATTTAAAAAAACTGGAAAATTTAGATGCCTGGGTTGAGGAACAATATGTGTCCTTCCCTGTTAATAAACGCTTGGTGGTGACAACCCATGATGCGTTTTGGTATTATGGTGGCTCTTATAAAATTACCTTCCTATCACCGGTTGGCATCTCTACGGATGCAGAACCTTCTGCAGCTGCAGTGGCCCATTTAATTAAGGAAATCAAGGCCAAGGATATCAGAGCCGTCTTTATTGAAAGTTTATCCAGCCGTAAATTAGTCGAAGAAATTGCAGCCGAAGCAGGGGCAAATGTTGATGGTACTCTTTATGCTGATTCTTTATCCTCTCCCCGGGTTTCCCCTTCCCCAGCACCGACATACATCGACATGATTCGCCATAACACGCTGGAAATTGTCAAAGGTCTAAAGTCATAAGAAGACATTTTAATGGCTTTAAGATCAGAGAAATTGTAGCATGACATTAATAGGTCAACTGTAAATTAATCAACGAGTGAGTCACCCATGGTATTGAATGCTTTACAAGAACAAGAAATTTTAAACCAACAAAAGGAAACTTTTCAAACACGGCGGGCGACTGTTCCAGCGTTAGAGGAAATTCTTTTTGATGCAATTCCCCTATTGGACCATGGCTTTATCCGTGTCGTTGATTATATGGGAGATGATTCTGCAGTTGTTCAAGCTGCCCGAGTTTCCTATGGTAAGGGGACAAAGAAAGTCAGCGAGGATCAAGGATTGATCAATTATTTGATGCGCCATCGTCATTCGACTCCGTTTGAAATGTGTGAAATTAAATTTCATGTTAAGCTGCCAATTTTTGTGGCGCGTCAGTGGATTCGCCATCGGACGGCAAATGTGAATGAATATTCAGCTCGTTATTCAATTATGGATAAAGAATTTTACATTCCAAGGTCAGAACATATGGCGGCTCAATCTAAAATTAATCACCAAGGTCGCGGTGAGGTGTTGGAAGAGGCAAGAGCAGAAAAAATTATGCAGCTTTTAAAAGACGATGCATTGCGTGCCTATGATCATTATCAACTGATGCTGAATGAAACTGAAACAGGTGATAAGATTGATGACAATGAAGATGGTTTAGCGCGAGAGCTAGCTCGTATGAATTTACCTGTCAATTTCTATACTCAATGGTATTGGAAGATTGACCTTCACAACTTCATGCATTTCTTATCATTGCGGGCAGATCCTCATGCTCAATATGAAATCCGTGTCTATGCAGAAGCGATGCTTGATGTCATGAAAAAGTGGGTTCCCGCCACTTATCAAGCTTTCATGGATTACCGCATGGGGGCTGCTTATTTGTCCTCAAAGGGACTGTCAGTTATTCAAGCTTTGCTAGCCGGCCGCAACTTGACACGTGAAGAATCAGGGATGAGCCTGCGGGAATGGCGTGAACTTGAAAGTGTTTTGCAGATAAAACTTCCATAATGTTGCGACTTTATCGTTTTATAGCTCAATTCCTGACCCCCTTGCTGAAAGCGCATTTAAAACGCCGCTTAAAGCAAGGCAAGGAAGACCCAACACGGTTGTATGAACGTTTTGGGGGGGCATCCTTGCCCCGGCCCCAAGGAAAACTGCTTTGGATCCATGCAGCAAGCGTTGGGGAATCTGTCTCAGTTTTGCAACTGATTAAGGATTTAAGACACAAGCATCCTGACATTTCTATTCTTCTAACCACAGGCACAGTGACGTCGGCTCGCTTGATGGCTCAGCGGTTACCCCCTGAGGTGATTCATCACTATATTCCCTTAGATGTTCCACAATGGATTAATCGATTTCTAAACCATTGGCAACCCAACGAAGTTATTTTTCTTGAATCAGAGCTATGGCCCAATATTTTGCAAGCTGTGAAAAAAAGATCCATTCCTTTGATGCTGTTGAATGCAAGCTTGTCAGAAAAAAGCTATCGACGCTGGCGCCTGGCAAGATCGGTCGCGACAGAGATTTTTTCTTATTTTGATCGAATCCTAACACCAAGCCTTGATACAGCTATCCGTTTAAAAGGTTTGAGTGTCGAAACAGTTGAACTCACAACCAATCTTAAATTTACAGCAACTTCTTTACCCGTTAACCAAGAAGAGTTAGCTCGCTTACAACGTCAGATAACGCGGCCTCTTTTTGCGGCTGTCAGCACTCATTCAGGGGAAGAAGAAAAAATCATCCAGGCTTATCTAATACTTAAACAAAAATACCCAGAGCTCTTGCTTATTCTTGCTCCCCGCCACCCCAGTCGAGCTGAAGAAATTCTTAAAATGTTAGAGGAGACTGGCTTAGCTACCGCCCGACGCAGTTTAGAGGAGATTCCTACCCCAAAGCACCACGTATGGCTTATTGATACAATTGGTGACCTTGGGTTGATTTACTCTCTAGCACCGTTTTGTTTTCTAGGGGGCTCGTTGGTTCCCATTGGTGGGCATAATGCTATTGAACCATTTGCCCTCAATTGTTTGGTAATCCAAGGAAATCAAACTTTTAAATCTAACCATATTAATTTAATTCTGGCACCGGTTCTGGTGACCGTAAATACCGCAGAGGATCTTGTGGCTGCTGTTGATACTTACCTGCAGCATCCCGAAAAATTCCTTCCTCTCCAGCAACAAGCTCAAGCTATTCTGACAGAACAACGTCAAGGCTTCCATGAGATTATAGATAAAATTATGGAGTCGATGCAGTGACCTTAAAGGCCCCTCAGTTTTGGCGTCAAGAGGGATTGCTGAGCCTTCTGTTATCGCCTCTTGGTTGGTTGTATGGTCAGATTGTGGCATGGCGCTTGAGGGGGGCTAAAAACAAGGTTAGAGTACCTGTCATTTGTGTTGGAAATTTAACACTGGGTGGATCGGGTAAAACCCCCACAGTGATTGCACTAGCTCAAGAATTTCAGCGATTAGGGCATACTCCCCATGTTTTAAGTCGAGGTTATGGCGGGAAAAGCTACCAAGCTTTGAAGGTTGATACGGGGCACCATACGGCGGCTGAAGTGGGGGATGAGGCCTTCCTTTTGGCTGAGATTGCCCCCACATGGGTGGGTGCCAATCGATATCGATCGGCTCAGGCGGCTATAAATGCAGGCGCAACGATGCTCATTATGGATGATGGGTTGCAAAACCCGACTTTACATCAAGATTTTAAAATTGCTGTTTTTGATGGACAAATTCCCTTAATCAATAAAAAAATTTTCCCAGCCGGGCCGCTGCGTGAGGATTTTTCGAAAGGGCTACAGCGAATTGACCACCTGTTATTACTTAATTTTACAGGTTGCCCTGTTTGGGCTGGTCAATTGCCTTATACGCTAGCAACTACCATTTCTGAGCAGATACCAACACAAGATCGTTATTTGGCTTTTGCGGGGATCGGATATCCTGAAAAGTTTTTTAAGCTTTTGGAAAAAAAGGGTTTTAACATTATTGAAACTTATTCTTTTGCGGATCATCATCCCTATTCCCTGGAAGATATAAACAAATTGACCCAAAAAGCCAAGAAGATGAAAGCCCAGCTGATTACAACAGAAAAAGACTTGGTTAAAATTCCAAAAAGTGCTAAAAAAAATATTCAGCCTTTAAAAATCCGCTTAGAGGCTGACCTAACTGAAATAGTTAATAAAGTGTTAAAATTTTTTTAACCATTTGTTAACCAAAATTGAAAAATAATTAATTATAACCGTCAAAACTGTTTTGGTCAGACTATGAATATCCTCGAAAAAGAAATGTTATCCCTATTAAAAAATGGTAAGAATACGTTTGGATTCACGCACGTTCGGGCTGAATTTGAATCTGAAGGGATTCGGGATGATGAACTTTTCCGATTGGTTGAATTAGCATTTCGCGCTGATTTGAATTTGATTATTAAAGTGGGGGGCTGTGAGGCTATGACTGACCTCTTGAAGGCCAAACAAGTGGGCGCCTCTACGATTATTGCGCCGATGATCGAATCTTCTTACGCTGTTTGTAAATTTATTCAATCGGCAGATCGAGTTTATTCAGAACAAGAACGCTCAGATATGGAATTATTTATCAATATTGAAACGATTCAGGGATATGAACAGCGCGAAGCGATCACTGAAAAAATTGTTAAACATAATTTAAAAGGGATTGTGTTTGGGCGCGTTGATTTTTGTGGCTCTTTGGGAATGAGTCGTCGGGATGTTAATAAGCCAGAAATCACGCGACGAATTAAAGATGTGGCCAGCCTTTGTCAAGCTAAAAACCTGCAATTCGCGGTTGGTGGTGGTATCGATGCAGAAAGCGTTCCAACACTCCGAGACATTTCAGCTTCCTATCTCAATCGGTATGAAACCCGCAAAGTTGTCTTTGATGTTTCCACTTTGTCTCATAGTTTGGCACAACAAGGCCTTATTGAAGCGTCTCGTTTTGAATTGCTGTGGCTTAGAAACAAATGCAACTACTATAAAATGATTAGCGCAGAAGACCAAAATCGTCTGAAAATGTTAGAACGACGGATCATCTCATTGGCTGCTTGAAAAAACTGGATGAAAGAAGATTAATTCTGACGGGGTTTATTACTCTTAACCCGAACATAATAGGCCCCTTGTCCTCCATGTTGATCTTTTGCATTGCTGTAGCCGGTTGCTAGCGACATTTCTTCTAGCCATTGAGGGAGCAGCTTTTTCAGGGTATGTGGATTATCGGGGTGCCCTTTACCAGTAATAACAAGAACCCAGGTTAGTTGATCATGGTGTGCCAGGGCGATAAATTTTTGAAGACGTTGGTGAGCTTCTTCACGCGTCATACCGTGTAAATCAAGTCGTGCCTCCAAAATAACCTTGCCCACTTTATGAAGTTTCTTCGTTTCATTATGCCAGTGTGCTTCTGCAGATATGGGGTGACTATGGCGGTCAAAATATTCTCGTAGACGGATTTTGTTAATTTTTACAGCGTCCACGGGTTGTGACGGCCTTTCAAGATGGGGCGGGCGATGTTTAAGGGGTTTTATCCCCTTAATCAGTTCTTGCCATAAATGGCTATCTTTAGGTGGATTTTTCATGTCGTCTATCGGGGAAGGAGAACGTATAAATGACCTTTGGCATTCATTGCTCCCGCGTAAGTTGCGGCCGCACTACCACTTCCCCAGAAGTAGTCTCCACGAACAGCACCTTTAATAGCGCCGCCGGTATCTTGAGCCACCATCAGTTTTTTGAGATAAGGTTTATGATGATCGGGATGAGTTGCATGGAGCCACACAGGCGTCCCTAAGCTGATAAATGATCGATCAATGGCCATGCTACGGTGCGGTGTTAAAGGAACGCCATGGCTGCCGATTGGGCCGCCTGGGGTGTTATTGATCTTGAAAAAGACATAGGATTGATTTTGCGACATAATCGATTCAGCTTGACGAGGATGAGCATGGAGCCATTTTTTAATGCTTTGCATAGTAACATGTCCATGTTGCAAGGCACCTTTATCTAATAAAGCCTTACCAATTGGAAAGTACGGATAGCCATTTTGACCAGCATAGCCAAGTTTTATTTCACGACCGTTGTCTAATCGAATCCGTCCCGATCCTTGGACTTGGAGGAAAAAAGCTTCGACGGGATCATCCACCCACACCAACTCTAGCCCCCGCCCCTTTAAAGCACCCTTGACGATTCTGGACCTTGGAATTTTATAGTTAATGCCTTTACCTGGCATTTTATACAAAGGGGTTTGATATTTGCCATGGCGCCTTAATGATCCATTTAAAATTGGTTCATAATAGCCTGTAAAAACCCCCTCAGTATTGCCAGACGCTGCAATTTGATAAGGAGAGATATGTGTCTCTAGGAAACCGCGCAGTTGTTTATGGGATTTGAAGTTATTTGATTGTAATTTTTTACAGAACCCAAACCAATCGCCAGCCCGCCCACTACCATCTGCCTGGGTGACCATAGGTGCCCCAGGCGATTTTTTTAGAATGACCTGACAAGATTTGTGAAGCGCTGGCAATGCCAGTAATTGCTTGTCTTCTTCCCATCCGGGTAAGGACGAAAATGATACGGGGGTTAATTCACGTTCAATTTTAGGGGCACAGCCTGTAAGGAGTAAGGCGATTCCATACCCCAATAAGCTGAAAAGGTTGGCCTTGATGCTCCTTTTTCTAGCCATCTTTTCCCCCGTCCTTCCTTCTTTGACGGAACGCGCTCGTGGTATCGAAAAACCATCAGAGATCTGACCAAATCGGCAAGCTAAAATTCCGGCAGCTCCAGGTTGCTTGGATATCAAGAAAATATTTTTATTCATAAGGATCTCTGATCTATAAGATGGACTTTAAGCGTTTTGGGTGCGGCTTAAATACCAATTGGGCTCATTAGACCCAATCATGCGGGTGAACGTCCAAATTTCAGTGACTGGGATACTTATTTGTGCCTGATTTTCAATAATCTCACCAGCAGAATTTTTTGTCACCATGACCTGCCGAGTCCGGAATCGAACTGTTATGAGGATATCTTCACCATGGATTTCAATAGCATCCACATCAACGCGATCAAACCGCTCAATTTTGACTTCATAGGATTCACCACGACGCTGACGCTCCTCAACTTCTTTGGCGAAGGCATCGTAAACTTTCGGCAATAAAAGCAATTTGAGGGTTTCTAGCTCTCCCTTTGCAAAAGCTTCAGAAACCATTTCATAGGCTCCTTTTGCTCCCTTAAGAAAGTGAGAGAAATTAAAGCTTGGATCGCGTTCTCTCAGAATTCGCAGAGCTTCACGCACCCCTGATTTTAAGTCTTTTTCTTCAATCTCGCTTACTCGTTCTTTACTGTGGCGATTCGGTAATGGAATCACATTATCTTCAATCATAGCTTCAAATTGGCGCTTTTTTTGTTCACGCCGTTCTTTGTCCGCTTCATTTTCTTGGCCCAAAACGGACCATAATCGATAAAAGATATAAGCGGACAACAGTGCAAAAAATATTAATTCCAATAGGGGACCCACTTGTTTATGCCTCAAAATACCACACTTAAGTATATATTATAGTAGACGACGTTGACTTGCAATTGGTAGACTCTAGATCAGAAACTTAATAATTTTAGGAGATTCCTGTTATGACTCAACTAAATTCTGCAGCTCCAGCTGCATCAACAACAGTTCGCGCTCAGTACATTCGCGATTTATCTTTCGAAAATCCAAATCCTTTGGCAATTTTCACCAGTGAAAGCCAAGACCAACCAGAAATTTCGGTTGGTATTCAAGCCAAAGCCCAAAACCTTGGGGAGAGAAACTTTGAACTTGTCATCGATTTTAATGTCGAAGCGAAACGGGGTAAGGATACGATGTTCATCGTTGAATTAAGCTATGGTGCCGTTGTAACAGTTGATGAATCTGTTGAGGAAGAGGTGGTTCAGCATGCTGTTATGGTTGATGCAGCGCACTTATTGTTCCCCTTTGCCCGTAACATAATTGCAGACATGACCCGAGACGGGGGTTATCCACCGTTGATGCTGGCACCCATTGATTTCAATAATTTGTATCAACAACAAGCCCAACAAGCCTCAACTGCTGTGAATTAATAACTCAAAGGGGCAGAAATTCTGCCCTTTTTTTAGGTATATCGCGCGCTTCATAAGGAGCTAATTTTTTTTGCGTTTTCTTAAATTAAATATGGTTAATACCATCTTCGAAAAATGACGACCTTATCTAATAAAAATATTTACATTTTGCCAATTATTCTTGTGCTGGCGACAATAGTTTTCGAAATGTCATCCGATCTCTATTTACCAAGTCTTCCCGAAATGTCGATTTTCTATAATGTTCCCCATCACACAATCGTCATGACAATTAGTATTTACATGATTGGTTTTTCTTTAATGGGGTTGGTGGGGGGGGCCTTATCGGATAGTTTAGGGCGAAAATCCGTTTTTATGCTGGGAATGGGAATTTTTGTTATCGGTAGTGTTTGCTGTTATTTTGCTGTCGATGTTTATTTTCTCATTCTTTCTCGATTAGTCCAAGGCATGGGGGCGGGAATCAGTTATGTGATCTCGACAGCGATGATTAAGGATAGTTTTTCGGATCATTTGTGTTCACGTCTTTTTTCTTTGATGGGAACAGCTATTGCCTTATCCCCAACGATTGCTCCCATCATTGGCAGTAAAATCAGTGCCTGGTGGGGATGGGAGTTTAACTTTAAGATTATTCTGTGGGCGGCTGTTCTAACCTACATTATTTGCCGTATTGGTTTGGTGGAAACTCTTGAAAAATCTAAAAGAAACGCTGTCAACTTTAAAGCCACTTTAAAATCCTATGGTCATCTCTTTTCTAGCCGTCAAACATGTGGGTACGCCTTTATTTCTGGCATGACTTATGGTTCCTTGTGGGCCTGGATTGCTGTCGCCCCTTTTTTCTTTATTGAAGTTTTGGGAATTTCCACAGAAAACTATGCCTATTACGCTACTATTGGTCCTCTCTCCTATATGATGGGGGCTATTTTAAATCAATCTCTTGTCATGCGCTTGGGGATTGATAAAATGTTGAGGATGGGGCTGGTGATTATTACAGTAGGAAGTTTTTATTTAAACGTTATCAGCTTCAGCAACAGTTTGAATAAAATAGGATTGATCATCGGACTCGTTTTGTTCTGCGTCGGTCTTGCCCCTGTGTTTTCCAATGCTGCCACTCGGAGTTTGGATGTGCTACCTCATCAGCGAGGAGCAGCTTCTGCTGTTCTGGGGTTGGTTGAAATGGTCCTGGCTGCTGCTTATGCTTATATTGCGAGTTGGTTTAATAACGGCAGCATGCGAACAGCAACGGTGATGATGGCTGGGAGTGCCCTTTTATGTATTCTGCTATACATTTGGATTCAACAAAGTATAAAATATTCACATAAGACATCAGCAAGGTAATTCATTAATTCATGACCGCACCCTCCTCCCCCGCTCGAGTGTTTGGCTTTTGGACTGCAACTTCTTTAGTTCTTGGTAACATGATTGGTTCAGGTATTTTTTATTTGCCAGCCTCTTTGGCGCATGTGGGACCTATTAGTATTCTTGGATGGGCGATAACGGCTGTCGGCGCTGTCAGTTTAGCCTATGTTTTTTCTAACTTATCTCTTCACAATCCTCAAGCAGGCGGGCCGTTCAGTCATACCCGTCAAGCCTTTGGTGATCAGATGGGTTTTTTTATGGCGTGGGGATATTGGATCATGGCCTGGTCAAGTAATGCTGCCGTTTCCCTTGCCTTCGTCAGCTATTTATCTCACTTTGTGCCCATTTTAGCTGAATCAAAAATAGCCAGTTTTGGGATGGCAACCTGTTTAATTTGGTTTACGACTCTCTTGAATTGTCGTAATTTAAAATACGGTGGTTTTGTTCAAGTTTTAACAGTTATTATCAAAATCTCCCCGTTAATCGCTGTTGCTTTAGTTGGGTGGTACTTCATCGAACCGCAAAATTATGTTCCTTTTAATCCTAATTTTGAAACCCCTTTAAGTGCTATTAGTGCAGCGGCTACCATTACAATGTGGGCTTTTATTGGACTCGAATCAGCAACAGTACCAGCTGAAAATGTTGAAAACCCGGGAAAAACCATCTCCAGAGCAACCCTGTTTGGAACATTGCTCGGGGCTTTAATTTATATTACAATTACTGCGGTGGTTTTTGGTCTGGTCCCGACTAATGAGCTTGCGAACTCAAATGCTCCGTTTGTCGATGCCGCCTCAAAAATTTTTGGTAGTTGGGTCGGGCCTATTATTGGTTTTTGTGTGCTAACATCCATATTTGGGGGGTTAAATGGTTGGATACTTTTGCAAGGTCAAATCCCCTATGCGCTGGCTAAGGAAGGGTTGTTCCCCAAAGTTTTTAGTAAATTGTCAGCCAATGGAACCCCTGTTTTTGGTCTCGTATTTACCAGTATTCTGATGACTGTGTTAATGTCTATGAATTATAGTAAATCGTTAGTTTCTCAGTTCAACAATATGATTCTGATTGGAACAATTATGACATTGGGAACATATTTATCGTCAACTATAGCGTCCGTCAAACTGCTAAAGCATTCCTACATCGTCAAATTAAAGCCACCGATCCTTATTGCTATTTTCTTAGGGAGTACCTATTGCGTTTGGGCTATTCTCGGGTCTGGCCTGGAGAACCTGGCGATTTGCTTTATCGCCTATGTCTGCGGTATCCCCGTGTACATTTATAGCCGCTGGGAACACCGCAGAATAAATCGTCGCGGCTATACGGTTACCTCGCCTCGCTGACGGAGCAGGGTTAAATAAACGCCGACCATTGTTACTGATAGAGCTAAAAAGAATAATGGCATTGGCAGCAATGTGTCATTATGGAAGAGACCCATTAAGAAGGTGGTCGCAGAAATAATAACATAATACATGAATCCAAACAAAGCAGAGGCGGTGCCTAGGATGGATTGATAATGCTCTAAAGCCATACTCAGGCTGCTGAGGATCGTCAGGTTAATGCCCATCATAATCATCACCATAGCCCCTAGAGTTATCGCAATAATCAATTCTTTAGTATTACCGAGAGTTAAGGTTGATCCTGCTAAAATGATGGTTCCTAGAAAAATGAGGACTAAGCCATATTCCATAATCTGAAAACCAGAGAAAATTTTAAAGAGACGGCGTCCTATTAATCCTCCGACCGCAGCTGCCATCGCTAATAAGATAAAAGTTAAGCCATACTGAGAAGGAGTTAACCCTAGCATATCAATCATGTAAAAGGGAGCTTCAGCATAATAGCTAAAGATGATCCCATTCCCTAAGCCGACGAGACAACAAAAACCCATGACTCGCTTGTCTTTTATTAATGTTTCCCAAGTTGTTAAAATTGAAACATCTTTTTTACCTTTGGTTAGATTAGTCTCAGGTAGTTTGATCCAACAGAGTGTCAGAATTAAGAAGCCGGCCCCTAAAAGAACCAAGAAAATAGAAGACCAGTCAAATTTCTGACTAATCATCCCCCCAATAATAGGGCCAATGGCTGGAGCTAAGGATAAAGCACTTCCAATGGTGGCAAAAACATGCCCACGCTCGCTTGCAGCAAATGCTTCACGGCAAATAGCTTGTCCCAGCACACTGCCTGTACTGCCTCCTAAAGCTTGTACAAATCGTGCTAGCATTAAGGCTTCAATTGAGGTGGATAGATAACATCCTAAACAGCCCACACAATAAAT
The DNA here is from genome assembly GCF_000742835.1 of Candidatus Paracaedibacter acanthamoebae. Taxonomy (GTDB): domain Bacteria; phylum Pseudomonadota; class Alphaproteobacteria; order Paracaedibacterales; family Paracaedibacteraceae; genus Paracaedibacter; species Paracaedibacter acanthamoebae. The sequence goes on along the minus strand of NZ_CP008941.1, from coordinate 2,080,280 downwards.
CAGTAAGCCACTTAATAAGCAGGGTTTACGGCCGAGTCGATCGGAAATATAACCCCATAAAATGGTGCCTACTGCAAATCCAACGAGATAAATAGTTAGAGTAAATTCTACCCAATGCTCTTCCACCCTTAGCGCTTGGGCAATCTGCGGCAAAGCAGGACTATAAACGGTTTCTGAAAGTTGGGGTAACCCGATGATAAATACCAGCAACCACAGGGCTGGTGCTTTTAAATTCAACATGATAAGAATCCTGTTCGTTAAATATGATACAGTATCTGCTTTATTATGCTTATAAAGCAGGCTTTAACTGCTGTAGAGGAGAAAAACGGCGGTATCTATCGAACAGCGAGGATAATTTTCATGGGACTAACTTCTTTTTTTAAAGATTTTCTTAATCTCTCGTAAAGTTATCACAAAGTTTCAATTTATTGGGAGAAAATAATGAAATTTTTTTACAGTTGATTAGCCTTATATCGTGATAAAAAGATTAATATCGTGATAAAAAGATTAAAAAATCCTACTGTTTTTCTAAAGCATAATGATACTTTTTGTTTAAGAGAAAAGAATTTGAGGTTAACTCAAACTAACGAGAGGGTAGCGATTACTTCTTAGGGGGTAAGGATTTTAGGGATTGAAGCTAATCCTGTTTGCTTCTTAAGAACTGTGCCCCTAGAAATTTTAAAAAAGTATTCCATTACTTTTAGGAAAGATCTCATTCTCAAAATATTTTTTTATCGCTTGAAAAAATAGCAGATTATTACCACTTAAGATTTACCAGGTATTATTTTTACTCAAAACTCTGAAAGGAAACGCATGACAATAATAAAAACAAAATTCCTTTATATGTTATCTTTTTTGATTTTATCGACAGGTACTTCATCCATTTGTATAGGAATGGAGGCTCCTCATTTAGACGATAATAGAAATAGGGGACCAGAGGCCCAAGGGATATTTGAATCCCCAGAAATTCGAAAGAAAAACCAAGCACTGCTTTTATCCTTATTTGATCAACTTCCTGAAGAAGCGAGTGTTTTACGAAATCAGCAGCTAGAGACTTATCCTGAAATAGCTAGCGACTATTTAAGGGGTTTTAATCCAGAATTAATGCATATTAAGGAATTTAAGCAATATTGTATAGAACCTCTAAAACTTATAATAAATATCCCTGATTCAATAAATAAAATTAGTCCAGAAATATTAAGTACGAATATAAATGAGATTGAGGGTAAATTTACTAAAAGTTTTATTTATTTGATGAATTTATTAGACGATAGCCAAAAAAAATCACGTTTAACAACTGCTTTTTCTAAAACTTTTTTTTATTAGTGTGGTAAGTTTTTGTCGGAAAAATGTATATGGGTACAAGAAGAATGAGTATTTTCCAGCTAAAATATGGCCTTTAAAAATAGAAGGAAGTATTATGCTATTTGCTAAGTTCCTTTTGGGAAATGACACCCTAAATTTATTCTACGAGTATATTTTTACTAGGGGTATAACAAGAAAAACCTTTAACAATAGAGAATATTTTAATTATCTAGATGAGCTTCAAGAATATTTTAACTCTGTATTTGATATGAGAGAAGAGTATGGACGATCAAAAAGAAAACGGTTAAAAGCTGAACATGTAGAAAAGGGCCATGTAGAAAATAAAAGACCAAGGGTAGAGATTGTTCCCCCACCTCCTCAGCCACACGGTAATCACGAAATACCACAACTACCAAACAGCGGTAAGAATAATTTTTTTGCTGATGTAATGCAAAAAGTGGCTCAGGGAATAATGGAGAATTTTCAGCTTGCTGCCCAGAATAATCGCCCCATCCCACCCGCTGAGGGAGTTGCTCAACAAGTTCCAAAGCCGTGGGTACCTCAACCAATACCTCAAGCGGCACCGAACCCAGTTGTCCCTCCACCCATAGCCTTTCAAAGGGCCCCCTTTCCTCTACCACCGCAACAAAGAGTCTTTCAAGGTGATCCGCAGCCCTTTGGACCCCAAAGACAAATGGTAATACCAGAAAAGTTGCAAACGGGCCGAGGCGATACATATTTTAAAAATGATAGAGGTGCTATTTTTTATGGAGATCCAACAAAAGCTAGCGCTGCAACGAACGAACAACGCCAAAAACTCGCCGAAATTCTTAATCAACTTTTTGCCTTGCGTTTTAATCAACTGATTAGCGAGGAAAATTTCAAAATTGCTTCTGCTGTTTTAGACGTTATTGGAACGGGCATAAAAGAAAACTTCCAAATTTGTAGTGATCTTTTCGTCAAGTTTTCAAAAAATTATCAAAATTATATACAGTATAGTTTTGATCCTCGCGTTGTTATCCATTGTGAACAATCTGATATGTTTGTCCAAGACCGGCTCCCTGCTATTTATAATACTTTGATGCTGGCTTACAATTTTGCAGTGGAAAATAATATTCTTCAGGATTTTTTTAGTCATGCATTTTTGGATAATTTATCTGGTTTTGGCTGTCTTGACGGAGCTCAGAAAATTTTAGTGAACTGGCTCGAAGCGAATATAGAAAAAATTGAAAGGGCTCAAAATAAAGACATTCAAGAAACAGCTCTAACAGATAGCTCAATTTTTCAAACATTTGCGGAAGTCATTAATGAATTAAAAACTAAAACTATAATTAGTGGCTTCGGTAACTTAACTTATAACCAATTTCTAGAAAAATTAAAATTAGAGGAAAACTTCCAAGATTTAGGAAAAGAAAGACAAAATATAAAAATCATGAATGCTGAGGAAATTTTCTATGATGAATTAAAAGATCCTATTAAAGATAGCGTTCTGGCAAAACTGATTAGTTTAAAATATAAGGTTAAAATGGAAGATATAGACAGATGTTGGACTATCTTCAGAGGAGAATGAGGGGCGCTTTCCCTCTTCCCCCTTTGAAAGCAGGCGGATTTAGTCGTCCTGGATTTCTAAGTAGTATCAAAATTAGGGGTCCGATTAGAAAGTAGCTAATCTTCTTATCAGGAAAGATCAAGATCTTTTAAACTTAGCCTTCTGAGGGGAGGCGAGGCAGGCTTCTCGGCTACGATGGCCTATATCCAGCTTCAATAAGGAACCCCCCTAGTAATACCCTTTTTGGGGAATCGGCCTTTATTTTCTTAAGAACTTAGAAACTAGCAGAATTAACTTTAAGAAATGTATTGAAAATTTTGTGAGAGCATCATAAATATTTGATATATCAGCTAAGAATATTTTCCGAAGTGGACATTGAAATCGTGGACGTGGGGCGACTCTTATTACTTTTAGACCAACTAAGGTTGCCTATTCTTGTTGCAGTTGGCGTTCTTTTCGTCCTTTTATTAATTGTCCAAGCTCGCCTCCGCTACTGGATTTTTCTATCGGCCTTTTTGGTGGCTATTGTTAGCCCCCTCCTTCCTCATTGGCATCCCACGTTAGATGAATCTCAAGCTGTAACATTACCCTTGCGACTTATGCACCAAAATTGCTGGGGGGATAATCCTGATACGGATGCTATTTTTAAGCAAATTTGCATCGAAAATCCGGATATTGTTATGCTGCAAGAATGTACGCCTGCTTTGTATTGGCGCATTAGAAAGGAATTAGGATCCTTGGGGTATGCCTTATCCTCAGATTTTGAAAATTATGATCCCACGCATCATCATCGTTATAATCGATTAGTTATTTTGACAAAGGGGTTCAAAGTTTTGAAACGCTATAAGCTTAAGAATTATCCTGTTTTTGTGATCCATGCGCGTTCTTTCAAAACGGGTGAACTCTATCGCTTTGTCAGTGTTCATTTAGAACGGTGCTATAATATTGAAGAAAATTATTATCAAACGATTGCGGATCAATTAGGTGAGTTTAAGGGTAAAACTGTATTGTCGGGCGATTTTAACCTTGTACCATGGTCAAAATACTATATTAGTTTTTGTCAGATGTTAGGGTTAAAGGATGGCTTAAAAGGCCAAGGATTGATTGCCAGTTTTCCGGCTCCTCAGAACAAAAAAGCAACTTATAAAGCACCTGCATTTTTGCCTATTGATCGGTTATTAATATCCCCGACCATTAGCACAAACCGCGTGGATCGGCTTCCCTCTTTGGGATCCGATCATTACGGTTTTATTGCTCATATATCTTAAGCAATCTATAAAAAATTAACCTGCGAAAATTTGGATAAACGACCTAGAGCCGAATGATTCGGTAACCCCTGTCCGTCATTTCTTTCCGATCAAGACAACTTTTCACATCAATAACAATTGAGCTGGGGGCTAATAATTTATCCGATGCGTTCTTGAGTTGTTCAACCAGTGACGTATGGGCGACGGCTAAAATTGTTAAATCAGCCGGTTTCATTTTTGCCATATTCATTAGCTGAATCTCATACTCGTGCTTTGCTTCCGCAGGCTCAGCTTCTGGGTCACAAATTTGATAAGAAACTCCATAACTATCTAATTCAGCTAAGATATCCACCACTTTCGTATTGCGAATATCGGGACAGTTTTCTTTGAACGTGAGGCCTAAAATGGAAATCACAGAATCCTTAGGGTTTTTACCCGCTTGAATTAAGGCTTTAATTGCTTCCCGTCCAATATGCTGTCCCATGCCATTATTTAAGTGCCGACCTGCCAAAATCATTTTAGGATTATAGCCGGTTTCTTGAGCTTTATGGGCAAGATAATAGGGGTCCACGCCGATGCAATGGCCACCCACTAATCCTGGTCGGAAGGGTAAGAAATTCCATTTTGTGCCGGCGGCTTCTAACACATCAACCGTATCAATATCGAGGCGATTGAAAATTAAAGCCAATTCATTCATCAAGGCAATATTAATGTCGCGTTGCGTGTTTTCAATGACTTTAGCGGCTTCTGCCACTTTGATGGTCGCTGCTTTGAAAATACCCGCGGTCACAACGGAGCCATAAACATCCGCAACGATATCCAGGGTGGCTTGATCCGATCCGGAGACGACCTTCATAATTTTAGTAAAAGTTCGATCCTTGTCGCCTGGATTAATACGTTCGGGACTATAGCCAACAGTGAAATCTTTGCCATAAGTTAACCCAGAAACTTTTTCTAGAATTGGAATACAAATTTCTTCGGTGGCACCGGGATAAACGGTGGATTCATAAACCACGATATCCCCCTTTTTCAAGGCGGAGCCCACAGTTTGAGATGCCTTTTCAAGGGGCGTGAAATCGGGCTGGTTAACATGGTTAACCGGTGTGGGGACAGTCACAATATGAAAATCGGCTTGAGCTAAATCTTTAACATCGCTTGTAAAAATAATGTCGCTTGCTTGAAGGTCTGCGGCATCGACTTCGCGGGTCCGGTCGTATCCTTGCCGTAATTCATTAAGGCGTGTTTGATTAATATCAAAGCCGATAGTGGTGCGTATTTTACCAAAAGCCACGGCCACGGGCAAACCAACATAACCTAATCCAATAACTGAAATTCGACGCAGCGTCATTTTGAGTCCTTATTGATCGTAAATATTTTTTCTGGGGTCAGAATATAATCCATTGGGTAATCCTTATCACAAACAGGAATATTGTCAAGTTGTTGACAGTTATATCCCACTCCAATGGCTATAATATTGTTCAGACTTCTATCGTAATATCCCTTTCCTTGCCCTAAACGATTCCCCTGGGCATCAAAACCAAGCAAGGGAACCAAGGCGAGAGCAGGTTTTAAGGGTGCGTCGCGAGAGCAGGTTGGTTGCGTGTGGGTACTCTCTAGGGTGTCGGATGGGACCGGTGACCAAGATATAAAGTTAAGCTGACCTGCTGGCGTTACCTGCGGTACACACATGGTATGCCCCTGGTTGTGTAAAGAGGTCATTAGCGCCAGGATATTGAGTTCAGATGCCAGCGGCACATAGCCGGCAATGATTTGAGAGGGCTGAAGTCTGATAAGAATGCTTAAGTCTTGCCATTGCTTGATCAATTTCTGATCTATATCCGCTTGATCAATGGTTGCATGGTAATCTCGCCGCCGCCGGCGCAACAAAATTCGTAAGTCTTGTTTGATCGTTTTTAATCCCATGTTATGGTTCCCCCTGACTGAGTGTGGAAAGGGAAAGCGGATGATTGAGACGCAGGGGAGGGTTGACTATCCTGTCGTTGAGTAGGAGGAAGCTGAGTAGCCGACGGTTGAGCTTGAGATTGTTGACGCGTATTTGGTGAAGTATGAGTTACATGATTTGGAGGGATGTGGACACGAGACTCTCCCGTGCAAGGACTTTTTGTATGCAATGATCTGAAAACATTGCGACTCACCCAATAAACCTGATGACCAAACTCGGGCCCCTGACCGTCAACAAAATTTAAGGTACCTTGACTATTTCGAGCCTCCGCCCCTTGTGAGGGAAGGCGATTGCCAGAATCGGTTAAAGCCCCATTACCCATTTTGCCATGGCTAATTAAGACAAAAGCTAGAGGATCTTCACTTTCCTCGATAATATTTCTTGCTGTATGAAGGTTTTGAACTTTAATGAGATGGCTAGAAACTTTACAAAAGTATTTACCTCTACTTACTGTTTGAGCTTCGGTCTGTGTCAATTCTGGATGAACGGCAAAAGTAAACCAATTTCCATACCCATCTTTGGCCGTTTTTTCTGAAAGTCCGAGGGTGGTAAAAGGAACAAAACCGACACATTGAGCAGGTTTTGTGCATTTTTCAATAGCTTTACCCTCAGAGGTTGGAGCCGGCGCTGGTAGGCGATGGTATTGTAAAACATAAGCCGCCAGAGCCGCCATAATTTGTTCTCGGTGATTGTCTGTTGTTTTTTGTTGATTGAAGCGATGGTGAGTGGTGATCACCGGAATCGTTAGACTTGCCAAGATTCCGATAATAATCAGAGCAATGGCAATTTCGATTAAACTAAAAGCGGGCAAACGACGCGTCATCGAGATCCAAATAAAGCAGTACCAAGTCTGATTCTAGTGCTACCATATTTAATGGCAGTCTCATAGTCTTGAGACATACCCATGCTCAAAATTTTTAAATTATGACATTGCGCCATATTTTTTAACTTTTCAAAATAAGGACTGGGATCTTGATCGGCCGGTGGAATACACATAAGCCCATGAATGGGTAAATTTTTATTTTTGCAGTACTGATAAAGGTCAGGAAAGTTGTTGGGATGGACGCCTGTTTTCTGGGGTTCCTCTCCGATGTTAACTTGAATGAGGAATTCTTGGGTTTTCGCTGTCGGCAAGGATAAATGTTTTATTAAAGCATCCACCAGAGAGGGGCGGTTAATCACTTCAATGCTATGAAATAATTCTACCGCTTGCTTCGCTTTATTGCTTTGCAAATGGCCAATCAGATGCAGGCGGCATTCAGGAAATTGAGTCAATAAGGCCGGCCATTTTTCCCAAGCTGCTTGGACACGGTTTTCGCCAAACAGACGATATCCCTGCTCTATCAGATGGCAGATTTTTTCAATGTTTTGGGTTTTGCTAACAGCCATAACCTCCACGGATGAAGGTATTAGCAAAGGGACAGCCTTAAGCTGCATTATTTGCGGCGGAACGCATCAAGAGTAATAATATTTGTTCCATCCCCTGGATTGGCCTGCTCATCTCTTTCAATGACTGTTTTAGGTGTTTTCTTTTGGTTGTCCAATTGTACCAACTCAGCATCAGCATCTACCTCCGCCGGGGTGAACTGTAATCCAAACTTGACTGAGGGATCAACAAAACTGACGACGGCCCCCAAGGGGATGGTCAACCGTTCGTGGACATCGTTAAAGCACAGGGTGACGTTAAAGGTTTTTTCACCCACTTCGAGATCCCAAAATTCATATTGTAATACAATGGTGATATCATCGGGATATTCTTCACGCAGATAATCTGGCAAATCGACCCCTGGATAGTCGGTCTTAAAGGAGATATAAAAGTGATGCTTGCCCGGCAGGCCATCCTTCACAACTGTAGCTAGTGTTTCTTTAATAACGTTTCGCAGGGATTCTTGAACCAGATTTTCATAATCAAACGTGGATGCCTTGGTCACGGTCTCATCGCCTTTCTCTCAAAAAATTTCAAGTGGGGGCTTCTGTTGCCCGGTGCCCCCGAACCGCGACTAACTTTAGTGCTTAATATCCGCAATAGCTAAGATATTAGGCAGCCGCAGAAGCTACTGCTCCAAAACGGTTTTTATTAGCCGATGCAAAGTTATTGTTTGCATTTATTAAATTTGCCCGATAACGGCGGTGCTCACCGAACGAAAAATTTACCTTTACTACGCGCGTCGATCCTATTTCGTCCCCATAAATGGTGGAGACGCCGGGTACCGCCCCCGGGTCCGCAACGCTTATTCCATAAATCGTTTATCGTCATAGTCAGTTACCTGACACTTATAAAATAGGCCTTTTTTCTGAAAAATAAAAGGGGAAAGGCTAAAAATATTATTTGACCCTTAAAACCTTCTTGATGCCTTTTTGTCACAGCTCTTAAGAATTTGTTAAGTATTAACTATTTATTAACCTTTATAACCATAGAGTTAAGATAACTCAGTGTCTTTTAGGGGAGAGGTTAATGTTACACCATATAGAATCAAGTCGAGCTTATTTACGCGATCTATTTTCGTCAAGGATTATGCATTTTTTTATTGCAGGTTTGCTAGCAATCAGTGCAGTTACTATTAGTTGGGAAATTACGGTTCGTTATCATGAAACGCCAGGCGCCCAACAAATAGCTGGCTATTTAGGAACGCTTAATAATGTAATTCTGTGTCTCTTTGCGCTTGAAATAGGGCTCAGATTTTTTGCCTTTGGGTGTAACTATTTTAAATCGTCTTGGAATGTCTTTGATTTTCTCGTGGTTGGGCTTTCGGTCTTAACAGTCGGCTCCTTTTTCCAGATTATCCGGACCTTTAGGCTATTTTTATTCTTAAGGACGATTTCAGTTTTCCCTAATTTTCAACATCTGATTACGTCGTTGGGCCACGCCATCCCAAGGATTTTTTCTACTCTGATGTTGTTATTGTTGGCTATTTATATTTTCTCCGTTTGGGGGGTGGTTGAATATTCCGTGATGTTCCCCGAATTGTTTGCAGGGGTACCCACAGCATTTTCGACCATTTTCCATTCTGTGTTGTTGGGACATACATGGTCTGAAATTTATGATGTAATGGTCAAAATTGACCCCGATGCGGGCTTTTTTATCTACCCCATGGTTGTTGTTCTCAATTTCTTGCTCTTACAAATGGTTTTAGGCGTGATCATTAGTGCCCTTCACTTCCAAAATGTGGCCGAACAAGAGCATAAGAAACATTCCTTTATTTTGGGATGGTTGACAGGTAAGCATAAGAATCATCATGACTCCCCCCTTTCCGCCGATACGAAGATAATTCTGCATGAGATCCATAAACTAAAGACAGAATTAAGCGTGCTGGAATCACAAATGAATAAAATGCCAAAAGCTTTATCCGCTGCAGAAAAGAAAGACCCCCCTACACGGGGCCGCTCAAAGAAGGTGTAAGGTACAGTAAAAGACAGTCAGGTCATGAATACATCTCATGAAAAATCGAGGTTGACCTTCGAAATTTCATGAGATTTTTTACTTTTCTTGCCTGGAGGGCTTCTTAAAATAAAAACTCTTGCATTTCAAGGGGAATCTGGATAATGATGGCACTGTAATCTTTTTTGTGGGGTCATAGCTCAGCTGGGAGAGCGCTACAATGGCATTGTAGAGGTCAGGAGTTCGATCCTCCTTGGCTCCACCACTTCAAAATAAGTACATCCATCATGACAAATATCCGAGCTCTTGCCCGTCAAACCTTGCACCTTATTGCTATTTTTATCGAAGAGAACGTGCCAGAAGTTGAGGTAGAGCCAGGTGAAGAAGATGTCCTTATTATTGATTCGCATGACCAAAATTTTCTTTTAAATTATCATGGTGTCACCCAGCAAATTTGGTATTCTTCAGCCATGAGCGGCGCCCATCATTTTGCCTTGGCTGAGGATGGGGTGTGGCATTGTACCCGTAGCAAAAATACCCTAGATGACGTATTGTCAAAAGAGCTAAGCCACCTTTGTCAGCGGGATGTAATAATACCGAATGCGTGAAAAAAGTTCAGTTGAAGTAAACAAGATTCCGGATCGGCAAATGAGCCAGAATTTATCGATCTTAAAAAAATTTTTACCGCACCTTTCCCCTTATAAAAGTCAAATTATTTTTGGGGTTCTATCGTTGCTCTTAGCCACCCTTTCCGTTTTATGCATCGGCTTAGGGGTACGGTCTCTGATCGATCAAGCTTTCACGCTAGAAAATTCTTTTGCGTTAGATCAAGCCATTTTATTTATGGTCATCAGCGTTATTGTCATGGCGGTTGCTAGTTTTGGCCGGACTTATTTTGTCTCGTGGATTGGTGAGCGGGTTATGACCGATTTGCGACAAAAGGTATTTAGTCATCTTTTAAAGCTAGATGTTGGCTTTTTTGAGATGATTCGCCCGGGCGAAATAATGTCACGCCTCACAACCGATACGACCCTGATTCAAATTGTCATTGGTAATTCAGCCGCCTTGGCTTTGCGTAATTTGCTGTTATTCGTCGGGGGCGGGGCGATGATGTTGGTCATGTCCATTAAGCTGACGCTCTTATCAACGCTGATTGTTCCGTTAATTTTAATTCCGCTGTTAGTTTTTGGCAAACGGGTGAAGCGTGGCTCTCGTCACACTCAGGATTCCATGGCTGATTTATCCGGCTTTCTTGAAGAATCACTGGGAAGTATTCGGTCTTGTTATGCTTTTGGACGGGAAACAATAGAACAAGCGTCCTTTAAATCATTGGGAGAGGCTACATTTTCACGCTCTGCTCATTATTTGTTGATGCGATCTTGGTTGACTTTTTTGGTCATGGTTCTGGTATTTTTGGGCGTTAGTGGCCTGTTATGGCTCGGGGGACGAGATGTCCTGACAGGTAATTTAAGTGCAGGGCAGTTGGCATCTTTCTTATTTTATGCCTTAACAGCGGCAGGCTCGACGGCTTCTTTTAGTGAAATTTATGCTGATCTTCAGCGGGCTGCTGGGGCGTCGGAGCGAATATTTGAAATTTTAGCCACATACCCAAAAATTGAACAAAGTTCAAAATTACGTTCCTTACCAAAGGAGGCGCGCGGCACAATTGCTTTGCATAATGTTAGTTTTGCCTATCCCAGTAATCCAAAACAAGAAATTTTGGATAACGTTACTTTATCGATGGCTCCGGGTGAAAAGGTTGCGATTGTCGGACCATCAGGATCGGGTAAAAGTACCATTTTATCCTTGTTATTACGATTTTTTGATCCCCAATCAGGATCGATTTATCTGGACGGGATCGATTTAAAGGATGCACCCATCGACCAAGTTCGCGCCCGTTTTGGCATCGTCCCTCAGGATCCGATGATTTTTTCGGGCAGCCTTTATGAAAATATTCTGTACGGGCATCCCCATGCCAGTGAAACCGACATTTGGAATGCGTTAGAGGCAGCTCATCTTTTAGAATTGGTCAAGCTCTTGCCCGACGGCATTCATACACAATTGGGAACGCGAGGCGTACGCTTATCCGGGGGACAAAAACAACGGGTCGCCATCGCCCGCGTCATTTTACGCAACGCTCCCATTTTGCTCTTAGATGAGGCCACAAGTGCTTTGGATGCCGAAAGCGAAGCGGCGGTTCAAGATAGTTTAAAGCGGTTGATGGCAACCAAAACCACTTTGGTTGTGGCTCATCGGCTGGCCACAGTTTTGACCTCCGACCGGATTGTTGTCCTCAATAAAGGCCGGGTTGAGGCCATAGGAACGCATGCAGAATTAATCACCGAGGATGGGTTGTATCGACGTTTAGCCACCCTCCAATTCACAGATTCTTTGACAGTGTCCGATCAACAAAAGGGGCAAAAAATTTTATGGAGTTAAGACGTAAACAAATTTTATGGAGTCCGGAAGAACAATTAATTCGGGAAGAGTTAGCTGATTGTTATCATTTAGCCGTCAAGTTGGGATGGACGGATTCGATCTTTACCCATTTCACGGTGCGTGTTCCCGGTGAAGAAGCCTTTTTGATCAATGCTTTTGGTTTAAATTTTGAAGAAATTACCCCCGAAAACTTGGTCAAAGTAACGTTAGAGGGGGATGTTTTGTATCCTCAGGATGGGATTATTAACAAAGCTGGATATACGCTGCACAGTGCCATTCATGAAGCCCGGCCTAAGATTTTGTGCGTCCTTCATACTCACACCCCGTATGGTATAGCTGTTTCCATGCTAGAAGAAGGATTGCAACCCCTGTCCCAACATTCTTGTCGTTATCATAATCGGGTGGGCTATCATACGTATGGGGGCGTCTTGTTTGATCATGAGGAAAAAGCCAATCTCGTGGCCTCCATGGGGCAGCATAAGACTCTAATCCTGCGTAATCATGGTCTGGTGACCATGGGTGAATCCATTGGTGAAGCATTTTTCTTGATGTATAATCTGGAAATTTCCGCTAAAACTCAGGTTTTAGCCTTATCCACCGGGCAAAAGCTGATCCAGCCCACTAAAGAGGTTGTCCAATTTACGTCCAACCAGATGAATAACCCTAACCATCATTTTATCGATAATCTCGCCTGGCAAGCTTTCCGACGGTGGGTGCGGTTGGGTGCTTAATTTTTTTTAAATTGTCCTCTCCCTCTTGACGGACGCAATTACATACCCTGTATATTAAGTATAAGTTATTGAAGGAAATTAAAAACAGTAAGCGAAGCAAGGCTAACCTTTATAAGCTCGTGGATGAAACGCATTTAATAACTCATCAAGCCACTCTCATTAAAGGTAAGCGTTATAATGCTGTTTTAGTTTCGGAAGAGGATTGGCGTTCAATTCAAGAAACATTACATTTATTATCTATTCCGGATACAAGAGAATCGATTCGCGAGGGCTTAGAAACTCCAATTGAAGAAAATTCAAAAACTCTAGAGTGGTAATATACGCCTTATATTTTACGAAACAAGCGTAAAAGAATGCTAAAAAACTTAAAGAAGTTGGCTTAAAAACTAAGGCTGAAATGCTTCTGAAGATCATCCAACAAAATCCTTTTAAAAATCCCATTCCTTATGAAAAATTGGTTGAGGATTTAGCGGGAGCTTATTACCGCCGAATAAATGTGCAGCATCGGCTTGTTTATCAAGTAGATGAATCGCTTAAAGCAGTCAAAGTGATACGTTTGTGGACGCATTATGAGTAAAACATTTGTTATAAAAGATATTTTCTTTGTAGAGCTAAACAAACGGAATCCCTGGCCTATCTAAATAATCAATTTCTTTGCTATAGGCTATATAATAGCGCTGCTGGCCGGACAAGATCTGCACAGGCTCTATATCGGGATCAAAATTTCTAAAACCTTGAGGATAAATAAAGGGAAAACAGACTGTTTGACAGCGTGTTTTTAGCTTTTCTACCACCCTCGGGGATAAGCTATGCTTGGATTGGAGGAAGCGATCCACCTCCAGGCATTGATCCGTAAAGCTTTGCTCATTAAAGATGAATAAAGCGCTGGCTTTTCCTTCGGCATCCAGGAATAGGAAGCTGCCCGTTATATCCAGCAGATAATATTCTGTAAAATTGCCGCCCTTAATAAAGGTCTGCAGGTATTCGATAAAAACTGGATCTAACAGAGCTGGTATGGTTGTATTACCTTTCTGCCATTCTTCCAGGATGGGATGAATAATGGTATTGATGCTGGCTCGAAAATAATTTTGTTGGCTTTGCTGGATGAACTCTTTTAAAAGGGCTGCAGCCTGCGGATCTTGATTGCAAACATAAAAATTGATCAGTCCTTGGTTAAACGCGGTCACAATCGTTTTCTCATCCTTTTCCTCTGTCACCCAAATCTTTTTAGCAGAAGAATCTTCTATCTTTTGAAAAAACTCCAACCCCCCTATATTGAGTAATTTATCGTGATACACAACACAAGAAACCGTTTCATAACGGTGAGGGTTATAAATTTCTTCATAAAGATAATTGATGCTATCCATGTCAAAAGTATCATGCTGTTGCTGCACAAGACGGTCAAAAAATATGGTTGGCGTTCCTGCTCTCTTTAAATAATCAAGAGCATTTTGCGGTGTGGCACAATGCTTATAAAAAGCGACTACTGGGTCATCTACATATCGCTTTTTCTTATGGGCATTATCAATATTTCCTATATAAACGACTGTTGTCGGAAAGGAACAATAGGGCAAAGTATTCATAACAGTCATCTCGTATCTCTCTATATGATCTTGACATCCGAAACAGTTGCCCGCAGATCACAAAGCTCAATTTGTACTTTTTGGCCTTTGAATGTCTCGCAAGACAACCAAATGCTTTGATCTTGAAAGGAGATGGCAACATCCTCTAACCCTTCGAAAAAGAAATTAGGCGAGACACCGAGTACCTTACACAATTGATACAGACGGTGAGCGGGGATCTTATCCGCTCCTCTTTCATATTTGGACAGTTGCTGCGGCGAAATTTTAAGTAGGTTGGCTAATTCTACCTGGCTTAAGTGGAGCGCATCGCGTTGTTGCTTTAGTTTTTGACCCACATGAATTTTCACTTTATATAGTTTTTCTTTTTGCATAAAAAGGTTCCTCTAAAATTTAGATAAAATAAGGCCATAGGCAGGGGAATGTATCCCTTCTGCTTTCCTTACCGTTGAGATTGAGTGTTTTATTGGTTAAATGGCGGCTTGCTGGGAAGGCCGCGTTGGAAAAGCAATAATGTTTTCAGTAACTCTTATTTGAGGAGAGCAACTCAAAAGGTTTTTCACTTCTATTCTTTTATTGTGGTTGATGCTTTGAAAGTATTTCCTGACCAAGGCGTTATTCTTTTGATGAGCCCATAACTTCTGGATTAGCTGCATTTTCATGCTTTCGATCGTTTCAAAGAATTCATCCTCAATAAGCAGTGTTAAAAGCTGACGTTTTCCTGTCGTTGTAATGTGGGAAGAAATCGACTCAAAGAGGCCTTCTAAAGACCTAAGATGATTTGCATCCTCCGTAGAAAGCAGGAAGTTAACCTCTTGTTTATGGAAACGTTGCGCGCAGAAGGCAATTAAAGTTAGTCCTTGAAGCGTGATTTCAATAAGGGCGGCATCATAAAGAGGTTGGCAGAGATCTTCTAAGCGCGGCTCCTCCTCAAGAGTAAAACTGCTGACACGTAAAGCATCAGGGGAAGGCTGGATAGTTACAGCTAAAGAGAAGGCAGTTTGCTGTTGATGCAGCGTTAATACCAATCCTGCTGGCGTGACCGAACAGCTAAGCTCATAAGAGAAAACGAGCTCTTCTTGGTGCCAAGACGCAACGTAATTTTTTAACTCATTAAAGGGCGTTACCCTATTACCTGAAATCATAACAAAAACCTTTCTAAACACTTGCTCTGGGACTCTTAATAAGCAATTTTTAAGGATTTACCCAATGGGAAGAAATAGTTATGGGTATAACCTAAAGTAATGGATAGGGGGCAAAAAGCAAGGCATAGAGCCATTTTTAATGGTTTTTGTAGGTAGGACTTTAAATATTTCTCTAAATATTAGCATAATACAATATCATAGATAATATTGGGCAACCAAATATTTATTACAAAAATAAAACTTTTTATATAATTCAGATTAAAATTAAATATATATTTTTTAAAATATCCCGCAATAAAAATCTTCTTTCTTATGTCTTATTTTTCGACCTCTTGACGAGGAAAGAGATAAAAAGGTAAGAAGTGAAACGTATAGTTAAAAATAAACCATAATATCAATCAATAGTTGATAAAAAAAGAGGAGAATATTATGCATCAAGTTAAATTAGAAAACTCTAAAGCCCCTATTCAGTATTGTATTGTGGTGTGCCAGTAAGATTTACTTGAAAGGTTGATTAGGCATAAAAGGGGTTTCTGAATAAAGTTATCCCTACCACATATAGTTGGTAATAAAAGAATAAGGAAAAAAATTATGCATCAAGTTAATTTAGAAAATGGTAGGTTATTTCCCACTTATATAGTTAGTTTTTTAAAATGCTTTATTTCCTTTAAATAGAGTTAATGTCCTCTCCATAAGAGGTTATAAGAATAAGGAGAAAAATATGCGTGCAATAAAATTAGAAAATGGTAAATCATTTCCAAGTTTTACAATTTGTATTAGTAAGTAAGATATTACTTTTAAACATATCTACTGTGCATTCTATAGCTAATAATAAGAAAATAAGGAGGAAATTATGAAGTTAATTTAGAAAATGGTAAAGTCCCTATCCAATTTTGTGTGGTCCTTTGTGTATAAAGCTTAAATGTTTTTTGAGATACTTTATATACTTATATTATAATTATAATCCTAATTTTCGAGCTAAATAATTATAAAGAACTTTAATTTTTTTGATTTTTTTCTACTTTCATGAAAAATAAAATGTAAGGGAATATTTTTCCCTTTGATTTCAGGGAGAACCAGTTGTAATTCAGAATTTTGAATTCCTGGAAAATTGGGTAATTCTGATATTCCATATCCGTGAAGGGTGGCATTGACCATACCATGTAAAGAATCTATTCGAAAATAAGATTTCCTTGGTTTTTTTGATTCTCGTCCAATCGTCGTAATTATATTACTCCTTAAAGGAGAGGAGTAATAATTGTTTTTATAATCAATTATCCTATGATCATCTAAATCACTAGTGATCTGTGGAATCCCAAATTTTTTAAGATATCCTTTACTTGCGTAAAATTGAGTGTAAACATCTAAAAGCTTTTTTTGAATAAGGTCAGGTTGGTTGGGGATAAAGCTACCAATCGATACATCTGAATAAACAGGGTTGATATCTTCTGATTCCGTGCGAACATTTACATTAATATGAGGATTAAGGTCTAAAAAGTCCTTCAGGAGAGGAACAAGCCATTCTGCTCCTGCATAAGGAAAAACAATGATATCAAAATCTCCACTAATCTCTTCTGTTTTTTCTAAAAACTCTCTTTGAAAGATTTCATGGTCTTCCAGCACTTTTTTAGCATATATGTATAACCGTTCCCCGGGCGACGTCAGGCGCATTCCATTGGGTATTCTCTCGAAAAGTTGAATTTGAATTCGCTCTTCCAAAGAAATAAGTCCCTTGCTGGCCGCCGGTTGCGTAATATTTAGCCTTTGGGCGGCTTTGGTCATATTTCCTTCTCGAGCAATTTCATAGAATAGTCTTAATTTGGAAAGATCTATTGTCCTGCTCGATAAATCGATTGCATCCATTGCAAAATTCTTTCTTGCTTTACTTCAAGAATCTTATATTCATAGTAAATTCAGCTGATTAATATTAGATTAATACTCTTATAAAAAATGAGAGACATCCTTTGCCCTACATCTTTATATCAAACACCTATTTAATTGAGAAGAGTTGAGGCCATTTGTTATAAATATTTTCCCCTTCCTGGCCGGAGAGCCGGGATCTCGAGATAACAAGCGATTACCCATATGATTTTGAGGCCCCGAGTCAAGTCCGGGGATAGGACCTTTTTATTTATTCTCTTTACTTTCCCGGCCGAAGAGCCGGGATCTCGAGATAACAAGCGATTACCCATATGATTTTAAGGCCCCGGGTCAAGCCCGGGGATAGGACCTTTTTTATTTATTCTCTTCCCTTTCCCGGCCGAAGAGCCGGGATCTCGAGATAACAAGCGATTACCCATATGATTTTGAGGCCCCGGGTCAAGAAGCCCGGGGATAGGACCTTTTTTATTTATTCTCTTTACTTTCCCGGCCGAAGAGCCGGGATCTCGAGCTGACAGGCGATTGCCCCTATGATTTCGAGACCCCGGGTCAAGCCCGGGGATAGGGCCTTTTTTGTTTATTCTCTTCCCTTTCCCGGCCGAAGAGCCGGGATCTCGAGATGACAAGTGGTGGCCCTGGAGCTCGAGACCCCGGGTCAAGCCCGGGGAATAAGTTCTTTTGTATGGCTACTATTTTACCATTTTCTCCCTCTTATATGGTCTCTAGTCTTTTTGAACAACTTTTATATCTGAAACAGTTCCATAAAGTTTACAAAGTTTAATTTGAATTTTTTGCCCTTTTAAGTTTTCGTAAACAAGCCAGTTCCCTTGTTCCGTCAGGCAGATTGAAACACTATCAAGGCCTTGGAAAAAGAAGTTAGGTGTAACAGAGAGCACCTTACACAGTTGATACAGGCGGTAAGGCGGTAACTTATCCATCCCCCGTTCATATTTAGAAAGTTGTTGTTGGGTTATCTTAAGCAACTTGGCTAATTCATGCTGTTTAAGATTTAAAGTCATCCGTCTCTTTTTTATTTGTTGACCAATATGAGCTTCTACTGAGGACAATTTTAAGTTCATAAGCGACTCCCTTTAAAAATTTTCTGTAGACACAGGGCTTGGAGGCCTAGAAAACATGGTTCCCTGAGTGATAAAACCTTTATGAAGGGGGCTTTTAGATGGCTGTTCTGTGCTGAGGTGCCGTTGGAAAAGCAATAATATTTTCCCCCTTCACCTGAGACATGGTTTTTTTCTGCAGGGAAATAAAGCTTAAGACCGGCGAGTTTGTTCGATCGCCACTTTGTAAATATCTTCTTACCACTAAATCTGTTTTTTGATGATCCCACAATTTTTGGTGCAGTTGAGTTTTCATACTTTCCATGGTTTCAAAGAATGCATCATCAATAAATAACGTTAACAGTTGGCGTTTTCCGTGAATTGTTGTATGAGAAGAAATGGAGTGGAAGAGATCCTTCAACGCTGTTAAATGATCGGCGTCATCCGAAGAAAGCATGAAGTTAACCTCTTGCTTATTGAATCGTTGAGCACAGAAGGCAGTTAAATCTAACCCTTGAAGCACCATTTCAATCAACGCCGCATCATACAAGGGTTGAGAGAGATCATCTAAATGGGACTCTTCCTCAAGTGTAAAACTGCTGATACGTAAAGAATCCAGAGAAGGCTGGATTGTTATAGCTAAAGAGAACGCGGTCTGTGACTGATCCAACGTTAATACCAACCCTGCAGGCGTTGGCGAACAATTAAGTTCATAAGAAAAAGCCAGCTCTTTTTTCTGCCAAGAGATAACGTAATTTTTTAAGATACCTAACATATTTATCCTCGCTAACTAATTCATCATATTTCTTTAGAAAATATTTAGTGTCTTGCTTTAATTAATGAGTTTTCTGGATTAGGGCTAATATTAATATGGTATTGACGGCATACTTGTTTTTTATTTAATTTTTAAAAACTGTGGGTATAGGGCAGAAATTTGAATCAGGAGTAACAATAAATTTATTTTAAAACCTTCTATATGAAACCAATTTTTTATTTAAGGCGAATTCTATTACTTATTTTCTAATGTTAGCTTTTTTAATAAGTAATTATAGAGCTCTTTAATTTTTTTCGAATTTTTTCTGCTCTCATGAAATATAAAATATAAAGGAATATTTTCTCCTTTAATCTCAGGAAGGACCAGCTGTAATTCCGAATTAATAATACTTGGATAATTGGGTAATTCTGCTATTCCGTATCCCCAAAGTGTAGCATTAATCATGCCATGCAATGAATCTATTTGAAAATAGGTATGTCTGGAGTTTTTTGGAGGACGACCTATCGTAGTCAGTAAGTTTGTACTTCGAGCAGGGGAGAAATAATCATTTTTATAAGTTATGATTCTATGATTATCTAGATCTTGGGGAGTTTGGGGGGTACCAAATTTTTCAAGGTAATCCTTACTGGCATAAAATTGAGTATAAACATCTAAAAGTTTTTTTTGGATAAGATCCGGTTGGTTGGGAATAAAGCTACCAATCGATACATCTGAATAATAAAGAGGGTTAATATCTTCTGATTCTATACGGATATTTATATTAATATGAGGATTAAGGTCTAAAAAATTCTTCAAGAGGGGAACAAGCCATTCTGCTCCTACATATGGAAAAGCAATAATATCAAAATTCCCACTGATCTCTTCTGTTTTTTCTAAAAATTCCCGTTGAAAAACTTCATGCTCTTCAAGAACTTTTTTAGCATATATGTATAACCGTTCCCCTTGAGAAGTAAGACGCATCCCTTTTGGGAATCGTTCAAATAATTTAGTTTTTAATTGATATTCTAGATCTCTAATTATCACACTTAAGTTGGGTTGATTAGTGTGAAGCTTTTCAGCTGCTCTGGTCATATTGCCTTCGTGAGCTACCATATAAAAAGGCCTCAATTTTGCAAGATCTATTGTATTACTTGATAAATCGATTGCATTCATTGTGAAATTCTTTCTTACTTTACTTCAAGGATCTTATATTCATAGTAAATTCAGCTGATTAATATTAGATTAATACTCTTATAAAAAATGAGAGACATCCTTTGCCCTACATCTTTATATCAAACACCTATTTAATTGAGAAGAGTAGAGGCCATTTGTTATAAATATTTCCCCCTTCCCGGCCGGAGAGCCGGGATCTCGAGATAACAAGCGATAGCCCCCCTTATGAGGTCAGGACCCCGGATCAAGTCCGGGGATAGGACCTTTTTATTCTTTGTCTCCACTTTTTTCCCGGCCGGAGCAGCGCGCAGAGCCAAAATAGATTTATACCCTAGGCGTCTCATGGTATTGTTAAGGTAATTCCATTCTCTATTTTAACCATGCTGATTATTACCCGAGTGTATAAGCTGTTTTATAAGAGCAAACTCTCAAGATGACAACTGCAAGTAAAGGCATAAAATGAGTCGCCACGATTACCATGTGCATCCCCCTGCCCTTTCCTATAACAAAAGATTTTTGATGGGTGTCCTGTTAAATATTGGATTTATTGCGATTGAGGTTTTTTATGGAGTGAAGTCAAACTCTATGGCATTGATAGCGGATGCTGTTCATAATGTCAGTGATGTTCTGGGGCTGTTAGTAGCATGGTTTGGGTATTTACTCGCCCATAAAACAGCACCCTCAAAGTTTACCTTTGGCTTTAAAAATGCCACCATTATTGCTGCCTTTATTAATGCTATTTTACTGTTTATTGCTGTTATCGGTCTTGCGTGGGAAGCTGTTCAGAGATTACAACAGCAGGAAGCTATCACTTCTTCGACCATAATAACGGTTGCCACCGTCGGTGTTTTCATTAAGGGGTTAGCGGCATATCTGTTTTTCCAAGGTAAAGATAAGGACATCAATATCAAGGGTGCCTTTTTGCATATGATTTTAGATGCAGCGATTTCGTTAGGCGTTGTTGTAGCAGGCTTTTTAATGTTATGGAAATCCTGGACGTGGATTGATCCTGCGATCAGCTTAATGATTGCAGCTGTGATTTTTATAGGATCATGGCAACTCTTCAAGGGCTCGTTGGATTTAATGTTGTTGGCTGTCCCCGCCAATATTGATTTGAAACAATTAAAGAAAGTTTTAGATCATCATCCTGGTTTAATCAGTTACCACGATTTACACGTTTGGCCTCTGAGCACCACCGAGGCTGCCTTATCAGCGCATCTTGTGGTTAAGCAAGAATACTTTCAGCCAATGTTTTCAAAAAGTCTTGAAGAAAAGCTTCAACAAGACTTTGATATTTCTCATCTGACTCTACAATTAGAAGTGGAAGAGAGGGCAGGAAAATGCGCGACAGATTGTTCTCATTCTGCAGCGTAAGGCTTGCCTTTTTATTGTAAAGTATGCTTAATCCATAAGGCTGTCATTTTCTCCTGCACAGCGTTCTGTTTTAGGCGGGTATTAAGGTTAGTAAAATCGACTGCATCTAAATTCTGGTCTTGATTTCGACAAGAATAGACGATGGTTTCTTGTCCTGTGACGGGATCGATGTGACGCTGAAGGCATTGAGCACAAATTTCTTTCATCATACATTGCATGGGCGAGTTAATGCTGCCGATGGCCAGATGCTCACCCTTCAAGAAAGGTTGTAATTGTCCGTGGCGCGCCGCTGCAACAGCGGCCATCATGCGATCAGATCCGATGGCAATAATACGGTCGACCTCTGAAAGTGAGATCTTGGATGGGCCCATATCACCCTGACCATAGGCTGTGATGGCTTGGACAATATTGCCTGTAAAAGTTTTATCGTGAGGGCGAGTCGGCGTAAAACCAGGCGTTTCATCACAGCACCACACAACCAAATCAGCGGCTTTTTTAATTTCTTCCACTTTAAAGCGATCTTCAAGTTTTTTATAACCGGCAAAATAAAGGACCCGGCATCCCTTGGAACGCATCGCTTGGCCTATTGAAAAGAGGACGGCGTTCCCTAAGCCGCCGCCAACCAAAAGGACGGTTTCTTTTTCTGGAATATGGGTGGGCTCGCCGGTGGGACCCATCAGCACAACCGGTTCTCCCGGGGTTAGTAAACGGCAAAGATTTGAGGAGCCGCCCATCTCGAGAACGATGGTGGAGAGCAGTCCATTTTCTAAATCAACTGATGCGCCTGTTAAGGCTAACCCTTCCATAGCAAAGCGGGTGCCTTGACAGTGTGGTGCCATGCTTTCAAAGTTCTGCAGCCGATAAAACTGTCCAGGGCGGAAATTTTGAGCCTGGAGCGGTGCTTTGACAACAACTTCGACGATGGTGGGGGTCAGGCGGTTAACAGCCTCCACGGTCGCTAAAATTGATTCTTTGAGGGTATTAGAGAGGCTCGTCTGCGAAACAGCTTTGTGAGACTGCTTTAATACGGTACTGATAACCGGGTATCCTTGTTTTGCACTGGCCATGGCTTTCACGACGTTGCCTGCATAGGAGGGATGCATATCGCCAAAGAAGGATAAATACTGACCGGGCCGTGCTTCTGTCATGAGGACATGGGCGGTATTTGGTTTGCAGAGACGCTCTGGCGTAACGGGATGACCATTGAGATCAATTGCTTGGAAGGTTTTGCCCTCTAATTTAAATCGGTTGGGTTCATCGTAGGTCAGGTTAATATTCGGTTTGGTACCAGCGGCCACCAGAATTGTTCGAGCAGGCAAGGTTTTAGGCTCTCCCTTCACTGACAATTCAATTGAGATCGCCGTATTGGTTGCATCAACATTAACACCCACAGGGCTTGCATGGTCTAAAATCCGAATACCCTCTTCTAAGGCTTTGGCAACTTCTTCATGGTTGAGCGTATAACTTGGCGCTTCGGTGAGATCTCGACGATAAGCCACCGTGACGCCGCCCCATTTTTGCACCAGCGGCGCAAAATTAGGGATTTCTCTGGCCGCTTCAGCGCGTGCCCGTTCGTTGATTATGGCTAGTCCGTGGCTTAAAAATTCTTGCACAGTTTCATGGTCGGTGGATGGCCAGTGGCTCAACAGATCCTCGGATGTTTGCTTCTGGAGTTCTTGAAACCTTTTGGTGAATTTTTCTACTTGAACTGGGTAATAGGCCATAACCTCGGTCGCTGTATCAATTGCGGTTAAGCCCCCGCCGATGACGACAGCGGGCAGCCGCACTTGAAGATTGGCGACAGAATCAGCTTTGGCAGCGCCGGTTAATTGTAAGGCCATTAAGAAGTCACTGGCTTGGCGCACGCCCGCTGCTAAACTATTCCGCATGGGAATCAACGTGGGGCTCCCTGCCCCCATACATAAGGCAATATGATCAAACCCCAGGTCTAAGGCTTGATCAAGAGTCAGAGTTCCTCCGAATCGAATTCCACCAAAAAGAGCAAATTGTTGGCGGCGCTCTAGCAGTAATCGAATAATTTTTAAGAAGTTTTTATCCCACCGCACAGTGATTCCGTATTCAGCAACTCCGCCAAAACCCCCTGTAATGCGGTTATCTAAGGGATCCATGATGGTGTCAATTGTGTGAATGGGTTGAGTTAAAAGATTGTCAGGGAGGGGCTCAATTTTAAGCCCATCAATAGCAACAATTTGATGGCCATCATTCATTAAATGGTGAGCTAAGGTAAAACCTGCTGGTCCCATTCCAACGACCAACACTGATTTATGAGAATCCTCCCGGGGTAAGGGGCGAGCAAAATTTAAGGGATTCCATCGGGTGAAGAGGCTGTAAATCTCAAAACCCCAGGGCAGATTTAAAACATCGCGGAGCACTTGAGTTTCAACGGCTGGAATATTGACGGGTTCTTGTTTTTGGTAAATACAAGATTTCATACAATCATTACAAATTCTATGGCCTGTCGCGGCGGCCATTGGATTATCAATGGTGACAATGGCTAATGCCCCTACCGTGTAGCCTTGGGATTTAACTTCATTCATCTCTGAGATTTTTTCTTCCAAAGGACAGCCATTGAGAAGCGTTCCTAACGGGCTTTTTTGGAATTTATCTGCCCTCTCTCCCTTGGGTTTGAGTCCTTTTGAGCAAGAATCTTTACCTTGATGGTGACACCAAATACAATAATTCGCTTGGTCTAAGGCTTGCAGGCGATCAAATCCTGGATCGGTTAATTTAAAGCCGTCTCGTCGTCTTTGGTGATCAGGCTTACCGATGATGAATCCATTGTCCCGTTCTAGGTCAACCAAGCGGGCCCAGTCTATTTTTTGGGGCAGTTTGAATAAAACATCCTCCCGGTGATAATGGTGTCCGGCAACGGTATGAACCGCCCAGGCGCAATAGCGCGCTGCAATGTCTAAAGCCTCAACATTTTGAGCCTCGTCTTTAAGCCAGGCGGTAACGGCGTGGGCAAGGGTCAATTGGTTGACAGCATGACCAATGAGGCTTGATAAATCCTGACGTAGCTGGTCCCCGTTAAAAGTTTCTGCGACATCGGGCGTATATTTACGACTGGCAAAGCGTTGCACAAATTGACGTTTAATGGTCAAGACGGCAGCAAGTCCATGATGCTTGGTTTGGAGGCCATGAATATCGGGTGTGATCGTGAACAAGTGTCCAATAAAATCTTCGACATGGGGGGCAAGTTGAATCAGTAAATCACTTCCACCCTGCCCTGCAGTGCGGGCAGCAAGATAAGTACAGCAAAGCACAGGATCTGTCCCATTCAAATGATGCTGGAAAGCTTGGTCAAGTTGAATCAACCCTTCACGGGTATATAAATCTGTGAAAGACAGTCCAAAGGCTAAAGAGAGGTGATGTGTCATGCAAAAAGTTGTTTCAGCTTATTATTGGTCTTAATGTAGCTTATCCCCGCCATGATTTAAAAATCATTTTTTCAGACGATGGCTTTGGATGTTTAAGCGTCAAAATTTTCTTGACCCTTCACTCTAAAAGTTTGGATGTAAAGAGGGGATAAATATAATAAACCAAAACTTTTATGATTTTAACCAAAGGTCCCCAGCCTAAGCTAGGTTATAAATTTTATAAATGTTAAGTCATTTTACAATCGTTTTTAACATACTTTTATAAGAAACCAAAGTATGGAGGTTGAAAAAATGAAATTTTATGTTTATACACTCATCTTAAATTTCTGGGCTATGAATATAGGTGAGGCTAAACCTCTTAATTTAATCGAATTGCCCCAAATGGTACGTGCCCTTATCAAGCACAATCGAAAAGACTGTAATGACTTAAAGGATTTAGACGAAAAGTCTGGAGAGTATAATATCGGGAATGCTATCAGCCATTTAAGATATTTAAACCATGACATTGAGTATATAATTTATTTTAGTGAGGGGGCTCAATGTACAGCAAGTACTTCGTTTGATCAGGGTAACGGTGGGTCCCATTTAATAATATTTGCCAATCCTAGTAAAAAATGGGCAGAAATATATAATGATCAGGTGCTTGATTATAAAATTGTGGTCCTAAGTTCATCTGAAAAAAAAGTACCGGCTAATCTTATTATCCACAGAAAAGGAATCCCAGATTTTACTGTTGAAGAGATTGAATATGAATGGAATATAAAAGACCATCGGTATAAGCAGAAAAATATCAAAGAAGATATTTATCACCAAAATAAGAGTGAATAAACCCCATCTCTTTAAGAGAATTATTGATCACCACTAGACAAAAAAGCGACAACTTTTCTCTGGTGGTGGTTAAGGCATTATATTTCTATTTTTCCGGACGCCATTGTATAGGGAAGTAGCTATATACAATTCATTTTTGTTTATTATTAAATAAAATAATGTTATTTCAAGAAAGCATTCAACAAACTTTAGGTCATACAATGCGGGTGTTTATAGGGCTGGGCAGTAACCTCGGTAACTCTGAGCAGAATTTAAAAGAAGCGGTTTATAGAATTCATCAAGTCTATCCCATTATAGCTCAATCTTCCATCCTTATCACGAAGGCTCAATATATTGAAGATCAACCCGATTTTTGCAATCAAGTTATTGAAATTCAAGGTCATGGTGATCCTCAAACATTGCTGACATTTTTACGGGGTTTAGAGAACCTTATGGGGCGACAAAGAACAATAAAATATGGTCCTCGGTTAATAGATTTGGATATCATTTTCTTTGGTAATCTAATTGTTGCATCAGATGATCTTATGATCCCGCATCCGTTATTTGCAGAACGGGGTTTTGTTTTACAACCCCTGTTAGAAATCGCTCCTGATTGGATCTGCCCTAAATCAGGACAGTCAATCACTGAGCTGCATAAGAAATTAGTGAGCTAGCATCTTCGCTTTCCCTTAAGTTTGTAATTCAGGAATATTCTGGTATTCTTTAAGACTCTCAGGGTTCGCTAGAGACTCTACATTTTTGATTGGCTCATTATGGATTGTCTTTCTAACGGCAATTTCAACAATTTTACCATTCTTTGTGCGGGGTATATCCGTTACTTGGATAATTTTTGCTGGGACATGCCGGGGAGTGGTGTTGATTTTAATTTGTGTTTTAATGGTCGTTATTAAATCATCGGTCAGTTTTATATCAGTCTTAAGTTTTACAAATAAGATAACTCGAACGTCCCCTTTCCAATTCTGACCAACAGCTAGGCTTTCCAGAACGTCTGGGATTTGTTCTACTTGTCGATAGATTTCTGCCGTGCCAATCCGAACACCGCCTGGATTTAGAACGGAATCGGAACGACCATAAATAATTAATCCATCATTATTAGTGATCTCGACAAAGTCGCCGTGATGCCAGACATTGTTGTAAACTGAATAATAAGCGTTGTGGTATTTTTGACCGTCAGGATCATTCCAAAATCCTATTGGACGAGAGGGAAAAGGGGCTGTACACACGAGTTCACCCTTTTCACCAAGCACAGATTGCCCATCTTCGTTATAAACTTCAACTTTCATACCAAGCCCCCTCCCTTGCAATTCGCCTCGCCAGACAGGACGTAAGGGATTGCCTAAGGCAAAGCATGAAACAATATCTGTTCCGCCTGAAATTGAAGCCAAGCAGACTTCCGATTTAATAGATGTATAGACGTAGTCAAATATTTCGGGGAGCAACGGAGATCCTGTTGAGAGTATCATTTTAAGATTGTCTAGGGTGTAACGATCATTTGGCTTAATGGCTAACTTAGATAGGTTATCAAGGTATTTAGCGGATGTTCCAAAGTGAGTCAGTTGAGTTTCTTGAGCAATTTTGAATAAACTGTCAGCCGATGGGAAAACTGGATTGCCATCAAAAAGAACTAAGGTGGCACCACTGGCAAGACCTGAGACTAGCCAATTCCACATCATCCACCCACATGTAGTAAAATAAAACAATCGATCGTCGGGTTGCAGATCACAATGCAACTGATGTTCTTTCAAATGTTGAAGGAGGGTTCCGCCTGCTCCGTGTACAATGCATTTTGGCACGCCCGTTGTCCCCGATGAATACATGATAAACAAAGGATGATTAAAGGGCAATTTTTGAAAAATAATTTTAGTTTCTGATCTTTTAGCTTTAATAGTGTCAAAGTTTAAATAAAGGTTTGGTATCTCTGTTTCTTTGGTAAAGGGAATGGCAATTATGGTTTCAATTGAGGGGATAGCCGCACAAATTTCTGGAATCTTTTCCAGACTATTAAAGGTTTTACCGTTATAAAAATACCCGTCGGTTATAAATAAAACTTTGGGAGAAATTTGCCCAAATCGATCGATGACCCCCTGAGTACCAAAATCTGGCGAACAGGAGGACCATACGGCTCCAATGCTTGCCGTTGCTAACATTGCAATAATGGTTTCAGGAATATTAGGGAGATAGCCTGTTATCCGATCTCCTGGCTTAACGCCAAGATCTTTGAGTTCAGCGGCAAGTTTAGCTGTTATTGTGTAGAGATCTGCATAAGAAAGAGTTTGCAAGTGACCGTGTTCTGAATAAGAAATAATGCTTGAGTGATCATCGCGGCGTTTAAGCAGGTTTTCGGCGTAATTTAAACTCGCTTTTGGGAAAAAAACAGCTTCTTTAACTTTCTCTTTATTCTCGATGAATGGGGCTTCCCCCTTTATGCCGATAATCTGACAAAAGTCCCATAATTGACTCCAAAACTCATCGAATTGTGTAATTGAAAAGTCATAGAGCTCTTCGTACGTTTGATAATTTTGGTGTGCTATGAATTTTTGTAATAGCGTTGATTCGCAATCTGAGGGGGACCAAAGAGGTGTATTTTGCGCTGAAGATTGATGAGATGGTAGCATGCTTAACCTAATGTTTTCTAAACAATTAACTTAAGTCTACCTTTGTTTGTGATTAACGTTAAGAGGCATTTTTAATGATTAGCAAAATACCATCAATTATGTTCTGCAGAGCAAGAGCCGTTAATATAATGCCAAAGACTCGTGTTAAGACACTCACACCAGTTTTCCTTAAAACTTTCATGACAATATCGGACGATCTCATAAGGCCCCATGTAATTGCTACAACGATCAGCATTGTGATGATGATTTTAATCTGTTCCATATAACCATGGCCTTGCGCTTGACGCATCATGATAACGATAGAGGTCAAACTTCCTGGCCCTGACATCAAGGGAATTGCTAAAGGGAATGCTGCTAATTCCATAATATTTTGGCTATTATTTTTTTCTTCATCGGTGGGATTTTGAATATTGTTTGGCTTTGCCATAACCATATTAAGTCCTGCCAGTCCCAAAATAATTCCGCCCGTTATTCTAAAAGCAGGTTCTGAAATCCCCAGGCTCTGAAGAATTGGATCCCCGAGAAAAGCGAAAAGTGTCAATAAAATGGCTGCTATAGCAGCAGCCTTATTTGCTAAGCGCCTTTTAGTGTTTAGATCAATTCCTTTGGTACTATCTATTAGAACACTTGTGACAGCAAACGGATTAATTATTACTAATAATGTGATAAATGTATTAATAACTGTTTCTGTCACTTTGCCTTCCTATGCTCTAAGTCTGTTAGTACCCCAATTATAGTCAAGATTCAGGAATCGAGATTCTGCAATTGCGTCACTGGCACGGTTGCTGGATATATTATTTTGCTCTGCATATGCCAAAACTTCCATGAGTGTATCATAAATTCCTTCGACAAGCTTCATTACTTTTGTCTTATCATAATTTGGCCCTTCAAAGGTAACATTAATTATTCCGCCAGCATTAATTAAATAATCTGGAGCATAGAGAATTCCTCTCTCCATAAGCTCATCGCCATGCCTTGCTTCGGCTAATTGATTGTTAGCAGCCCCAGCAATAATTTTACACTTTAGTTTGTCAATCGTTGTATCATTTACAACACCACCGAGGGCACACGGTGATAAAATATCACACTCCTGATATAAAATTTCTGTTGGAGCGACTGCGGTTACCTGATACTTTTCGACGATTTTCGTCACATTAGTTGTATTAATGTCCGCAACTGTGACCACTGCCCCATCATTGACTAAGTGCCCAACCACATAGCTACCCACGTGGCCCAACCCCTGTAAAGCTACTTTAACGCCTCTTAAATCTTTTTTGAGTTTTTTTTCGCATGCGGCTTTGATGCCTAGGTAAACACCATAGGCTGTAATAATTGATGGATCACCACTTCCTCCATTGGGATTTTCAAGACCCACAACATGGTTCGTTTCCTTATGAATGCTATCCATGTCAGCTGGGCTGGTGCCAACATCCTCTGCTGTGATGTATAGCCCATTTAATTTTTCGACAAATCGCCCAAACGCTTGCATTAAAGCGGGTGTTTTAATTTTAGTTGGGTCTCCTATAATAACTGCTTTACCACCCCCAAGAGGAAGATTTGCTAAAGCCGATTTATACGTCATTCCTCGTGATAGCCTAAGGGCATCCGTAACGGCTTCTTCTTCTGAAGAATAATTCCAGAATCGGCACCCCCCTAGAGCTGGGCCCCGATTGGTATTATGAATTGCAATGATTGCTTTTAGTCCTGTTTCAGCGTCTGAGGTAAAGCTCACCAATTCATGATTATTAAAGGAAGTATTGTCGATTAGCCCCATATTAAACCCCACTTTTGTTATGGTGTGAATACAACTACATTTAGGGTAGCCTATGATCACCTATTCTGCAAATAATTATACTTTTTTCTCGTATACAAATAAAAAATTTTTATTAGTGAATGATTCGTACAGTTTTAGGAGGCCTTGAATGTTAGGATGTGCAAATGATCATTCTCTGTAATTGGAACTTTACTCATTCGTGGCTGTGCTAGACATGGTTGTTGCAGCAGGGACGCATTTCAATTGTTTTTTTATAATTTGGAATTGTGGATTATTTTCAATTGATTGAACTAAGTCGTCCCATTCTTGTTGGCACACATCCTCAGATTTTGTACATTTAAAGTTTTTTGTTACTGTTCTGCTGGCTGTTGTAGAAAAATCCATTGTTGGAGTATTGTTTCTAAGGCCTACCCTCGAAGATGTATCTTGGTTATTTTTATTTCCAAAAGCAGTTAGAGCTGCTATGCCTGTCAGTGCCATTTGAGTTCCTATTGCGGGGGATTGCTGTTGGCTCTGGGTTAGCTGTTGAGTATTTTGTTGTTGGAGTTGATTTTGATTAATCGATTGGGGGTTTTGCGACAGAATTGTTGGAGATGAGACATGCGGTGGAGTGTTAATTGATTGCATAGAAGGTGTTTGGCTATAGCTATTACGGGTTTGGGCTGATGGTTGTGGATTAATTGTGTGTGTTTTGACGAGAGGCCCGGATGATTGGCCAATTGGTTGTTGGAATTGAGATGAAAGGTTAGGAAAGGCGGATTGTTGCATTGGGGAGGTGTTTTGAGGTGAGGTGGAATTGATCGATACATTGGGTGCTGCTGTCCACTGTGAACTGTCTATTAGGGAGGGTGAGCCCAAACCTGTTGGGGCTGATTGTGGGAATTGGGATATGGAGGATATTTGTTCATTTTGAAATGAGGGTGCGATTGTTTGTTGCTCTTCGTGAGCTCCTGGCCATATCTTCCAATTGTAAGCAAGACTTACATTGGTTGATGCCAGGATAAGGTAAATTGTTTTTGCTGTTATACGCACTTTGTCCCTCAAATAATGTGATGACTTTCAATTATTATTCTATAGACATTCTCTTAATGAACGATTAAAGTTTCTTTAAATTGTTAGGAGTTTTTGTATGGTTGTTGATGTTGAACAAAAAATTCTTGAGTATGTTTCACGTGGAACATATGAAAAATTTGTGGAATATAAAAGTGCTGTGGAAGAATGGAATAGAAATACATCGCTCATTCAGGGGCAAACTTTGAATCATTTTATGGAAAGGCATATTCTTGATTCATTGCAATTGTTACCACTATTAAGTAAAGAACTTCCAACTTTAGATATAGGTACAGGAGCTGGATTCCCAGGAATGGTATTAGCAATCTCAGGTTTTGATAAAATAACATTGTGTGATTCAAATCAGCGAAAAATAATCTTCTTATCTGAACTTAAGCGAAAATTAGATGTAAAAGTGGATATCATTTGCAGCCGAGTTGAGCAACTACCGCTAAATTCCTATGCACAAATTATTACAAGAGCCTGCGCTGATCTAGCCTTATTACTTAATCAAGTTCTAATTGTTTCACGTGAAACAGGGAAGTCCACCATTCTTTATGCTTTGAAAGGGCTATCAATTGATCAAGAAATTAAAAAAGCACAAGAGAAATTTAAGTTTAATTATGAAAAAATCAATAGTGTCACGAATGCTGATGGTGTAATATTAAAAGTAACAAATATATCAGAGTTATAGTGGTCCATGGCACACGTTATAGCAATTGCAAATCAAAAAGGTGGGGTTGGTAAAACAACAACAACTATAAATTTGGCGACCGCACTGGCTGCTGTCGGCAAACGTGTCTTAATTGTTGATCTTGATCCCCAAGCAAACGCTTCTACCGGCTTAGGATTAAGTAAACAGAATAGGGTTATAAGTGTATACGGCTTAATGATAGGCGAGTATACTTTGGCGCAAGCCCTTCTTAAGACTGCAATTCCCGGTTTATCAATTATTCCCTCATCTATAGATTTGTTAGGGGCGGAAATTGAACTTGTTGATATGCATGATAGAGAACGACGATTGCGTGATATCCTTGCTCCCTATCAAACGATGTTTGATTACATTATTATTGACTGTCCTCCCTCTATGGGATTGCTGTCCCTTAATTCTTTGGTGGCGGCAGATTCAGTTATGATTCCGCTTCAGTGCGAATATTATGCCTTAGAAGGATTGAGTTATTTGCTCAGTTCTATACAAAAAATTAAGAAGAATTTGAACGCCACACTCGATTTATACGGTGTTGTCTTAACGATGTACGATAGACGGAGTTCCTTATGTCAAATGGTTGCAGATGATGTGCGGAGCTATCTAGGAGAAAAAGTTTTTGCAACAGTAATACCACGCAATACAAAAGTTTCAGAAGCACCATCCCATGGTAAGCCTGTATTACTTTATGATTTTAAATCGCCAGGATCACAAGCTTATATGGCGCTGGCAAAGGAAATTTTAATGAGGGATAGACATGACGACAACTACAGAATTAAAGCGTCCTAACCGGCCAAGTCTTGGGCGGGGCCTTTCTGCACTACTTGGCGAGACGATGGATCACCACGTTTTAGCAAATAATGATACGAATCAATTAGATATTCATTTAATTAAACCTGGTAAATATCAACCCCGGCGCCGATTTGATGATGAACAGTTGGCATCGTTGATTGATTCGATTAAAACAAAAGGGATTATCCAACCTTTGGTCGTTCGTCCTGTTATAATGGATGGTCGTCATATTTATGAAATTATCGCTGGCGAACGTCGATGGCGCGCTGCGCGGACGCTTGGTCTAGAGAAGGTTCCCGTTGTTATAAAAGAGTGTGATGACCGAGAAGCTCTCGAGACGGCGATTATTGAAAATATTCAACGAGATGATTTAACGCCAATTGAAGAAGCAGAG
Organism: Candidatus Paracaedibacter acanthamoebae; assembly: GCF_000742835.1. Taxonomy (GTDB): domain Bacteria; phylum Pseudomonadota; class Alphaproteobacteria; order Paracaedibacterales; family Paracaedibacteraceae; genus Paracaedibacter; species Paracaedibacter acanthamoebae. The sequence goes on along the minus strand of NZ_CP008941.1, from coordinate 2,047,148 downwards.
GCCTATCAACGGTTGATGAATGAATTTAATTATACTCAAGAAGAGATGGCACGCTCAATTGGGAAAAGCCGCAGCCATGTCGCGAATATGCTCAGATTAATAAATTTGCCGGATAATATTAAAGATCTGATTAACGAAGGTAAGATTTCAGCTGGCCACGCCCGGACCTTAATAAAAGCACCTAATATAGATGAAATGGTGCAAAGTATTATTTCCGATGGGATGAATGTGCGAGAAGCGGAAAAACTTGCAAAGCAGAAGAAATTGCAAATTGAACCGAGCGATCATGAAGTGCAATCGCAACAAATTGAGGCCCAATTAACGCAACTTTTAGGATTGAGATGTCAATTAAAAATAAATCGGAGCGGTGGTACAGTGACAGTTCACTTTAATTCTTATGAAGAAATAGATGACCTCATCACGAAATTGAGGATGGCTAATGCATAAGATTTGGGTCATTAATGGCCCAAATCTCAACCTTTTAGGACAGAGAAATTTAGATCATTATGAAGGTCAGACGTTTGATGAATTGACGCAGTTACTTCATACTAAAGCTAAAGAAATGGATCTAATTGTAGAGTGCCGACAATCGAATCATGAGGGGGACCTTGTGGATTGGATCCAAGCAGCAAAAAGTCAGGTGGAAGGCATAATTATAAATGCAGGGGGGTTAACCCATACGTCAGTATCGATTCATGATGCCCTCGAAATTCTTGAATGTCCCAAGATCGAGGTACATATTTCTAATATATATGCGCGTGAAGAATTTCGTCGCAAATCTTTAGTCAGCCCTGTCGTTAATGGAATGATTGCAGGATTTGGTCAAAAAGGTTATATTTTGGCATTAGAACATATTAAAACCTTAATTAAGGCAAATAATTAAAATGACAGATAAGCTTTCTATTGAAAAAGATGCTATCCGAGCGTTAGCTGATATTCTTGTTGAGACAGATCTTACAGAAATCGAATATGAGAATGAAGGACACCGTATCCGCGTTGCCCGCAATTTAAATCTATCCGCTACCAGCATGGCTATTCCAGCAGGCGTAGCCTCGCCTGCAGCAGTCAACCTTCCTAACCCTGAAAAGCTGACTACCCAGTCTGCTTCGATGGAAGGAGCTATTAAATCACCAATGGTTGGAACAGTTTATGTTTCTAGTGAACCAGGAGCAGCACCGTTTGTGAAAGTTGGGGATGTCGTAGCTCAAGGTCAAACGCTCCTGATTATTGAAGCTATGAAAGTAATGAATCCGATTAAGGCTCCTCGAGCTGGAAAGATTACCAGCATTTTAATTAAAGACGCTCAACCGATCGAGTTTGGCGAACCTTTACTCGTCATCGAATAAACTTATTCCCTCTGGAGAGTATACTAATGACAAAGAAACCACTCTTTGAGAAGATTCTTATTGCTAATAGAGGGGAAATAGCCCTCCGTATTTTGCGTGCCTGTCGTGAAATGGGAATCAAAACTGTCGCTGTTCATTCAACGGCAGATTCAGATTCTATGCATGTCCGATTGGCGGATGAAAGTGTTTGTATCGGCCCTGCCCCCTCGCGAGATAGCTATTTAAATATGGCTGCCATTCTCAGTGCTGCGGATATTTCCGGCGCAGATGCCATTCATCCCGGTGTGGGCTTTTTATCAGAAAATGCAACATTTGCGCGGATGATAGAAGAACATGGCAAAGTCTTCATTGGACCAACACCAGAACATATTGAAATGATGGGTGATAAAATTACGGCAAAGAAAACCATGATAGATCTGGGTGTTCCGGTGGTTCCCGGGTCAGATGGCGGAATCCGTGATGAAGATCATGCTATCGAAACAGCAGAAAAAATTGGTTTTCCAGTATTGATTAAGGCCACCAGCGGTGGTGGGGGCAAGGGTATGAAAGTTGCTCATTCCAAAGAGGAAGTTGCTCAAGCTTTTAGATTGGCTCGGACAGAAGCAAAAGCTAACTTTGGAAACGATGAAGTCTATATGGAACGGTATCTGGGGCAGCCGCGCCATATTGAAGTTCAAGTCTTAGCCGACCAATATGGAAATGCCATTAATTTGGGAGAGCGCGATTGCTCTATTCAACGCCGTCACCAAAAGATTTGGGAAGAGGCGCCGTCACCAGCATTAGATAGTGAGGCTCGTGAAAAGCTTGGCAAAGTGGTGAATACGGCTATCTCTAAAATGGGATATCGAGGCGTTGGAACTCTTGAATTTCTGTATGAAAATGGCGAATTTTTCTTTATGGAAATGAATACACGCATTCAAGTTGAACATCCGATAACTGAACTTGTGACAGGAGTTGATTTAGTTAAAGAGCAAATCAAAGTTGCTGCAGGTGAGAAATTGGGGATGACTCAAGAGGATATTAAAATCACAGGGCACGCTATTGAATGCCGTATTAACGCAGAAAATGCTGAAACTTTTATTCCTTCTCCCGGTGAAGTGACACGGTATCATGCTCCAGGGGGATGGGGGGTTCGTATTGATAGCCACTTATATCAAGGTTACCGTGTACCCCCTTATTACGACAGCTTAGTGGCCAAACTGATCGTATATGGTCATGATAGAGCAGAATGTATTAGTCGGGTGGAGCGGGCTTTAAAAGAGTATGTGATTGATGGTATTGATACGATTATACCGTTGCATCAAAGATTGGCTAAAGAAGAAGACATTCTGTCGGGTAATTATGATATCCATTGGCTTGAGAAAAAGCTGAATGCGTAAATAAAATAGTGACCTAAAAAGAGAGGAGCTTCTGCTCCTCTCTTTTTATATCAGCGAGCTGTAAGATCCCTAAATTAATGGCTTATTTAATAACTTTTCCAAAGTTCTTAAGGGTGATTTAGATTCATCTAACATACCCAACACCGGCAGATTAAAAGTTTGTTCCAGGAGATACTGCCCAGAGAGAGCGGCATGGGAAACATGATCCGTCATGACAATCCACGTGGAATTGGCTGGAAAATCTACCCTACGCTTTTTGACATTTCGTTGATAGTCCAAGTTGGCTTTCATCATGTCATGAATTTGCAGCATATAATGGTCATACAGCGTCCGATAAGACTTCGTAATGCCTAAGAGTTGTAAAATATTTCTGCTCAAAGGGAAGGGTGATTTTATGGTTGGCAGGAATTGCTCTGCTACTTGTTTAAAGGGTTCTCCTAAATGCCAAACCCTGGGTTTTTCAAACGGGTTAATATTACTAAAGACGCGTAAAATACGATTCCCTTGCGTCGGAGAAGAGGGGAACGCATCCACATGGAGCCGTGTATCATCTTTTCTGTAAGATGTTTCTCGCCCTAAAATTTCAGCAGGTCTGTAGCTTGTTCGGCCCCATTGCAGGGTAGATTGATAGTGAGGGAACAGGTTATGGATAAGGTGTTGGCTTTGTGAGGCAAATCGGTTCATCATGGTCTGTAATAAATTGATCTTATGATCGAATGATCCTTTTATCTCGTGAGTGAGGGGGCTATAACTAATATTCTTGCTACCGGCTTTTAAGCAGGCAGGCGACAACAATTGCTTTTCATCCTCCTGCAGAAGAAAGCTTAAGTGAGGAAGAAATATGACTTCTCCTGATTCTAAGGCTGAAATCAGCGTTTGTTGCTTTTCTTCGGCTATAGGGCTACCCCACTGGTTCTCATTGGATTCATATAAGTGCAATTTATTTACCTTTACAAGATATGGAATGTAATTAAGAAATAACTAAAATTTCCTTGATCCTCAAGGAATTTTGGAGAGGTCAAGGGGGAAAAATTTCCCCTGAGTCCGTTAATTCCCCGGGGGAGCTATCTGAGAAAGGCACTCTTTTTTAAAATCTAAGAGGGGAGAAAAACTCTCTTTCTCTAAAAAGATGATTAACGGATCATAGTGAGTTTGAATGATAAATTCAACAGTATCTGACTTTAAGATTTGGTCAAACTGATCTTGCCGAATATCAAAAGAGACAGCTTTTTCTCCAAAATATCTTGCTGATGGCCAAATGTCGTCATAAGAGAAATTTCCCTGGTTGAATCCTTCTGGAGAGAAACCCTCATGCTTTTGACCCCCAGAGAGTCTATATGTTTGAGCTGCTTTACCCTTTAAAGAAAGTTTTAAAATAACGCCTGGTCTTTCAAGAGGATCAACGGCGGCTGAGCGGGGAAGGAACTTAATCCAAAATTTCAAAAGAGATCCATTGATCTTCTTGATACCAAAGTTAACCTTTTGCTTAATACCAGCCGTTAAAAGGCCAACGGTCTGACCAAGATTTTGGTTCCTGAGCGTGGCTGTTGCATTAACCAATTTACACTGAAAATTTTTTTCTGTTGGCGATGATTTTACAATGGAGGGAGTCGTACAGCAGGAAAGAAGAGCTGTTGAGAAAGCGAGCGCTATCCCTCTAAATCTCTTCATTTCTTTTCTCCGGAGGCCAACATACATTTATCTAGAAACTGTTTGAAAGCGTCTTTATCAGAAGCGCTAAGCTCACCTTTGACTGGATCTTTCCCGGATTCAAAATAAAACTCTGTGTGAGGAGCTGCAATAATCTTGCGAATATCCTCAAGCTTCATATTAAAGACGAGGGCGATATTTTCTATAGATACAGTATGACTAACATAAGTTCCATAGACATTTCGTGAATCATATGTTATTGACCTATCTCGTCCTTGAAAAATTAGCTCTTCGGTTTTTTGATCAGGGGTGGTCAAGATGAATTTAATTTTTGAGGTAGAACTAAACCCATCATAATTTGCGAAGAGTCCTATCGTAATTTGGGAGAGAAGAATTGCCTTGACTGTTTGATCGGCCTGCGCTTCTAAACTAATGGTGGTGATTCGGGATGTTGGTCCCGTAAGTTCTCTCCTAATCACATAGGGATCTAGCCGGCATACTCTCGTTTGTTTAAACTCATCATAGCTTTCAACAATTCTTGGCATATTGCAGGCTGATAAAACCATAGCTGTTGCAATTAAAGAACCGTATTTGATGGAGTTCATAGAAAGTCCTTCTTGTTTAGGTTAAAGCAAATCAATTTTTTCATAAAATTGATCTCAATCTATTACAAGACAATGGCGATGGCAATCATCCACATCATGCACCCGACGATAAAATCGAGAATTTTCCAGGCTTGAGGCTTCTTAAAAAGAGGTCCGAGAAAGCAAGCGCCATAACCTAAAGAAAAAAACCAGATAAAAGAAGCAAGACACGCCCCCACGGCAAAAGAGGGTTGCTCGGCGTCATTAAATTGAGAGCTAACACTGCCCAAAAGAACAACCGTATCCAGATAGGTATGGGGGTTCAGAAGGCTGAAAGCTAAGGTTAAGGAGACAATCTTTTTAATCGACGGTTTAATTTTTTTCTTATCCATCTCTAAAGCATGGGGATGGAAGACATTTTTAAAAGAACGAAAGCCATAGTAGCCCAGAAAGATGAAGCCGCCCCATTTAGCAATGGTAAGGAGAAGGGGACTGGTTTCAAGCAGGGTAGCAAAACCAAATACCCCCAAAAGGATTAAGGCAGCATCAATGATAGAGCATAAAATGGCAATGAGGAACACATGGTTCCGTAAAAGAGCTTGCTTTAAAACGAAAGCATTCTGCGCGCCAATGGCAATAATGAGTCCGGCACTGGTAGCGAATCCTTGCAAGAAAGGGGGAATGTGAAAATCTACCATGGAAAAAAGTCCTAATGTAATTTTTGACCATTGGGCACGGTTTGATCGGTCGTTGCTAAAATAATATTTCCCCGCGGATCACTAAATCCAACCAACAAAAACTCTGACATAAAGCCGGCAATATTGCGGGCTCCTAAATTCAGACATCCGATCACAGATTTCCCAATCAAAGACTCGGGTGTATAGTGATACGTTACCTGAGCCGAGGTCTGTTTTATACCAATCGTCTCAACAAAATCCACCCAAATTTTATAAGCAGATTTTTTGGCTTTTACATTTATTTCAGCTTTGACAATGGTACCGGCTCGAAGATCGACCTTATCGAAATCATCATAGGTTATGGTCATCACGCAGCTTTTCCATAGCGGTTTTTAACATAGGTGTTAAGAAGTGCCATAAACTCTTCCGCAATATGATCACCCCGCAAGGTGGTTGCTTTTTGACCATCAATAAAGACAGGAGCCACCGGTGATTCGCCTGTGCCTGGAAGGCTAATCCCAATATCAGCATGTTTGCTTTCACCGGGGCCATTAACAATGCACCCCATCACGGCAACTTTTAAGTTTTCCACGCCCACATACTGAGTCCGCCAAATGGCCATTTGGTGCTGCAGGTATGTTTGGATCTGATCGGCCAGCGCTTGGAAATAGGTGCTGGTGGTGCGACCACAGCCCGGACAAGCTGTAACTTGCGGCGTGAAGGCGCGCAATCCCAAAGATTGTAAAATCTCGCAGCAGACAGTAACTTCAGTCGTTCGGGATTCGCCAGGGCGGGGGGTTAGGGAGGCCCTGATTGTATCTCCAATCCCCTGTTGTAACAGCAAAGAAAGAGCCGCCGTTGTTGCCACCACTCCTTTGTTTCCTATTCCAGCTTCGGTTAATCCTAAGTGCAGGGTGTAATGACTGCGGTGGGCTAATTCACTGTAAACAGCGACAAGATCTGGGGGGCGACTGACTTTGCAGGATAAAATAATTTGGTCGGCTCTTAACCCAATGGATTCAGCAAGTTTAGCATTGTCAAGGGCAGATTGGATCAAGGCTTCGCGTAGAATATTATCGGCCGGTAAAGGGGTAGGGCGTTTTGCATTGTCATCCATAAGACGGGCGGCTAAATCTTGATCCAGGCTCCCCCAATTAACGCCAATACGGACGGCTTTATTATACTGGATAGCCTTTTCGATCATCATTTCAAACTGCTGGGATCGCTTTTCGCCAAAGCCGACATTGCCGGGGTTAATGCGATACTTATCTAAAGCCGCCGCACAATCAGGGATGTCTGTTAAAAGACGATGACCATTGTAATGGAAACATCCGACGAGCGGGGTGATATAACCCTCTTTTAGAAGTTGATTTTTGATCTCAGGAATCGCCTGGGCAGCAGCTTCTGTATTAACCGTTAGACGGACAATTTCGGAGCCAGCATCTGCTAATTCTTTGACTTGCTGCACACTGTTCGCTATATCGGTCGTATCAGTATTTGTCATGGATTGAACAACAACAGGGGCATCGCCACCAATAGTGACGGAGCCCACTTGAACCCTGTGGGTTTTATGACGCTGAATAAGAGGTAATGCAACCATGATGTTACCTTTTTAATTTCGCAAAAATATGAGGGCTATAAGTGCCCCACCAACTAATGAGGCCATATTCTAAGACTGTGTAAGTATAGCTATTAAGGCCTAGTTTTGCAAACAATGCTTGAAGTCCCAAAATACCCACAATAATAATCAAAAAATCGATGACAGGATGAATGCTCTGATAGCCGAACATTTTCTCTAAAATTGCTGTTACAGTGACACCCATTAAGGCGCCTAAAGGAATAGCGGTATGGGATGTAATGGTCGGGGAAATCTTCACTAACCCATAAGCCGCAACGGTCATGATAAGAATAAGGAGCATGAAATTATCTTTGAAAAGCTTTGTCGTCTCAAGCCAATGAAAGATAAAAATTAATAGAATTGAAAATCCAACGGCAGCAATCACATCCACCCAGTCATGGTAATGATTGTGTACCAAAGCCCAGCAAATTCCTATAATTAAAATCCCCCCAATAAGGGTGAGCAAAGGGGTTTTAAAACGATGGATTAGGTATCCATAAAAGGTTGCGGATGTGTTGGCATGGCCACTGGGAAAAGCGTACCAATTTCTTTTAAAATGAGCTTTTAAGGGGATCTTAAAAAGGGATTTAAGAAAGGTATTAAAAACCATGCTGAAGAGCATGATACTCAAGGCCCGCAAAAAAATACGTCGATCAATAAAAACCAATCCGATAACAATTATTAAAACAAGAGTGTAAAATTGGGCGCTTTGAAGAAACAGTTGAGAGAGTATACTCATTCAGAAAAACCTAGGTCTAATTAATTATTCAGAAAATACTATCTTGATAGATCAACAGCAAGGATAAAAAGGCCTGGATGTTAAGTCCAGGCCATCAATTTATTTGGTAAGTAAGACGACTACTTATTTTTCTTCTTTCTCAATCCTAATTTTTTGCCAATATTTTTACCTAGTTGTTCAACTTGTTTTTCCACCCGTTCAGTTTCACGCTCTACTTTCGGCGCCACTCGGTTGTATTCTGCTTCTATCTGATTTCCAATACGCTTTGTTTCACGCTCTACCTTCGGGGCAATTCTTTCGTATTCTGCTGCGAATTGGTCGGCAATGCGATTGAGTTCGCGCTCCACTTTTCTCTTTTCTTTAATTTCTTTAGCATTAGCTATTATTTGTTGACGAATGCGACGGGCTTCACGCTTAATCTTGTCTTTTAACTCTACTCTTTTAGCTTCATTAGGCTCAATTCTTTCTACAAAAAGCATCAGAAGAGTTTCTGCAGCGTTTTCAATTTTCTCTTCTTTGTTGGCAGCATTAGTCTGACTGCCGTTGCTTATATCTTTTTCTTGCGCTTCCAGTTCATCAGCTAGCCTGTTTCCGTTTTCGTTATTGTAAGCGCCGGCAAACTTACCAGCAGCTTGAGCAATAAGCGCGTCATAATCGATCGCAGTCGTTTCAGTAGGCTTCACTTCTGTCGTTACTTCGCTCCCAACAGAGGTCTCTTCTGAGGGTTGAGATGGTTCTCTTTCTGAGTTGATATTCAGCTGAGCTTCAATTTTCCTTTGATTAGAGATTTCCTCAATCTGAGCCATTAAGAGGCGGCTATTAAGCTGAGCTTCTTGGTTAACAACCTCAGGTATATTGATAGAGGTCGTCTCTTCAAGCTTACAAACTGTTACGAGCAAGGTAAGTTTACTCTTGAGAGTGCTTTCAAGATCACCTTTAATGTTTTCAGGGTTTTCTTGAGTATTTAATCGGCTGACAAGACTTTCGCGTTGTTCATTTAGCAATACCTCAGACATTTTAGCGGCTGCTTTGTGCAGCAATGTTCTATGATCCATTAGAGTATCATCAGGGAATGTTATCTCTATGGTTGCTTGGCTCATACGAGGTTGCTCATTCGAGTGTTGATTAGCTTCAGTGGAAGATTGATCCGCTTGAGGAGCCTCCATAGCATTAGCTGTGGTTAAGAGGGAACTTAAAAATAGTAATGATAATTTCATCATTTGAATCCTTTAATTTCTAGTTAACATTTAGTATGTATTTTCAGCCGTCTATAGACTTCCTATTTTTTTTCACCATTTAAGGCATCCATACTCTTCTTTAGAGATAATGAACAAAGAAATTCGTTACAAGATTAACGATAAAAAAATCTTATATACACGAGATTTTATTAAAAATTTTCACGATTAACCTTGGTTAACGAGGAAATATTTGTTAGAGTTTTTAGACTTAGTCAAATACTGTAGAATTAACAGTAAGTTAAAGAAAGGTTACTGCATGTCGAGTACCAATCGTACACAAACGAGTGAGTCTATAGAATCACAACAACAACCGGGAACCGTGATTCCCTTTATTAAAGCTTCCGAAAATATTCCCGAAACTACGCTCAAGGCAATTCTATTAGGTATTATTCTAGCTGTTGTTTTGGCCGGTTCCAATGCCTATTTGGGACTAAAGATGGGGCAAACTATTTCTGCATCTATTCCAGCTGCTGTTATTTCTATGGCTGTGTTGCGCTTTTTCAGAAATTCAACAATTCTTGAGAATAATATTGTTCAAACGATTGCTTCTGCGGGTGAAGTTGTTGCAGCGAGTACAATTTTTACAATTCCAGCGTTGTTAGTATTGCAATATTGGCAAACACTAGATTATTGGCAAATTACCTTGATCGCCGTGATTGGTGGTGTGTTAGGTGTTCTCTTTTCAGTTCCCTTGCGTCGAGCATTGATCGTCGAAGGCGGGTTAAAATTCCCGGAAGGTGTTGCGACGGCCGAAGTTTTGAAGGCTGGATCAAGTAAAGATGAATCTGATACAAATGGTGGGGCTGGACTTTTGGTGGGGGGCGCCATTGGAGCTAGTATTTTGAAGTTCTTTCAAAGTGGTTTCCAACTCATCAGTGAATCTATTTCAGGCTGGGTTAAGGTCGGTGGAACAGTTTTTGGTTTTAGCAATGGATTATCACTTGCAATGGTCGGAGCCGGCTATATTGTGGGTCTAAAAGTCGCGATTAACCTTTTTGTGGGAGCTTTGATTGCCTGGGGCGTGATTGTTCCTTTGTATGCTTATTTTAGTGGACCAGAAGCTTTTGGTTTAGATGCAGGTGCGTCGGCTGAAGCTCTTGCCATGGCAATCAAAGGCGCAAAAATTCGCTATATTGGTGTGGGCACCATGGTTTTTGGTGGTATTTATGCTATTGTTAATTTGGTAAAACCAATTAAGGCAGCTGTTTCTTCATCTTTTACGGCGATGAAGTTAGCACGCCAAGGGGGATCAGAAAAACCAATTCGGACCGAGCATGATATTCCCATGACATGGGTTATTGGCGGTACCTTATTGCTGTCTATTCCTATTATGCTGTTGTTTAACCATGTGTTAGGAGCGGCAAACTTGCCTTTGTCTTCTTTCACTTATGGATTCACCTTAGTCTTCTTGACAGTAGCATCCTTAATAATTGGATTTATTTGTGCCTCGATCGGGGGTTATATGGCGGGTATTGTTGGCTCTTCTGCCAATCCGTTGTCCGGCATCACGATTGGCGCAATTCTTTTGGTTAGCTTTTCCCTTTTAACTATTCTAGGTAATGAAATCACTTTTGGCGTTGCGTCAAAAGAAGTTCTTTCTTTGGCTGCTGTTGTTATCTTCATCGGCGGTGTTGTGGCAGCTGCTGCCTCCTTGAGCTGTGATAATCTTCAAGATTTGAAGTCTGGTCAATTGGTCGGCGCCACTCCCTGGAAGCAACAGTTAACCCTAATTATTGGTGTGGTAGCAGGGGCGGCTGTTGTGGCACCTATTTTGCAACTCTTGTTTGATGCCTATGGTATCGGTGGCGTTTTCCCTCGGGAAGGGATGGATCCTTCTAAAGCTCTCGCAGCACCCCAAGCGACTTTAATGGCCAGCGTGGCTCAGGGTATTTTTGAACATAAGCTTGATTGGGTTTTGGTTATGATGGGCGCCGGAATTGGTCTGGCCATCGTCTTAATCGATCGTTTAATTTTGGCACCTCGGGCTTCTGAGTACAGATTGTCTGCTTTAGCAGTGGCTTTGGGTATTTATTTACCCATGGATGTTATCTTACCAATTGTTATTGGTGGTACTCTTAGCTACTTTGCACGCCGCTCCTTAAAAAAGAAAGTTTCTTCTGAGTCTTCAGAAAAGCAAGAAAAGGCCTTTAGTATTGCTGAGCGCAAGGGGTTGCTGTTCAGTGCGGGCATGATTGCTGGGGATGCTATGATTGGTATTTTCTTGGCCATTCCATTTGCAGCTTATCAAAGTACAAGTGTTTTTGCGCTGGTTGATGAGTCATTCTCTCAGACCGCAGCCATCCTTGGAATACTTTCTTTTATGGCTTTCGGTTATATTTTATATAACCTTGGATCAAAAAAGCATACTGCATAACTTAAGTTAATCCTTATCTTTAAAGGGGACATTCGTGTCCTCTTTATTTATAGAATATGGAATTATTTTAATGAAAGTTCTGAAGATCAATGATCTGATGAATTGTAAAAATAATTACAAATATAGAGCCAACCCAGTATAAATTGATATATCTTCTGTATGTCCCTTTAGAGCCTTTTCCGAACTTTGAAAAGCCTTCCTTAGCGTTGCTCAAATTTCCTCCTAAATCGCATCAATTTGTACTGCTCTGGTCCTAATCCCTCCTAAAGTATTGACTTAGACGCAAAAAAACATACTTTTTATTATGAAACTACATAATAGGAGGGTGCTATGAAAAAAGTTCTTTTTCTTATCCTTTTAGCTAATGTTTCCCTAGCCTTATCAGCTTGTGCAAGTCCATCCTCTAGCGATAGCCAAGTCTCTAAACCCCCATTAAGTCGCCATGATCGACTTTGGAATCCTCATTTACAAAATTGGTAGTTAACTCTCTAAGAGACCAAAAGTGAAAAGAAGGAGCTTATCTATTAGTGAAGAAAACACCTTCAGCAGACTGAAGGTGTTTTCTTAAATTAATAAACAGTCGTTTACTAAAAATTAGAAAATAGATTGTATGCTGCTCAAGCTAGATACATGCTTCTAGCCTTAAAATTGTTGTTTAATAAAGGGCTACTCTCTTAGAAAGGAAATCCAATGTCTACAATTACCCGTGAAAAAATATCCTTTTTTGGAAAAAATGTTGGTCTTCTGGCAATCGGTGTTATGGGGAATATGGTCGTCGCTGCGGCGGTTGATCACAAAAGTCTTATTGATAACTATACTATCCAGCCATCTGATAGTTTAATTGAATTATTTCAACACCTTACAGAAAATTTTGATGATTCTCATTATCAGGCTACTTTTAATCTTTCAAAAACAGAGAATCGCCCTTTAACTGAAATTCTTGATCTAAGCTCTCAGGATGCATGGAATTCTGTCGTACACTATTTAGCCAAAAGTGATTTTATTTTGTCGGCTACTTATTCCTATAGAAACTTAAGTAATATTGACTTTTTAAAGCGCCTTAACATGCAAAAGGATAGGTGGAACACGCATGTTTTAGGAATTGGTGGACAATTAGAAGGATTTGGTAAAGTTTTGGTCTCTGATAAAAGGTTTGGTTTACAACTCCATAATTTAATAACGAGTCGCTTTCAATTGACAACATTTATGCATCTTAAGTATTTAGCCCAAGCGGTGTCGGAGGCAAAAACCTCGGATTCAACAATCAATAACGCCTGGAGTGGCGCAAAGCAAGTTATAGAAAACTATCTAGAGAACCATAATTTATTGTCGTCCCCAACCTAAAAACATTACCTGGTAAGGATATCCCCTAAAGCTATAGAAGAAAATTTTATAGCTTTGCGCGGAAATAAGAGAGAAGGATATAGGTTTTAAGAATTTTCATAGTCAAGTTCTCCTCATCAGATCGTTATAATGGATTTTACTGTATTATCAGTTTTTATCTGTTATGTCAGGCAGCTCTGTCAAACTCTCTTGGCAACAGCTCGGGATAGCGTTACAATAAGCCAGCTTTAATGAATGAGGAGCCTCTTCATATTTTTAGAAGAAGGTTCTATAATAATATTATAAAATTTTTGGGGAGCTTAACTGTGAATCATATTTTGCTCAGTGTAGTCTGTGGGGCTGCTTTATTATCTGGCTGTTCAGGGGATTATACTCCCAAGGAAGGTCAGGAAGCACCCATTGGTCGGGATGATGCTCGCAAACGAGGATATGGAACCTTGTTTGGAGACGATGTCTTGCTGTTTGGGGCAACAAAAAAATATGATCCCAGTCAAGGGAGTGCTTCACGGGTCAACCATCATTTATGGCAAGCATCCTTGGATGTATTATCCTTTATGCCATTGGCTTCTTCGGATGCGGCGGGGGGTGTTATTGTTACTGATTGGTATAGTACACCAGAAAAACCCAATGAGCGGATCAAAGTTACCGTCAAAATTACCGACCGTGTTCTTCGATCGGATGCTTTACACGTGACGATCAACAAGCAAATTAAAAAAGCCGGCGATTGGGTGGCAATGACTGCTGATCCAAAAATTGCCCGAGATATGGAAGATCTCATTTTAACCAAAGCCCGTGATCTAAAAGTTAAAGCAGGAAAGTAATAAGTAAGCTCATGTCCTATCCTTTTCGTGATGTAGAAACAAAATGGCAACAAACTTGGGAACAAGAAAACGCCTATAAAACGCCAGAACAATCCAATCGTCCAAAAAGTTATGTGTTGGAAATGTTCCCTTATCCCTCTGGTAAATTGCATATGGGGCATGTTCGCAATTATGCAATTGGTGATGCGATCGCCCGTCTAAAAAGACTGCAGGGGTATGATGTTTTACATCCAATGGGGTGGGATGCCTTCGGTTTACCGGCTGAAAATGCAGCTATTCAAGGGGGGGTATGCCCTGAAAAGTGGACGCTTGAAAATATTGAAGAAATGAAAAATCAGTTTAAATTGCTTAGCATTTCATTTGATTGGGAGAGAGAGCTCGCCACGTGTTTGCCAGACTATTATGGTCACGAACAAAAGTTTTTCCTAGATTTTTATAAACAGGGGCTTGCCTATCGTCGTGAGTCTTGGGTTAACTGGGATCCGGTCGATAATTGCGTGTTGGCCAACGAGCAAGTTATTAGTGGTAAAGGTTGGCGTTCTGGCGCAACTGTTGAAAAACGTAAGTTAATGCAATGGTCCTTGAAAATTACAGACTATGCCCAAGAACTGTTGGATGATTTATCAACCTTAACCGGTTGGCCTGAAAAAGTCGTCAAAATGCAAGAAAACTGGATTGGTCGATCAGAGGGGGCCTTAATCAATTTTGAAATTGATGGTTATCCTCAGGTTCTGTCTGTCTTTACAACGCGCCCAGAAACTTTATTTGGAGCTTCTTTCTGTGGGATTGCCCCGACTCATCCCATTGCCGATGAAGTTGCGCAAAATAATCCAGAATTAGCTATGTTTATAGAAGATTGTCAGCGCACCCCTACAACGGAAGAGGCTTTAAGTACTGTTGAGAAAAAAGGCTATGACACGGGGCTGCGCGTTAAACATCCGTTTATCAAGGATGTGACAATTCCGTTGTATGTGGCGAATTTCGTTTTAATGGACTATGGAACGGGTGCAATTTTTGCTTGTCCCGCCCATGATGAACGGGATTTTGACTTTGCTACAGCCTATGGATTGCCAATCCGGCCCGTTGTAATGCCTGAGGCTGGCGAAACCATAAATGGGATAGCTTATACTGGACCGGGAACAATGATTAATTCTGAGTTTCTTAATGGATTGGATGTGCTATCCGCGCGGCGTCGTGCTATTGAGGAGGTTGAAAAGCTGGGGATGGGGCAAGGACAGGTGACTTTCCGTCTGCGTGATTGGTCAGTTTCTCGTCAACGCTATTGGGGATGCCCGATTCCAATTATTTATTGTGATGACTGTGGGATCGTGCCGGTACCGGAAAAGGATCTGCCCGTTAAGCTGCCTATGGATGTAACCTTTGATCAGACAGGTAACCCCTTAGATTACCATCCAACTTGGAAGCATACAACCTGTCCATTGTGTCAGGGTAAGGCAACCCGTGAAACGGATACATTAGATACATTTTTTGAATCCTCTTGGTATTTCTTGCGTTTCTGCGATACTAAAACGGCTGATCCACTCAACAAGGCCGCTGCCCAGCACTGGATGCCAGTCGATGCTTATATTGGGGGAATTGAACATGCTGTGTTGCACTTGCTATATGCTCGGTTTTTTACGAAAGCCTTACGTGATTGTGGCTATGTATCCATCAATGAACCATTTAAGAATCTTTTAACTCAAGGGATGGTTTGTCACTCAAGCTTTAAGGACAGCGATGGACAGTGGTTGTTTCCTCATGAGGTGACCAAAGTTTCAGAAAACAAGTATATTTCTAAAAAAGATGGCATGCCGGTAACGGTTGGACGGTCTGAAAAAATGAGCAAGTCCAAGAAGAACGTGGTTGATCCCAAAGAAATGATTGATACCTATGGGGTTGATGCTGTCCGTTTATTCGTGATGTCGGATACACCCCCAGAAAAAGATTTCGAATGGAGTGATGAAGGCCTTGAAGGGGCTTGGCGTTATTTAAATCGTCTGTGGCGTGTCTTAGAAACCGTGATTGAAAACAAAGCCCGAGAAGGGGCAGACGATGCCTCCTTAGCTTTGCGCAAAATTGCCCATCAAACAATCGACAAATTTGTTCATGGGTATGGCCGTCATGCTTTTAATAAGGTTATTGCCTTTGCGCGGGAATTAACCCGGACTTTAGAGGAAGCCTGTCAGAATTCTGCAGTTTCCGGTGCGGCCTTGATAGAAACAGCCAAAATTTTAATGTTGGGCTTAAATCCATTAATCCCCCATTTAACAAGCGAAATGTGGAAGATGAGTGCGGATGCTGGCGATATTCTTCAGGCCGAGTGGCCAGTGGCGGATCCTGACTTGGCAGTTAAAAGCGAAGTGACGATTGCAGTCCAGGTCAATGGTAAAATGCGGGGTAGTTTCCAAGCCGCTATAGATACTGATCAAGAAACCTTGTTCGAGCAGGCTAAGGAATTAGCGACGGTTCACCGTGAAATCGACGGTAAAACAATTCGTAAAACAATTGTGGTACCAAATCGTATTGTGAATATTGTTGTTTAGTGGTAACTAATTTAAGGAATAAGGGGGCATGGATTAACATGAGGTACAAAGGGATTTTGTTATTACAACCTATAGCGCTGCTTTCCTTAACACTTTTATTATCAAGTTGCGGCTTTACCCCTATGTATTGTGGCGATAAATCCCAAACCCAAGCCATTTGTATTACTGTCAAGGGAGATGGCTACACAGCTTATAAATTCCGTCGTGAACTGGAAAAACAATTGGCAATCATGCCACGTTTCAATAACCACGATTATAAGCTTAATATCAGTTTGGCAGAAACAAAGTCTGCGGCAAGCTATGCTCAGGACGCGACCATTACCCGTAGCCAGATTATAGTATCGGCTGCGTATGAGCTTAAACAAGATGGTAAAGATTATGGTAGGTATACGAACGAAATTACCACATCCTATCCCGTTGTGGCGACCGATGAATTTATTACTTGTAACGCTGATAAAGCGGCTGAAAGCCGACTTGCCATTTCATTAGCCGAAGAGGTGGCGCGAGATGTTAATCGTTTGCTTAGAACTCAGGGACAGAATCCACAATGATAGCAAAACTCAAAGGATTGGTTGATTCAACCGGACTGGATTGGGTTATCCTTGATGTCCAGGGTATTTGCTATCGCCTTTTTGTCTCTCATAAAACCATGGTTCAGTTACCCTCCCAAGGGGAGGCTATTGCCCTGCATACAGAAATGTTGGTCCGGCAAGAACAACCAATTTTGTATGGGTTTGCGACTCCCTATGAACAAGAATGGTTTAATAAGTTGATTACTGTTCAAGGCGTGGGCGCCCGAGTTGCGTTAGCTCTTTTATCAGCTCTCACCCCAGATGACTTAATCCGAGCCATTCAGACTGGTGATAAAGTCTTAATTTGCCAAGCTGATGGGGTTGGTCCTAAACTTGCCTCTCGCTTGATAACCGAGCTTAAAGACAAGGTCAAGGGTGTTGAAATTGTAACATCATCAATCGACCTTAATGTTAGCAGTTCTAGTAATGCCAGTGATGTCTTATCAGCGCTGGAAAACCTCGGGTATAAAAGGGCTGAGGCGGCGCCAGCTGTTGCGAGAGCCATTGAAGAAGAAGGCGTAACCTCCCCGACAGCGGTCTTAATTCGTCGCGCCTTAGGCTTTTTAGCTGCCAAAATTAATGGAGCTGCCTAATGGAAGAAAGGATAATTGCTCCGGATGAAATGGGGGAAGATTCACTCAATCACTCCTTACGCCCTGAAAAGCTAACTGATTTTACTGGGCAAGAGGATGTCCGGCAAAATCTAAAAATTTTTATTGATGCTGCCAAATCTCGTAATGAAGCTCTTGATCATGTTCTACTGTATGGCCCGCCTGGATTGGGTAAAACAACGTTGGCTCAGATTATTGCGAAAGAAATGGGTGTCAATTTTCGTTCAACGTCGGGTCCAATTATTGCACGAGCTGGGGATTTGGCCGCCATTCTAACAAATCTTCAGCCCCATGATGTTTTATTTATCGATGAAATTCATCGTCTCAATCCCGCTGTCGAAGAGGTTCTTTATCCGGCGATGGAAGATTTTAAACTTGATTTAATGATTGGGGAAGGCCCGTCTGCGCGGTCGATCCAGATTGATTTACCACCCTTCACCCTTATTGGTGCAACAACACGATCGGGACTGTTGACGCAGCCATTGCGAGAAAGATTTGGAATTCCTCTGCGGTTACAATTTTATACGGTTGATGAACTAAAGAAAATTATTATGCGGAGTGCTTTATTGCTTGGCTGTGAGATTGCTGAAAAAGCAGCTGGTGAGATTGCGGCCAGATCTCGCGGAACTCCTCGTATTGCTGGCCGATTGATTCGGCGGGTGCGCGATTTTGCGGCAGTGTCAGAAGACAAGGAAATCCTTTTAGAACTCACACGCACCGCTTTAAATCGGTTAGGGGTGGACCCGTTAGGGTTGGATGCTCAAGACCGTCGTTATTTGCAATATCTAGCCGATTATTACAAAGGCGGGCCAGCGGGTGTTGAAACATTGGCGGCAGCCCTTTCGGAGCAAAAAGATACATTGGAAGAGGTTATCGAACCCTATTTGATTCAGTGTGGTTTAGTACAACGGACGTCGCGCGGCCGAGTTTTAACTGAATTAGCCTATGAACATCTAAATTTACTGTAAAATTTCCCTCTTACTTAAAAAATTGTAGATAAAGCTATCTTTACGAACAAGGTTCACTGCTAAAGATAAAATCCAGTTGTGATAAAAAAAAATATATGACAGCTTTAGGTCATATATTTAAATTAAATTTTAACGTGATATGACTTTTTTTACACTTATAGATATGTGATTTTCGGTGGTTTATTTTTTTTAAATCTAGCTCTATTTTGGCCAGGATTTATTAACCCCGATAGTATGGGGCAATATCAACAAGCACTTTTAGGAATTTATAATGACCATCATCCGGCCATGATGTCTTTTGCTTGGCGTTATTTTGATAAAATATGCCCTGGCTATGGGTCGATGTATCTTTTACAAATTGGGTTGTTTTATTTAGGTCTATATTTTATTTGGCAAGCTGCTGAAACTTTCTTGGATTTCAAAAAATCACCTGCGTTATTGCTTTTTATATTTTTCCTTCCTTGGTGGCCCCAAGTCCTATTGTTTTCTATTCAGATTCAAAAGGATAATGGATTTACTTTTAGCTTTTTTGCCATAGCGGCGGCCCTGGCTAATTATAGCCTTAGGGACAAGCAGATTTCTTTACCTGCTGCTCTTTTAATTTTTGTCGGATTGATTTATGGAACTGCTGTTAAATATCAAGCTCAATTTATTTTGCCTATTTTATCCATATGGTTTGGATGGTTGTTAGTAAAATCTCGACCACCGTTACAACGGCTTACAGTAAGTATTTTTACAACTCTTGCCGTTTACGCTAGTGTTGTTGGTATTAATGCAGTTCTTGTTCCTAAGGCACAGCAAAGTAATTCATGGCAGTATGTTAAGCTGTTTGATTTGGCTGCTATTTCAAAATCTATGGATCAGGATTTAATTCTTGATATTAATAAGACGCCACATTTTTCATTTGAAAAGTTGAAAAACCAATTCCAAGAAAATGTTGTGGATCCCTATGTATTTCCCGCAGACGCTATTCTCAAAAAAAATACAGACCCTTTAGAACAGCAACAACTTTGGGATCATTGGTTTTCAGTAGTGAGGTGCCACCCATTTTATTATCTAAAACACCGGTGGATGAATTTCTCTCATTGCTTAATTGATCGAGTGGGCTATACCCATGTTGATAGGCTTCTGCCCCAGATAATTGACCCAGAAACAAAAGCCTTTTCAATTGTTAAAGGAATTATCGACCTGATGGGCTATGCCTTTGTTAGTCAATTTTTGGTTATTTTGTTGGGTGTTATCTATTTTGTTGCTTCTGTTGTCTATTGGCGACGGTCAAAGCTTGCCCCTATAATTTTTTGTTTTACCTCAATGGCATTGTTGTTTATTGGGATACTCTTGTTCATGTCAATGGCGGGGACTCCTCGGTATACTTATTTCAGTTTGGTTATGATTCATGGGTGTCATTTATTTGCAATCGGATTGTTTAAATCGGTAAGAAAACAAAACGAAGAAGTTTTCTCTGAGTATTAACTTTTTTGTTGACTAAGTTCTTAAATTGACACTATATTCACGCTGTGAAAAGAAAAGTTGGATAGATGCCTTTGGAGTGTTCTTCAGGGCCTTTTCTGCATTTCTATTTGTACAATACATAAGTTAACAAAGCAATAATGGCTCTATACAAGCATACATTATTCAACAATAATAATTATGTATCTTGGCAGACACCTTCCTAAGGGGAGCGTTAATGCGTTGTTGATCAATAAAAGGATGATAGCATGTCACAAGCGAATGAAGCTGTGAAAAAACCAGAGTTTACCGGCTTACGCGCCATTCTCTGGCCGATTCACAATTATGAAATCAAAAAGTTCCTTCCAATGGGACTCATGATGTTCTGTATCTTGTTTAACTATACCGTGTTACGCGATACGAAGGACGCTCTAGTTGTTAACGCCCCGGGATCCGGTGCAGAGGCATTGGCCTTTATTAAGTTGTTCGGGACCACGCCGGCGGCAATTTTGTTCATGATTGCTTATGCAAAAATGTCCAACGTCTTAAGCCGTCAAGGTCTTTTCTATGCAGCCTTAATACCATTTCTGGTATTTTTTGGCGCATTCGCGTTATTTATTTACCCCAATCGTGAATCCTTCCATATGAGTGAAGCCGCAATTGCTGCGATGAAGGCTGACTATCCGAATATCGCTTGGTTTGTTCCGGTCATTGGTAACTGGAGCTATAGCTTGTTCTATGTTCTGTCGGAATTATGGGGTAGTGCTGTTATTTCCTTGCTTTTCTGGCAATTTGCTAACGAAATTACGCGGGTAGCGGAAGCAAAGCGTTTTTATGGGATGTTTGGTTTGATCGGAAACTTCGGTTTGATTCTTTCGGGCTCCGTTGTGTATATGTTCTCTAAAAACCGTGGTAATCTTCCCGAAGGTGTTGATCCATGGGGTTGGACTTTGAACTATTTGATGGGTTTTGTTGTCATCTCTGGTTTGCTTGTGGTCGCAATCTATGCTTGGATGAACAAGGCTGTTTTGACGGACAAGCGCTATTATGATGGTGAGGTTGCTAGCACTGGAAGTAAGAAAAAAGATAAGCCTAAACTATCTTTGTCTGAAAGTTTTATGTATCTCGTTCGCTCTCCCTACTTAGGGATGATTGCGATGATCGTTCTGGCTTATGGCGTCTCTATTAACATCGTTGAAGGCGTTTGGAAAGGACAAGTTAAGATTGCATTCCATGGCGACAATAATGCCTACAATGCATTCATGGGACAATTCTCAGCGGTAACCGGTTGTATCACAGTTCTTTTGATGATTGCAGGTAACAATATTCTGCGTCGCTTTAGTTGGCTATCCGCTGCCATGATTACGCCAATCATGATCTTAATTACAAGCTTGATTTTCTTTGGTGTTATTATGTATTCCGAAAGCATCGGTAATCCAGAATATGCTATTGCCGGAACAACAATGGTGATGGTTGCCGTGATGACAGGCTTCGTCCAGAACGTTTTGTCTAAAGCAACAAAATACTCCTTGTTTGACCCAACAAAGGAAATGGCTTACATTCCGTTGGATCAAGAACTTAAAGTTAAAGGTAAAGCAGCTGTTGATGTTATTGGTGGACGGGCGGGTAAATCCGGTGGTGCAACAATTCAAGCTGTCTTGCTTAGTGCGTTTGCTGGTCAAACCTTGGCAAGCTTATCCCACATTCTAGCGATTATTACAATTATTGTGGTTGGTCTGTGGTTGGCCTCTGTTCTTTCTTTGTCTAAGCGTTTCCGCGCCTTGACAGAACAACGTGAAGCCGAAGCAAAAGCTAAAGCATAAACGTAATAGTTAATGACTTAAATTAAGGGGCCCATTAAAATGAGCCCCTTTTTTTTTATGGTTAAAAGTACCTATTTTCTTAGGTTATCTACTGTTTTTTCATAAATGTTGTGAAGCGTAAAAGATTAGTGCTTTAAGCTTTTTAATAATTGTTTATTGCAAAAGTATTGAGATTTTCTATCAATATAAACTATGCTTAAAAGGAGAGATTAAAAAGGGGACAGTTGACGTTATGAAAAGGTCTTTGTTTAAAACCGTAACTGCAAGTTTGATTGGTAATTTGTTTGAGTGGTACGATTTCGCTCTATTCGGTTATTTTGCTCCCATTATTGGAAAATTATTCTTTCCTTCAGAGAACAAATCTGTTGAATTAATCGCTGCTTTTGGGGCTTTTGCAGCAGGATATTTAATTCGTCCCCTCGGTGGCATGATTTTTGGTCATATTGGCGATCGGATGGGTCGTAAAAAGGCGATGGTATGGTCCATTCTCTTGATGGCTGTCCCCACGGCATTAATCGGCGTTTTACCCACCTATGCGGAAATTGGGATTTGGGCTCCTATCCTATTGATGGCAATTCGTATGCTGCAAGGTATTTCAATGGGGGGAAATTATGGGGGGTCTATCACCTTTACAACGGAACATACAGACCCCAGTCAACGAGGTCTTATCGGTAGTTTTGCCGTTACCAGCTGCTTACTTGGGATTTTAGTAGGTTCTGGTGCCGCGGCCCTTGCAAATTATATTTTTTCCGAGCCCGAATTAATGAGTTGGGGATGGCGCGCTCCATTTATTGTCGGTATTTTAATTTGTTTTGTTGGTTTTTATATCCGTCGCAATATTCCTGAGTCTCCTGAATACATTATTGCGCAGGAAGCAGGTGAGTTAAAAAAGAATCCAATTAGAGAAGTTTTTGCCTCGCATGGTCGTACATTGGTGAAAGTTGTTATGGCCGTTATGTTGCATGACTTGAGCTTCTATATTCTTTTAGTCTACATGGCAACTCATTTAAGTACTCAGTTAGGATTGTCTCAAGGAATGGCGCTTGCCATTAATACGGCGAGCTTGGTAGTTGTGAGTATTTTTACAGTTATTTCGGCTTGGCTGTCTGACAAGATTGGACGCAAAGCCGTTTTGGGGGGAGCTGCATTTTTGTTTGTTATTGGGACAATTCCGCTGCTAAGCATTGTCAACAATACTCAGGATCCATGGGTGATTTTAGGTGCGCAAATGTTGTTGTCCATTGCTGTTGGCGGGTATTTTGGTCCCCTCCCAGCTCTCATGGTTGAAGCTTATCCGACAGCAGTTCGTTTTTCTGCCGTAACAATTACAACAAATATTAGTGGTCCGTTGTTTGGCGGTACTGCTCCTATGCTTGTTACATTTCTGATTGACAAAACTGGCAGCAATATGGTGCCCGCCTTTTATTTAACTTTTGGGGCGGTGATCGCCCTTATTGTTCTGCGTTCCATCAAGAACCAGCAAAAAGATGGGGCAACGGACCTTAACGACTTTAAGGCCGCCGCCTAATGAGAGCATTGGTTGTGTTAAAAACCCCGTCAAAGCGGGGTTTTTTAATGAACAATCACTGCCGGTTAAATTCTTATAATGCAAGTCCTTGGACATTAATCGAATTAATGCTAAATTTTATATAGAGACATTTAAGGTGATGAATTAGGGTGAATTCCATTTCCCAGGATAAATTCCTGAATTATTATCATCGGGAATTAAGTTATTTGCGCAACGCTGGACAAGTGTTTGCTCTTCAACATCCCAAGATTGCTCGCCGATTACAGCTTGCAGATGTGGAGTCTCCTGATCCCCATACAGAACGGTTATTGGAATCATTTGCCTTTATGGCGGCACGACTGAGTCAGGAAATTGATGATCGTGTTCCACAAATTGCTTCTGCCTTGTTGCAAGTTCTGTATCCCCATTTGATCAATCCGGTCCCTAGTATGGCGATTGCTCAGTTTGTGGTTGATCCAACAAAAGGTAAGTTGACCACCGGATTTAATATTCCAGTAAAAACACCTGTACAGTCTTTTTCCGAAGAAGGTGTCGCTTGTCGCTTTAGAACCGCTTATCCCGTCACTTTATGGCCGATATCTGTTGACGAAGCGGAATTCGTGCAGCCGTTAGATTATCAGTTTGATATACCGCAACAACATCAATGGTATCTGCGTTTAAAACTTTCTTGCCAAGGATTGGATTTTTCTGATTTAGATCTAGAGACATTACGATTTTTCATCAGTGGGGACGATGCCTTAAGTTTTTTACTTTATGAAGCCCTTTTTGCCCAAACATCTGTCCAAGTTTTTACGGTGATTCAGGATAAAAAAGCGCGCGCCTTACCAACAAATTCTGCTCAACCGGTGGGTTTTAAGGTTAATGAGAGTATTCTACCATCACCAGATCATTCCCAACCAGCGTATCAATTATTGCATGAGTATTTTCATTTCCCTAAAAAATATTTGTTCTTTGATATCAATAATTTGAATTTTAAAGGGGCAGATCAAACAATTGAAATTCTAATTGGCGTCGACAGCCGACAGCCTGTCGAAAAAATGACAATTAGCCCATCTAATTTTCGCCTTGGATGTACCCCAATTGTTAACCTGTTTCCTAAAACAACTGATCCACTGCGATTAGATCATCACAAGCTTGAGTATCGGTTAATCCCTGATCAGCGTCGGGAACGGACAACTGAGATTTATTCAATTGAAAAAGTTCTGTCAGGTATGGATGGAAGGCCAGAGACGGTGACGTTTCACCCTTACTATTCATTTGATCATCAGGCGCGGCAAGATGATCCAACAGTCTTTTGGTTACAGCGACGTGTTTCTTCTGAACGCCGCGATGTTCCGGGCAGTGATATTTATTTACGGTTTGTTGATTTAAATTTCGATCCTCGCAAACCACCGTCTGAGACGATTTACGCCCAAACACTTTGTACCAATCGCTTTTTAGCAGAACAAATCCCTGCCGGCGGTTTATTACAGTTAGAAGACAAAGCACCCATTAGCAAAATTGTCTGTATAACCAAACCGACAACCCAAATTTACACGCCTGATGATGGGGAGAGCATGTGGCGCTTAATTTCGATGCTGTCAGTCAATCATCTCAGTGTTAGTGCAGGCTCTACATCTTTAAAAGCTTTAAAAGAAACGCTATTATTGTATGCACAAATGTCGGGAAATTTTCGACATAATGAAATTGATGCGTTGGTTGGTATTGAAACACATCCCATTTCGCGACGCATGGGTCATGAAGCATGGAGAGGGTTCGTTAGTGGATTAAAGATTACTTTGACAGTTAATGAGCGCGCTTATACGGGGGAAAGTGCCTTCTTGCTAGCAGGGGTGCTGCGGACATTCTTTGCTTTGCAAGCCTCCATTAATTCTTTTGTGCAGCTTCAGCTCAATAGTGTTCAACGACAAGGCGAGTGGATGTCATGGCAGCCCTTACACGGCGATCAGATTATACTGTAGCAGAGCAGCTTTTTGCTCAGCCATATGAATTTGAATATTATCAGTCTATTCGAATCATGGCGGCATTGCGGCCCGAATCAAAACCCTTTGGAGAAACAGAAAATCCCAAAGACGACCCTATACAAATTCAGTCGCGCATCGGTTATGCAACGCCTGCGAGTGATATTCATAGTATTTTCCCTAATAAGTATTATGACCGGCCTCCCATTATGACCATAAATTTTTTGGGGATAGCTGGTGTACAGGGACCACTGCCTCAGCCCTACACGGATTTGATTGCAGAACGGTTACGTCATAAAGATACGGCCTTTCGAGATTTCTTAGATATTTTTAATCATCGTTTAGCCTCTTTTTGGTATCGCTTTCAGAAAAAACACCTTCCGGGACTTGAAATGGTTCCTGCTGAAAAGACATCTGTGGGTCAGGCCATTCTAGATTTGGCGGGATTAGTTGATATTAATATTGAAGAAACATTGAATGTTCATTCTCGCTCGATTTTACATTTTACGCCTCTATTCTGGCAGAGGCAACGCAATGCAGCCGGGCTTAAAAAGCTTTTAGAAAGCTATTTTAAAGTCAAAATACGTCTAGAAGAATTTAGGGGAGCATGGCGTAAAGCACCACCAGAAGATTGGACTCGGATTGGTGGAAGAGGACAGCATCAGCATTTAGGCCAAAGTACGCTTCTCGGACGACGCAGTTGGGACGAAGCTGCAGGCGTCGCTTTACATTTGGTCGGGCTTTCTTGGCGGCAGTATTTAAGTCATTTGCCGGGGGGGCATGGAAATGATGCATTTCGCTCTCTCATTCGATTTTATAGTGGCTTAGATCGAACTTTTGATTTAAGAGGAACTATTAAGCGCCATGAAATACCATCCTCTACCATGAAAACAGGTTTTAAGTTGGGGCAAACCACTTGGCTCACGCGGGGGCAAGGACACGGATTTGATCAGGATCCCGAGGTTTTACTAATGCGTGATACAGGTTAAAACCTATTTCCTTTCTAACAGAGAGTGAATTTTATTGATAAAATCTTGCTGACACCAACTCCTTAATCATCTCACCATTAAGATGGCTTTTGGTTTGAATTGCCGACACAATGAAAAGGTAAGATAAATAAGTTTTCTTAAGAGGAGATAAGGATGGAACAAGTTAGTGGGACATTCTCCCGATACATTTCAGAATTTCTGGGAACGGGGATTCTCGTGCTGATGGGGGTAGGTAGTGCTGTTATTGCAGATGGTTCTATTGGGGCTTTAGGCATAGGCTTGGCATTTGGCTTAACATTAATGTTTTTGGTGTATGCGATCGGCCCTAAATCAGGGTGCCATATTAACCCAGCTGTAACTCTTACGATGCTGTTCACCGGTCATATTAAACTGGTTGATGCCTTTCTATATATGGTTATGCAACTATTGGGGGGTATTGCAGGGGCTTATATTGTTTACCTTATCGCAACGGGTAAAGCTGACTTCAATATGGTAGTTGGCTTTGCTTCGAATGGATTTGCCAACCATTCACCGGGTGGATATTCCATGGAGGCGGTGATGTTAACCGAGTTTTTGATGACCTCAATTTTATTGATGGCCATTGTTTCAACCGTGCGTCCAGGTTTCCCTTTAGGTTCTTCAGGCTTAGTTATTGGTTTGGTCTTAGCGGCCATTCATTTGGTCAGTGTTCCTATTAGTAATACATCTGTTAACTTTGCCCGTTCTCTGGGAACAGCTGTTATTGAAAAGGGATGGGCGATGGAACAGTTATGGGTGTTCGCTGTAGCGCAAGCAGCTGCCGCAATCTTTGTTGGGGCTATGTATCGAGGATACCGCTATTGTTCTTATAAAATGCATGCCATTTAACAGAAATAATATTCTCAAAAACAGTCCTGCCTTAAGGTTATAAGGCAGGATTTTTTATGACATACTTTAGGGTAGGAAAAAGTTAAAGTATTGAAAGAAATGACCTTCTAAGAGGGATATCAACGTTATACAGTAAAAAGTGAAGAAAGATCTTAAGTTGTTGTCATACAAGGAGTTAGTCCTATGAGAAATAATTCCAGTGTTCCGAAGAAAAGAAATTATAAAATGTCCTCAAAGCATGAAAAAATGAGGAGGTGGGAAAAGCAGAAATCGACTTATCCTTGGAAAGCGTCGATCGACTATCGTCAGGATCCTGAAAAATATCGGGTGGGAAAGGGAGAGCAAGGCGTTCTCCTTTGTGAACCTTATAAATCCGAGATACTGCCATTCTGGCGGTTTAAAAATCCTCAGGTTGCAGCAGAAAGTGCCGAAAAGATAGCAACTCTATTTAACGATTATCTTAAAAAAGGAGAGTTTGTCGGAGCAGATATGGCGCGTAAGTTTTTACAGATGGGCTACACGCGCTCAAGACGGTATGCCAATCATAAAGGAGGCCGAAAATATGGCCCTGTGTCCGGCGAAGAGCTTCCTCTCAATGGCCAAGATCAAGATAAAGTCGAAAGTGCTCAAATATTTTATCAGGCATGGAGAAAAGCAGAATCCCATCCAACCTATCATGAAATGAAACAAACGTGGAAGCAAAAGTACGGTTAGTATTAA
This sequence comes from Candidatus Paracaedibacter acanthamoebae, assembly GCF_000742835.1. Lineage (GTDB taxonomy): Bacteria > Pseudomonadota > Alphaproteobacteria > Paracaedibacterales > Paracaedibacteraceae > Paracaedibacter > Paracaedibacter acanthamoebae. Next base: position 2,019,347 of record NZ_CP008941.1, on the reverse strand, counting down.
AAGAAAATTTGCCTACGGGCATGGATGAGAGTGATGGTTGTTTTTTGCAGAGATAGACCAGAAGCAGGTTATCCAACTGGAATTATACTCCCCCTTTATTTGTACATTATTTGTCGGGTGTTAAAACTTCTGAAGGGCGATGCGGTTGCCTTGAAATTCCTTCGCGAAGGGTAGTCGTTACCTTCTTAATCGGCAAAATCTCAACCCCGTTTTCTATTATAGGCACAGGTTCTTTTAGTTCAGTGCCGATGCAGCCAGTTCCCAATATATTATTAGTGAATTCTATTCTATAACTCTTCCCTTTTTGTAGATTATAGCAAGTTCCGATCGGTGTGAGAGGATTTGTCTCGCCCGTAATTGAATAATAATCGAAATTACCCACCTGCTCTGAAGAGATCTCAATGACAGCATTCATACTTGTGGCGTCATCTGGGGCTGCAGGAACTGTTAAGACAAGCCAACCCGCCTTCAGACGGTCATCCGGGACATGGGGAGAGAGGTGAGGGATTTCAGGTTTAATTAAAAGATTTAAGTCCTTGGTATTCCTGTTTTTTATAACCAGATGGAGGACTTTGTCTGAATGATTATTCTTTATAGGAGAAGATTCAGCCATAACCATACCCGCTCCTAGGTGACTTCCAATAAAGGTCATTATGATCAATCTATAGTAATTTGCTATCATGATAATAACTTTCACCCTCTTACATTTCTAATTCTTAGGACAATCAGGTTGGCGAGACTAGGTTAAATGCCCCGCTTAATTAACCGGGTTTTATGGTTTTTGGGCGTTCTCAGGCCATAAGAAATTTCAAATGAGCATTCAGAGTTAAAAATGTGAATTATTTTACCTTAATTCTTTATGAATTTCTTACTAAATTGTCACTACCATCACCGTTTGAAGGAATAAGAGAGATGTTTACAAAAAATTTGAGAATACTTGAAACAAATAATTTAACTATGGATTTATTTAGAAAAAATATCACCTCCTCCCGTATCTATAAAAGGCTGGTAGAAGCAGGTTTCAGTAAGAAAAATATCAATTTGATTATGTCTGTGGATATCTGTGAAGATTAAAAGCCAGCGATAATCTCCTTATTTATCTAAAATAGATAATATAAATGGTTGGTTTTTCATCGCAAGGCTAACATATATTTTATTTTTCTCTTAGAGGCCGGTCTTCTTAACTCTCAATTTACTTATAAAAAGTTGAGGTTAGGATGGAAGGACTGACAAAGTAAAACAGTATATCAGTCTTATTGTTTACAAGAACTGACATAGGTTCCCTCTTATCTTTGGTTATTTTCCAACCGCCGTTCCTAACTTATCTCCACCTACTAAATGGATGTGATAATGGGGAACTTCTTGGCCACCATCAACGCCGCAGTTTGTAATAAGGCGATAGCCAGATTGTTGCAGGTTAAATTGCTCAGCAATGTCGGCAACTTTTTTATATAAATGGATAATCGTTTCAGGCTCAGCATGCTGATGAAAATCATGAAAATTAATGTATGCTCCTTTGGGAATGATGAGAATATGAATAGGAGCTTTGGGGTGGACATCATGAAAAGCTAAGACTTTGTCATCCTCAAAAACCTTATTACATGGAATTTCTTGGCGCAAAATTCGTGCAAATATGTTATTAACATCATAAGACATGGGCAATCTCCCTACTAGTTTTGACTATAATTGCAGGAGTTTATGATGGAATCAACCTCTTCGATGCCACAATGGCGGGGGACAACAATAATTAGTGTGCGCAAAGGTCACCAAGTTGTCATCGCTGGTGATGGTCAAGTGACGTTGGGAAATGCTGTCATAAAATCACAAGCTCGTAAGGTACGTCGTTTGGCAGGGGGGCATGTCATCGCTGGCTTTGCCGGCGCGACAGCGGATGCATTCACCTTGTTTGAACGGTTAGAGGCTAAGCTGGAACAATATCCCGCTCAACTAACCCGGGCATGTGTTGAATTGGCAAAAGATTGGCGAACTGATCGTTATCTTCGTCGTTTAGAAGCCATGATGGCGGTCGCTGATAAAACGACAAGTTTGATCTTAACTGGAAATGGTGATGTGTTGGAACCCGAAGATGGGTTGATGGGGATTGGGTCTGGCGGATCTTTTGCTTTATCGGCGGCTCGGGCTTTGCATGACATTGACGGCTTAACAGCCGAAGATGTGGCCCGTAAATCGCTTAAGATTGCAGCAGACATTTGTATCTATACTAATAATAATATTGTGCTGGAGAGTATTTCCCTATGACAAACCTAACCCCTCGTGAAATTGTCAGTGAGCTGGATCGGTTCATTGTTGGACAGCAAAATGCCAAACGTGCGGTTGCTATTGCCTTGCGCAATCGTTGGCGTCGCATGCAATTGACCCCTGATCTTAAGGATGAAGTTCTGCCTAAAAATATTTTGATGATCGGGCCAACCGGCTGTGGTAAGACCGAAATTGCGCGCCGTTTAGCAAAATTAGCCAATGCACCATTCTTAAAAGTTGAGGCAACTAAGTTCACTGAAATTGGTTACGTAGGCCGGGATGTAGAGCAAATCATTCGTGATTTAGTTGAAATTTCTCTGCATATGACCCGGGATCGACTTAAAAAAGAGGTCGAGGCTAAGGCCGCTGTTCATGCAGAGGAGCGCGTTCTGGACGCCTTGGTTGGGGACACCGCTGGCGCAGAGACCCGACAGAAATTCCGTTCCATGTTACTGGATGGCCAATTGGATAATAAAGAAATTGATGTGGAGGTGGCGGATACTTCCAGTGCCCATATGCCGTCTTTTGACGTGCCTGGAATGCCAGGAGCTCAAATGGGTATGATTAATTTAGGAGATATTTTGGGTAAATCCTTTGGGAGCCGCACTAAAACAAAGAAAATGAAAGTTGTGGAAGCACTCGAAGTTTTGACATCTGAGGAAAGTGATAAACTTTTGGATCAAGAGCGTGTGACAAAAGAAGCTATTGAAGCGGTTGAGCAAAACGGTATTGTTTTCTTAGATGAAATTGATAAGATTTGTGTACGCAGTGAACGATCCGGGGGGGATGTGAGCCGGGAAGGGGTTCAACGTGATTTATTGCCGTTAATTGAAGGAACCAGTGTTGCCACCAAGCATGGGACAGTTAAGACGGATCATATTTTATTCGTCACCTCGGGGGCATTTCATCTTTCTAAACCGTCGGATTTATTGCCTGAATTGCAAGGGCGCTTACCGATTCGAGTGGAATTAAGTGCGTTGACCAAAGACGATTTTGTGCGAATCCTGATGGAACCTGAGGCAAATTTGATTGTTCAAGCCAAAGCCATGATGGCAACGGAATCAGTGAGCTTAAATTTTGCGCCCGATTCCGTAGAAGCTATTGCAACCTTAGCGGCTGATGTGAATCGTGATGTGGAAAATATCGGTGCTCGTCGTCTGCACACAATTATGGAAAAACTCGTGGAAGATATTAGCTTTAAAGCACCTGATATGAATGGTCAGTCTGTTGAAATTACAGCAGCCGATGTGCAGTCAAGAGTTGGCCATTTGGCACAAAATGCAGATTTATCAAAATTTATTCTGTAGAGAGGTCAGAAGATGACACGCAAACCTGTTATTGGTATTACGCTAGATTCAGATATTGGCGGCAGTTATTCGCGTTACCCTTGGTATGCCATTCGCTATAATTATGTGGATGCCGTTGTGGCAGCTGGGGGTGTCCCTTTATTATTGCCATATTCCTACAATTTACTTCAGGAATATGCTTCTCTGATTGACGGCCTATTGATTCCGGGTGGATTCTTTGATATTTGCCCAAGTCATTATGGAGAAACTACATCCCATGAGACAGTGAAAGTTAAGCCAGATCGGACAGAGTTTGAATTTGCGATTACCAAGCTTATTAAGGAACAGGGTAAGCCTATTTTAGGTATCTGTGGCGGAATGCAGTTGATGAATGTAATTTTTGGGGGAACATTGATTCAGCATATTCCTGCAGAAATTGAGAATTGTTTAGCTCATGAGCAACCCAATCCGCGTCATGAACCGGGTCATGAGATTGAAATTATTCCTGAAACATTCCTCCATAAACTTGCCAATGGTGAGATCCGGGTGGCTGTGAACAGTGCGCATCACCAAGCCGTTCGAAAAGTCGCCCCCGGTTTTATTATGAATTCTAAAGCCAGTGATGGTATTATTGAAGGGATTGAATTAAATCACCCTGCTCAGTTTGCTATGGGCTTGCAGTGGCATCCAGAATTCCATATCAGTGAGTTAGACCGATCAATCTTTAAACATTTTATAAAAGCAGCCACAACGTGACCCAAGATAAAGAAAGAATTGCGAAAAGAATTGCCGCCGCCGGTTTATGTTCTCGGCGGGAAGCTGAACGCTGGATAGAAAGCGGACGCGTCAGTGTGGATGGCAGCCTCATTACCTCGCCTGCCTTGGATGTATCAGCCAACAATAAAATTTTTGTTGATGGTAAGATGTTACCGGAAGTTCAAAAACCCCAATTGTGGGGGTATTATAAACCCACAGGAATTATCACCACCCATAAGGATCCTCAAGGAAGGCCCACGGTTTTTGAACAATTGCCAGAAAGTATGCCGCGGGTTATTTCCATTGGTCGCCTTGATTTAAATTCTGAAGGCTTAATCTTGCTGACAACGGATAGTGCCATGGCGCGGTATGCAGAATTACCCGCGACCAAATGGCCCCGGCGTTATCGGGTTCGGGTATATGGAGAGGTTGATCCAAGAGTGATGGCCGAGCTTAAAAATGGAATTAGCATCGATGGAGTAAACTATGGTCAAATTGATGTCGATATGGATGAGCCAAAGGGGCGAAATTGTTGGCTGTTTGTAACGCTGTATGAAGGTAAAAATAGAGAAATTCGCCGCGTGATGCAGCACCTTGGATTGCATGTAAACCGATTAATTCGAGTGGCGTATGGGGCATTTTCGTTAGAAAAAAAGCAACCCAATGATTTGTGGGAAATTCCATTTAGTATGTTTGCTAAACAATTTCCTCATTTAAAGCAATCTCTTAAGCCCCAACCAAAGCCCCGCTCAACCCAACCTCTTAAGAGTCAACCGAAGGCTAAGTCTAATGCGCATCATTGGCGGAAAAAATAGAGGGCGCAAACTTACGCTTCCTGATGAGGCATATACGCGGCCGACAACGGATCGGATTCGAGAGGCTGTTTTTAATATTTTAACGCACCACCCTGAGGTAAAATTGCAAGGGAGTCAAGTGCTTGATGGGTTTGCGGGAAGTGGGGCGATGGGATTGGAAGCTCTGTCTCGAGGGGCTATTCACGTAACGTTTGTGGAACAACAAGTTGGGGTTGCTAAAATTCTACAAAAAAATATTGAGGTATTAGCTGATAAGAGCCAGATTGAGTTGATTCGTGGGGACCTGATGAAGATCAAAAGAGCTTCCCAACCTATGGATTTGATATTTCTGGATCCCCCCTATGGTAAAGGGCTAGAATTTACGGCTATTCCGTATTTGCAAACACAAGGTTGGATTAATAAGAATACAATAATCATTTATGAAACCGACGTAAGAACAGATTTAACACCCCTGCTATCGATGATTGTTATTATCGATGAGCGTGTCTATGGAGCTATTAAGATCTGTTTCCTACGACCTCATAATACCTAAAGGAAAGAGAGGAATTATGGAACTTGAATCAATTTTCAATATTGCCGATGGCTATGATACTTTTTTGGTTGATATTTGGGGGGTAATTTATGATGGTAAACATCCCTTCCCAGAGGCGATTGCTGCGCTAAATACCCTCAAAAAACAAGGTAAATCTATTATCTTTGTCTCTAATAATCCTCGCTCGAGCACCTTTGTTAAGAGCACCTTAAAAGAACTCGGCGTCGCAGGGGAGGAGCCCCAGGTGGTAACATCCGGCGATGTCATGCGTCATATTTTACGAGAACAACACCAGGGACAGAAAGTTTACCATCTAGGGCAAGCCCGTAATCAAGATCTCTTGAGTGGTCTCGGTATGGTGAAAACTGATCATATGGAGCACAGTGATTTTGTGGTGCTCAGTTGTTTCTTAGAAGAGAATGAAGATGATTTACAATTTGACTCGGATCTGAAAATTATGGCTGACCGCCAGATGCTTGTCTATTGCCCCAATCCCGATATTCATGCAAAACAGGATCAAAGCTTAAGAAAGACAGCGGGCTATTTTGCCCGACGCTTAGAACAGAAATTCGGGGGAAAGGCCATTCGGATTGGGAAACCAAATCGCGTCATTTTTGAGTATGCTCAAAAAATGTACCCTCAAGCATGCAAAAATAAAGAGCGGATACTGATGATTGGTGATACACTTGGAACGGACATAAAAGGTGGGCATGAGTTTGGAATTGCGACATTGTTTGTTCAAGAGGGAATATCAGGCTTATTAAAAGAAAGCATGGATATTCAGCCAACCTATACAATTAAAAGCCTGAAGTAAATTAATCAGATCTAATAATTTAACAATTTTCAAGGCTATATGTAACCTATAGGGCTATATTTTATAAGGATGAACTAGGAAATGAAAAAAATCACAACAATAATTGTCTTCCTGACAGCCATGATTGGCACGGGATATTGTGATTCTAAATCATTTATAAATGATTTGGGAACCCGAGCCATTCAAACCCTCACCAACAGCAATGATTCTCTTGATCAAATTGAAACTCGTTTTGTTAAGTTATTAGATGAAGGATTTGATATTCCTCACATTGCCAATTTTGTTATGGGACGTTATTGGAAACAAGCAACCTCTGTGCAACAAGATCGATTTATGAAGATCTTTAAGAATCGTTTAAAAAGGGCTTATACATGTCGGTTTCGTGAATATCGGGGTGTAAAATTTGAGGTGGGTGAAGTTAATCAAAGAGCAGGAGCCGAGTTTGTCAAATCGACGATCCAGAAGCCGGGTGGGCCAAAAACAGATGTTGAATGGCGCGTTATGAAAGATAAGATTCAGGATGTAACTGTCGATGGGATCAGCATGAGTGTGACCTTGCGCGATGATTACAATAGCTTGTTGAGTCAAAAGAACGGAAATATTGATGAATTTCTCAAAGTTCTTGAGGCAAAAGGTTAATCTGATCCTATGAAAAATCTTGGTAAGAAGGGGAAAACCGCTCTCCTCAAAAAATAAGAAAATGTGAATAATCTTCTATTTTCTGAGTTCTTTAGCCTCCCTGAACCAGGGGATAATAGGCTTGAAGAATCTTAAAGAGGAACCATTCCCTATCCTCCGAGCCAGGTCTCTCTCTCGTTAGTTTTGGAATGTTAAAGGCAATGGCTTGATCATTTACCAGTTCTTAATTTCTTAGGTCTATATATAATCTATAGACCTAATATTTTATAAGGATGACCTATGAAAAAAATAACAGCAATAATTGCCATACTCCTCATGATGATTGGTGCTGGCTATTGTGATTCTAGATCATTTATAAACGAGTTGGGAAATAGAGCCATTCAAACCTTAACCAACAGCAACGAGTCTCTTGATCAAATTGAAACCAGTTTTGTTAAATTATTAGACGAAGGGTTTGATATTCCCCACATTGCTAGTTTTGTGATGGGGCGTTATTGGAAACAAGCAATCCCTGATCAGCAAGATCGATTTATGAAGATCTTTAAGAATCGTTTAAAAAAGGCTTATGCAAGTCGATTTCGTGAGTATCGGGGCGTAAAATTTGAGGTGGGTGAGATTAGCCAACGATCTGGAGCCGAATTTGTCAAATCGACGATTCAAAAGCCAGGTGGACCAAAAACAGATGTGGAATGGCGAGTTATGAAAGATAAGATTCAAGATGTAACTGTCGATGGCATCAGCATGAGCGTAACCTTACGCGATGATTACAATAGTCTTTTGAGTCAAAAGAATGGAAATATTAATGAATTTCTAAAGGTCCTTGAAGCAAAAAGTTAATCTGATCCTATGGAAAAACTTGACAAGCAGGCCTTACCCTTGTATTAATTGTACTAATTGTTTTAAAAAGGTTTTCGAAAATGAAAATTGCCAATTCAATCAAGACTCTAAAAGAGCGTCATAAGGGCTGTAAAGTTGTTCGTCGGCGTGGACGGACATACGTTATCAATAAGCAAAATCCACGTTTCAAAGCGCGTCAAGGCTAATTGATAGCTTTCTAAAGCTATTTAAAAAGCGACCTATAGGTCGCTTTTTTTATGCCATTAACCTAAAAATATAAAAAATATAATTAAAATATTTCCCTTCTCTTCATTGACTATGGGCTAGATCATTCTATCTTTAGGAAGGGGCTTAGTTTTTTAGGGAGGTAGGCTATGAAAAAGCTAATTACAGATTTTATAAAGAACGAAGACGGCGCATCCCTTGCAGAATATGGTATTCTTATTGCTTTGATTGCCGCTATTGCAATTGCGATTGTAACAACTCTTGGGACAAAAATCCAAGCCGCTTTCCAGAAAGTCGTTATTGCGCTCAATTAAACCCAACAAAGGTTCAACCGAAGACAATGGTAATCGCTTGGGGGCTGTTGCTATTGTCCAAGCTTGAAGGGGAGAGCCAATTGAAATTTCGTTCAATCATGGGGCGTGAAAGTGGCACAAGTATTGTCGAGTTTGCTTTAGTGGCCCCTTTTTTCATTCTTGCTTTATTTGCCGCTTTACAGATTGGTTTAATTTTGTTGGTGCAAAACGCTTTGGATACGTCCGCCAGGGAAGCTTCTCGCCTAGGTATCACTGGTCAAACAACCAGCGGTGTCACGCGTGAGCAAGCTATTCAAAACAAAGTTTTGAGTGTGATTCGGACTTACAGTGGGGGGTGATGGATCCCAATAAAGTTAAAATTACCGTGAAATCTTATCCAAATTTGGCGGGGGTGAATAACCCTGAACCTTTTACCGATACCAATAATAATGGAATCTACGATAAGGGAGAACCCTATACAGAGGTCAATGGTAACGGGATATGGGATGTTGATCAAGGTGTGACAGGCTCTTTTGGGACCGCAGGCCAAGTCGTCGAGTACGACATAAGCTATGTGTGGGACACAGTCTTTCCCATGGTTGGGCGTCCTCTCTGATTACGTTGCTTCTTCAAGAAGGTAGCACGCTAAACAACGGGGTTGCATGGCGTCCATTTGAGTCATTAACCGTCTTCTCTCTATTACGGTGTACTGTGCGTATCAGCAGAGGCTTTTGCTATTTTAAGATCTTTAACTTTGCTTTGCTGATATTGGGCGACAGCTCTAATTTTAGCGCTTGAATCGCGAGACACGAGTTCTTTACCTTGGATCAGAGTGTCGCTATCCTTAACAAGCCTGGCGATGTTAAAGGCATTGGCACAGCCAAAATCGATTTCCCCTTCTGGCGGCGTATTGCTGTCGATGGATTGTTTCCAACCGGGGCAATTTTCAGGCATCAATCGCCGATTTTCAATCATGACAACAACTGTATCCGGTTTGCTTTCTCCGAATTCAACCTCAGGCCAAGAAAATACGGATATATTCTTGGGCTGAATACCAAAAGTTCTTAGGGATGCTTTGAGTGAGCTAATCCTCTTAAAGGACTTTCTCGACATTTTGTGCAAACTGCGATCTTCGACATAAATCCTGGCATAAATGGTGCGATCCGATTTAAAAGAGTCATAAAGCTCTTTCAAGATGCGTCTTTCACTAATCTTTAAGCTTGTGCGCTTTGATCCAAAGCCTATGTTTAGGGTCACATTATTGCTTCTGGTGCCTTCTTTCCAAGTTATATGATGATCCTGTTTATCAGGAATATTGCAGCTTGCTAAGAAAGCTAAAGATAAAAGAGCTATTAAATTCGATCCACGCATTTTATATTTTATCCTTCCACATTAAATCCAGCTGCTCCATAAAGTCTGTCAGCTTCAACCATATTGATGTTTTCTGTTCCAACGCCGGGACGATTCAATCGTTTGTATAAAAGAGATTCTAAAGCCGAGGCGGGGCGTAATTTGTCGGTTGGGAGTTTCAATGCATTGGGCTCTGAGGTTGGTTTAATAATATGAGGTGTTACGATGACCACAAGCTCTGTTTGTTTGCGTTGGAATTGAGTTGACCGGAACAAGCTACCAATGACTGGAATATTAGCCAATCCGGGGAGATCCGCATAGTTGTTGACAAGACTGGAGGATAAAAGGCCAGCAATGGGTAGACTTTGGCCGCTGCCTAATTCAACAGTGGTTTCAACCACACTGGTTTTAATTCCCGGTAACTCGACTGTTCTATTTTCTGCAACCAAAAAGCTAAGCGTATTTTCTTTATCCAGTTCACTCACTTCGGGGCGAACCTTTAAGAAGATTTGATCTTCTGACAAGACGGTTGGCGTAAATGATAAACTGATACCAAATTTTTTGAATTCGATGGTAACGTTTTGATTTTGTGGAACAGGATGGGGAAATTCACCACCGACCAAGAAACTTGCTGTTTCCCCCGACAGGGTAATCAAGTTCGGTTCCACCAGGACCGTTCCCAACCCTTCTGAATTCAGGGCATCAAGCAGAGCTGTATAACTGCCGCGACTGCCATTGTTATGATGAATCCCATAAGCCCCCGGTACTACTTCTCCGACAGAACCCGCACGGGTAAAGCCTGAGGAGTAAGCGTCGCGCCCATTCAAAATTCCATAACTTAATCCATGGGTATTATTGATTAAAGCGGACCAATTAATGGCAAAACTGTTGAGAATACTGCGTTGAACTTCCGCAACCTTAACTTTTAGTAGCACTTGGGTGGAGGTATTCACGGAAGCAAGGTTTCTGACATTTTGTCCTTTATGAGCGAAATCAGCAGCGATACTTTCAATTTGTTGTGCGACGGCGGGCGAGGATGCTTCACCCTTGACAATAATGCTGGATGGCGTCGAGTCAAATTGAATTTTTTCTTCTGGAAATATTTTTTGTGTCACTTGCTTGAGTTCCGTGAGATTGTGCCGAACTTGTACAGTTAATTTGGAAATTGGTATATACTGATGATTGGTCACCACCACCGTTGTGGTTCCTGATTTCTTTCCTAATATATTAATATTTGTGCCGCTACTCACTTGAACATCCGCGATTGTGGGATCAGCAACAAAAACTTCCTTAATGGGTTCGGTCAATTCAATAAGCTTAGAGCCACTCTCTTCAATAACAACGGTTTGACCTGCTTGGGAGCTCGAGACCATTCCAGTTATTAAGATTGCTAGTATCGTTTTATATATCATCATCTGTCGTATTCTATTTATGATCTGACTTTTTTGCTGGATCTTGAATTTCAAAGGTTACTTGACTTTTTTCAGTACCCCGAAACACATCCACCACTTGGCTTTCAGGCGGTTGTGTCGGAAGGTCGGTTGATGTTTTAATAGAAGCTGGCTTTACATCTTTTGTGAAAACACTGTGCATACTGACCACCACTTGCCCATCCCGGATAGAGGCTGCTAGGGTTGCGGCTTGCTTTGCACTGACCTCGAGAGAAATACTTTTAGGGGGCGTGACCGTCGTATCCGCTCCATCTGTTTTCTTTAAGGAATTATCAACGGCTAAAACTTTAATGTTTTGAAGAATTGTCTCCCCGAAGTAGTCGTCCTTATTGATCTCCGCGCGTTTGGGGAGAATAATATCAATAATATCGCCAGGCGCAATGAGGGAGGGGGCGTTGGCTAATGTGGTATAGGGAATTGTAACAGCGCGCATGCCGTCTTGAATAACTGCAGAAAGAGCACTGCGGCCATGGGTGTCGATTAGGGTGGTGGTATCAATGATTTCATCTTTGGTGATCGATTTCTTTACTACAGATTTATCAATTTTTTGAGTAAGTTCCGCATTTTGTTTTGAGATGTAATTGTCTTTCATACCGGCGATGGGAATATCAATCCATTGCATTTTGGCAACATTAATGACGCTGCCAATATCCATATTTTCAGCTGCTGCCAGGACCTGAACAGTTTGGGGTTTTTGCTCTTCTTTCTTTTCGCCACCGCCTAATAAGAGAGCAAGAAAAACGATAAACCCGATAAAGATTGTAATGATGAGAAATAATGATCTAGAATTTTTGCATCTCATTGCCTATACCCCCAACTGAGTCACGATAATAAAAATTGAGGCAGTAACGATGGCAATTCCATAGGGAACTTTTGTCTGGCGATAAGACTCTGCTGTCGCAAATACAAAAGGTTCTTGTATATAAAGTGAACATAAGGTTGATTTTTTAAGGATCGGGGTTAAGAGAGAAATTATCTTCAATCGAAGTTTGTCAATAAAGGGTGGGAGAGCCACGTAAATTATAGTCAGCCCGCCACCAATGAGGGCCATGAGCGCAATGAAGCTAAAAATATCAAGGGAAACAAGCCACAAGGTTGATATTGTTAAAAATTTTGCATCGCCAGCGCCAATCCATCCCATCATCGAAAAGCCAAAAGAGATGAACAGCATAATACCGCTGGCCATAAAGGTAAAACAAACTTGGTCCCAACTAAGGGCTATAAGCAGTAAAGGAACGGCAAAGATTAAGAGACCCAATACCAGAATGTTAGGAATTTTATAAAACAGAAAATCAAACAGAGCTGCTAGTAAGCTTAGAATGATAAATATTGAATATAGTATTGACACACAGGCTCACACAGGTCAGCATAACCCTTATTCTACCCTTAGTATTGCCCCCTCAAAGTTAACAAACATTTAAAATAATTTTTTTAAAATTTACAAGTAATTGTATTGAAATAGAAATCAGCTGTAAACTTAGGTATAAGTCAACTTCAGACATGGCTGGAAAGCAGGGGGGCTAACAATGTTTAATCAAAAACTAAAATTGCAAGGGGGGATAACTGTAATTACCTCGATTCTTTTGGCAGCTTGTAGTTCAGGAACTCAGAAAAATCAAGGGCCTGAGGCCTTAGTTCGCGTGGCCGATTCCCTTCGAAAGTCGGGGGATAATGAGATGGCCTCCCGTTTATATCGTCAGGTTTTAGAAGCAGATCCAACGAATCAGGAGGCTCGGCAGAATTTGAGTCGCTCATGGCGAGAGTCGCATCAACCAGAAGCAGCTATCCACTATTTTAGAGAGGAATTGAGAAAAGACCCTAACGCCATCCAAAATTTGGAAGAACTGGGTAAAGCCTATATTGCTGCTAACAATGCCGATGAAGCCATCAAAGTTTATAAAAAACTCTTAATTCAAAAGTCGACGGATCCATGGGCGATGACGGGAATAGGAATATGCATGGATATGCAGGATAAGCATGAAGAGGCTCAATCATATTATAAAAAGGCCTTAGCAATCTTGCCGGCTAATTTAAATATTCTCTCAAACATGGGGTTATCCTTAGCATTGTCAGGAAAAACTAACGAAGCTATATCCTTGTTATCTCCGTATGCTGATACCCCCCAAGCAACCCCGAACCTTCGTCATAATTTAGCAATAGTTTATGCGTTGGATGGTCAGCAAGATAGGGCTAATTCGTATTTCTCTCCTGACATTAGTAAGAAAGAGGTGGCTTCTAACTTTAAAAATTATTTTTAACGCCTGCTTTAGATAAGTCGCTTTGATGAAAAAACTCTTGTTCTGAGGGGAAAAAACGGTTATCTTCGAAACTAACTCAGGAGAGGTGGCCGAGCGGTCGAAGGCGCACGATTGGAAATCGTGTATACGTTAATCGCGTATCGAGGGTTCGAATCCCTCTCTCTCCGCCACAAAAATAGAAAAGCCAAAAGTCAAGGTTGTAAGCAAAGCGAGCCTTGAGTTTTGGCTTTTTTATTTTTATAGATGCAGATAAGGGATGAAAACCTGGCGAGGAGGGTTCGACAGTGAATCGTTGTGATGCTTAAGAGCGGATGCGACTTAGCAAAACAGATGAGATGCAACACCGCAGGTGTAATCCCTCTCTCTCGACCATCCGTCTTCGCTTCGCAAAGAACGCCATACGTTCGTTGCGAAATAGCTACGATGAGATTTGTCGAGGAGAAGCTGCGAAGGGGATGTCTCGTCGAAGTAAGCGAAGCGAAACGCAGACGGACTGTTATAGATAATTTCCTACCACTGAGATGCAACACTGCAGGTGTAATCCCACTCTCCACTGCTTTTAAGGTTGTCTTTTAAGAAATCATAAAGAGCAAAATTTGCCCTGTACAATAAGATAAGTTTTTGATTTCATAATAAGAAGTATAAGGAATACTGTTTTATAGGGATAAATCAGTGCTTTTACATTATTTAGCTGTGGGGATAGGGGGCGCTGCTGGGGCTATATTACGCGTCTTCTTAATTGGTTTTATTCCTGTAATTTTTATAGGACTTCCTTTACCAATCATGGTCATCAATTTTATAGGATGCTTCGTAATGGGCATATTGACAGAATTGATGGCTTTTGTATGGAAGGCATCAGAGGTTGTGCGCTATTTTTGGCTGTCAGGCTTTTTAGGTGGATTTACAACTTTTTCTGCCTTTGCCCTCGATTTTGGTGGATTGATTGAAGGAGGACAGCTAAGAGCAGCCTTGATATATGCAGGGACAACTGTCGTCTTAAGCTTGGCAGGATTTATGATGGGAATGAAGGGGACGGCGGCTATTGTGCAGGTGCTGTAATATTACAGATAAGGTCATCCCACATCTGATAAATTTTATCTTCCGCTAAACGATCAGTGATTTTTTGAGCCTCTGTTGAGAGGCGGTGTCGCTGGGAAGTGTCTTGAATAAGCTCATGCATAAGATGGGTGAGTTTTTCTATATCACCCACTGGAAAAAGACGGCCATTGACGCCATCTTGGATGACATCAACATTTCCACTACAGGTAGATGCAATAACAGGCAAGCCAGTGGCCATGGCTTCACACAAGGCATTAGGGAATCCTTCATAGTGAGAAGGAAAGATGAAAAGGTCAGCTTCGGCGAGCTTAGCTTGAATGTTCTGGGTAAGGCCCGGTAAAAAAACTCTACCCTTTAAATTAAGATCAGCAACCAGTTTTTCCAGGGTTTGACGTTCTTCCCCTTCCCCATAGAGTGTTAGCTTCATGTTGGGAAAGTCTAGTACAATTTTACTGAATGCTTGAATAAGGATGTTAAACCCTTTGGACGGAATCAATCGACCCACTGAGATAATTTGATGAACATCTGAATGCTGTTGGGCTATTGTCGGTGGGACACTAACGCTATTAGGGATCACAGCAATATTGTCAAGGGGCCTAAAATAGTCGGCCGCACTCTGGGTTTGTACGACAACTTTTGTGGCTTTGGGATACAATAGTCGACGTAATAGAGTGTCGAGAGGAGGGAGTTTATGATAAACGGGATGGGTTCTTTCTGAAACTATAATAGGTACAGTTAGTCTCCCAGATGCCAGCAATGTCGTAATATTCATAGAGCTAATAAAGGAAATAACTACGTCAGGGGACAGGGTTTTAATTGTCTTTCTTAAAGTTAAAAGTCGCTTAAAAATATTAAGAAGCCGGTGAGGAATTGATGTTGTAGAGTTGCTTAGTCCAAGTTGCTTCAGTTTAATTTCTTTGGCCAAAGAGTAAAAAGGGGGGGTATTAGACTGTGCAAGCGTAATGATTGTTACCTCATGTCCTCTTTTAGACCAATGGTTGGCGAGGCTAGATAAAACTCGCTCTGCGCCACCAGCAGAAAGGGAAGAAATAATGAGGACTACATGCATCTAAGGTATTTTACGAGCTTCTACAACAATAAATTCAAATTGTTCCGTTTGATTATGATAACTACGGTGGATTGTTTCTAAATAGGAAACTTGAAAGCCACAATTTATTAAATTTTCTTTGTATTCTTCAGGATGCATAAATCTAAAATTATAATTCTGGCCTAAAAAAGGGGAAGAAGGTCGCACTATACCTGAAAGTGTCTCCTTATCCACAAAATTTGCATTACCTGAATGTGTGAAAGCATCCGATTTTTTAGACGGAAAATATGAAAAAAATAAGCCATTGGGTGTCAAAATACGTTGTATATGCTGTAAAAAATTTTGATGTTCTTGTTTCGTCAAGCAGTAAGATGAAAATACATCCACTACCCCCGCAAAGAAATTATCTTCAAATAATAAATTCTCCATATCTTGTGTATCTAACATGGCTGATACTGAATAAGATTCAAGCATTTTCTGGCATAACTCTAAGGCTTGCTCAGAAAGATCAATTCCATAGGTATCAAATCCTTCCCGAGCGATCATCCATAAATTGGCACCCGATCCACACCCAACTTCAAGAATTTTTTTTTCCTTACGCTCATGAAATGGTACTGAGAAGAAATTTCGCCCCATAAATCTACATAATTCTTCATTGGGGTATTTCCTTTGAGCTTCGAAGCCATGTTGATTATAACTCTGATCATAAAATTTTTTTACTGGATTTATTGTCATAGTTTTCCATTAGTTTATTTAATTTCTTTTGTCCAAATTACTGTAGGGATTAAATCAGAAGCAAAGCCTTTTTTAAAAAATTGTATATTATACCATTTTGGATCTTGGATATCAGTATCAAAATGGCCTAAGGAGAAAAATTTAGTTTGACGTCGCTCAAAAGAGCGCACAATACCAAGATAAAGTAAGTAATGCGATAATCCGTATTGAAAGAGGTCTCTTTCATACACACCCGTAAAATAAGCAGAATAATCTAGTTGATCTATAAAAAGGGAGCCCCCCACAACTTCATCATTCAAGTAAGCCATAATAAGCTCACCTATGCCATTTTCAATCATCTCAAATTGTTTATTCCAACTGATATCAGAACGAGTAACACGGCCAGAAATTTTCTTGTGAAACTCTTGAAAAGTTTTGAAAGAGTTTCGATCAGCATTATCCTTATTAATATAATCAATCTTCAGATTCTTCCGACCCCAGTTGATTAATGATTTATAGCTTTTTCGAATACAAGTGTAATATGTAGTTTCGGCGAATTCTTCGTAATTAGTAACCATTTCAAATGTAAGTTTACTCTGAAACTTTTCATTAAACAGCACTTCCCCTAAAGGAGAGAGCTTACCTAAAGATAAATTGTCTTTTATTTTTATAAGTGAACAATCATTTTTTATTGCATGATTAATAATAAGCTTTACTAAATCTTTAAAATGACTCATAGATAAAGAGTGGACTAGATCAGAAAACATTATTTCAAGCCCACTGCCAGGCTGCGACAAGACTTGCTCTAAGCTTGAAGCACATACATATCCTATAGCTTTTCCATCGCATACAATAGCCATACTCTGATCACTAAAATCTGTACCATAATAGGCTTGATAGTATTGTTGTAGTAATTCTACTTTGGAATTAAAAGGAGAATAGATAATAGGAGTTAATTCTATGGACATTTTATAGGATCTAGCTGATAGTTTTTTATGGCTGTTAGGATGCGTTGAGCAACTCCACGCTTCCCAAACACATGAGGATTAAGATTATTTAAACACAACTCTTTTGTTAATAAAGCTGCTTGAGCATGAGTTAGAATTAATTCTTCATTGCAACCCACTAGAGTACCATAACCTGATTCAATTACTTCTGGACGCTCTGTTTCATCCCTTAAAACCAAAATTCTTTTTCCAAGTATGCAAGCTTCTTCTTGAATCCCTCCGGAATCTGAGAGAATCAAATCTGATATTTTCAAAATATTTATAAGATCAGGATAGGCTAAAGGTACTATCAAATAAACATTTTTTGAATTTTCAAATTGCTTTTCCACAACGGGCTTAATGTTTGGATTAGGATGCACTGGCCATATAAAAATATGATCCGGAAATTGTTGTGATAATTTGTGTACGGCAGAACATATTGATTTGATCCCTATGCCAAAATTTTCCCGCCTATGAGCAGTTACTAAAATTTTCTTCTTATCAGTTTCGACAAACTCTTTAATAGAGGCTGAAGCTGTAAAATGCTCAAGAATCATATAGATAGAATCGACAATTGTATTCCCCACCTGATAAACTCCTTGAGTTATGTCTTCTTTATTAAGATTGTGGGTTGCCTGATCAGTGGGGGTCATATGTAAAGAAGCAATACGAGAAATTAGTGATCGGTTGGCTTCTTCTGGAAAAGGAGAAAAAATGTTTCGTGTGCGAAGGCCTGCTTCAAGATGAACGACCGCAATTTTGTTATAAAATGCACTTAGAGCTGCGGCAAAAGCAGTGGTGGTGTCTCCTTGAACAATTAGGAAATCAGGTTGCTCTCTTTGCAAAATAGGATTCAGTTTATGGAGGATAGTTTCTGTAATATAAAATAAATCTTGTCCATTTTTCATGACATCCAGGTTGTAGGTAGGTGTTATTGCAAATAAATCTAAAAGATCATTTTGCATTTCACGATGTTGAGTTGTGGCACAAGTTATATTAATAATGTGAGGGTCATTTTCAAATGCTTTTATCAAAGGAATAAGCTTAATAACCTCTGGCCTGGTCCCAAATACAGTAAGAATTTTAATGGGGGTCATTACAAAAACCGCCTTTTGATCAGTCCTAATAATTCTTTAAAGAATATTGTGGGGCTATAATATAAAACATACAAAAGATACAATTGTCGAAAAGGATTAAACACATCTCGGGCGCGGACATGAGCATAAAATACAGCGAAATCCTTTCGGCTTTTTAAGAATAAGGGGGCAAACTTCCTTTGTACGGATAAACCTCGTGCGATAATTTTTTGTTGATGTTGCTCTGATAGACTTTTAGTGTGCCGACGATAGCGATACAAATTCTCATGAATGGGTAAGATTTTCCTCTGCAAAGCTATCCGTAACCAATACTCATAGTCTTCACATAAAAATAAAGCATCGTTGTACAGGCCTATTTGTTCCCCTATTTGACGACGATACATAAAACACGCCCCTACAACGTTACGGAAAATAATATCAGAAGCTGGACCGGCTGAGATAAAATCCGTGATTTGGTCCATTTCATTGATTAGGTCCATGTCTGAATAAACAAAATCTATTTCTGGCTGATTATCCAAATATTTTGCCAAAGTTTCCAGGGCCAATGGCTTATAAGTATTATCACAAGAAGTCCAAGTCCAATAGTCTCCTCTTGCCAAAGAAAAACCACGATTTAATGCCCGGGGAAGTTTTAGATTTGTTTCATTTCTAAAATATTTAATGCGTGGATCAATTTTTGCAAATTCTTGTGCAATATGGCTGGAACTATCTTGCGAGCAATCATCAATTATAATAAGTTCAAAATCAATAAAGGTTTGATCTCTTACAGATTGAATTGAGGCTTCAAGATAGTCTTCCCCATTATAAACGGGAAGAATAACAGAGATTTTAGGCATTCTTACTTCTTTTTAACTATATAGCAGAACGCATGTCCCAGCGAGGTTTTAAGACGAAGCTTTAGATAAACTTCAAGGTTATGCTTATTTAGCATTTTTTCAAGTTTAGTTGTGGGATGTTGGTATATTACACCTTTTGTCAAAAGCTGTTTCATAAATTCTTTGGTTTTCTGCCATAATCCATTGATGTTAGGATCGGGAAGAGTGCAAAAAATCATTCCATCAGGCGCTAATAAGTTCTTTGCTTTCTCAAAAGCTTCGTCTGAATAGGGAACATTATTACCGTAAGGGCCGAGATAAATAATGTCAAAACGTTCTTCAGTTGTAAATCTTTCAAGAGGTGTGCAATAAAAATCAAAACTAATGTTAGGGTTTTTATTAATTCTTTTTGCAGCATTAACCATTTTCTGGGAGAGATCTAATCCTACAAATCTGTTTGTATTCTTAAAAAGTCGGGAATAACCTGCAGTACCACAAGCGATATATAAGACAGATTGGTTGATTTTTGATACATCCACCAAAGATCTTATGATCCAATCATACATATATTCATTATCGATAGGTTGCTGATGTAACTCGACAAAAGTTTCAACGAATTCATCGCAGCAATCTTCCATTCCATTGAGAATCGCATTTGCGTTTTCGAGCTCAGTAAATGTACGTTTTTTAAGCATTATAAATCCTTTTAAAATAGTGTTGGCATTATGAGCTAATTTATTACTCGGAGCACATCATTTGTGATTTGTATGGATGCCTTTTCTCTATAAAATATAACTTTTTCTCGATTCGTTTCGATATTGTTTAAAGAGTTTTCTATAAACCGAGGGGTTTCCTTAATACTTCTGATATCTATAATACCCGAGTCTAATCCAACTTCTTTCATAATATTTATTTGTTTGGGATAAATGGAAAATGTTAATGGCAATAAACCCTTTTGGATTGCGAAAATAAGTCCATGAAGGCGCATGCTCAAAAATAAATTACATTCATCCATCAGGGAATCATCAAAATTAGAAGCAACTTGGTTAAAATAAGTATGAAGAATAGCTACGTCATTCATTTGATAGTATGGAATATCAGGGGGTTGTTTAACGGTGTACAAAGGGATAGGGATTATAGAATACTTATTTTTAAGTACTCTCACAATTTGTTTAAAAGAATAAATTGGGGGCATATTTTTTATGCCTAACCGATTAGCTATTTCAATTGTTTTCAATAAAAATCTTGGAATAGCGGCTAAATTGATTTTTGATTTTGCTAAAAAATTTACAGCAATTGTATTAGATAAGTTATAGGGCACTATCTCAAAGGGAGTTAAAAATGTTAAATCACTACTTACAACAACTTTATTGTCCCTATCTAAAGGGGTCAGTTTTTCTTTGCTCGCTTGATCTCTAACTAGAAATGCGGAGCTTTTTTCAAGCAGGGCTTCAGCAAATTTTTTTGGATTGCCAATTAATGCTGTTTCTACACTAACCCCGGCTGTGATAATCTTTGTTCCAATCCCCATAATAAAATCATGATAATTATGTTGTGATAGGATTAAACCACCCCCTCCGATTATAATTAAATCATAATGGTCAAACTTGCTAGTTTTACCTTGAATTGCGTGTTTATGGAGATCATAAAAATTGACAGCATCAATGCCACCTAATGTTTTAAGAAAATATTCAAGGCTATATTTGATCCGTTCGTCTCCGGCATTATCATGACCATACCACCCAAAAACTGCTACTTTCATTGTTTATTTTCCCGCTATAAAATACGTGTTTGGATAAAGCTTCTTTATTTTATAAGACTGCCTAATACCATCTATTTTATTTAATAGTTTTAAGCGTTGATGTATATCTGTTTTATTGAAGGGGGATAAGGCGACTCTTCCTGCAATAGGCACTTTATAATGAAGAGGGAAAAACTTCCTCAAAAACGCTTTGAATTTTTGTAATAAAGTTCTTGAATCTTTTACGGCATAAGGAGCAAATGCTGTAAATTGATTACGCATTGAAGATAAAATTGTTTCTACTAAGGTTTCGGTACTATGGTCGAGGTTGCAGAACATTTGCGAGGTAATTTCCGCTGCCTGTTGATTAATCGAACTTTTCATACTGTCATTAAAATGACCAAGTCTTAGTACATGAGAGATTAAGTCGACGGCTTGTTCTTTTGAGTCTGGTTGAGCGCCAAATGCTAAAGCCCAGCCTGCATGAATATAATCAATGTTTGATTTCGCAAGAGAGATTACAGGCATTCCTGCTAAGTAACTTTGAAGAGCCGTTGTACAGTCATTATGAATCACAAGTTTAGCACCAGCTATTATGTGATTCGCATTTCCAGCTTGCGAAATAGTAACATTCTTATACTTTCCAAAGTAAGCAGCATAATTTTCTTTTTTCTCCACCGGATGGGGCCTGAGAAGAAAATGCTCAGTAGGAAAATTTTGTATAATATAGTCTAGCCAGTCGCGAAACAATGCAAAACCTTTTTTCTCATTTTCATATGATGTCTTAACCATGGCCAGGGTCTCTGGACTCATTGATGGACACGCTTTTAATACTTCCTCCATAGAATGCCCATTAATGGAACCAAAATTTGTGTTTATTAAGATATAATCTTTACCAATGGATGGGGGCCTTAAGCAATTATGGTAATCTTTGTATTTTGGTAAAGAGAGCTCTAGCCCCGGATAACCAATAACCTGATACCTTGAAATCAGATCAGGATTAGAATTCCTGGCGATTAGATCTTTTCTTTGGAATTCGCCCCATAGAAAAACTTTTTCAGCTAGTTTGAGACTTTCTACGGCCGGTTCATAAGTTACACTAAAAGCAGGATGAGCAGCACCTTCATCACTCAAGCAGTATACAATTATATTTTTTTCTTTAAGGCTTTTGTAATAGGAAGGAAGGGGGTTCATACCCTTTTCTAAAAAACCACCCTTGAAATTTTTATAGTGTAGTTCATCTCTTATAAATGGTGGGTTTCCTATTATAACATCAATTCCATGGCGACAAAGTTTGCGAGCGATATTAAGCTTATAATCAAGCTCGCGAGGCGTCGACTCAACAGGCAGAAAGAATAAGGGTTTTTTAATGATAGTCATTTTTATAGGGTCATCTTAATATTAGGGTTGCCAAAGTTAATTAGAAATGGGTGCCCCTAATTGATAATAATTTTTTGATTTCTTCCCTAAAATCTCTGGGAAATGTTTGGGAGCAGCACCATAGCCTGGTCGGATAATTCTGATATTTTCCTTCGTAAACTCTTCTCCTTCAGCAATATCTTTCACTGCATAAATACTGCGACGGAAAGCCATATTTTTACGTTCAGAATCACTGCGTTGGTAATTAATAGCCCCCAATGCTAAGGCTGCATCACGTGTCGTCTCGCATAGTAATTTTAGTTCTTCTGGCTCTAATGAAAAGGCTGAATCGACGCCACCATCCGATCGTTTTAAGGTGACATGCTTTTCAATCACTGTGGCTCCCAAAGCTACGGCAGCAATGGAAATAGTCGTCCCCATTGTATGATCAGAAAGACCAATTTTGCAGTTTGGGAATTTTGCCTTTAGATCAACCATGGTCGCAAGGTTACAGTTTTCAACAGGGGCTGGATATTCGCTGACACAATGCAACAACGTTAGATCTGTGCACCCATTTTTCAGCGCGACGTCCACTGCTTCGCTAATTTCTTCAAGAGAAGCCATGCCGGTTGACATAATCATCGGTTTTTTAAGACGTGCAACGTAAGCAATTAAGGGATGATGAACTAATTCAAAAGAAGCTATTTTATAAATTGGTGCGTCAAGTGATTCTAGAAAATCAACGGCTGTTTCATCAAACGGTGTGGAAAAAATTGTGATGCCAAGTTTTTTCGCATAATCAAATAATTGAGGATGCCACTCCCAAGGTGTTTGAGCTTCTTGATAAAGATCATAAAGCTTATAACCAGCCCAGAGGCCGCCTTTAATTAAGAAATCATCTTTGTCACAATCTATCGTCATTGTATTAGCTGTATAGGTTTGCAATTTAACAGCATCAGCTCCAGCCTTTTTGGCCGCTTCAATGACTTGGAAAGCGCGATTAATATCGCCGTTGTGATTGCCAGAAAGTTCGGCAATAATATAAGGTTTAGGCATTTATTACTCTCCTTAGTGTTATAAAAGCCTCAGCATAAGGTAAGTTTGCTGTTGCTCCTCTAACTTGATTTAATGCGATAATATTTTCTATAGACCGAGCATGGGGAAAAGAGCGTAATTCATCTTTATAGCAGTTCAATAGTTCTTTTTTTTGATCAATCCAATCGGTAATATTCACAAATGTATCTGGTTTAAAGGGAGCAGCCCCAAAATTCCACTCGGTACTTGAGGGAACTTCAAAACCATATATTTCCTTTACAAAAGATTTACTGCCTGGTCGGGTAGCAGTAATGACGGCTTTGTACGTCATTACATGATCAACATTTAAGTCATGGGGACAGTGAGTATAAATAATATCAGGAGCTGTTTTTATAATTTCTGATTCCAGAGATTGAGTCATTGATAGCAGTGACACTGTATCCATCTGATTGTCAGGAAAGTCAAAAAGTTTGTATTGGGCGGGGTTAATAAATTTTAAGGCTGCTTGATAACCTTGAGCCCGGGCCAATTTTTCTTCCGAAGACGCTGAAATTCTTGCATTAATTCCGTCGGTCATCCAAATAAGAGAAATATTATCGCCATTCTCTTTATGTTTTAAAATAGTTCCACCACATCCTAATACTTCATCATCCGGATGGGCTGCGATTATGAGTATTTTTCTTTGTTTCATCATGATTTTTGGGTAATTCTCACTTTTGCAATCAATTCTTCGCCTTCTAATTGACTATCTGTAAATTCTAAGTGTAAATTTCCATAATTTATAAAGGCCTTTGGATAGGAATCAGCATCTAACATTCTGATCTGATTATAGACATGGGCCAAATTTTTGTCAGTTGCAATTGCGTTATCACTTTCTTTACGACGTTTGAAGACAGTAGCCTCACCAAGCTGAGGAATTGGGTCTGGGTTGTTTTTAACAATCTCAATCATCATATCGGCTATTACTTTTGCAGAATTTTCAAAAATTTCTTGAGCATTGCCATTGAGGGAAAGAGGAGTTTTCATATAGACGGGACCTGCATCTACTTCCTCCACCATTTTCAAGGCAGAAATCTTTGTGTCGATATGGCCGCGAATAATTAAATTTTGTATAGGGCTACCCCCTCGTCCATAAGGAACATCGGATGAATGAAAGCAAACACATGTAAATGTATTAACTATCTCTGATGGAACAATCCAGCTCCAATGAGGAAAGAATATATATTTAGGATTAAGCTTTGTTAACAGCTCAATCGTAAGGTCATCGGGGTGATTGATGAACGTCCAATCCTTAAAATCTGTTTCTTTGCGTCGGTTATATTCATCAATGTGCCAATCTTTAATCGTGGCGATAACATAATTATTCCGCATAGTAATAATATCCTAAACCTAATTCTTTGAATCCTGCTTTTTTAAAGGATTTATGAGATGCGATATTTCCTTTATTAACAAATGCCCGAATTGGATGAATTGATCCATATTTTTTTACGAGTTCTAAAGCTGCGGTACCGATCCCTTTACCCCAATAACTCGGCAATATATACCAACTTAATTCATATTCCTGAGTAGAGTTTATAGTTAAAGACACAGCTCCTATATCTTTTCCTTCATGGACTAAAATCAAATATGGTTCACTTGTTTTTTTTAGTCTTTTAATAAACCATTCCTTATGTTCACCATAAGATGGTGCTGAGGGATTATTAAAAAATTTTCGAATTTCTTTTAGTTGTTGCCAACTGTAAACGAGATCTAAATCCTCTAACTGAGCTTTACGTAACTGAAGTTTCTTTTCTATTTCTAAGGTGTGATCGATGAGAAGGCTCATCAGATTAGCAAAGTTATCTCGTTGAATTATGTGGGCTGATTGGTGAAACAGATTTTGTAATTCGTCTTTATCAAAGTTAAGAGTTAATTCTTTAAGTTGGCCCTTACGCGTTAAGTGATTGTAAATGATTGCTTGGTTACCAGCCGTTTGTATTAAGACGGATGGCAAACCTAAGTACAATCTTTCCCATACCCCACTGCCTGCGGCTCCAATACATAAATCAGCTTCATACATCAATTGAGGCATATCCGCATTTGTATGGATGGTAACTTTGTTCGGTAAACTATCTGCAAATTGCGTGACACTTTCTAAGTTTTCAGAGGAAAACCCGAGGACGATGTCAATTGCCCCTGAAAAACCGGATTGTTGAATCATCTCTAAAGCTTGGAGCGTAAAGTTCTTTGGATCACTCCCCCCCATCGTAATTAAAATACGCTTAATGTCCTTTGTGCTTTGCCTTTTTGCAAGAGCTTTGTCGCGCAAATCTCGGATTTCTTTGCGTAAAAGAACATAATCAATACCTGTCAAAATTTTGCAGGAAGAAGGAACAAGGGATCGGTAGTCTTCTTCGAGGCGGCCATAAGTTTGATCAAGCAAAATATCACAGTCATGAGGTCGATTTGCTAAATCATCAATTACTATGATTTTTTTTGAAAAAGGCCTGAGCTGACTCTCGTAAGACGCATCTATATCGTAATGATCAATGACCAATAAATCACAAGCTTGAGGCGATGCTTCAAAAATAGAGGGATCAAGGCGAGGGAATCGGCTTAAAATTTTGATAAACTTATAGCTTTCGGCAGAGGTAATGATTTGACACTCCCATCCTCGGGCAATGAGTTCATCAGCAATAACGCAACTCCGTATGACATGGCCGGCACCTATAAGTAGAGAAGCTTCAAATCTGAAGAAAGCTTTCTTTGCCATCTCATCTCACTTTAAATAACGGTTTAATGGTTGGGTTCACAAGTAGATTGGACATTTCATTTTTATGGACAGCTCGGGACAAAATTTCAGCTGTTTGTTTAAAAGCGGCGACAATTTTATCTTGATCTAGGATTGTATGAGCAAAATTAATGTTAAACGATCCGTTAATTAAGATGCCGCGTTTGGTCATCTCTTGGATAAATAAGGTTTTAATATCAAAACTGGTATAGGAATCTATATCTTTGTAAGAAAGAATGCGCCATGGGTCTAATCCGAGGATCCCAATAACGTCATTTAAATCGTGATCATTAATAATTGTTTGAATTTGAGTGGCTAACTCTTTTCCAAATGACCAGAGTTGATCAGTGACATCTTCTTTTTCAATCTTATCGATCGTAGCAATAGCAGCTGCTATAGACAGGGCTTCACCCCCAAAAGTACCGGAGAAGAAAATTTCTTCCATTTCCTTCATAATATCAGTGCATCCAACAATTGCAGAAATCGGCATACCATTACCCATAGCTTTGCCAAAACAGGATAAGTGTGGCGTAACACCGAAATACTGTTGGGCTCCTCCTAAGGCAAAACGAAATCCCGTGATAATTTCGTCCAAAATAAAAACCGAACCATGTGTTTCACAAAGATCTTTAACCCCTTGCAGATAACCAGCTGCTGGCATTGTTGTATTACAAGGTTCCATAATAACAGCAGCGTATTCTTTTGTTTTTAAGAGTGTTTCAAGCTGATTCAAGTCATTATAGGGAACAGGAGAGGTTAAACCACAAACGGCTTTTGGAACACCTTTATTGCGCGTTGTCGATCCAATGTACCAATCTTGCCATCCATGATAGCCACACGTCGCTATTTTATCACGACCAGTGTAAGCGCGCGCGAGCCGAATGGCAGCAGAAGTAACATCGGTGCCATTTTTACCAAAACGTATTTTTTCTGCTGACGGGATAATAGAGCATAATTTTTCAGCTAATTGAATTTCGAGCTCGGTTGATAAGCTAAATGAGATACCCTTTTGTAATTGATGTTGAATTGCAAAATTTACATCAGGGTCATTGTAACCTAAGACATTCGGCAGTAAGCCACTGACAAGATCAATATATTCATTGCCATCGACATCCCAAACTCGACTCCCTTGGCCGTGAGTTAAGAATAGAGGGGAGGTTTTTTCGGGGTATTGAATATAAGCTTTACTAAACGTCTGGGATCCTAAAGGAATAGTTTTTAAAGCGCGTTGCAATAATTCCTGAGATTTACTGACATCGGTGCAATAGATTTCTTCTTCTGTAAGGGACTTAGCAAAGCCTTCATTGCGGATATAAGCGGGTTGTTTCACGTCGCGATGTTTTTTAATTGTTTCAATAATATCATAGGTCGTTGGATTATCTTTACTTAAAGAAAGTAATTGGTCGATATAATTTAAGTCATCGCGCGAATCAACTGTCCATCGATAATTTTGCAAGCCAGGGATAGGTGAAGGAATATTCATTACCTTAAATTTATAGTGATTGTTGCGAATATACGGCGTTACATGCTCGCGATCACTTGGACGGTGGGCTTCCTTATAAGCATGTTCTAAGGCAGCAAACGTAAAAGCCTCACAATCAAGACCATCTGGCCAAGTTGCGGGCAAAATGTTGCTGGCATAATCAGCGCCACAGTGGGCTACAAGATGCAGGACCTGTCCGGCAAGATTTTGATCAAGCAGAGGACAGTCTGCTGTGATGCGGACCACGATAGCGGCTTTATTAGCCTTTGCTGCGTCATAAAATCTTTTTAGGACATCGGTTTCGTCCCCTCTAAAGCAATTGACTTTGTTTGTAGCACACCAGTTCTGTATAGCATTATCAGCGTCTAAAGTTGATGTTGTAACAATCACTTCATCAATGGTGGGAATTTGCGTTGCCTTTTCCACCACATAGTGTAACAAAGCTTTACCCTTTAAAGAGGCTAACACTTTACCTGGGAAACGGGTAGAACCCATACGGGCTTGAATAATAGCAACTTTTTTCATGATTGTTTCCAATTCCTGGGGTCAATAAGGGGATGGTGGTTATTTTTGAAAAATGAAAAATCGGGCGCTTCTTGGTTATCCACTTCTAACGCAGTTGTTAAAATTTCTGTGAGGTGGCTGGCGGACATAAGACCTACAACCCATTTTGTAATGAGTTTTTGCTTCAAAGCCCAACACAGAATAGCGCTTAATTCATTTTTGAATCCCTGGCTTTGGTGCCTAAATTGTTTTATCTGATCTGAAAGGCTATATAAATGGGACGGTAAGTTTTGACTTAATAAGATACCTTGTAAGAATAAAGATCTTGCGTGTGCTTCAATGCTATTAGATTGGATAAAGTCTCGAACCTTATCTGCTAGAAACGCTTGATTAAGGGGGTTTAATGGCACTTGAATCAAAGACGGCATATAAATGTCTGAAAACTTGAATAATTCATCCGGCGTGTAAACAGAAATACCGACATGCTTAACATTTGCTTCTGCTTTGAGCCGATTGACAAAGTTTTGAAAATCATGCTTTTCAATATGATCAAGATGCTGAGGATCGTGAATAAGAACGCCATAAATGGAATCAATATTGAGATGGTCTCGCAGTTGATTAAGCTGTTTTATAACGTGATTTTTATCCGAAAGAACGCTAAATTTTGTAACGATATCGGCATCCGCTAAATTTTTGAAGGCTGGTGATAGGTCGCCATAAGCTGTTGCTGTATCAAATGTAGTAATATTGTTTTGGTTAGCAACCTTCAAAATCTTATCAATTTCAGGGGTTGGTAAAGCATGCCCCGAAGAAAAGACGCCATAAGGCCGAGAAAAATTGGCTGTTCCTATAGCAAATCGATTAGGCATGATTTAAAACTGCCTCGATCACAGCATCTTGTTGATCCTGCGTTAACCCAGCATAGAGTGGCAAGCTTAAACAGCTGGCGTAGTATGCTTCTGCTCCTGGTAAGTTGACCTCTCCATAGAGTTTTTTATAATAAGGCTGGTGATATAAAGGAATATAATGAACTTGTGTGCCGATTCCTTTATCTTTCAACTGCTTCATGAAATCCGCCCGAGACAGGCCTAATTGTGCAAAATCCATCAGTACAATATAGAGGTGCCAGGCTGTTCTTGAGGTTGGCAGCTTAGTCAAGGTAGTGATAGTAGAGGAGAGGGCAAATGCTCTATCGTACTGGGCAACCAGGGCCCTACGCTTCGCAATAAAAGATTCTAATTTCTTTAATTGGCTGCTGCCCAGGGCACAATTGATATCACTGATTCGATAATTATAGCCTAACTCTTGCATTTCATAATACCAAGGGCCTGTTTCAACGCCTTGCCATTGAGATGCCTCTCGGACCATTCCATGGCTGCGTAACAATTTTAATTTCGCAGCAATCTGAGAATCTTGGGTGGTTATAGCGCCCCCTTCACCCATGGCAATGGTTTTGACAGGATGAAACGAAAATGTCGTGAGGTCTGAGAAGCTATTAGCACCAATGAAATGGTCTTGGCCAGTGCTATCTGTGTAGATTGTGCCCAGGGCATGCGCCGCATCCTCGATGAGCCATAATCCATGCTGACGACTGATTTCATGAATTTTTTCAAGATCTTCACATTGGCCAGCTAAGTGGACATTGACAACCGCTTTAAGATTTTTATCTTTATGGGCCGTAATGGCTACTTTTAAGGTTTCGGGTGTCATCAGGCCGGTCTTAGGATCAACGTCAACAAAGACAACATCGGCACCCACATAACGTGCAGCATTTGCGGACGCGAGAAAGGTGATGGCAGGCACTAAAACGACATCATTGACGCCGATATTAAGGGCTAACATAGCGAGGTGCAGCGCTGTTGTTCCATTCGAACAAGAAACAACATGGTTTGCCCCTACCTGAGTAGCGAGTTCAGCTTCAAAGGTCTCAACAATTGGCCCGCAAGTCAGCCAATCGCCTTGTAAGACCTC
This sequence comes from Candidatus Paracaedibacter acanthamoebae, assembly GCF_000742835.1. Lineage (GTDB taxonomy): Bacteria > Pseudomonadota > Alphaproteobacteria > Paracaedibacterales > Paracaedibacteraceae > Paracaedibacter > Paracaedibacter acanthamoebae. The sequence goes on along the minus strand of NZ_CP008941.1, from coordinate 1,989,250 downwards.
GATAACGTGATCAATATCTTGTTGATCTATATGATGACGACCGTATGGAATCATGAGTTAGGAATCATTGAGTTTAATTGGTCTAAAGTTAGCCATTCGTCATTGGTTTCGCTAGAGTAAACTAAGCGCTTGCCAACAGGTTGATATTTAAGGTCACAAGGCCAATCTGATAACTTATAGGTGGCGGGCAAAACAACATAACGATCAGGGAGCTCAACGCTTTGCAAAGCTTCGTCCGAGGTTAGCATACACTCATGAAGTTTCTCGCCAGGGCGAATGCCTATGATATGAGTTTTTGTGCCTGGCTTCAAGGCATCTGCAAGATCAATAATCTTCATGCTTGGAATCCGTGGAATGAAAATTTCCCCCCCTGCCATTAAGGCAATGCTGGAAAGGACAAAGTCAACGCCTTGAGGCAATGTAATCCAGAAACGAGTCATGTCGGCATCTGTGATTGGAAGCGATGTTGCTCCTTCCTCAAGTAGGCGTTTAAAGAAAGGAACAACACTGCCTCGAGATCCCACCACATTCCCATAACGGACTGCTGAAAAAATAGTTGGGTCATCTCCCCGAATATTGTTTGCAGCAATAAAAATCTTTTCTGCGGCTAATTTGCTGGCGCCATAGAGGTTGATAGGGCTAACGGCTTTATCTGTTGATAGAGCAAGAACTTTTTTAACGCCGCACTTTAGGGCTGCACGAACGATGTTTTCTGCCCCAATAACGTTGGTATGGATACATTCATAGGGGTTATACTCAGCAATGGGAACATGTTTGAGGGCTGCAGCATGGACAACCAGATCGATGCCTCGAAAGGCCATTTCCAAACGGTTGTAATCTCTTACATCCCCAATAAAATATCGCATGAAGGGATATTTTGATTCAGGGAATTTCTGCGCCATTTCATACTGTTTGAGCTCATCGCGGGAAAAAATGATCAGTTTTTTAGGATGATACCGGTCAATAATCGTTTGTACAAATTGATGACCGAAAGACCCTGTTCCCCCCGTGACGAGGATGGTTTTATTGTCTAAGTCAGGTTTTTTAATCAGAAAATTTTTAAGCATAAGTTTTCTCTTCTTTGGGGGATTTAATTAAATCTTTATAGTTAACAATTCTTTCAAGGCAACCTTTGTTCATCATCAAAATACGATCACACTCTTTCAGTGTGGTAAGGCGATGGGCGATCATAATGACAGTGCGGTCTTGGCTTAGTTTATTAATAGTTTCCATGAGTTTTTCTTCGGTTTCATTATCAAGAGCTGAGGTGGCCTCATCAAAAATCAAAATTTCTGGGTTGCGATAAAGGGCTCGGGCAATGGCAATACGCTGACGTTCTCCCCCTGATAAACGAACACCTCGTTCTCCGACCATTGTTTTAATCCCATCTGGTAGTTTATTGATAAACTTCGTCAATTGAGCCGCCTCAATTGCCAGGATTAGAGTGTCTTGATTAATAGTGGTTTCCCCAAAGGCAATATTGTTTTCGACCGTATCATCTAAGAGATAAAGTGTTTGAGGAACATACCCTATTTTTTGATGCCATTGCACAGAAGTAGCCGGAAAAATTTCATCAATAAGCACGGAGCCAGTTTGAGGAATCAATAAACCTAAGAGTGTGTCAACCACAGTCGATTTTCCGGATCCTGTCTCCCCAACAATACCAATGCATTCACCCTTTTTAATTTCAAAATTAATATTCTGTAAAGCGTTGTTTTTTGTATTGAGATATTTAAAACTGACATCTTTAAAGGTAATGGTTTTATTGAAATGGAATGTGGGTATATTTTTATAATTCTGAGACTGAGCAATGGTCGTATATTCGTTATAAACACGCTCGATTGAGGGAATACTCGATTTAAAGAGATTCAATTGATTAATGATACGATTTAGCCCAGGCATTAAACGAAAGCCTGCATACAGATAACCGCCTAAGACACCCATCATTTGAGAGGGGCGATCGTGTTCTAAAGCTAAAATGGCTATGGCGACGACAAATAAACCAACAAACATAACTTCAATAATGATGCGGGGAAGAGCATTAAAAGAGGTTTGTAAAGCTTGGACCTGGGCTTTTTTGAAGGCTTGAGTGTCATAAGCTTTGATAAATTGCTCTCGTTTGCCTAAAAGGATAATTTCTTTAAAAGCATGGAAAAATTGGAATAAAGTTTGAAAGCCGATGAGGGAGGCTTGTTGCAACTGCTGACCAAATTTATAGAACTTTGGTAAGATAACTTTTGTAAGCAATAACCCAATTAAGCTGGCTAGGGCAAAGATGATAACTGCTAATGCTGGATTTATGTACACAATAAGACTGATAAGAATACAAAAGACAATAGATTCTGAAGCAATACTAGCAATGGCGCTCGTTCCTGAACTAAACATGAGTTCTGTGTCGCTTCCCACGACTTGGACGCCGAGCGAGGAATTACGGGTGAGGTAGAAACCGTAATCCGCTTCAATGTATTTATTGAGGAGCTTGGTTTTGAAATTATAGCACATGCGTTGGATCGAAAAATTTTGAAAAAATATCTCAATAGCGGCAAATGAATTTTTTACACAATAGATGCCTCCGACGGCGACAGCAAAATAGAGAATGGTTCTACTGTGGCTCAACTCTGTTGTCATTCCTACTTTGTGGAGATAAGTTACCCCAATTTCTGGCTGACTCAATACTTGAGCGAAAACAACAATTAAAGAGGCTGTTATGACCTCGAAAAAGGAAGAAATAACAGCAAAAATTGCAATCCAGAGGGCTTTAATTTTTTCCGGTCGACTCAAAAGCAGCCTTAACTTTTTAAGAGCGGATAGGATGGAAGGGGAGGACATTATTTATGTTTTCTAGTTTTTTCGTTTAAAGACAAATTCATTGCACCCTAAGCCGCCAGCACATGTCTTAAGATAGTGTAATTCAAAATTGTGCTTTTTGAAAAACTCAAAGACTTCTTCAGGTTTTGCAACCTCAAAAGGATAGCCCCCCACCCAGTCAATAAGGTCATAATAAGCCGACATACCTCGATTGTTTTTTGCATAATTGATCCAGGTTTTAAAGGGATTGCCGGTTTTTAAAAAGTCTTTTGCAAAGGTGATACTCCATTGCCTGAAGAGTGTATAAAACTCAAGAGTTTTTTTCATTATACAGCCAGATTGGTTATATTTTCTTTTAATAGATATCCATCTTTTAGATGGATCTCCTTGATCATTATAAATAGAAATAAAGAGGGTTCCGGCTGGGTTCACTAATTTTTCTGTATTTTCAAACGCCTTATACATATTACCTGTATGGTGCAAGACGCCCCAAGAATAGACAATATCGTATGTTCCCACTTTCTTAATTAAATCATCACCTAGAATAGAGCCTTGAAAAACTTCCCAAGGGGAATCAGGGGCATACGTATCACGTAGATATTTGGTACAACCAACTGAATTTTCATCATAATCAAAAGATTTTACAGTGGCGCCAAGTCTATAGGCAGCTAAACTAAATAAGCCGCTCCCCGAGCCCACATCCAGAAAAGTTTTGCCAGCCAGTGAATCAACACCTAAATATGATTTTAAGCTGTTTATGGCCTCTTGAACTCGAGATTCATCAAGGTGTTGAAGAAAACTTGCCCAGTTTTTACCAAATCCAAATCGTAATTCTTGTGTCATGTTTTTTCCAATGCTACCGCACTCCGGGTGAACGTTTCCAGAGATAGATTCTAAAGTTTAAAGAGAGCAAAGCTTATGCCGCTTCGATCATCTGTGTTGGAAGACCAAGCTGAAGTTGGCGTCCCATAAATTCAATTAACAGCTGAGCTCTCTGGTGGTCAGATAATGCAATAATGGTTGCATTATATCCTTCAAGAGCTCCGTCTACAATACGTACTTTGTTGCCGGGTGTAAATAATGATAATGTCTCTACTGGCACAAATCCTGAGGTCGTTTCCCGGTCTTTCAGATCGTTGATAATTCGCCCCGGCAGGCAAATAGGCTTATTATTGTTTGTTAAGAGATGAACAATACCGCGCGTGCCGTTAATGCATCGCCATGGCATTTCATCTGGATTGAAGGCAACAAAAATGTAACGGGGGAACAAGGGCATTATAATTTCATCTGTTCGTCGAGCATGACGACGAGTTTTTAAAAATTTTGGGTAATAAACCTCAAAGCCTTGTTGCATTAATTCTTGGGCTGCCAACAGCTCTTTTTGTGGGTGGGTATGGACAACAAACCATTGTTTCATAATAGGCTCTCCTTTGGCGCTCGGGTAATGTGGAGCAATGGTATAGTTATTAAGTGGTGAGGGTGAATCAATTTTTCAAGACTCTCGTAAGCTCCGTATGGGTCAAGGATGTCCGTGATCATGACGGCATCAAAATTTGAAAAATCGGCTTTTATACCTACGATTTTTAATGTAAGTGTGCTTCCTTGAGCAACAAGCATCATGATATCCGATAGATCACCATGTCCCACAAGAGCGACGGAAGTCCACTGGTTATGCTGACAGAGGGTGACAACATCTTCGCATTGTTGTCGGGCATCCCGAAAAAAGGACAAAGATCGTGATAAATAGTCTCGAACCATAGAACCTTTTTCTTTTAAACCAGCCGGCGTAATGAAATATTTAATGCGCCGGGGGGATACTTGAGCAGCTCTAAGCCATCCTTTGGCGATAAAACGTTTAAGGTATTGATTCATTAATCCTAAAGCAATGTTAAGCTCTCGCGCTAGGTTACGCTGAGTAAAAGTCGGATTACGCTCAATCTCACTTAAAAGATGAACGAAAACTTTTTGTTCAGTATCTTCTCGGGTCTCTTGAAATGCTGCCACTATAATTGACTTATTTTTTGTTCATGAACAGAACATAACATTATAAGGAATGTGCGTCAATGGATCAGGTTTTAGGGGAAAGATGAATGTCTTCTGGGCACAAGCCAACCAATTCTTCTGCGAATGAAACGGTAATAAGGGTATGTACCGACTCTTGAAAACAGGTTGGTTTTAAAAACTTTCAAAATTAACTTTTAAATAAAATCGATAGGAGTTCTCTCAGATGGGATAGCTATTTTTTAGTCTTGAATGAATATTTTTTCCCCCTTCATTAAGCATTCTTTAAAGGCTGTGAAGACATAATAACAGTCTGAGGAGATATTATTATGAAATACAGCATCATTCCATACAGCGTGTTGGCAAGTTGTCTGTTAACACTTAGTCAGGCACAGGACTCAAGCCAACCGGAGCCCCAGCAAGAAGAAGCAACCTCGTGTTCACCGCAAGAGCAACGGTGTGGATCCACGCTCTCTCTCCAAAAGGGACGACAGCAATGGCAGGATCAACAGACTACTAAACGCCAAGTTTCGCCAGTTCCACCGCCGCGCGAGTTTCGATCTCCCGAATAAGATTTTCAAGGTCAGGATCAATTTCAAGCTGTGGACGGTTTTCTAAAATCTTTATTAATTGGATTAAATCATCTTTGGGTATAGTTCCAGCCACAAGGCTGATGCGAATTTTATCCAATTGATCCAGAAGATCATTGCCATAAACAACCACTTTTTTCTGGTTACTTTGACGGTGATTATCATCAAAAAAAAGGGATGAAAGAGCTGTTACCGAAAATGTTTGATAAGTTTCGCCAGTAGGGGCTGTAGAGTGGGATTCCTTAGCATTAAACTTTGTAGAGTTTTTTTCTTTTGCCTGTGTTGAGGAAGTTTTAAGGGTATTAATGGGGGAAGGTGCATTAATTTTAGAGGTCGTAACCATGGGAAAACTCAGTAATATAGGTTGTAAAATCAATTTTACATAATTTTTTTGAATAAAGAATCTTGATTTTTAATCTCAAAATTGGTTATAAACAGACAACTGTGTTTAATAGCGCGCACTGGGGTGCGTGCCAAAAATAAGGATTGAGACCGTGAAAAGAACATATCAACCCAGTAAACTCGTTCGCAAGCGTCGCCATGGATTCCGCGCCAGAATGGCAACTGTTGGCGGTCGTAAAGTTATTGCGGCACGTCGTGCCAGAGGCCGTAAGCGTCTTTCTGCTTAAGAAAGCGTTGGTATTATGGAACGACGTTTAAAGAAACGTCGAGAGTTTTTAAGAGTCGCCCAGGAAGGTATTTATGGTTCTGCGGCGACTCTTGTTGTGCAACTAATGCTTGCCGACTCTGACTCTTCGCCAGCTAGTATTGGGGTCGGATTTACGGCAAGTCGTCGTGTTGGGGGGGCTGTACGCCGCAATCGAGCAAAAAGAAGACTGCGTGAAGCAGTTCGGCGTCTTATTCCTCTCTTAGATCTTCCTATGTGTGACATTGTTGTAATCGCCAAGTCAGCGACTGTAGATGCACCTTTTGACTACTTATTGCGTGACTTAAAATATGCAATTACCAAATGTCTGAAAGAAATATCCTCTCTATGATAGCTAAATTTCTTATTATGCTTGTGCATGGATACCGCTGGTTGATTTCACCTTACTTAAGGCCACGGTGTCGCTTTGAGCCGACCTGTTCTGCGTATGCCGTGCATGCTTTGCAGCATCATGGCTTAAAACAGGGCCTTTACTTAATTGCGCGTCGTTTAATGCGCTGCCATCCTATAGAAAAACTCGGTGGAAGTTTCGGCTATGATCCGGTACCTCAGCCTCAATCTTCAACTTTCGGAGAGCGTTCATGAATGAACAAAAAAACGTCATTATAGCATTTCTTCTTAGCATGGCAGTTTTGCTTGGCTATAACTATTTTGTGGAAACACCTAAAGCCAAGCATCAAGCAGAAATTGCAAAACAAGTTGCAGCTTCTACGCCCGTTGATACGCCTAAAGTGGAAGACTTAGTGGGCCGAGACCAAGCCCTGGTAGGGAACCGGGTTAAGATTAAAGCCCCAAAAGTTAATGGTTCCATTAATCTTATAGGATCACGTTTTGATGATGTGACGTTGGCAGATTACCATGAGACGACAAATTCAAATAGTCCTGAGATTGTCTTACTGTCCCCAAAAAAATCAAAGCAAGCCTATTTTGCTGATTTTGGTTGGATTAGCGGTGCAAGTCAACCAATGCCTACGACAGAAACAGTTTGGACAGCCTCTAATTCTGAATTGACGGATACTCAACCTGTGGTTTTAACATGGAACAATGGTCAAGGGCTGCACTTTACACGGACGATCAGTATCGATGATCAATATATGTTTACAGTATCTGATAAAGTCGAAAATAAGACTGCTAATCCCTTTAAAGTTAATGCATATGGGCAAATCACCCGTCTAGGCAAACCAAAAACCGGCGGATATTATATTTTGCATGAAGGACCTATTGGCGTCCTGAATGGTAAGTTGGTTGAAATTGACTATGACAAATTAAAAGACAAAGGTGTTGAGGAGTATACCAGTACAGGTGGATGGTTAGGTATTACTGACAAGTATTGGCTGGTGAGCTTAATCCCGGATCAGAAAACCACCTATCAAACAAAATTTAGAGAACAAACACTGAATGGTGTAGATCGCTTTATGACGGAAACTATTTCTCCGGAATATGAAATTGCAGCTGGCCAATCCCTTGAGGTGTCTCAGCACCTTTTTGCGGGGGCAAAGAATTTACGAATTCTGGATGCTTACGAGTCAAAGCTTGGGTTTGACAAGTTTGATTTGGCTGTTGATTTTGGTATTTTTTACTTCTTAACCAAGCCACTCTTCTATGTTTTAGAATATTTAAATAAGCTCTTAGGTAACATTGGGGTGGCCATTTTGTTGTTGACCGTTATCTTTAAAGTTGCGATGTTCCCGCTTGCTAATAAGTCCTATCGTTCTATGTCCCGCATGAAGACACTGCAACCCAAAATGGAAGCCTTGAAGCAACGGTATGGTGCCGATAAAATGCGCCTTAATCAAGAATTGATGGAACTTTATAAGAAAGAAAAAATTAATCCAATGGCTGGATGTTTGCCCATGGTGATTCAAGCCCCAGTTTTCTTCTGTTTATATAAGGTTTTATTCGTGACTTTGGAAATGCGTCATGCCCCCTTTTATGGTTGGATTCATGACCTCTCAGCGCCAGATCCCACCAGTGTTTTCAATCTTTTTGGATTGTTACCATTTACACCTCCAAGTTTCCTAATGATTGGTGCTTGGCCGTTAATCATGGGGGCGACCATGTTATTACAACAAAAATTAAGCCCCCAACCAGCTGATTCTGCTCAGGCTAAAGCCATGATGATTATGCCTGTAATGATGACAATCCTATTGGCCAACTTCCCGGCTGGTTTGGTGATTTACTGGGCCTGGAACAATGTTCTGTCGATTGGTCAACAATGGTGGATTATGCGTCTGGAAGACCAGCGTACAACCGTAAAGGCAGCTTCATGAGTGAGTCACCATTGACAAATCTTGATGGTTCTTATACCGCTGACGCCCTGGAATACGGGCGTTGGTTATTTGCTCAATCTTGCGATTTTATCCGCGGTGTGCAAATGTTGGCGGATTTAGTAGATTTTGAAGTGCCTGAAATTGCCTTTGCCGGGCGATCCAATGTTGGTAAGTCCAGTTTGATTAATGCTCTCACAGGCCGTAAAACTTTAGCGCGGACATCCAATACACCCGGGCGAACTCAGCAATTGAATTTTTTTGACTTGGGAGGACGTCTATACTTGGTCGATATGCCAGGCTATGGGTATGCTGAAGTCCCTAAAACGGTTGTTGCAGAATGGCGCAAATTAATCGACGTTTATCTCCGGGGCCGTCCGACCCTACAAAGGGCCTATGTTTTACTAGATTCTCGTGTAGATATCAAAAAGCATGATATTGAAATTATGGCCCAGCTTGATAAAGCTGCCGTGTCTTACCAAATTGTTTTGACAAAATGTGACAAAGTTGGGGTTACGCAGCTCCAGCAAATTAAGTCGCAGGTGGAAGCTTTATTGCAGAAGCATCCGGCGGCTCATCCTAAAGTTATGGCGACGAGCTCTGCCAAAGGGATGGGTATCGAAGAGTTACGGGCAGAAATAGCGCATTTTGGACGTCTATAGATTATCAATACTTCACTAAATATAAAATGATTTAGCGTCCTAAAAGCTGTCTAATGCAGTTCTGGTTTCGATGTAAAATTTCTTAAGACCGTTCTTTATTTCATTTCTTAAAGATAATAAGGCGATGAGATAAATGGGTGCCAAAGTGCGAAAGCTCCTTTCAGTTTACTCTGTCTCCCCGAGGCCGAAAATTTATAAAGCCTAATTTTAAATTATTCTCTAAGAATACTAAAGATATAAAGGAGTAACTGAGATGGAGGAGGGCTCTTAAACCGACCCATCTGTTTTTCTGTTAAACGTGTGAACAGAGGAGAAACTTCAATAGGATTATTAAACCTTTTATGGCAAGCATGCTCAATTGTTTTCAATATTTTATAACTTTCATGTCTAGATCATTACTCTTGGCGCGTACTTCAACCCTTTTAAAAGCTCCTTAAAAAAGCGTGATGTAGCCTTTCCATTTTTCGAGGGGGGACTAGAGTATCGAGTTTATAGCCATCTTGATTAATTGCGTGCCATAACCCCTAGTAGTGTCCCCCTTTCATTCTCAAGTAAACCTCATCAATGTCATTTATTACCGCATTGAGGTTGGCATTTCCTTAAATTAGATGTATAAAGATGACTAAACTTATAGACCCACGTGCTGCTGATTTCATGACTGATATGAAGGTCTTCATAGCTCAAAGTTTGAGAAGCCTCTCTGAAGCTGTTATTGAGGCGATAATAAATCCTTACCGCATGGCTCAAATCTTACTTAGAAATTTATAACTTTTCTAAGTAGCTGACTGAGAGGGCATATTCCATCTCTCTTTTATTGTTACCCTAAGCTTACCATATTCCCTTCAATAAGTTGACAATACTTACCGTAGCTTTTCAGTCAAGTTTTAACCTTTATAGCTTATAAAGGTTAAGCTGTTTCTTAATCTTCTACCTTTGAAGATCTTCTCTTTCTTTTTTTTAGCCTCTCTTTTTTAGCTATATTTTTATCTGCTTTTGACATTAATTCATCTGCTGCTAATTTTTCATCTCTTTCTAATAATTTCGCCTCTTGTTCGTCAGCGGAACGCCTTTGTTTCCATCCCTCAATATCTTTTTTATTATATAGGAGAACTTGTACACATTGTGATCCAACAGCCAAGGATTGTTTTCTTTTTTGTTTTAAGGAAAGAGGAAGTGCATCCCACTCAATTTTTTTATCCTCTTTTATATTCTCCTTTTCTTTCCAATCGCTTTCTCGTAATTTTTGATCGCGCGGGGACAAGCTTAAGAACTTCTGTGATACATTAAATTTAGGATGAAATATCAATGAAATATTATATGCTTCCGGATAGCCACACATTTGACATACAACTGGATCCTCGCTTTCTACTTCTGTAACAAGTTCCCATCCAAAGTGTGGGATAACCAATTGTTTCCAATGCCGTTTCCATTTCGGCTGAACTTGAGAAGGAAAAGTAATTTGATACCAGCAGGATAATTCCCAATTCGTGTCGCGCAGATAAGAAATAAGTGTTTTAAAGTTTTCACGATCGCTTTCTGACATTTCAAAGGCTAGGATATCCCCCTTTTTACTTGATCTCATTTTTCTCCCTTCTAAGGTATATCTATTTTCTATAAATGCTTGGCCCAGCCATTTACTTAGTTCTAATCCGCTCTTGCTCTTGGCCCAGAACCTTTCCTTTTCTTTTTCATCGGTAAATTCCTTGGCTGCAAATTCTAATACCTTCTTCTGAATATCCTTATAAACCATGTTTTCATAGTTTTTTTTGATTCGGGTGGCTTCTATAACTGTACCCGCAGGATAAGAAGAATTATAACGCCTTCTTGCGGCTATCTTGTAGGAGAGACTTATGTTATTTGGTAAAAGGGTGCGATGTATTGTTAATATTTTTTCACATTCATTACATACATCCCACCAGCTAAAAGCTTCTACAGTAAGGCTTCCTGAGGAGATATTATTTAATTTAGGTAGTAAGGTAGGAAGGAATTGATGTCGAAAAAAGAGATCATAATAAAATTCTGCATGCAGTTCGTTCTCTCTTCCTCTAAATTCTTTCTCTAAATTTCTCTCTTTTTTACCTTTATAGAGATGTTTTTGTATCCATGAAGCGCGAATTATTTTTATATTTAAGTTTGAAAAGAAAAGTTTATTGACGTGTTTAACCGTTTTCTCCCAAACATTATGGATTCCTCCGCTCACAAAAACACATACTTCTTTTTTAGGGGTCACAAAATAACTTTTCTCTTCTATAATTAGGCCATCTACTTGTTTCGTTTTTAACTTATAATATGGAAGGAAAATACTTGCAGTTTGATCAATATTTCTTAAATAAGCATTTGCCAGAAATTTTATACGTGTACCTACAGTGATAATATGATGAAAATCGAAGTAAGCGGTTTCCTCCCTTGGAATTTCTTCATCATCACTAACTTCTTTTAAGGAAGAATTTCTTGTTGAGGATATACTTTCTTCTTCTGTATTTTTGAGGGTTTTTGATTCTTCTTTGTCGCTTTCTATTTTTAGCAATAAAGCTTCAGAGGAGCTAGAGCGCTCTAGTTGATAATCTTCAGGTGCCTCCATGGCATATGCACCCATAAAATTGTCGGGGTTGAAATAAGTAAGAGAAAAAAACAGGGAAAAAAGCTTAAAAAGAGTAAGATGGTGTTTACATGTGCTTAAGAAATAAAGTCTTCTTGAGCTAAAAAAGTTGCCCTTGTATTTTTTAATTGTTTCTAGGATAAGAAAGAATTGCTTTAAATTCTGCATTATACGTTCCTCAATAAATATCATGGAAGAATAGATGACCGATTATTACTTATGGGGCTCTTTAATCTTTATGTAGCTCCTTCAATCCTTACACTCTTCCAATCTTCTAACTGGAAAAAGGGTAAGAAGAAGTAGTATGATCACTTCTCTAATTGCTCAGAGAATAAAGATTAAAAACAAGAAGAACCTAATAATTCCCCTTCCTTCTCGCAACATGAAAAGCGAAATAAATTTTACTTATACTAGATGGAATATCTTTAATTTAACTGTCTTCTCTATAACCACAATTTCTATGGGCCTTTGTGTGGTTAGCTTAATTATCCACCAAACAGGTTATTATATCTTCTGAGATACTTTCTAAGAGTTGTGAACTGCTGAAAAAAACTAAACTCATGGCAGGCTGCTGTTAATTTACCTGTTATGAAGTAAAAGTTTCTTAAAGATCTTCTTTATTTCGTTTTATAGACGCAGTAAGGCTTTGAGATGAGGGATGCCCTTACCATACTTCTCTCAAGAAGGTGACTCTACCGACTCAATACATTATAATTCTCAGTAATTCTCACAAACGACCATTTTTAAGATAAATTTTTTATATATTAAAACTACGGATGGGCGTGGCCCAGCCACTATAAGTTCCTCACCACGTGAATATTTTTTGAGAGTGAGTCAGGAGGGTATCTGCTTTAAGTATAAGCTGATAATACCTTTTTAGCCGATAAGAGAGTGATTTTTTTGACTCAAATTCTATCTCAAATCATTGATCTAAAATTCTTAGTTTTTGGGTAAGAATCGGTATATCACTTGACTTTTAGCGTCAGGAAGCATACTTGTTAAATATAGACAGGGAGATCGAAAAATGAAGAACCCATTATTTTCAGGTGCTCTAGAGCGTGTACTAATTGTTTCTTTACCGCTTGTGGGCTTGTGGGTTGGCGTCATCGCGTTAGGATAGCTGCTTGCCTCAACTTACCACAATTGATATTAAGTCTCATTCGTATGGCACGATCCGGGCTTTGGAGGCGTGCCAATTTTCTATTAATGAAAAAGATTTAATTGCCATTATTGGCCCCAATGGGGGTGGCAAAAGCACCTTAATTAAAATAATAGCAGGGTTATTCCTTCCGACCAGGGGGGCAATTAACCACCAGAAGTTGCAACCCTTAGATATTGCTTATTTAGCCCAAAGAACAGAAATTGATCGCACTTTCCCCATTAGAGTGGAAGACGTCATTGCGATGGGATTGTGGCCAAAAACTGGTGGCGGCCGAGGCCTTTGTGCGGCTGATCATCAGCGGATTCATGAGATTCTTGTAAAGGTGGGATTATCAGGATATGAAAAACGGTCAATTTCTCAATTAAGTGGGGGGCAACTCCAGCGTATGTTTTTTGGCCGCGTGATGGCACAGGATGCTAAACTTATTTTATTAGATGAACCTTTTACCGGAATTGATCAGCCAACAGTAAGTCATTTGCTAAAATTAATCCGGGAATGGCACGCCGATGGTAAAACGGTTGTGGCTGTATTACATGATATTCCGATTGTTCGCCAAGTATTTCCGTTGACTGCGCTGGTGGCGCGCTCTTTGATAGCCTATGGTCCCACAGCCGACGTTTTAACCCTTGAGACGCTAACAAAGGCAACCTTTGATGTATGAAATCTTTATTGATCCTTTTGTCGAATATGTCTTTATGCGCCGCGCCTTATTGGCCTGTCTGGCTATTTCTTTGAGTTGCGGCCCCTTAGGGGTTTTGTTGGTTCTGCGACGTATGAGTTTGATGGGGGACGCTCTTTCTCATGCCATCTTGCCAGGAATTGCGATGGGGTACTTAATCTCTGGTTTATGGCTACCAGGGTTAAGTTTGGGAGGGGCGATGGCGGGCTTATTGGTGGCAGCGGCCAGTGGATTTGTAACTCGACGAACCATTTTGCATGAGGATGCTAGTTTTACGGGATTCTATTTGATTGCTTTAGCCTTGGGGGTTCTCATCCTTTCCGTTAAGGGTGGTAATATGAACTTAACGCATTTTCTATTCGGGAGCGTGTTAGCTGTTGATCATCCAACAATGATGTATATTGTTGGTGTGACGACTATTTCTCTTATTACGCTTGCCACCATTTACCGCCCGCTCGTTTATGAATGTTTCGATCCAACCTTTGTGCGCTTGTTAGGCTCAAGGGAAGGAAAATATCATGCCCTTTTTATGGTCTTAGTTGTCATTAATCTGGTGGGTGCCTGCCAGGCGTTGGGAACTTTAATGGCACTGGGAATTATGATGTTACCCGCCATTACCGCCCGCTTAATTTCAACTCAAGTTTGGTCCACAGCCTTGCGCTCTATGATCATTGCGGCAATTTGTAGCTACCTGGGCTTAATCTTATCTTTCCAATTTAATTGGCCTTCTGGTCCTACAATTATTTTACTGTGCGGAATCATATATTTGGTGGTCCTGACGGTAACAACACTAAAAAGCCATAGCCTTGCTTAGCATTCCATGTTAGCATCGCCCCATATACGCCTTAAATTTTAGGATTCTATGGGTTGTTTACGGTTAGGAACTAGGGGAAGCCCTCTTGCGCTTAAGCAAGCGGAGATAGCAAGGAAACAATTGGCTGCTGTCGGAGTTGAGAGGATGGAAACCATCATTATTACCACGACGGGTGACAGAATTGTCGATAAACCGCTGTATGATATTGGGGGCAAGGGGTTATTTGCAAAGGAATTGCAACAGGCTCTTTTAGAAGAAAAGATTGATATTGCCGTTCATTCCCTTAAAGATATGGAGTGGCATTTCCCGGCGGGATTGCAGCTTACTGCTGTGTTAGAACGAGAGGACCCTCGAGACTGTTTTATTTCATTAAATCATTCTCATTATCATGATTTACCACCAAATTCTGTTATTGGGACATGTTCTCCCCGCCGTGTTTCCCAATTGCATTATCGCCTTCCAACAGTTCTGACTATACCGCTGCGCGGGAATGTTCAAACTCGATTGCAACGCCTCGAGGAAATGGGATTAGATGGTATTATTTTAGCGGTGGCCGGATTGAAAAGATTGGACTTAACTCATAGAATTACAATGTATCTGGAACCAGAGTTTATGATTCCATCAGCAGGTCAAGGGGTGATTGCCCTGGAAAGCCGAATTAATGATCATCAGACGAATGAAATTTTGCGTCAAATAAACCATCCACCGACTTGGGAGTGTATTACAGCAGAGAAGGCTGTGCTCGCCCACATTAATGGAAGCTGTCACACCGCGATCGGCGTATATGCACAGCGATCTGATGATGGTATACTATTTATGAGAGCTGTTTTAGAATATGATGGACGAGTGAGACTCGCAAGCGGTGAGGGGGCTGACCCCTATGAACTCGCCAACCAAGTAGCAAGGAGCCTTTTGACGTGACGTATGTTTTACTCACCCGACCAGAAGAAGATTGCCAAGAATTAAAAACAAAATTAATAGTCCCTACAATCTCCTCTCCTCTTTTAAAAGTAACACAAAAGGTTAAAAGGATTACTTTGCCAGAGGGAGTAACGGACTTAATTGCAACATCGGCGCGGGTTTTTGAGATGATCACCAATATCAAATCAATGGTGGCAACTCCTGTGTGGTGTGTGGGGGAGGCAACAGCTGCGGCGGCAAAAGCAGCAGGATTTAATACAATTTTTCAGGTCAATCGGTCTGCCCAAGAGATTTTAGAACGCATTGTCAATGAATGTCCTAAAGAATCATCACACTTTGCCCATATTGGAGGGTCAGTGGTTCATGTGGATTTGGCCGAAGCACTGGTCAAACTAGGGTTTAAAGCTGACAGGATCATTATTTATGAAACTGAAGCTGCCCAGAGTTTGTCCCCAGAGGCAGAAACTATCATGCAAGCGGGACTTGTCCAGCAAATACCGTTTTTTTCTCTCAGAACGGCTGAGGTTTTTATTGATATTGCTAAAAAAAGTGAATGGGCTGATAAGTTAGGGCGGGTTACAGCCTTGGCTCACAGTGAAGCAATTGCGCGGAGCTTGCGACAAATCAGCTGGAAAGAAGTTATTGTTGTGCCAGATCTATCGGCTCAACGCATTGTTGATTATTATAAGCGACCAGGGGATCCTTCTATGAAACAGATACCTTTTATCGGACAACTTTTAGCGACAGCTGCTGTTGCTGCTATTATTTCGATGTTAACTGTTTCTTTGTGGCCAGTGCCATCTCCTCAAGATTTACTCCCCTCAGTAACCTCGAATGATTTGCAGGCCCTTACAGAAGAGGTGGCATCCGTTAAAGAAAAAATTAAATCAACTTCTGAGATAGAAGAAAAAATCCAATATCTGACCGAAACTATGGCACAATTGCAAAAAGAGATTGCTGACCAAAAGACTGAAAAATCTGAAGCGCCACCTATTATAGAGGCACCCAAACCCGCAGAACCTAGTGCGCCACCTATCGTAAAAGATTCAATGGATAGTTTTAGAAATCTCCAGCAGGAGCTAACAACAGGTTCAGTGCGGGCAAGTACAGTTATTGAAGTAAATAAGCACTTGCCAGCTGATCAGCAATTACCGCGGTCTGTAATTTCAATTCGGGATTTGTTGGATCAGCTTCAAGTATTGCCGGAATTAAAACGAGAAATTAATCTCGAAGTAGAGAATTCGCTATGGCAAAAAGCGATAAACTCTATGGGGCTAAAGGTGCGAAAAACAGAACCTACTCCCTTAAAAGATCAAGCAATCAATGGATTAAAAAGATTAGACTTTAGTTTTTTGGAAGCATTAGATGCAGTACCCCTTCCTGGTGATTGGGCGCTGTGGGTTAAAGAGTGTCATCAAACTAAAAATGTTCTTAATGTTGTTTCTACACACTTAAATCAGAATTCGTCCACGACGGCGGGAGATTATAAATGAAAAGAGCATGGTTAAGTCTATTATTTTTAATTCTTAAACTCGCTTTGGCTGGAATTCTGGTGGCGGTTGCCTATTATTTGCCGGGAGAGGGAAATACACAGCTGCGTTTTGTGGATTATATTATTGATATTAAAACAGGCGCTTTGGCTGCGGGATGTGTTGCTGTTATTATCTTAACTTTTTATGTATTCAAATTTTTGGCTTGGGTAAAACAATTGCCAGTAAAGCTGAAACAACAGTTACAAGAACGGCGGTTACGTCGTGCTAAAGAATGTCTCTTAGAATCTTATATAGCGATGTCTTCAGGCGAGTTAGATGTCGCCCTTGATATGGCCACGAAATCAAAAGGGTTAGATAAGGCCGATGTCTTTCATGATATTTTCGAAGCTCAAGCCTTATTTATGGCGGGAGAATTTGAACAGGCAGAATTAAAGTTTGATAAGTTACGGCATTGTAAAAAAACAAAATTCCTGGGGCTCCGCGGTCTTATTTCGATGCGCAAAAAGCAGAATAGACAGGAGGAAACCCGCCTTTTGTTGATCGAAGCATTGAAAGATCGTCCCCATTCGGTGTGGGTATTAAAGGAACTGTTGGACCATAATTTAAAACATCTTGAATTTGATAAAGCCAATACAGTGGTTGAACAGTTACGGATTACCGGCCATTTGGATAAGCAAAAATCCCATCGATATCAGGCTTTAGTTGCTTGGTTGCGGGCTTTACAGGCAAAGCGATCCGGCGATCAAAGTGCTTTTGAAACGTATGCCCACCAAAGTCTAAAATTAGATCCAAAATTAACAGCAGCTACTCTAGAACTGGCTCAGTATTATCAGGGTCAGGGACAGTCATCAAAATGTATTAAAACCCTAGAGCGAGGGTATGAAAATTTACCGCATCTTGATTACTTAGGGGTGTTCCAGGCTGTTTTTAGTCAAGAGACTACTCTTGATCAATATCGTCTTGTTGAAAATATTATTGGCAAGAAATTGGACCATCGCGCCTCCCATGTTATTTTAGCAACCCTGGCGATAGCAGCTAAGTTATGGGGGCAGGCCCGGTTACACATCAATATTCTTAATGAACGACCCACTCAACTTGTCTATAGTTTGCTCGCTGATTTAGAACGAGCAGAGCATCCTAACCATTCGCAAACCATTTCCGATTATCTTAAACTTGCTGTTCAAGGAATGCCTGAAGGTGAATGGGTGTGCCATAACTGCCACACTACTCAACTTTCGTGGAATGTTTTTTGCCCTAGCTGCCAAGCATTCGATCAAATTACATGGGAAACTCAAGCTATGCCAACTTCTTCGATAGCATTGATCAAATAAGAATAAAAATTCCAGTTAATAAAATTTTAGCAAAATACATTTTATTCTGACACTAGATAGCTAATTTACTGTCGAGGATTTTATGTCTGAAGAAAAAGAAAATGCAGGGTTACCAGTCAGCAGCGATGGTGGCAAAGGCAAAATTATCATTATTGGAATATTTGTTCTTCTAATTGTTGTGGCTGCGGGTCTGTTTTTTACGCCCGTTGGCGCGAGTTTATTAGGCCATAAAGAACCTGCTAAGGAAGAGGTTAAAAAAGAAGAATCCGCCACTCCTGAGCTTGATGTGACAAAAGTTGCCTTTACAACTCTTCCTGAAATCTTATTGAATCTTAGAAATGCAAGTGGTAAGTCCAGCTTTTTAAAAGTTACTTTTATTGTTCAGTCTCCCACGGAAGAAGTCGGTAAAAAAGTAGAAAAATTGAAGCCGATTCTTATCAATCAGTTTCAAGAATACTTAAGAGGCTTGGATATTGAAGATTTAGCCGGCTCGGCGGGCTTGCAACGTGTTCGGAATGAGCTATTGACCCGAACGAATAATGTCCTGGCTCCGGATAAAGCGTCGGATATCCTTATTGGTCCCTTCTTGATTCAGTAACCGGAGACAGTTTATGAGTGACCAAGAAGATAAGCCAGAAATTGAAATTGCAGAAGAGCAGCCTCTGGCCAGTGAAACGGAAGCTGATTCTAATAAAGCTAAGTCAGTTTACACGGACGATAGTGGGTCTGGTTTTCTAAAGGGATCGACAAGCGCGCAGCAAGGAATTTCATCGCTGGTCAGCAGCAGTGCCGTTTATTATGAACGATTGCCGATGCTTGAGGTCGTTTTTGATCGTTTGGTACGCCTGATGACAACCACAATGCGTAATTTTAGCGGTGAAAATGTTGAAATTTCCTTAGAGTCTATTTCGTCTGTTCGATTTGGTGACTATATGAATAGTATCCCCGTCCCTGCTATGGTCAATGTATTTCTAGCAGAAGAGTGGGACAACCATGGTATTGTCCTGGTGGATACAGACCTAATTTACACCATGATTGATGTTTTGTTAGGGGGGCGGCGAGGGAATGCACCGATGCGATTTGATAATCGCCACTTTACAACCATTGAAATGAGTTTGATTGAACGATTAGTTATGGTGTTCTTATCGGATCTCAGTGCGGCCTTTGATCCCATATGCCCGATCACTTTCCGTTTTGATCGAATGGAAACCAACCCAAAGTTCGCCTCAATTACCCGTCCAACTAATGTTGCGGTTATGGTGCGCTTAGGTGTTCAATTGGATACGCGGGGGGGATGTATTGAATTATTGGTTCCTTATGCGACGCTTGAACCTATTCGTGAGTTGTTATTACAGAACTTTATGGGTGAAAAATTTGGACGTGACTCCATTTGGGAAAGCCATTTAATTAAGGAATTACTCCATACAGATTTGGAGGTAGAAGCAATTCTTGATGAGATAATGTTAGAATTGTCGACCGTCATGGATTGGAAAGTGGGCAGCCAATTACAACTGAATGCCAAGCCTGAGTCGTTGGTCAAAATCGTTTGTGGCGATATTCCCTTATTTATGGGGGCAGTTGGTAAAAAAGCAGGAAATGTAGCGGTCAAAATTGACCATATTATAAATAATGAGGAGGCGTAAATGCCAATACTAGTTGATATTATTATGATTGGGTTATTAGTTGGTGTCATCATTCATTCAGCACGGTTATCCAAATCTTTAGCAAACTTTAAAGTGTTGCATTCAGAAATGCTACCAATGATGAAGGATTATGCCCGGACTCTAATTGAGACGCGCACCCAAATGCAAGAATTGAAAAATATCTCGAGTGAAGTGGATCACATTATCACCTCTCGAATTCCGCCAGCATTGATGATCAAAAATGATTTAGACTTTTTAGTTTCACGAGCCAATGAATTAGCAGACCATTTAGAGGCGCTTGTTGCAAAAGGTCGGCAACAAGAATTCCCCATTATCAAAGAAACATTAGAGAAAGAAACCCGTGAGACAACAGAAAAAGCACAACAGCCAAAGGTTAAGAAAAAGCTGAAGCCGTTAGCGCCTTTTAAATTGAAGGCAACTGTTGCAGATAAAGTTGCCCCCCTGCCAGAGAGCATAGAGCCCGACATTTTAGAGGAAGTTTCCATCTCCCCTAA
The DNA here is from genome assembly GCF_000742835.1 of Candidatus Paracaedibacter acanthamoebae. Classification (GTDB taxonomy): domain Bacteria; phylum Pseudomonadota; class Alphaproteobacteria; order Paracaedibacterales; family Paracaedibacteraceae; genus Paracaedibacter; species Paracaedibacter acanthamoebae. The sequence goes on along the minus strand of NZ_CP008941.1, from coordinate 1,969,098 downwards.
AAAACCGGCCCTAGAATCCTTTTTCTCAAGCAAGGCAGTCAAAAAAGTAACCAGCAAGGCCCGTACTCATGCAGCATGAAGCCATAAAAGTAATTCTCAAGCTTTTGTCCTGGCGCCCAGATTTAAATTTAATGGTTATTCTGGTCGCAGGATTGTGCGTTATTTATAGAGCTGAGGATATATGGCATCATCGACAACTAATTGATTTAAGCAATACCTCGCTGGTTTCGCAAGCGAATGCTGCGCCAGAACAGAAACCAGAAACGCCTGCGACTTCAGAAAAATCGACCTCTGACAATAAAGCCGCCCCTCCAGCTGTAACCACGGAAAAGGCTGACAAAGCAGCTGCGGCAGAGAAAAAAACTGAGTTCGACCCCTTAAATTTAGATGAAAACCAGGTAAAAATTTTAAAAGCAATGGCTAAAAAAGAAGGCGATACCACCATTGCGGATGACCGGGCTGAGTTGGTTAAGAAAGAAGAAATCGCCAAAATAGCGGAAAGTAAGATTTTAGATCAGATTACCCAATTAGAAGAAGTTCGCAAAGATATAAAAGAAACGAAAGATGCTTTGACTAAGCAAGAGCAAATGAATGTGGCCCAGATGGTGAAAATCTATGAAACTATGAAGCCTGAAGAAGCTGCAGCCATATTCAATAAATTAGAAATTACGGCATTAAGCCAAATTGTGAAAGCAATGAATCCTAAAAAGGCAGGGGTAATCATGGCTGTTATGGATGAAGCAAAGGTTAGAACTGTGACACTCGTTATGCTCGAAGATAGTCAGACAAAGCTGGCTATAAAGGCTCAACAGAAAGAAAAGCCAAAAGAGACGAATAAATGATAGGGAGAAAGTCTAGATGATTGGATATTAATTAAGGTTAGTGCAACATTTATACCTTAGTAAATAAAATCCTCTTTTAGAACTTCAAAAGGAATTTTATCTTTTAAGGCAGAAGGAGGTCTATGGCAATTATAGATTTTCCCCCATCCTTCCAGTTTTTTGAATGTCAATATTGTCAGTGAAATGGATAACCTAATAAAATTCTACTCGATCAAGCCTATCTATGCGAATGTTCAACCTTGCCATTCAAGTGGAAAAATCTGAGATTAATAGGAGCATATTTTATTTCTAAATTTGCGCAATATCAATGAACAGGAGAGTAAAATTCCTATTCATTGTCTATTCGAAGAATGGGGAGACAACTGTAATATTTAAACGGTTGAGTTAGAGATTTTGGTAAATCATATTCATATGGTTGTTCGGTCAGGTCACCAGGCATTGCCCTCAGACATCAATCGCTAAAAGCATTTTAGAACGACAATTTTTTAGGCTTCTCCCTGAAATTAAGAAGAAATATTTTTAGGATGGAAAACTGTGGGCTTGCAGCTGTTTCGTGCAGACTATTGGAAATGCCAAGGAAGAAATTATACGGCGATATATATAAAATTAGTTTATAGAAACAGACAAAGGCCAAAAAAAGTCTGCCAATTAAAATTGCTTTAAAACTCGGTCCCTTGGGACCGAGTTTTTTATACAAACTTATTAAATTATTCAGTAGAAGTAGTTTTCTCGTTTTAACAATCCCCCCTTAGGAAGGATTGCTTACTTTGAAAAAATATGAGTGAGCTTTTTTAAGAGCTAAACTTAATGCCTCTTTTGATGATTCTTTCAAATTAGTATAGTTTGGTGGGGCATCCCACTTACCATCTATAGAGTTAGAAAAATTAATTTCATAATATCCCACGATGGAGTTAGTTTTTAACTCTACCATATAAATTTTTACTGTTGCAACACCTAGAGGAGCACCCCTTGGTATAAAAGAATAATGGTCACGCCAAATGCCAAAACCACCATCAAGAATGAGGGCATAATCAACATTGTATTTTTTCTTAAAATCTTTGAAATCATATGGAGCATATTTGATATTACCGTCTGCTGCCTCCTTAAGATCTTGCGGTAATATAGAAGCTGGAGCTTTTATAACCTTGAATGACTTTGATGATAAGGAATCAGTGAATGGTTGATAGTAATCTTCTATGAGAATTGGCTTTGCATCTATTGTTTGCAAAGTTTCTTTGATATTGTGTCCCCTCATTTGATTTACGGCTATATCCAAAATACCCTGTCGGCCTCCTGTATAAAAATCTGGCTTTTCTATATTAGATATATGCGTAATTAATACTGAACTTGGTTTTGCTAGAACCTCAGGAGCCAGCTTTGAATTTTCTATCCGTTGTGCGCATCCTGAAAGCAAAGATACAAAACATAAGCATGTAAGAATTTTATAGTATATTTTCATATTATCATCTCTCTGATTATTGTAGTTGATATTTAAGGTTAAGTGTACAGTCTGTTAATTTAGTAAGCTAAATGTAAGAGGATTTTGCTTTGATTGTCGATGATAAATTAAGCGCCATTTCATCTACCTTAAGAGGAGCGTCTGTTTGTCGCAGATATTTTGGCACCTTCTTGTGTTGCTTGTGCAGTTAGAATGCTGCAACCTGCAGCAACAACGGCTAACAATTTTTTCATAATTATCCTCCATTCATGATAGTTTCAACGAGGATTGACTCGGTTAATATCTGGGGAAGAATCTGGGATTCTCCGGTTTTTGAATAAAACACATACAGCGGCACACCACTGCGCCCAAAGCTGCCAAGATAATCGGTAATTTCAGCATCTTGATTCGTCCAATCGGCTTCTAAAAAGGCTATGTCATTATCTTTAAAAAGCAATTGAACAGCTGTTGATTTCAGCGCAACTTCATTGACTTTACAGGTAATACACCAAGCTGCTGTGCCGTACACAAATACCGGGCGGCCTTGGGCCCTTAATTCTTGAAGCCGTTGGCGGGAAAATTTCTCAACCCTGACAATTTCTTGCGGCTGCTGTAAATAGGCAATGGGTGCAACCGTGAGAGTCGCCAGTCCAAGCATCATAAGAATCTTAGCTATCGGGGATCGGTGACGATGGCGTTGCCAAATCCAAATGCTAAAGGCCATAAGCACTAACCCCATGAGACAGATAATAAGCCCGCGCGATCCTGTCTGCTGGACCAGAACCCATAACAGCCAGGCAACACTGGCATACATCGGAAAAGCCATAAATTCTTTAAAAGTTTCCATCCACCGCCCCGGTTTAGGTAAAACTTTTAAAGCAGCAGGGAATAGGCTGATTAATAAATAAGGTAAGGCAAAGCCAATAGACAAGCTTAAGAAAACCAGAAAAATAATAAAAGAAGGTTGACCCATGGCATACCCAATGGCGACGCCCATAAAAGGAGCGGTGCACGGTGTAGCGACAAGAACCGCCAATATGCCAATCCAAAAACTGCCCCACTTACTCGTTTCATCATTGATAGTCGCTTGGGTATTGCCAAATAAGATAGGCAGATACACCACACCCGAGAGGCTTAAGCCGACAAAGAACATTAGATAAGTCATAAAAACAATGAAATAAGGATTTTGCATTTGAAAGCCCCATCCCACAGTTTCTCCCGTCTGTTTAATACCAATGAGAACTGAGGCCAATGTTAGAAATGTAACGATGACGCCCAACGTATAAAGCAGCCCTTGTTGACGGATAAAGCTTGGTTGGTGATGGGCCTTCTTAGCAATGGTGACAGCTTTCAAAGACAGTACAGGGAAAACACAAGGCATTGCATTGAGGACCAATCCGCCTAGTAAGGCGAGCAATAAAACGCCCCACAAGGTAGTTTCTAAACCTTGTTTAATAGGAGCTACTTCAACTTTGCCAAAATAAAGTTGGTAGGATTTTATCGTCTTAGTTTCAGCATCGGTGGCTTGGATCAAGCCTGTGATACGATCAGGAAATGTGTGATTTTTAGCAATTGTCATGACCACATGGTTATCTTTGATCGACCAATGTTGTGGCATACTATTTTGGATAACGCCTTTTTCTTCAGGAAAGAAGACAATTTCACTAATTTTTCTATCGGTTAGAAAACCTGCTGGCAGGTAAAAGACAACATTGTCGCCTTTGACTTGATATTCTCCAAATTGATCAGGTTTTTCAGGAAGTTCACTGACTAACTCATCAATCAATGGTTTATGTTGGCTATAAAGAGAATCATTTTCTTGAGACCGATTCAGGATTAAGGCTAATTTTGTTTCTTCAGGGATACAAGTTTCTTCACAAACCAACCAATTGGCTTGAACGGATAATGTATACTTATCCTGCAACAGATCCGTGGGAGGAATTATTTGGACGAGGTGATAGGCTTCATTGGTATAGCCAAAAGACACTAAGGTTGACTGTGGTAAGCGTTCAGGGGGTAACCATTGAATAGGAGAGACGGAAAATCCATCGGGAAGTTCCCATGTCAATTGGGTTTCAAGACCAGAATCACCTGGATTTTTCCAATAAGTGTGCCAGCCAGGTTTCATCGTTATTTTAAAAGCAAGCCAGAAGGGTTGGCTGGGTTTAATTGATTCGACTTCACTCAGCAATTCAACGGTTGTGTGTTCGAGGGTTGCTTGAGTTGCCAACAGGGGAGTCAGCATCAACGAGACTCCCAGGAAAATACTTCTTAAAAAATTCATAACCGTGAAATCACTCTGAATAAAAATAACATAAGCCAATTTTAGCCCATATCTCCTCCTCCGACTATAGGATAATTGTGATCTGTTTCACTTAAATATTAACCTATTGAATTGTTATATGATAAAATCTCTATATATCTTCTGGCAAACTTAATTTATAACCGTGAAATCGTCCGCAATAAATAAGATACATCAATTTCATTATAGCTTTTAGGTTCCCCTTATAGGGTCATTGTGATTTGTTTCTTAAGTATCAGGGTTTAAGAGCTACTGCTCATTTTTAATCCAACGATTGAAATGATCAATAAAGTTAAAAAGAAAATACGCATTGGTGAGACTGTTTCTTGTAGTAATAGAATGCCCAATAAGGCGGTACCACACGCTCCAATCCCTACCCAAATGGCATAAGCAGTACCGAGAGGAAGGGTTTCAACTGCCTTTGCTAGTAAGAATATACTTGCGATCATGGATAGAATGGTTATAACGCTTGGCCATAATTGAGTAAATCCTTGAGCGTATTTAAGGCCGATCGCCCAAACGATTTCTAACAGACCTGCTATTACTAAATAAGTCCAAGCTAATGCCATTGATGCTTAGCCCTTATATTTAAATAAGTTGGCATCCAGACTCATGCCAATATTAACTTCTTCAAGATGCACACGGGTCATCAACCCTTGGGGATCAATAACAGCCCAACCATTAAGTTTAAAAATAGGCGATGTTGAAAATTTTAAAATTAAAGCAGCACCTGATTCATCGCCAGAGCGAATAACTTTTAAGCCCAGTTCAGTCCCGTCAACAGCCTTTTCAACAATCTTAAGATCATTATGTAAATCAATTTTACGGCGAAGTAAGAAAGCCGCTGGTGTTGCTTCTATATCATAGGTGTTTTTTTCCTTAGCCTGGTCATCATAAAAAATGAAGTCATGGCCATCAACAATCATTAAATCCTTAAGGGGAGCATCATACTCAATCCGCATTTTGCCGAATTGCTTTCTCCCCCCCCGTTCCATATAAAACCAACCTTTTTGAGTGCTGCCATTGTCATTGGTTTGAAGGATGCGGGCCCGATAAGTTTTGATGCCATTTAGATAATTTTCAACTTTTTTAACTAAGGCTGGATCAACAGCTGCTTGTGTTGCCATGATCATTAATACTGTGGCTAAAACTGTGCGTAGAATATAAGTCATTGTTTGCTCCTTGTTAATGGCAGTAAATCAGCCCACCCTAATGGATATTGTTAGCCAATTACTTCTCGTTTACCAACATGATTAGCCGGACTGATGAGGCCTTCTTTTTCCATCTGTTCAATCATTCTTGCGGCGCGGTTATAGCCAATTTGTAAATGGCGTTGGACAAAACTTGTGGATGCTTTCCCTTCACGGCGGACCAACTCAACGGCTTGCTGATACAAAGCATCTCCTCCCTCTGGCTCTGAGCCATTGGCAGTGGAAAATTCACCATCATCCTCAGTGACGCTATCGATATAGCTGGGTTCTCCTTGGCTTTTAAGGAACTGAACGATGCGTTCGACCTCTGTATCTTTGACAAACGGGCCATGCACACGTAGCAATCGACCGCCACCAACCATATAAAGCATGTCACCTTGGCCTAATAACTGCTCAGCACCTTGTTCACCGAGAATTGTACGGCTGTCAATTTTACTGGTAACCATAAAGCTGATACGGGTTGGAAAGTTGGCCTTAATCGTTCCCGTAATCACATCCACCGAGGGACGTTGGGTTGCCATAATTAAGTGAATACCGGCGGCTCGGGCCATTTGAGCCAGACGTTGAACGGCGGCTTCAATCTCCTTGCCAGCAACGAGCATTAAGTCAGCCATTTCGTCGACAACAACAACAATGTAAGGGAGAGGCGTTACATCCAAAGATTGATTTTCGAAAATAGGTTTGCCCGTATCGGGATCAAAGCCTGTTTGAACACGGCGCATCAGAATCTCCCCACTTTGACGGGCTTCTTGAATGCGAGTGTTATAGCCATCAATATTGCGGACTCCGAGCTTTGACATGGCCCGATAGCGGCTTTCCATTTCCCGAACCGCCCATTTTAAAGCGACAATGGCTTTTTTAGGATCTGTTACCACGGGCGTTAGCAAATGGGGAATACCATCATAAACGGAAAATTCAAGCATTTTTGGGTCAATCATAATGAATTTACACTGATCCGGTGACAGTCGATATAGTAAGGATAAAATCATGGTGTTAACAGACACGGACTTACCTGATCCTGTGGTACCTGCGACCAGCAAGTGGGGCATGCGTGCTAAGTCAGCAATAATGGGGTTGCCGCCGATATCTTTGCCCAAAATCATCGCCAGGCTGGCTGAATGTTTATGATAATCTTCCGACAATAATAAATCCCGCATATACACGGTTTCTCGCGTTGGATTTGGAAGTTCGATCCCAATCACATTGCGACCCGGAATAACAGCGATACGTGCGGAGTGGGCGCTCATGGAGCGGGCAATATCATCAGCCAGACCAATAACGCGAGAGGTTTTAATGCCCGCTGCCGGTTTAAGTTCATACAAGGTGACAACGGGGCCAGGGCAAACGCCAACGATCTCACCGCGCACGCCAAATTCACTCAAAACTTGTTCAAGTTGAGCGGCATAACTTTGCAGTTGCTCATCCGAGATGCTTTTAGAGATTTTTTTCGGTTGAACATCCAAAAGATCAATAGATGGTAATTGATAATCATCGACAGCATAGGACGTACTGACTTTAACCGCAGCTGATTTGGGCGATTTGCTGACTAAAGATTCTTCATATTGATCGATGGCAGCATCTGAATAATTAGCTTCTTCATACAACGATGTCTTAATTGGGATAGCCATCGACGCCTGAGCGCCGGAGGTTACAGGTTTATCAGTCACATTAGCCCGCAAAACTGCTTTATTAAGAACAGGCGGTTCTTCGTCGTGAGAGGAAGTTGGAAGTTTTGATGGACGACGCAGAAGATATGAGGCAATCCACGATCCTGCCTTATGGATCTGTGTCCAAATTGTTTTAAGGCGACCAAAAATTCTGGACCATTGATGAAGATTTAAGCCTAATGCACCCGCGTAAATAATGCCACACAGAGCAGCGCTAACGATTTGAATGGCACCCTTAAATTGAGCGGGAATTAATTTGACTAAAATAGTTAAGAGGATGGATCCAAAAATCCCACCAATATTTTGTAGGTCAAAAAACCAACGGTGAGTAGGCACGGCTGTTAAGGCGATAGAGGCTAAAGCTAAAGCAAGTATTAAAAGGATAAATTTCGTTAAAGGACGTGATAGGTGATCCTCAATCATTAACACTCCTCCCCACACGAAAAGAGCGAAAATTGCCATAAAACTTCCAACACCAAAAGACTGGAGTAAAAGGTCAGCGATAACTGCCCCTGGGTAATCAAGCCAATTTAAGGGATTAGCCCCATTTGCTGTGTTCCACGATGCATCGGCTGGGTTATAAGAAGCAATGCTTAAAAGGGCTAGAATGCCGAGACAAGTAATTGAAAAGCCAGAAAACTGGTGCATTCGTTTGCGAATTAAATCCCAAATTTCAGGGGGAAGCAATCGGGATGAGCGAGATGAAAATTTTCGTGCCATTACAATAGATTCTTAATTATATCGTTGGCCTTATTATCTCAGAAAATGTGGTGAGGGGAAAGAAATTAATGGTGCCGCTGGAGAGAATCGAACTCTCGACCCCACCCTTACCAAGGGTGTGCTCTACCTCTGAGCCACAGCGGCAAAAGATGATGTCTGCAGAATCTCATATCTTACGATTAAAATGCAAGATTTTTTGTTGCAGAAAATAGATGAAGCTCTTATAAATCAGATTATGAGCGAAAAAATTACTCCCGAAGAAAAGGCTCGGCGTATGGCCGATGCCTTAAGAGAAAATCTTAAACGTCGCAAGCAACAACAGCGAGACCGCGACCAGTCCGGTATGCCTCAAAAACAATTGGACAGTGATCGTTAAATCCTGATACTTTCAAGAGTAAAAAGACTTGAAATATATGGAATATGTCATGAATACTGCAGCTGCAAAACAAACATTAGAACAAATCCAAATGAATGGCGGTATTTTGCCAGATTCGTGGATTCGTGAACAATCTTTAAAGCATGGTATGATTGAGCCATTTGTTGAAAAGCAGGTCCGGCAAGATGTGATTTCATATGGTGTTTCATCGTATGGTTATGATGCGCGCTGTGCTCCAGAATTTAAGATTTTTACCAACGTTCATAATGCTATCGTTGATCCAAAAAACTTTTCCGAAACTAGTTTTGTTGAAAAAGAAACTGATGTGTGCATTATTCCACCGAACAGCTTTGTTCTGGCCCGCACAGTCGAGTATTTTCGGATTCCGCGTGATGTGTTGGTCATTTGTTTAGGTAAATCAACTTATGCGCGGTGCGGCATTATCGTTAACGTAACACCGCTTGAGCCAGAATGGGAAGGTCATGTAACGCTTGAGTTTTCAAATACGACCCCCTTGCCAGCCAAAATCTATGCTAATGAAGGGGTCTGCCAATTCCTATTCTTAAAAGGGACGAGTGACTGCGAAGTTTCATATGCTGACCGCAGTGGTAAATACATGGGGCAACGTGGAGTTACTTTGCCAAGGCTATGACGTTTATTCTCCGATTTTTGATACTATCTTTAATGGGCATACAGGGAGCTGTTGCTCGGGTGGATAGTATCGAAATTATCAAACATCGTCATGAATTGAATCTCATTAAGGATGATAAAGTCCTGAAAACCTATAAGGTTTCTTTGGGTAGACAGTCTGTAGGGCGGAAGATGGATAAGGATGATAAACGGACACCAGAAGGGCATTATGAGATTCGCCGTAAACTTTTAGCCACAGATTACCATAAAAGCTTAATTCTAAATTATCCAACGCCAGAAGAGAAAGCTGATGCCGATGCACGCGGTATTAACATCGGAGATCACTTGTGTATTCATGGTATACGCAGCTATTTACAGTATATGCCTTATTTTATGCAAAAACTTCATCGTTGGATTGATTGGACAGCCGGATGTGTTGCCATGGCGAATAATGAAATAGATGAAATATTTGAAGAAGTTGAAGAAGGTACGCCGGTTGTGATATACGAATAAGGATAGATCTGTGCCGTAACAGGTCTAAAATAATTTTTATATAAAGACGTTTAAATCGCCAGGAGCAAAAATGGATCAAATTCGCATTATTGGTGGAACACCACTTCGAGGAACAATAACAATTAGTGGTGCCAAAAATGCGGCTTTGCCCCTTTTGACAGCAGCTCTTTTAAGCAATGAAGCTTTAGAACTGACAAATATTCCAGATCTAGCAGATATTAAGTCCATGATTGATCTGTTGGAACAGCATGGTCTGACTGTGAGTCGGGATTTAGAGGCTAAAAAAGTTACCCTTAATGCTCAGGCTATCAACAACACAACAGCACCGTATGATATCGTGCGTAAAATGCGGGCATCCATTTTGGTGCTTGGTCCTCTTGTTGCCCGATGTGGGGAGGCTCGTGTTTCCTTACCCGGCGGATGTTCTATTGGCACACGGCCTGTTGATATTCACTTACGGGGATTGGAAGAGCTGGGTGCAAAGATTGAGTTAAAAGACGGTTATATTAATGCGGAAGCGCCAAACGGATTGAGGGGAGCTACTATTACAATGCCGATCGTTTCTGTGACGGCAACCGAAAACCTTATGATGGCAGCAACCTTAGCAAAAGGAACAACTAAACTTATTAATGCAGCCAGAGAGCCAGAAATTGTGGATCTAGCCAACTGTTTACGATCCATGGGAGCCAATATTCAGGGAGATGGAACAGACACCATCACCATTGAGGGCGTGAGCAAATTGCACAAAGCAACACACCGCGTCATTGCTGATCGTATTGAAACGGGAACTTTTGCTATTGCGGCGGCAATTACAGGCGGTGAACTGTATCTTAAAGATACCAGCATTGATTTATTGCCAAGCTTTATTAGCAGCTTGCAAAAAGCAGGGGTTATCATTGAAGCAGGTCAGGATGGTTTTTGGGTCAAGTCCTCAGCCCAACCTATTGCCGGTGTGGATATCATGACGGAACCCTATCCAGGATTCGCAACGGATCTTCAAGCACAAATGATGGCATTGATGACAGTGTGTCAAGGAGCGTCCATGATGACTGAAACTATCTTTGAAAATCGTTTTATGCATGTGCCTGAATTATGCCGAATGGGGGCTAATATTACCGTTCATGGGTCCTCTGCCTTGGTACGAGGGGTCAGCCAACTGCGTGGGGCGCCGGTCATGGCAACCGATCTACGGGCTTCAGTTTCGCTGGTTCTAGCTGGGCTTGCGGCTGAGGGGGAAACGATACTTAGCCGTGTTTATCACTTAGACCGGGGTTATGAGCATATTGAAACCAAGCTCCGTCAGTGTGGTGCTCATATTGAACGCATTAAGGAAAAGGAAGCTCTTGCTGCTTAAGTATTAACCAGACCAGTATAAATTAGTAACTTTTTTAGGAGGCTTTAATATTCTTTTTTTCAGGTCTTGAAAATTCCTCCTTGTTGGAAATCTTGAAGGTTGACAAGGGGGCAGGGCCCCTAGCATTGAAGCCCCTCCCCCTATCTTAACTCTATAAGATAAACTGAAAAGTTACTAAGCAATCTTTTCCGCTATTGTTTCTTGGTAGACGCCGCAAGTAGTTTTCAGCTTTCCACTAACAGCAACGCTAATAGAATTAGTATCTTTGCTTATTACTTTTGACGTTAACCCATTATACTTACATAAAGCTTTTACAGCTTTGGCTGACAATTGCTCGTCTTTTGAGAGTGCGGTATATGTCGCTGTTGCAGTAAACGGCAATGTAACATTAGTGGCTACATAGACAATATTTCCTATTCTATAGGTGCCTGGATCTTTTGGGCTCATTTCAGCCTTAGCCGTAAAGCTTCTCATTTGAGTGTTTGTCCAGCTCTGATTTGAGGCAAATTCAAATGAGCCCCCTAAAGTTATTTTCCCTTCAAGAACCAAGGGAATGCCAGCCTGGATAGTTGTTTGTATAGATATCCCGAGCTTTTCATTGAGTCCCCAAGTAAAAGTTTCTGTAATATCTTTTTTATAATCACCTCCTATTTTAACGCCCAAATCCACACCTTTCACTTGCACGGTTTGAACACTAGAAAGGTCGGGTAGAGCAGCAGCCTTTAATTTAGCTTCAATATCATCGCCAAAATTAAAGTTTGTTACAGTCGCTGCAAGTGTATAATCCTGAGGCACTAAGGAAAAAAAGCGCTCATTTCCAGGATTCTCAGAAGAGGCTATTTGCAAAAGGAATCCGCCATTCTCAGTTTTTTCATCTGCTGAATAAACTGCGAAAAATCCAGGTAAAGATTTGGGTGCTAATTTAAAATAACCAGGAGCTTTTTGTGCGGCTGTGATCTTCCAAAATCCACGATCTTTTAGACTTTGAGTCGGTGTCATTTGCATATATTGACCCTTAGAACTTTTTTCATCGTTGTAAATTATAAAAGAGATGCCGGAAGTATTTTCCATTCCTTTCTTTATCCTGAAATGGCCGGGAGCAGCAGGAGCAGCTGTAATGCTCCATCTTTCATTAACTCCAGGGGTTTCAAGGGGCGCTACCTGTAAATAGTGCCCATTATCATTTTTTTTAGTGGCAAAAGTTACAAAATAATTAGGTAAGTTCTTCGGAGAAATAGCATATTGTACTCCTTCTGCGGGCTTAAAATTCGCAGGGATTTCAGCTGCTATAACAGATGAGCTTATAAAGAGTGAGGCCGATAAAAGAGAGAAAAAATTTTTTTTCATGTTATTTAATCCTGTTTTCTTGTTTAAACTTTATTAAAAGATACAAATTATATTTACAAAAATATTTTACTTAACACGTTAAGTTCTATGGATATTGTTAGATAAGCAGTTAGCCGGAAACAGTTCTAAAGTTTAGTAGAATCCTTCTTATTACTTCCAAAACTTAGAGGTTACTGTAACTTTAGGATTTTATAGTGCAGGATATTCATAGAAGCTAACGCAAGTGCATTTTAACCTCCTCTAGAATGTTTGTTATTAGAAGTAAGTACTACCTCTACTTGCTTGCTTGGCAAAAGAGGGAAAATATTAAAATTTTTCCCTTAAGTTAAATAATATTTAATAAATTTCTAATGGAATATACGTGATAAGACTGGATGGATTGTTCGCTTCATAACTTTTGAGTCTATCTATGACTAAAAGCAAATAGGTAATAAGCAGAACTTATTCTGGAGCTTCTTAGATCCCTGGTATCAAGAATAAAAGTATTAAACGGCATAAGGTATTCGCAGCTCTGTTATTTCTGTAAGGTGATGCTATAGTTCTTGTCAGTGCGGTCTAAAGCCAGGCACATTAAACCATTAGATTTACAAAATTGAGGGAAAGCAGCTTGACCAAGGTTTAGGTTTGTTGAATCATCCGCATATTTTCAATTCTTGGGATAGTTTGTCTTACTGAATAGAAGTTCTTAAATTCTAAGGTTGGACAGTGACTGTGGCATCGCAAATACCAATACTGGTCCCAGTGGTGCTGAAATTGGGGGTGCCTTTGGGGGGGAGAAAGAAACGGGAGGTGGACGTGAATCGGGATCGGATGCCTGGCGATCCTATATGCTCCGGGCAACAAATACAATCAATTATTCCACAACCTTACCATTGGCTCAAGGTATCCAGTTTGAGATTTAGATGATAGAAACCATAGAAGCTATATAGGTTAGTCGCGCCTGCAGTAAAGCGTTGTAAGGGCCTCCGTATTACCCATTTAAAAAGATCTTTTAATGCTGTTAACGATGAAGTTCTTGCAGAATTAGCGCGCAACAGTCCGTCTCTTGAGAAAATCAATCTCAGAGGGTTCTATAAGAAGAATGAAGCCACAGGAAAAGATAATATTACTGACGAAAATATTATTAGTTTGGTCAATAATTGTTCAGAAATTCAGGTGATTGATTTAGCCTGGCAGGAAGATCTCACTGATTAAGGAGAGCCTAGCAATATCGGATCACTGTCCTAACCTGATCTCTATTGACTTAAGTGGATGTAAGAATATCACGGATACCGCTATGCTGCGATTAGAAGAAAATTGCAGATCCTTGAAAAAAATAATAACGTTTAATTGTGTGAAGGTGATAGAAAAATTAGTTACGGCTTTGAGAGGCAGCGGCTGTTTGGTGAAAAGTTATTAACTATAACCTTCTCTAGAGTGATAGCTGTATTAGGTAATTTTTAAAACTGAGTGAGGAACGTAGGAATGGAAAATAAGAAGATTGTTTTTGCGAGTGATTATAAGGGCATAGAGTTAAGAAATTCTCTTAGTCGATATGTACAATCATTAGGTATAGAAGTAAAAGATGCGGGTATTGAGGTCGGATCTTCTCTTGATTATGTTGATGTTACCAAACTGCTTATGAATGAACTTCACAATAATACTAATGCCTTAGGCGTGATCGTTTGTGATAGTGGACAGGGTGTTGCAATTTCTGCCAATCGGTCGAGTCAGATACGGGCCGCCATGTGTCGCACTTCAGACGATGTTATATCTGTTCGCAGCAAACTTAATGCAAATGTCCTTTGTCTCGGCAGTGAATATTCAACTTTTGAAGAGGCAAAAGGGTGTTTAGATGCCTTTATTAAGACCCCCTTTAAAGATGAAAAACATGGAAAATGCGTTGCTAAACTCAATACTAATGCGACAGCGCATCGCTATGATGGTGTTAATATAATTGTACGCGCTATAATTACTTATAAAAATCATATCCTTTTAACGACCGTAACAGAAAGTAATAAAGAGTTCGCCTCTGATCTTTATTTTCTGCCGGGAGGCCACGTTGAGTATAAAGAATCTGCCATTGCAGCCTTGAAAAGAGAACTTAAGGAAGAAATGAATGTCGATGGTTCAAGCCTTAATTTTGCAGGCGCTTTGGAATGTACCTGGGATAGAAAGGGACGAATCTATCACGAATTAAATCTTGTCTATAAAGTGGAAATTCCAGCCTTAGATTTAGATAATCCGCCTAAAGCTGTTGATCATGCCTTCCACCAATTTGTCTGGCGTCCTATTTCAGAAATTGAAAATTATAAAATTCTTCCTCAAAAGCTAATCCCTCTTATTCTTCAAGCGACTAAGTCGCAAGGGCCTAATTCTTTGTTCTTTAGTCAAATGTTAGGAGAAGAGGCCGCTTAACCCTCAATTGATTGAGGGCTTTGTTCATCAGCGTCAAGCATTAAGAAACGCGAGGGAGGCTATTGCAACTTTGCAAAAATCTCTCCCTCCTTCATTAATAGCCCTATTCTTCTTTTCTTGTTTACAGGAGCGAAAAGGCTCAACGAAAGGAACTCAGCCCTTTTTTATAAAGATCAGTTAGTTTATAAGGGTTAACAGTGTCTTATTGGCGACTTCTAATTTTTCTCTTAGATGCGTTAGGTATTCTTCTATTGTATGAGGAGAAAGATTGATTTTTTGGGCAATTTGCTTGGTCGTTAGACCTTTAAGTAATAAAAGAGCACATTCACTTTGACGTTTTGACAAGGAAACAGACAAAGGATCGAGCTTTAAATGAGAATTATTAGTCGGAACCCAAAAGCAATGGGACTTTAATTCTTTCAAAGCTTCGTGCATATCTGAATAAAAATCTTCGATACAGCGAAGAATAATTTCTTTATTATTAAGATAAAAATTATTGATTAATGGATTATTAGCTGACGTAGAAAAGATAAAAAAATCACAGTGAGTATGATATTTCTTGACCACCGTCAAGCCATGGGCATTATTAAAATGATCTTGAAAATATTGATAAATATATTGAGGATCCGGCGGTAAAAAGTCCCACCTATTAAAGGAGGACTGGAGCATTTTAAAAGGTTTTTCAAATAAGCCATATTTATAAAATTATTTTTTAAAATAGCAAACGACATGATCGAAATCATTAACAATATAAAATCTTTCCCCTGTCGGATAGAGACGGTCAAAGGCAATAATCTTCAAATTAGCTTGGCTAGTTAGGGGATGAAAGATGGATTTTATTTTGTCCTGATATGAAAAATAGAGGTAATTAGATATATCCACGATCGTTTGTCTTTGTAAAATAGAGTTACCGTCTCTTTATATAGGGTTCTTGCTTTATCTTTGATGGTACAATCCCTGTTTTTTGTTACCTTTTCAGGGTGTTTCTTTGTCTATATTTTCTAAAATCGTCCTCATGTTATCACTAAAGCTGGAGAACGCTCAACCCTGAAAATGCTATTTTTAATGCATGGTTCGCATGGTTCCCAAACTTTTCGATCTTTTATTGATGTGGATTACCCAGTAAAAAATTTTTAAATAAAGACCTTTTATAAAATCAAGCTTCTAAAACTGGTGGGGTTTAAATTGATTAAGGAACAACTCAAGATTGTCAGCTTTGAGAGGCGGGGAAAACAAATATCCTTGGCCATATTGAGTTCCAATAACCTTAAGCATTTCTAATTGCTCTTTCGTTTCTATTCCTTCAACTAGGGTTTCAATTTTCATGAATTGCGCCAGATTACACATGGCCTGGAGAATCTTGATTTTTTTGTCATTTAAATTCCGGATAAAGGATTGATCAATTTTGATCTTATCGACGGGAAATTGGCTGAGATAATGGAGGGAAGAATAGCCAATACCAAAATCATCGATGGTAATTTTAAAGCCAAGATTTTTTAATTCTTCTAACTGGTAGACAATTGGATCTATATAGTTTAAGTCAAAATCTTCGGTGACTTCAAGGTCAATGTCTGTGGGGGAAATATTATAAAGCTGAGTGGTTTCCATCAAATGATTAATAAGCTTTCCTGAAACAAGCTGTTGGCCCGCAATATTTACTGACATATATAAATTGAGGCCTTGCATCTTCCAGCTTCTTAAGTGATCAAACGCTTGGTGAAAGACGATATCGGCAAGCTCATTCATGCCGTTGATGCGTTCGGCAATAGGCAGGAATTCCACAGGTGAAATTTGCCCCAATGTCGGATGATTCCAGCGAACTAAAGCTTCTACTCCTCGAGGCTGAAGCGTGTTTAAATCGACCAAAGGTTGATAAACAACATTTAGCTTTCTGTCTATTAAAACTTGTTTAAGGTCACTTTCAACTTTGGTTGAAAAGAGCAGGCTGCGTTCTTGTTCTTTACCATAATATTCGATAAACCCATGTCCCTTTCGGTTGGCAACAGACAAGGCAGCGCAGGCTTGATTATAAAGTTCTATAGGATCAACGATTTTATCCTCACTCAAAGCCACACCCATATCGATGCTCATGACAATTCCATAATTGGAAAAGAATTTATTGGTTTCTTGATGAACGTGACGAAGCATTGCGTCAAAATCATCGCGGCAACTCACATCATCAATAATTAATCCTAAATCAGAGGTGCCAAAAGTATAGAGTTTCCAACCTGATGGTAAGTATTCATCTAAAAATTGATAATACTCCTGAAGCAAATACGTCATACTTTTAAGGTGTTTGGGTTCTCGTCCATAGGAGACAAATTTAAACAAAATCAAACCTACCCCATGCTTTAAAACAAAAGCTCGGTTTAAATGGTCTCCGAGAATTTCTATAAAGCTCGACTGAGACAACCTATTATTATAGTCGATTGATTGGGAATAGCTCAACTCATACCGTAAGGATTGCAGTTGCAAACATTTGCTTACCAGCTGCTGAAACCCCTTGGTATCCTCTAGTGTATGAAAAAATATTAACTCTTGTTGAGGTCGAGAGGATTTTTGAGATTGTTCAAATCCCTTTAAACAAATGATAGGGGAATTGTCTGGTAGTAAAGCTAAAATCTCATCCGTTACTTTTTCATTATAAAGAATCAGGTGAATAGGTGATCCTTCGATGGCTGCTTTTCTCATAAATTCATCAATAATTTCCAAAGAAAAAACTGAGTCTATTTTAAATTCTGTATTAATACCAACACCACAGGCCTTCTCTATCCCTTTTAGGGCATCGCGAACCTTCAGGTGATCAGCCAGCTGTGTTGAGTAAGATAAAATACGAATCATGGATACTCCCTATCTCTAGAATAGGGGGAAAGTATTAAGGAATAGCTAATTGCATCTCAGCTTATTTCCTTGTACCATCTTGAAAAGAGGGGGAAGATATGGATATTATTAATCCACCACAAGATCCAATTAGTTTATTTAATGACTGGTTTCAACAAGCCGGTGAAAAAGAAATAAATGATCCCAATGTCATGGCACTTGCTACAGCTGATAAGGAGGGTCGACCCTCTGTTCGTATGGTTCTGCTGAAGGGTATCACCGATGGCAATTTTGTTTTCTTTACTAATTTAGACAGCCGTAAAGGCAATGACTTGAAGGTTAATTGCCATGTGGCTTTATGTTTCCATTGGAAAAGCTTGCGGTTGCAAATTCGAGTGGAGGGGGTTGTTGAGCCCGTCAGTGATGAAGAGGCCAACACTTATTTTGCCACACGTCCCGTCGGCTCACAAATAGGAGCGTGGGCGTCCAAACAATCGCGTCCTTTGGATGATCGCAGTCAATTAGAAGAAGCCTTGGCAGCTTATTCTTTGAAATTTGGGGATGACAATGTACCGCGCCCTTCTCATTGGTCAGGTTTTCGCGTTATTCCTCAAGAAATTGAATTTTGGGAAGAGCAACCTTTCCGTTTGCATAATCGACTTGTATATACACGAAATGGATCCGCATGGAAGACAAAAATGTTGTACCCCTAACCCCCGATTTTTCTTTAGTTAAGCTTGCTTCCAAAGCTGCTATCGGCGCCGCGAGCGTCATGGTTCTTGCCAAGTTTTATGCTTGGTTTCAAACAGGATCACTCAGCCTTCAAGCATCCCTTGTGGATTCTATGCTGGATATTTTAGCCTCTATTCTTAATTTTATAATTATTCGCCAAGCTATTAAACCGGCTGATAAAGAACATCGGTTTGGCCATGGCAAAGCAGAGGCCATTGGTGGACTTGTTCAAACGGCTTTTATTGCAGGATCGGCCGCTTGGCTTATTATTGATGTTGCTCATCGATTGTTTGAACCACAACCTCTTTCCCATGTTGTGCTGGGTAATTCGGTGATGGTGGCCGCCACTATTATAACCGGGGCTTTAATTGTGTTTCAACGGTATGTCGTTAAGCGGACAAAATCTTTGGCTATCAAAGCTGATTCTGTTCACTATGAAACGGATTTTCTAACGAATATCGGTGTTTTAATTAGTTTGAACTTATCCGTCTATTTTGGTTGGTTATGGTTGGATGTGGTGGTAGGCGGTGTTATTGCGGTTTATATTTTTGTAGCTTCTCTTAAAATTGCACTGAGCTCGGTCGATGTGTTGATGGATAAAGAGCTTGATAATGAAACGCGAATCGCTATAAAAAAGATAATTAGTTGTCATCCTCGCATCCATGGGTTTCATGATTTGCGCACCCGCAGTAGTGGCTATCATATGTTTGTTCAATTTCATTTAGATCTCGATAAGAATTTACCTTTGTGGGAGGCTCATCAAATTGGCGAAGAAGTTGAGCAAATGATTATAGAAAAATTTCCCACCGCCGAGGTTATCATTCACCATGATGCCTATAGCCAGCCCAATATAAATTAATCCATTTTCTGGGTATCCTTTTGACGCCTTTTTCTCACTTTTAAAAGGCTTCATTAGGGTCGGCTTGTGCTGGTTTCAAAGCTTGAAAATTCACCCAAAATCTCACCATAAATCTATATCAATTTATACGGGGCGGGCTATATCCTAAAACGCCTTCAAGCTATAGTTTCTAAACGCTGATCTGAGGATGGAATTAAAAAGTTATAAGGGGGAAATTTTTACTGGACAACCCCCTCCATTATTTGTTAGAAAAGACTATCCTCACAAGAGGGCGCTTAGCTCAGTTGGTAGAGCAGCTGACTCTTAATCAGCGGGTCAAAGGTTCGAATCCTTTAGCGCCCACCACAGCTTTTTGAAATAATTTGTTTTCCTAATTTATTTTTAAAAGACTGTCGTGGTCAGCTCCCCATCACTAAAAGAGTTTTTTATACTATACCCACCCTCATTTCCTGAATCTATCGTGGAATTCTAAACTGTGGCTGTTAATGCAGTCTACAGGAATAACGTTTTTAAATTTACCTTATAACAGTGCACCTGAAGCGTTATCTTCAAAGAACGGTTTTTCAACAATAGCCAATGGAGTATCATTAATGAAAAAATCTTTAGTAAAATTAAGTGTTTCAGCCCTGACCATTCTGTCAATGATCACAATAGCACAAGCTGAAAGTGATAAAAAAGAGGCAGGTCATGGTGAGAAGCATGATTTGATGGCTCACTTAAACAAAGATGTCATTATCGGAAATTGGAAGCAACTTAAAGGTAAGATTCAGCAAAAATGGGCAAATATTACGGATGATGATATTCTTAAGATGAAAGGTTCAGCTGTTGAATTAGAAGGAAAACTTCAAGAAAGGCATGGCTATAGTAAAGAACAAGCCCAAAAAGAAGTTAAAGAATTTTTGGAACAAAATCCAGACACTCCTCGTAAAGACGTGCTGATTGGGAATTGGAAGCAATTTAAAGGAAAAGTACAGCAAAAATGGGCTAAGCTCACGGATGATGAGGTCCTAAAAATGAAAGGTTCAGCTATTGAACTGGAAGGAAAGCTTCAGGAGAAATATGGCTATAGTAAAGAACAAGCCCAAAAAGAAGTTCATGACTTTTTAGAAGCTCATAAAACTGAACTGGGCGCAGATTCTAAATAATATTTTTAATATTTCTATTTAGAATTAAAAGCTCCTGGATGATGATTGTTCAGGAGCTTTTTTTGTTTTTGACTTTTTGAGTAATGGGCTTATTAATTTAAGCAGAGTGAGAAGCGTAAAGTAAAAGCAAAATGTAAGGATTATATGTTACATTTGTTCCATGTTAGCGGCAACCATAATCAAGTAAACTGCAAGGGTGGCGGCGGCACTGATTGCGAAATTGAGTTCCATTCCCATTATGAGGTCTCCTAATTAAAGAGCAGCGTTGCTGTTCTTCTTTAATGTGGGTAAAATGATCGGCACATGCAACATAAAATTTACCCTTACTTAAGGTAACACAAAATATAATTATAAGAAAGGTACCCATGCTTAATAAAACTCGTTGTTTTCTTTTTATTATCCTCTCCGTTCTAGTGGGCGCGATTGCATTTCTAATTTATCATAAATACCAAGCTAATAGTGTGTTAGAATTTTACACCCATGAACAGGTATTGCAACATACTAAAAAGGCTAAGCATATCCCTTTAATTGAGGAGTTATATCGCTTGGGGGATCAGATCGCCTCTGTTAAAGATCTAAAGTCAAAAGATATCAAAGATCCTGAACAGAAAAAGACTCATATTTTGTTGAGCAAGATTTGTAAGGATTCCTGTTTGCCTTTCCGGTGTCGTATTGATCCAGGCTTAGGCCATGCTTGCCGTATTAATTGTCCAGCTCGTAAGGTTAAGTTTTGTGTGACAAGCTTAAAGCCCTTGCCAAAAGATAAAACAGACTTAGAATAAGCGGGGTTGTTGGGGGGCAGGTTTTGCTCCCCGTGATTTTGGACGGGCCGGGTGGACACCTGTTTTGATGACTTCAACTGTGCCATCGGCAAAAGTAAGATGAACAGGCGTATCAGGAAAAGTTTTTGCCGCCGTGATAGGGGCGCCCTTAGGATTAGTGATCAAGGCAAAGCCCCGTTCTAAAACCTTATGGAAACTGGCTTGTTCCAAACGGGTTGATAATTGGGCTAGGCGTTCTTCACTGATTTCGAGCACCTCATGGGGGCGCCGCAAGCGACTATAAGTCATTCCTAACCGTTCTTGGAGATTTTGACAAAATTGAGGGAGAGCTCGCGTCAATCGGTCCGCCCAATCATCCAAACGTTGCATTCCATCTTCAAGAAGGCGCTGCGGATTAACAAGCCCCCGCTCGAGTGCTGATAGACGCAGTTGCCGGTTGTCAATGAGTTGCCGCATCACATCCTGTTGACGTCGGTCCCGATCTTGTAAATAAGTCAGTAAATCTAACAGCACAGGAACGGCGAATTCTGCGGCTCCGGTCGGTGTGGGGGCTCTCAGGTCAGCTGCATAATCAATTAAAGTTGTATCCGTTTCATGGCCGATTGCCGAGATGAGTGGTAGGCGACTTTCCGCGGCGGCGCGCACAACAATTTCCTCGTTAAAGGCCCACAAATCCTCTAAACTACCGCCACCTCGAGCAACAATTAAAACATCGGGTGGATGGGGAAGGGCATTAAAGCCTTTGATGGCGGCAGCAACTTGCTCAGCTGCTCCCGGCCCTTGTACCAGGACGGGCCAAACGATAACATGACAAGGAAAGCGGTCCTCAATGCGATGCAAAATATCGCGGATCACGGCCCCGGTGGGTGACGTAATAACGCCAATGGTTTGGGGGAAGGATGGGATTTTTTTCTTCCGGTCGGATGCAAATAATCCTTCAGCCTGTAATTGGCGTTTGCGGTCCTCCAGAAGTTTTAACAAAGCACCTTGGCCAGAGGCTTCATAGCTTTCCACAATCATTTGATATTTCGATCGAGCCGGATAGGTTGTCACGCGGCCGGTTGCAATAATTTCTAAACCTTCTTCCAATTGAATCGGATTATTAGAATAAGAGCCCCGCCAGGAAACCGCATCAATAACGGCATTTTCATCTTTCAAAGCATAGTAAATATGCCCCGAGGTGTGGCGCTTAAGGCCGGAAATTTCACCCTTAATGCGCACAAAGCCAAATTGATCCTCAACCGTCCTTTTAAGGGCAACGGACAAGTCGCTGACTGTCAGGACAGGCATTAAAGGACTTTGAGTAAGAGGTGGTAAGTTTTCCGTCAACCGCGTCACCTTGTCGTTATGTTTTTCAGAGAATATGATTTATAGTGTTATTATATAGCTTCATACACAAGAAACAAATGGATTACGATAACTTTTTTGATAGCTATCTCTGCTCTCTTAAGGCAGAGGGCAGATACCGTGTGTTTATTAACTTAGAACGTATTGTGGGAGCAGCGCCCAAGGCTCTTTGGCATCATGATAATACGGTTGATGAAGTCGTTGTCTGGTGCAGTAATGATTATTTGGCTTTAAGCCAAAATCCACAAGTTGTGGATGCCATGGTGTCGGCTGCTAAAATCTATGGAGCTGGGTCTGGCGGGACGCGTAATATTTCGGGCACAGCAAATCCCCATGTCCTTTTAGAGCAAGCCATTGCTGATTTTCACGGTAAAGAGGCGGGATTAATTTTTTCATCAGGGTATGTGGCCAATGATACATCTATTTGCACACTTGCCACGAGTTTGCCGGGATGTGTTGTTTTAAGTGATGAGAAAAATCACGCTTCTATGATTCAAGGAATTCGCAATAGTCGTGCTGAGAAATTTATCTTTCGCCATAATGATATGGCTGATTTAGAATCTAAGCTCCAACAAATTCCCCTCAGTAAACCAAAGCTGATTGTCTTTACAGCTGTTTATTCGATGGATGGGGATATGGCGCCCGCTGTTGAAATCTTTGCGTTAGCCAAGAAATATAACGCTTTAACATTTATTGATGAAGTCCATGCGGTGGGGCTTTATGGTGCCACCGGCGCGGGGGTTTCAGAATTACTTGGCTTGCAAGACCAGATAGACATTATTCAAGGTAATTTTGCCAAAGGGTTTGGTGTGGTGGGCGGTTATATAAGCGGTAAACGCAATCTTGTGGATTTTGTCCGCAGTGCGGCGTCCGGTTTTATTTTTACAACCTCTATGCCACCGGCCAATGCAGCAGCTATCTTGCGCTCTATGGAACTTGTGCGGGACGGTCAAGGCTTGCGCGATCAATTCTGGCAGCAGGTTAATTATTTCAAGCAACAAATCGCCAAAACCAACCTGCCCTACCGAGAAACCCAAGGACACATTATCCCCGTGGTGGTGGGTGATGCGGCCTTATGTAAAGAGATATGCGACCGGCTATTATATGAGGACAAAATTTATATTCAGCCGATTAATTATCCGACCGTACCCGTAGGGCAAGAGCGCTTGCGCATTACAATTACGCCGGCTCATACCCATGAGCATATTGATCAGCTGTTGACGGCCTTACAACGTGTCTATAAGGATTACCAATTAAGCCAGGCTGCTTAAGTCAATGTCGAGCTTATTTGGTTCTATGCGGCATATAGTCTCTAGTGAAAATAGTTGAATCAAAAACTGCTTTAACTACCTCCTTCTTAGGGTAGAATATTATATAGCATAAATTTTTCCTTTAATATTTTTTATGAGAATCTCTGCTATTTTTTAGCCATTGACGAATTAAAGATAGTATATATCTCAGTTAAGATCGCACTCTACGCAGTAGTGCTTAGGCAATAGTGTTTGGGCCTTACCTTAGAAGTAATGGATAAAATTTAAAAAAGTTGCGATCTTTAAATACTATATAGAGCGTATAAGAAGCCTATTATACTTAAGATTAAATAAAACTACTTTCTCTCCTCTCTTAAAAGATAAACCAAAAGAATTAAGGGTATGTATAAAAGAGGATGTATATGGTGAGCTGGATATTATCTCTGGTCGGCATATATGCAAATATTGCAGAGGAACGTTTTACTTTTCTCAACAAAGTATTCTTAGTAGATTAAAGAGTGTCTTATTGGAAGAAGGAATTAGTATTCGAAAGAATGAGCGTCCGTATGGTGGGCTCATTGAACAAGCAGCTGTTCGTTTGAAGCTAAAAGAGCCTTTGCCTGATACCTTAATAATAAATTTTTTAGGGGAGGTAAATCTGAGTATTTTAGCAACAGCTGGTATCAGCATAAAAAATGACTTAATGGGAAAAATGGAGAAGACAAAATGAAGATAAAGAATATAAATGTTTCCTTTATTATTGGCAGCTTAACCTTTTACGGTCTCCTTACAAGTGTTGGTTGGACTCACGATCAATGTGGAATTAAAGAATTACATCATCATGGACGGGCAACGGTTTGCTTAGGATATGGACCACAATTAAGTAAGGAACAATTGGCTCACTTTTTTGATGAGCATTTGGAAAAAAATACAAAAATTATGTACTTTAATGCACAGGAAAACTTGAATGATAACCATTTGGAAGTGCTGTCCAAGTCTAAGCAAGCAGCGACTGTAATTGAATTAGACTTAATGAGAACGAAGGTGACATATGATGGTATTGCTTCCCTATGGCGCTCTCCAATTCTCGGAAGCGTTCGGGATGATGAAGCGGTTTATGAAAAATATTATAATTTGCCGGTTTCGGTGATAAAAGTTGAAATAGGCCATACCCCTGCTTTAAAGAGTTATAAGGAATTCCTCCGAAAAGGTAAAAAGATTTTCCCCCTTCCGTTGCGTAAAGATTTTGAAATAACTTACCGCGGTTATACCGGTGAAAGCAGCGAAGCAGTCGAAGGTTTCAAAGAGATTGTTCTGCTGAATCATGGTAAAGAGATAAAATAAATTATCAGGCTTTGTTTTAAGAAAACAGATGAACTCGACCTTATCCTTAAGTTCGTTTCTCTTCCCTTTAACTCAGCCAAATTTCCTGGTCCTTAGGATTGCTTATAGTCTCATGACTGGTTTGCAGAATAGATCCGCCTCGGTCGATATGACCTTGCATGAGCGTCAGAAAATAAGTTTGAGCCTGCTTGTCTAAATGTTCAAAAGGTTCATCCATAATCCACAAGGAATGAGGTGAAAAGATAAACTGGCACAAAGCAACCTGACGTTTCAGCCCGGCTGACAGATGATGAAGAGGAAGATCTAATAAGTGATCCACAGGCGTGGCTTGCAGGGGTACTTTAAAATGATTGGCCACAAAGGCTAACTGATCGCTTACCGTCATAGATTCTCTAAATCCATTCTGATGGCCTAAATAACAAAAATCAGGACAGTCAATCGATCCCTGATGAAGAGGAACCAAACCCACAATTGCTTTTAACAAAGTAGATTTGCCACTCCCATTCCGTCCTCGCAGCACTATCCATTGGCTTGCTGAGAGAGAGAGAGAGAAATTGCTTAAAATAGGTTTATCCCCTCTTAACAAGGAAATTTCCTTAATCACGAGATGGTTCACTGTATCAGAAATCAATGCAACGTCCATTCTTTTCCCAATCGCCAAACCTCGTCGGTGAGGTGTTTTCTGTAGTTGCTTCTTCCGAGGACTGTTGATCCGATTCTGGATTTTTATTTTCTGGGGCATTAACCTTCGTCTCAGGCATGGGAATCCTTAACATTTCGTGAAATATTTGCTATTCTAATTTAAAAGTATATTCCTGTTTTTGAGAGACATCCAGGCACAAAATGCATAATCATACGAGAACGTTTATTCTGATTGCAGTTATTGCTGCACTTTTTGTTGGGGTTGGCCATTTAATAGGTGGCTCGCAGGGTGCCTTAATGGCTTTTTTGCTGGCTGGCGCTCTCAATTTTTATGCTTACTGGAATTCGGATAAAATTGTTTTGCGACTGTACAATGCTCAAGAGGTTGCTCCTCACGCACAACCGGATTTTTATCGAATTGTTCAGACGTTGGCGCAACAGGCCAACTTACCCATGCCGCGGGTTTATATCATTGATTCTCCTCAACCGAATGCCTTTGCAACGGGGCGTAATCCTCAGAATGCTGCTGTAGCGGCGACAACAGGCTTGCTGCAGCTTCTGGACTCGCGTCAGATTTCGGGTGTTATGGCGCATGAGTTGGCTCACATTGCCAATCGTGATACGCTGACCATGACGCTTACTGCAACGCTTGCGGGTGCCATCGGTTATTTGGCCCAATTGCCATTTTTATTTGGCGGGCATCATCGAGAAGGAGAGCAACGGTCGCACGGCATTATCGTGCATCTCGTGGTAATGGTGCTGGCGCCGTTGGCAGCAATGCTAGTACAAATGGCAATTTCTCGAACTCGGGAATATTCGGCCGATGAACTGGGATCAAAAATTTCTGGGGATCCGATGGCCCTCGCTGGAGCTCTAGAACAAATTGACGCCGCTGCTCACCGGGTTGATAATCAGGTGGCGGAAGAAAATCCTGCGACGGCGCATATGTTCATTATTAATCCCCTCAGTGCAGGGGGTGTTGATAATCTCTTTTCAACCCATCCGAAAACTGAAAATCGTGTGCGCCGATTAGC
Organism: Candidatus Paracaedibacter acanthamoebae; assembly: GCF_000742835.1. Lineage (GTDB taxonomy): Bacteria > Pseudomonadota > Alphaproteobacteria > Paracaedibacterales > Paracaedibacteraceae > Paracaedibacter > Paracaedibacter acanthamoebae. The sequence goes on along the minus strand of NZ_CP008941.1, from coordinate 1,942,346 downwards.
AGCCCTAGCGCAAGAGCAGAGTAATCAAACAATTATCAGACGCCGAGGACCATGGGGATGATGTCATCAATTAAAATTTCACCTTCTATTTTATCGGCGGATATTTTGAATTTAGGCGACGAGGTTACAAGCGTGGCTCAGTCGGGTGCCGACGGGCTTCATGTGGATGTTATGGATGGACGTTATGTCCCCAATATCACCTATGGACCAAATTTGGTGGCAGCCTTACGGCGAGTAACGGACTTACCCCTGGATGTCCATTTAATGATCACACCGGCCCAACCTCATCTCAAAGCCTTTGCACAGGCGGGAGCAAGCATTATAACCATTCATCCAGATGCGGATGTGCATACTCATCGCCTGCTTGGTGAAATTAGAAGCTATGGGGTAAAGGCGGGGGTGGCCCTTAATCCAGGTGTTCCAGCCTCATCGATTGAACCCTTACTTCCCTTTATTGATCTTATTTTAATTATGACGGTCAATCCAGGCTTTGGAGGACAAAGTTATATTTCTGAGATGACGGATAAAATTCGTCAAGTTCGCCGATTAATCGATCACAGTGGCCGCGATATTGAACTTGAGGTTGATGGCGGGATTAATGCTGAGACAGCAAAACAAGCGATTGAGGCGGGGGCAACTGCCTTGGTCGCGGGGGCTGCTATTTTTGCGACAAAGGATAACGACTATGCGGCAACTATTGCTCAGTTGCGGGGGGACAGACCATGAGCGCTTATCTTCATCTTCAGCAATGGCCTGTAGATCCTGAGAAAACATCTGTGTTGCATGCTGTGAATCAAAAAATTCGCTTGGTTTGGCAGAATAACCCTTTATATTCCCTTAGTTTGAGTGGGCGCGGCACACCGAACCTTAAGTTAATCCCATCGGATTCTTGGCCGGGAAGTTTGACTGAAGGACGGCAAATTATCGAAGGTAAATTTGTTTTAGGCAGCGAATCTACTCTGCTTCAGCATTTATGGTATCCCAAGCATTTGTCTAATGCAGCCTTGGCTGAACTCCATAGTTTTGAATGGTTGCGCAATTTGCGGGCGCATGGCGAGAATATTGCCCGCCGCACAGCGCGTCAATTGATCCTCAATTGGATTGATCGCAATCAGAATTGGCAAACCTTGGCTTGGCGTCCTGATATTATTGGGAATCGTCTTAGCAATTGGATTGGCCTTTATGACTTCTTTTGCGCCAGTGCGGATGAGGCTTTCCGCTATCAATTTTTTAAAAGTCTCTATCGCCAAGCCCGTCATTTAAGCCGATGCTGGATGGATGCGCCTACCTCGGCCCAGAAACTTTATGCCTTGCACGGATTGATTCATGTCATTATCTGTTTAGAGCATGAGAAACATAGACTTCCAGGTCTATTGAACCATCTTGATAAGCTGGTGAGTAGGCAAATTTTTGCTGACGGAGGACACTGTAGCCGTTCCCCGATTCTGCAACTTATGGTTTTGCGTTTGCTCATTGATCTGAAAGCCCTATTGCGCCAGGCAGGTATTACCTTACCTAACTCTGTCAATCATGCGATCCAAATAATGGCTCCTTTAGTGCGATTGTTCCGTCACACGGATGGAGGAATTGCTTGTTTTGGCCCCTATCAGAAAATTAGTCCTAATTTAGTTGATATGGTTTTAACGTTGTCGGATGTGCGAGGCAGGCCGCCTCAACAGGCCAATGAAATGGGTTATGAACGGGCCACCGCAAAAACAGGGTTAATCTTGTTCAATAAAACCCCCACCTTATTGCGCTCTCCCTGCAATAATATCGAAGAAGGAACGGGAATATTTAATTTTGAATGGAGTTCTGCAAAACGTCGGATTATCACCTACGCGGATGTGGTATTGCAGTCTGATCGCGGCTTATATGCACAAGCTTTAAAATCGTCCCACGGTCATTTGCAGGTTCGCAATAAAACCCATATTGAGGGAGCGTTAATTGAAGGGGACTATCAAAGTCACCACCCAACCTGGAGCTTTGCTCAAGCCCGCAGCCTTTATTTAAATAACAAAGAATTAGATTTCAGAGGCGAAGAAGTCGTTTTATCTCACTTACCCGCCATGTTTGCTTTGCGGTTTGTTTTCCATCCTGATTTGCGCGTTACGCATCATGGTAAAAAAATATATATAGAGACACCTGATGGTCAACGCTGGGCCTTTATGAGCAACTGTACAGATATGCATATTGAGCAATTAGATACTAGCTATCCCGCCCAAATGCTCCTTGTCATGGGGCACCTCAAAGCTAATAAAACTAAGAAGATTCGTTGGGCTTTCTGGGGCGATTAATCATTAATAAATCCTTAACCATAGAGTTAAGGATTTATTAACCATATCAGCTTCATTCTAAAAATATATCAGGGTCGAAAAAGGTCTATTTGTTCCTACACTATGCTTGAGAACTCGGGAATTCTTGGGGGCAAGGGGGATACTAAACCGTGTTTATCAAGATAATGTCGATCTGATTTATTTTTACAATTAGAGGAGGCCATGGATGAGTGACTTTGTTAAAACCCGTTTTTTCTTTATTATGCTAATGATTTCCCTATCAATAGCCCAAGGGTTGGTTGTTCATGCAAGTCAAAAGGCATCCTGTAAGTTTGAACGCGCCTTGCCTAACATTCTAAGTCTCGATATCTGGGCCTCTCATCCTTAGGTTTAATAAGTTGCTTTCTAAAAACCTAACCCTCAATTTTTTCACTGAGTTCGAGCCATTTTAGCTCAGCAATATCTAATTCTGTTTTTGCTTTTTCTAAGCGGGCAGACAAGGTGGTAAATTCTTGAGGATGGTTTTGATAAAATAAAGGATCTTCTAGTTTGTTTTCAATAAGGTGTATTTCTTTTTCTAAGTCAGCAATGATGCCGGGGAGTAAATCAAATTCTCGTTTTTCATTATAACTAAATTTACGTTCAGACCGTTGTTTAAGTTGAGCGACTTCAGTTTTTTCTTTGGTGGCAATAGGATCAATTTTTGGCTTACGCTTGGCCAGATAATCTGAATAACCGCCGGCATATTCCACAACCTCGCCGTTTCCTTCGACAGCAATAACAGATGTCGCCAGACGATCTAAAAAGTCACGGTCATGGCTGACGATGATCAAGGTTCCTTCAAACTCATAAAGTAACTCTTGTAATAAGTCGAGGGTATCCATATCAAGATCATTGGTCGGTTCGTCTAGAACTAACAAATTCCCAGGCTGCGTAAAGGCTTTAGCGAGGGCCAATCGATTTTTCTCACCTCCGGATAAAATAGACACGGGGCTGCGGGCTTGCTTGCTATCAAATAAGAAATCTTTCAGGTAAGCCATGATATGGCGGGGTTTGCCTTGAACTGTGACGTGGTCACCGCCACCAGGACATAAATTTTCCCACAATGTTTCACTGCTGTCGAGCGCATCCCGCATTTGATCCAGATAGATCAAATCCACACTGGCTCCCACATGACAACGACCTTCATCCGCCCGAATTTCCTTAAGCAATAATTTGAGCAGGGTTGTTTTTCCAGCGCCATTAGCGCCGACAATACCAATCCGATCGCCTCGTTGGATGATTGTTGAAAAGCCTTTGACAATACATTTATCGCCAAAATATTTCGTTAAATTATGGCATTCAATGACGAGTTTACTCGAAATATCACCGCCCACAGCCCCCAGGCTAGCGGCTTTGGGACGATTGAGAAGGCGACTGCGTTTTTCTTCCCGCATGGCGATGACGTGCCGCAGGCGGCCTTGATTGCGCTTGCGTCGGGCGGTCACCCCCCGATGAACCCAATCTTCCTCCAGACGTAGTTTCGCATTTAACTTTGTTAGTTTGCGTTCTTCATCCAGTAAGACGGCTTCTGTCCATCGATCAAAGTCATCATATCCCTTATCGTTGGCCAAAAGGATACCCCGATCGATCCACCACGTTGTATTGGAAACCCGTTTCAGAAAACTACGATCATGGCTGATAACAACGAAGGCGCCTCGGAATGACTTCAGAGTTTCTTCTAACCATTCGATGGCGGGGATATCGAGATGGTTGGTTGGCTCATCCAGTAAAAGGATATCAGGGTCCATCACCAAAGCCCGCGCGATTACAATGCGTCTTTTTTCACCGCCGGATAGATTGGTCATCAGACGATTTGGATCCATCTCTACTTGGTGTAAAACTGCCTCAACTTCAAAATGGGCCTTGCCTGTATAATCCATGATGTGGTCTAAAATGGTTACATCAGACGGTAAAGTAGCGTCCTGGGGTAAATAGGCAATGGTTGTTCCAGGTTGGATGAAATAGTCGCCCGCATCCGTTTCAATCTGACCCGCAATAATTTTCAGCAGAGTCGATTTGCCACAGCCATTGCGCCCGACCAGGCAAATGCGATCACGGGGGCCTATTTGCAATGACAAGCCATCAAAAAGTGGTTTGCCACCAAACGACAATACCATGTCACGGATAGAATAGAGAGGAGGTTGACTCATTGTATTTCTTGGAGTAGGGGCCGATTTTGAGCGGCGTCTGTCATGTTGGAAATAAATTCAACGAAGTCCGTCACATCATTGAATTCATGATAAATACTGGCAAATCTAATATACGCCACGGTATCAAGATTAATTAAAGCTTCCATAACCATGGATCCAATAGTAGGCGTTGGAACTTCTATCTCTCCACTTGTCTCTAATTGACGAACAATACTTGAAATGACGCGCTCGATGCGTTCTGCTGGAACGGGGCGTTTGTGTAAAGCCATCACAATGGATCGGGCTAGTTTATCTCGATCAAAAGGAACACGGTTGCCATCCTTTTTGATGACCATAAGATCCCGGAGTTGAATGCGCTCAAAGGTGGTAAAGCGGCTGCCGCATTCTTGACAAAAACGGCGGCGGCGGATCGCCGATTGATCGTCCGTGTTGCGAGAATCTTTGACCGCTGTATCGCTATGACCACAAAAAGGGCACCGCATTAAGCATACCTCAAGCCTGGGTAAATTGGATAGGCGGCGCACAGGGACACAGCCGCTTCCTTTATCTTTGGATTAGGTTCTTTGCCCTTTGCTAAGTCATCGGTAACTTCGGCGATCCAATGACCAATTTGAGTAAAGTCTTGTTCCTTAAAGCCGCGCGTGGTTGCCGCAGGTGATCCCAAGCGTATCCCAGAGGTTATCATCGGCGGTAAGGGGTCATGGGGAATGCCGTTTTTATTACAGGTAATATTGACCTCTTCTAATGCGTGACAAGTATCTTTACCATTAACCTTCTTTTTCGTGAGATCAACCAGCATTAAGTGAGAATCAGTACCCCCTGAGACTAGATCAAATCCATGGTTAAGAAGCGTGTTGGCCAAAGTCTGGGCATTGCTAACAACTTGCTGAGCATAAACTTTAAACTCTGGTTTTAAGGCTTCACCAAAAGCTACAGCTTTGGCGGCGATCACATGCATGAGAGGTCCTCCCTGCAAGCCCGGAAAAACAGCCGAGTTAATTTTCTTAGCGATATCTTCATGATTGGTTAGCACAATACCACCGCGCGGACCCCGTAGTGTTTTGTGCGTGGTTGAGGTGATCACATGTGCATGCGGAATCGGGCTTGGATAAACGCCGCCCGCTACTAACCCAGCAAAGTGGGCCATATCAACCATGAAATAGGCGCCGACGGCATCTGCAATCGCTCTAAAGCGAGCAAAGTCAATTTTCCGAGGGTAAGCTGACCCCCCTGCAATAATGAGCTTGGGTTTATGCTCATGAGCGAGGCGTTCTACTTCATCATAATCAATCAAGTGGGTTTCAGAATGGATGCCATAATTGACAGCATTAAACCATTTACCGGACTGATTCACCGGAGATCCATGGGTTAAATGGCCACCGGCATCCAAGGATAAGCCCAAAAAGGTGTCACCGGGTTGCAGTAAGGCCATAAAGACGGCTTGATTGGCTTGAGCGCCTGAGTGAGATTGCACATTGGCAAAGCCACAGCCAAAAAGTTCCTTGACGCGATTAATGGCAAGGATTTCGGCAATATCAACATACTCACATCCCCCATAATAACGGCGCCCGGCATATCCTTCGGCATATTTGTTGGTCATAATGCTGCCTTGGGCTTCGAGAATGGCTGTTGAAACTATATTTTCTGAGGCAATAAGTTCAATTTGATTTTGTTGCCGTTCTAATTCTTTTTGAAGGGCTGTGGCAAGCTCTATATCAGTATGAGAAAGTTGATTTATCATCGTTGATCACCATCTTAGGGACATTTGGTGTCATCATATACTCATCTTTAACCAAAAACCAGTTTTTTAGGCTGGCACTTTAAGTGTCCAAGGCTGTTTCCATCGCCTGCCTAATTCCAAAATCTTTTCACCAAGGAGGAAGATCTTTAAAGCCACCTGTCCACAGGGATACATCGCTTTGATAAAATTATCCATATCTGATACATTGAATTTAAGTAAAATTATTTTGAGTTAGCTGATGCGACGAATTCTAAAATATTCCCTATATCTTATTATTGCTTTAATGGCAGGGATGATCTTAGAATATGCCCGACAAGGGTTTATGAACGATATGTCTATTCAGCCGGTTAATCGGTATAGTGCCCCCGATTTAGAAGCCTCTGAACCGACCGGTCGGCCGCCTGTCTTTTTGGTGACTTATGCAGCGGGGGGTGAGCAATATTTCCGTAATCAGAATGCGGTGAGTCAATACGCCGTTAACAAGGGAATTGATTTTATTTTAAATTATCGGAAGTCTCATATAGATAAAGATTTTTTTGAAAAGAATCGCAGTATTTTTAATGAGAAAATTGGGGCAGGGATGTGGGTGTGGAAGCCCTATATCATTTTACGCACTATGGAAAGTGCTCCGGATGATTCTATCATTGTCTATATGGATTCAGCCTTTAAAATCCGCAAACCTATTCCTCAATTTATTGAAAAGTTAGGGGACAGCGATGTGATGCTGATCCAGGACCAAGATCGTCGCGCTGGCGCCTATGTTAAAGGTGACAGTTTTTACCTTTTGAACTGTAAAGATGAGGCTTGCCGGCAGGCCCCCCTTATATGGAGCGCCATTGTCGTGGTCAGAAATTCCTCTCGCAGTCGCTCTTTCATTAAAAAATGGTTAGAAGCCTGCCAAGAAGAACAAGCCTTGAATGCCACGGCTTATAACTATATGCCGAATTACCTCGAGTATAAATGGCATCACTTTGATCAATCCCTTTTAAGCCTGATTTATCATAAAAATTCAGAAGGGGTGAAAGTCTTGAGCTACGAGGAAGTAGATAACTATTTTATAGGATTCCATCGTCAAGCGGGGCGTAGTTCCTCTAATAAGTCTTGGTATACCGTGTATGGTGCTGAACCGACCATCGATTTGAATGGGGGATCAAGGAAATTATCCTCTACCAGTCTTTTAAATACCGGACCGATTGTTTGGTTGCGTAAACAGATCGCCAAGCGCTGGGATGTCGGGGGGTAAGAACCGCTGCTGTCCTGTCTTACTCACTATACCGATGATGGATAGCTTCAATGGCTTGGGCATACAGGGTTGATAATTCAGTGACATCACTAATTCCCATTTTTAAATCGCGTACTAACCCATCATGGAGCTTATAGATCCATCCATGGACGGCAAGATCTTGGCCTCTGTTCCAGGCATCTTGAACAACGGTGGTTTGGGCCACATTGATGGCTTGTTCTAAAACATTCAGTTCACAAAGAATATCCCAGTGGGTTTTAGGTCTCAACTTGTCAAAGACATCTTTAAACTTTTGCTTCGTGTCTTGAACATGCCGCAGCCAGTTATCAATTAACCCCATTTTTTGATTGTTTAATGTTGCTAAGATTCCCCCACAGCCATAATGACCGCAGACAATAATATGCTTTACTTTTAAAACATCAACCGCATATTGAATAACCGATAAGCAATTTAAATCAGAATGCACAATAAGATTGGCGACATTACGGTGAACAAAGACTTCCCCGGGGGGCAAATCAACAATTTGATTGGCAGGTACTCGACTATCGGAACATCCAATCCACAGGTATTGAGGGGATTGTTGATGGGCTAACTCCTCAAAAAATGTTGGGCAGCTTTTTTTCATTTTTTCTGCCCAGTTTTTATTTTTGTCAAGTAAGCTCTGAAGATCTCTCATTTTTTATCCAATTCTATTCTTTAGCTTTATTCAGCCTATACCGACCATCATTCAAAAACTAGGAGTTTTAGCAAGGAACTATGGTAAGGGGAATTTTTTTATTGAGGCATAATTTCAAATCGAGCTTTAAATTTTGCCATAATCGATGGGCTAATTTGTAACTTTAGTTGTACAGCCGTATCCGTATCATGGCGAGCGATAATGACGCCTTGACGATAAAGCCATGCTAAGGCTTCGCCGGCATCAAGGGGGAGATCTAATTCCACGAGTTTGTTATGACGATTGAGTTGACGATCAATAATGTTGAGTAATTTATCTAATCCTATCCCGGTAATGGCAGAAATAAGGACATCATTTTTATTTGTTCGTGTCTGTAGGGTTTTTTGATCCCCTACTTCTAGTCGATCTATTTTATTAAGAACGTTAATGGTTGTGCCATCCTCGAGTTCCTTTTCTAGGCCCAATTCTGTTAGAACTTTATTAACCTCTAAAGCCTGGTGAGTCGCATTGGGATGGGCACAATCTTGAACATGCAGGATCAAATCAGCCGCACAAACTTCTTCTAATGTAGCCCGAAAAGCAGCCACCAGTTGGGTCGGCAGTTGGGAAATAAAACCAACTGTGTCTGATAAAATAATTGTCCGACCGCTGGGAAGTTTAATTTGACGCATTGTTGGATCCAATGTGGCAAAGAGCATATCTTTTGCTAACACGTCGGCTTGAGTCAGTTTATTAAACAGGGTGGATTTACCCGCGTTGGTATAGCCTACTAAAGCGACGACAGGGTACGGCACATCAGCCCGCGCCGATCGATGCAAGCCACGGGTCCTTTTGGTTTTTTCAAGATCGGTTTTAATACGAATAATACGTTCATCAATTATACGACGATCAAGCTCTAGCTGGGTTTCACCGGGGCCGCCGGTAAATCCGAAGCCGCCGCGTTGGCGTTCCAAGTGAGTCCAACTGCGCACCAAACGGCTGCGTTGATAGGTGAGGGCTGCTAATTCAACTTGAAGGCGACCTTCCGCCGTGCGGGCTCGATCACCGAAAATTTCAAGGATAAGGCTGGTTCGGTCAATGACCTTGCAGTTCCATGCTTTTTCAAGATTGCGTTGTTGGACGGGGGTTAATGCTCCATCAAAAACAACCAACTCAATGTCATTATCTTTGATAATGTCAGCCAAAGCTTCAACATTCCCTTGGCCAATCATGGTTGCAGATGTTGCTTTTTTAAGCTGAATAATTTGTGAATAAGCTATCTTAAGGTCGATGGCAAGGGCGAGACCAATGGCCTCTTCCAATGCCGCCTTAAGATCATAATCTGCTGTTTTTTGCTGTGAAACGTGTAAAACGCAAGTAATTGTTTGTTTTTTCTGCATCTTTGATATTTTGTTGGTGTCGACGTTCTAAGGTTAACGGATTTCTTTGTAAAATTCAAAAAAGAATAAGAGATCTATTTCACCTTTTTGGTGATTCGAGATGTCTAATTTATTTTTACCAAAGTTTTATATGATCTTTAAGTTCTGAACAGAGAGAGGGGAATAATAAAAAGACATACGGTATGTTTGATTGGAGTATACTTTGCGCAGAGTTGGACTTGACAACACTTATTACTTCTATCTAAATTAGAGATAGGGCTTAAGTAAGCTAAAAATAAGAATTAAAAGATATATTCCCTTTAAAGCCCTTAATTATGTCGCAAAATTATTAATTTTTTAGCTGATAAGTTACATTTTATCTGTTTTGTTTAGCTTAAAAGTTGAGTTTTTAAGTAGCTTTATTTCTGAGGGAATAGGCTATCTAGTAAAAGTTAGCTCTAGCTAATTTATTTTAAGAGTTATAATTATGAAAAAATTTCTTTTCCCTGCGCTCGTTACTGTATTATTGATGGTCGCTATTTGTGGTGCTCCATATTCTTTCGCTTTTGAAGAACCAGCTACATCAACAAGTAAGGCTTCTCGCCTCCAACACTCTGTTTCTTTACGGGATACAAGATCTGATCGATCTGTCCAAGCTAAAGTCGAAATGTTTGAAAAATTTAGTAAGGAATCAATAGGATCCCATTTAAGTAAGCTTGATTCTATGCCAGAAGAAAGAACTAAGACTTCCTCTACTGGTTACGTCAACAAAATAACAAGATTCTTCCAACGCAATAAATCTAAAGAGCAATTACGCGTAATTCTCCCAGAAAATAAAAAGCTTTCCAGCAACGTATCTAGCTCCTCTTTAATTAATGCTTCCTCCCCTAAGTCTTCTCATAATCAGTATAATCTATCAGTAAAGAACCAGATAAATTTGCAAGAAACTTTAGAAAAATTACCTAAGAAAGAAGAGTCCAAAAGCAAAAAGAAAGAAAAAGGTAGCCGTTCTAAATCCCCAAAGAATTTTGAGTTAAGCGCTCCAAGCATTAATACACTATTAACCAAACAACATATGCTCAATACAGAAAATATTGAGAAAGATTGGGATGATAGAATCCGATACTTTAAGATAGTTAAAAGAACAATAAAAGAACACATAAAGACTGGGACAATTAATCCAACTGATGAAAAGTATCTATATGTCCTTAAAGGGGATCTAGAGGAACTTAAAACCATGCATATTAAAGGGTTGAATTATCTTAAAGGCGAGAATTCTTTGAGAAGACACGATCCTATGGCGTTAGCTAGCCATATTCAAAGCATGGGAGCTTTGTTGAAAGATGTAGGTTTAGAGATTTTTTGGGTGACGGGCAGTGGAAGCTTAACGATTCATCAACTCACCTTATTTGAAACTAAACTGAAAGATGCTAAAAGCAAACAAGAAGCCATAACCGCAATGGGAGAGGAGCAAGAAACTCTCTCTAAAATTTGCATTACTCATCCCAGCCCACAGAGGCGACGCGCCCATACGGCTAAAGGAAGTAGTGGGTCAGGGGGAGCCAGTGGTTTGAATAAAATTTAGGCGGCAAGCTTTTTATAAAGGTTTTTACCATCAGGAGAGCAAAGCGGTTTAATGTGCTTATGATCTTACTTAATATATTATGATGATTGAGTTATTTGAGTGGACTGGGATTAAATTCTTAAAAAGGACATAGGTTATACTGTTCAAATGAAAAAAAGCTTTTTTTATTTTTTTCTTTTCTTCAAAAATATGGATCATATTGATAGTGGTCTTAATCTTGCATACCCTCTAAGGTGAATTTAAAGCAGGCGCCGGTTTGGGGTTGAGGATCAAGCCATATTTTCCCCCCATGCTGCTCAATGATCCGTCGACAAATGGACAGGCCTAATCCGCTTGAGCGGCTATTAGTATTGGCTCTCACTCGTTTAAATGGAAGAAAGATTTCCTCCTTAAAATCTTCATTTATTCCAGGTCCATTATCTTGGATGCTAATAACCCATAAGGAACTTTTTCTTTCTGCAGAAATTGATATTACTAAAGGATCTTGCCCCTTATAGCGGATAGCATTAGAAATAATATTCTGGAAAACGATTTGAAGCTGTTGAGCATTGCCTCTAACAATAGGTAGGTTATTAAAAATAATCTTGCCTTCCGCCTGTTCAATTAAATTACTTAAAGTTGTAATGGTTCGATTGACGACATCCTTTAAGCAAACCACTTCCATCTTTATTTCTCGATTAGCGGCGGAGTAATCCAACAAATTTTTAACCAAGGAACCACCATAGGCAGCGGTATTTAATAATTTTTTTAAAAGAAATTCGACTTCCTCATAGTCTTGCTTCTTAAGCTTTTCATCAATAAAGGAAGCTAATAGGCTTATATTTCGCAAAGGGTCACGTAAATCATGGGCTGCTGAATAGGCGAATTGATGTAATTCTTGATTGCGTTGTTCAACCAGCTTTGTTTTTTGAGCCAGTGTATTAAGAAGATTTTTTTCTTTGGTAATATCAGTAACCGTCAAGATTACACCTTGAATACAATTATCATTTTTATTTCTAAATGGGGTAGCCGAAGCCAGAAAAAATTTCTGGCAACCATCTTTTAGCTCTAAGCAAATCTCTTCATTTAAGATAACTTCTCCTTTCCAAGCACGAGGGATAATTTTCCTGTCTTCCGTATATTTTTTTCCTTGTGTGTTGTAACGATTTGAAAGAAAATTATCCCAAATTTCATAAGTCAGAGGCAGAGGGCCTTTAAAGCCTAGATCATTAAGCGCTTCCTTCCCTCTCTTATTAATGAGTTCAAATTCATTGTTTTTATTAATAAAAAACAAGCATTCTCCCATATAGGTGAGCAAGATTTCGTAAAAATCTTTAGCATGAGCAAGCTGAGTTTCCAGCTCTAATTCTTGCTTTAAATCAATCATTAATGCTGCCACAGCAATAATTTCATTGCTATCAGAGAAAACAGGGGTTTTATGGATGGTTGTTCGGAATTGTTTTTGCTCAATATGAAAGGTAAGAGAGCAGCGTTTTTCTAAAACCTCTTGTTCAGTTATATAGGATGTTTCTACAATTTCCGGCGGAAGAAAGTCCTCACTTACCTTATCAATTACATCTTCCATTTTAACATTAAAAAATTTAAGAAAACTCTTATTGACCCATACATACCGACCGTCAACTCGTCGTATCCAAGCCGGCTGATGAAAATATTCTAACAGAGCAATACAGGAATTTCCTATCATCATTTTATCAAAAGGAGGGGGTAATATTGTTTGCATGAAGTGTCACCAAATTTTCTATATAATTTAAGCAAAAGAGGCCGGGTGTTTTGGTTATGAAAAACTACAAGATGGTAAGTTATCCAATCTTTTAGGTAAATTACATCTCCTTATGTGTTCATCTTCTGTCTAGTATTTGAGGATTTCCTAAAAATTTTCTTTTCTAATATCGATAGAAGGGTATAATTTTTTTGAGCTAGCTTTCCCTAAAACACAGGTGTTAAACGATCCGATCGAGTGAGTTTTCTTAGCATTCAATCTTATTGAAAAGCTCCAATAATATTTTTATCAAAATATTATTAGTTTATTAACTAAAAAATTTGTTTTTTATAAATTTATAATATTTTTGTAAAGCTTAATGGTTGAGAGATGGTTTCTATAGCAATTATAATGAGCTTTGAATAGGAAGAACAGTAATACTTTCTTTTTTATCTCTATAACGCTTTTCGTCTTTTGCAGTTGTATTCCTAGATTGTTTAGGGGATAACTTAACTATGATTAAATTAAGATTATCTTTAATCCATTTTGCCTTTATAACTGCGGCGCTTATTGCTGTGGGGATAGGTATATCGGTTTATTTCGCTGCCCCATTTAAAACGGATGAAGGTATGACTCTTAATATCTATAACTGGTATGGAATGATTCCTAAAGATGTTATTGATAAATTTGAAGCTGAAACCGGCATTTCTATCCGTTATGACTTATATGATAATAACGAGATTCTAGAGGCTAAACTGTTTTCAGGCAATTCAGGTTATGATGTGGTTTTTCCATCAGCCTCACCCTATGTTGGTCGTCAAATAGAGGCTGGCGTTTACCAAAAACTTGATAAAGCTCTTCTTCCCAATTTAAAGAATATGGATCCTGTAATTTATGAAAAGATGCGGTTAGCTGATCCAAATTTAGAATTTACCGTTCCCTTTTACTGGGGGACCTTTGGGTTTGCTTATGTGGAAGAAGAAATTTTAAAGCGTCTGCCCACCGCACCCGTTCATAGTTACCAATTATTATTTGATCCCGAAATAGTGTCAAAATTTGCCGATTGCGGTGTAACTTTGCTGGATGAATCGGTTGATGTGTATCCAGCGATGCTTACTTATTTAGGAAAAGACCCCGGTAGCAATAGTCAAGAAGATCTTGAGTATGCTCAGCACAATCTTGTTAAGATTCGATCATTCATTAAACGGTTTAGCTCCTCACGGTTCGTGAATGAATTAGTGGGAGGTGAAAGCTGCCTGGCTCAAGCATGGTCAGGTGAGGCTCAATTGGCGCAAGATCGGGCCAATGAGGTTGGTAAAAATATTCATATCCGCTATGTGGTGCCAGAAGAAGGGGGAACATTGTGGATTGATGCGATGGCTATTCCGGCAGGGGCGCCTCATCCTAAGAATGCGCACAAATTTATCGATTTTCTTATGGATCCAAAAAATAGTGCGAGAATCAGCAATGCCATTAAATTAGCCGTGGCGAATAAGGCAGCAATTCCCTATATTGAGGATAAAATTAAAAGTGATCCAACCATCTATCCAAAACCGGCAATGATGGCAAAGTTAAAATTGGACAAACCCCAGAATTTAACTTATGACCGCCATCGAACGCGGTTATGGACGCAATTTCGTTTAGGAAAGAATTGAGGCCGCTATGCCACCGTTATCCCAACTTTTGCGAACTCTTGAGCATTGGCAAGATCCAAAAGCTAAGCCCTATATTGTTATCGACAATGTTTCAAAGTCTTTTGGTTCCGTCCAAGCCGTTAAAGGAGTATCTTTGCAAATTTATAAAGGGGAATTATTTTCGCTGTTAGGGGGATCGGGTAGTGGTAAAACCACCTTATTGCGAATGTTAGCGGGATTCGAGGCACCCTCAGCGGGGCGAATTTATATTGATGATACGGATGTGACAGATTGGCCCGCCTATGAACGGCCGGTTAACATGATGTTTCAATCTTATGCTCTGTTTCCCCATATGACGGTTAGCCAAAATATTGCTTTTGGTCTGAAGCAAGAACGAATTGCCAAGAAAATCATCCACGACAAGGTTAAATGGGCGTTGGACCTGGTGCAAATGGCCGGATTTGGCGATCGTAAACCATCCCAATTATCGGGGGGACAGCGTCAACGCGTCGCCTTAGCGCGCAGTCTTGTCAAAGAACCGAAACTTTTGTTACTGGATGAGCCGTTAGGGGCATTAGATAAACGCTTACGGGAACAAACTCAATTTGAATTGGTTAATATTCAAGAGCGGGTGGGTATTACTTTTGTCATGGTGACTCATGATCAAGAAGAGGCTATGACCATGTCAACGCGCCTTGGAATTATGGAAGAGGGCCGCATCCGTCAAATTGGGGCGCCTCATGATATTTATGAGTTTCCGAATTCGCGGTATGTCGCTGAGTTTATCGGATCCATGAATATCTTTGAAGGCATTGTGATTGAAGATGAAGATGATTTTGTTTTAATCGATTCAGAAGAGGCAGGGTGTCAATTATACGTCACTGACTCTGCTGCGGTTCCCGTGGGAAGCCACACCGCCGTGGCAATTCGTCCCGAAAAAGTTATGATTTCGTCCACACCGCCGGCTGGGAATAGAAACTCGGCGAAGGGGATTGTGCGGGAAATTGCTTATCTAGGCGATATCTCTATTTATTATGTGCAATTAGAATCCGGTAAAATGGTGCAAGCAGCGCGCCCGAATCTTTTGCGTTTTTCAGAGCGAGAGGTCACCTGGGATGAGGAAGTTTATTTATTCTGGCGAGCTGAAAATGGAGTTATCTTGACATCATGATGGATCAAAATACGCCATTAAAGAGACACTATTCACGCCGGCGTTCTGCTTTAGGAGATCGTCAACTCGTTACGGCTGTTCCTTATTTATGGCTAATTTTGTTTTTCCTGATCCCTTTTTTATTAGTTTTCAAAATTTCCTTAAGTGAATCTGTTCTTGCAGTTCCGCCTTATTTACCTATTTTTGAGTGGGCCAAAGAGGGTTTTTTGAATATCCATCTCAATATCGGTAACTATCTGCGACTCTTTTTAGATCCATTCTATGCTTCGGGATTGATGACGTCGTTGGTCATTGCGTTTGTGGCAACATTGGTGTGTTTAGTTTTGGGATACACCATCGCCTACAGTATTACCCGGGTCCCGGAGCAGTGGCGGTTTATATTTCTATTGCTGGTTATTCTGCCATTTTGGACATCTTTTCTGGTGCGAGTGTATGCCTGGATGGGGATATTGTCAAAGGATGGATTGCTTAACCAGTTATTGTTATCCTTGGGGCTTATCCAAGAGCCAAAGCAGTTTTTATATAACAATTTTTCTGTAATTGTTGGCATTGTTTATTGTTATCTACCGTTCATGATCTTGCCAATCTATTCCGTTTTAGAAAAGATTGATGAGGTTTATCTTGAGGCCGCCTATGATTTAGGGTGCTCTCCATGGCGTGCCTTTTGGCGAGTTACTTTTCCATTATCTCTGCCGGGTGTACTCTCCGGGGTTGCTTTGGTGTTTATCCCTGCATTGGGAGAGTTTGTTATCCCTGAGCTTTTAGGGGCTCCCGATAACCTCATGATTGGACGAATTATTTGGATTGAGTTCTTTAATAATCGTGATTGGCCAATTGCCTCCACAGTTGCCGTCGTGATGTTATTGATGTTTATTGTACCGATTATGGTGTTGCAGCGTCGACAACTCAGGAAACAAGGGTAAAGCATGCGTCGGTTGTCTTCATTCAATATTACAGGATTAATTTTAGGATATGCGTTTCTGTATATTCCGATTCTGACTGTTGTTGTTCTTTCTTTTAATGATTCCATGTTGGTGACCACATGGACGCGCTTCACAACGAAATGGTACACATCCCTTTTAGAGAATGAGGGACTGATAGACGCCGTTTTTGCGAGTCTTAAGGTTGCGACAATGACGGCTACGTTAGCGGTGGTCTTAGGGACGCTAGCGGCTGTTACGATGGTGCGTTTTGGGGATTTTAAGGGACGGATGTTATTTAGTGGAATGATTTCAGCGCCGCTAATTATGCCGGATATTATGACCGGCCTTGCGATGCTCATGATGTTTGTTGCCACCGAACAATTGATTGGTTGGCCGTCCCATCGTGGCTTGATGACAATTACCATTGCTCATATTACCTTGGCCACAGCCTATGTTTACCTCATCATCCACGCTCGATTGGCTGATTTTGATCGATCTGTCGAGGAAGCTGCTCAAGATTTAGGGGCGCGCCCAACGAAAGTTTTCTTAGTCATTACCTTACCCATGATCGCGCCGAGCTTAATTTCGGGTTGGCTGTTGGCCTTTGCTTTATCCTTAGATGATCTGGTCATTGCCAGCTTCCTCTCAGGCCCTGGCGCCACCACACTGCCCATGTTGATATTTTCGAGCATTCGCTTAGGGGTCAGCCCTGAGATTAATGCCTTAGCCAGTATTATTGTTTTTATCATTTCTCTAGGCGTTTTGGTCGCCGGCTTGGTTACGTGGCGTCGCCAACGAGAAAAATAAAATTTATTTATTTTTCCAAATAAAACATCCAACTAAATAATAGAATTAACGATAGGAAAGTCTGACTTTTCCTAATAAGGCTCTATATTTTTTAGTGAGCGAAAATTGGAGGACGCGATGCGTATAATGGATGTGCCAGAGTTTAAAGATAAAACAAACGTCCTAACTGTTTTGCCGGATACACCCCTCGATCAAGTTATTGCTGAAATGGTCAGCTATAATGTTGGATCAGCTGTTGTGGTCAAAGAAGGTAAGTTGGTTGGTATTTTTACAGAACGTGATCTTTTAGTGAAGGTTAGCGGCCAGAAAAAGCCAATTGAGTTGTTAAAAGTCAGCGAGGTCATGACTCCCAACCCCCATTCAGCGCAACTGGAAGATGATGTCGACACATCACTAAGACGCATGAGTCAAGGTCGATTTCGTCACCTTCCCATCGTGGATGAGAATAAACATGTGGTCGGGATTTTATCCCAGGGAGACTTTGTGGCCTATACCTGGAGCGACCTAATGGCTCGGATAGGGCGCCATACAAAATTATCTTTTCTAACTAATTCTCAATTATGGCTATTAATTCTGGGGCCACTGATCTATTTGATTCTGATTAAATTTATTTTTTTTGTAAATTAAGAAAACACCTTAACAAGAAAATACTTTTTGACTTATGGCCGTTGCTGCCTTTTTGATCTACAATTTCTCTCTCATCTAGGGTTTAAAAGGTTTGGTTTTTAATCTTCCTGACGATATATATGACCGATCGCTTTTGGTTATTTTGAAGGAATAAAATATGTAATCATTAAAAGACTATCATTATCGGATCACGGTGGATCATTTGACAGCGGTGCGGGAAGGGCAACCACTTTATACAGATTTATTCGATGCCTTAAGCACCTTTATTGGCAAGATTAAACTGGCACAGCAGAATAAAGATAGTTAAGATCTCTTTCTATAGGCTTAGGCAGTGGTGTAAAGGCTCAGTAAGGTTAAGGAGAGGTCATCTCAAATTGCACGCACAAATTTGCAAATTGTTGATAAGGGGTTGTATTTTCCCGATCATTTAAGGCCCCAATCCAACCCAGAACAGATTGGACATAGCACCACTCTTGTATCCGTTGGGCGGTAAGCTGCAGAAGGTGTGAAAAAAGGAAAATGCGCACTTTAATCAATTTTTCAAAATCAGGATGGATATAAAGCTGCAGAATAGGATTTCGAATAAACGCTGCAACTTCATAGGCAGGCTCCCCCACAACGCCTTTAGGATCAATGGCCAGCCAATTTCCTTGATGATGAAGAATATTGCCATGATGTAAATCTCCATGCAGCAAAACAGGCTGAGCCATCGTTGATAGAAGCCTGTTTGCTAAGACAGACGCCCGATGGTGATGGAAGCTTAAATCTCGATTGTTAGAATCGAGAGTGTATTCTTTAAGTCCGTGAAGCCAGTCCTTAATATGAGGAAATTTTTCGTCTGGTATTTTTGCCTGATGAAGTTTTTGCATGATTATACAAGCAATTTTAAGAGCGTCCTGATCACGCTGAGGAAA
The DNA here is from genome assembly GCF_000742835.1 of Candidatus Paracaedibacter acanthamoebae. Classification (GTDB taxonomy): domain Bacteria; phylum Pseudomonadota; class Alphaproteobacteria; order Paracaedibacterales; family Paracaedibacteraceae; genus Paracaedibacter; species Paracaedibacter acanthamoebae. The sequence goes on along the minus strand of NZ_CP008941.1, from coordinate 1,923,503 downwards.
AAAAGATTTAAGGGATGTGCCCGGAATGGCTTGTTCTAAAATCAACAAGCCATTTTCATGGGCCCGTAAAGCAATAGCACCGTTACCAGCAAATGCTTTAAGAGCCGTTGCTTCTTGCTGTAAGGCACTTTTATCCAACCCTATTTTTAAAGCAATCGGCGTCTTATCCTGCAATCCTGTTAGAACTAAATTATAACTTAAATTGTCGACAAGAGTTAAGTTCCGTAAATTGTGGCTTTGAGAAAGATGGGTGAAGAGACTCGGTAAATTTTCCAGCCAGAGCTGGCCTTTTTCACCATATAAATTAATAATTGTTTTTTGAAATGACAGGGGGATAGTAAGTTGTCCGCTATCCTTCAATTTTTCTTACCCCTTCCAGTCCCAACAGTTTTGAGCGATGATCGGCACCCATGGCAATACTAGGGAAACCCGTTAGTCTAACGGATAGGTTAGAATCCATCATAAATTTGATCAAAAGACGAGTTGATCCTTCTGGAATTTTCTTGATGGTTGCTGCTAAAAGTGGAATTCTAATGCGACTATCGATATGAATGGTGATGGCTTGGGATGTTCCTTGCGTCATTTTTTCTAGGGGTTCGATGGCTTGGCAAGTTATACGGAAATCGTCGCCGTCAAAGCGAATAATGCCAGAAACATGGATAGGGGTGCCAGGGTTCAGAAAATCGCGTGTGCGAGAGAAAACCTCAGAAAAGACGGCAACTTCGTAAACACCGTGGGCATCGGATAACTGCAAAAAGGCAAATTTCTGCCCCGTTTTAGAGGTTCGTTCTTGCTTGACGATAATGACCCCAGCCATCTTGATTGTGGCACCTTCACTTTGATTGATAAGCTCGGTACTGCGAACGATCCCAAGACGGGCTAAGCTATCGCCATAAATGTCAAGAGGGTGGGCGGACATAAAAAAGCCCAATGCCTCAAATTCTTTTTGTAATTTTTCTAATGGATCAAAATCTAAACATGGTCGTATATTAACAGGAATGATGGTATTGCTTGCATTGCCAAAGAGAGAAGCTTGCTGACTTGTCTTTTCTTGTTGACATAGCTGGGCTGTTTTCAGAATTTCATCTGCATTCGCATACAGTTCTCCCCTTTTGGGATAGATACTATCAAAGGCGCCTGCTGCAATCAGATTTTCCAATTGACGTTTATTGAGACCTTTTGGATCAATACGATTCGCAAAATCATGAATATCTTTAAATTCACCCCGCGCTGTTCGTTCCGCTACCAGGGATTCCATCCCTTGTTCTCCCACATTTTTGACCGCCGCCAAAGCATAGCGGACACCATCGTTTTCAACCGCAAAAGTGACAAGGGATTTATTAACATCAGGCGCGAATAAAGGATGGCCCGCTCGAAGTATGTCTTGACGAAAAATATTGAGTTTATCCGTGTTTTGCATTTCATAGGTCATGGAGGCGGCAAAAAACTCGAGCGGATAGTTAGCTTTGAGATAACCGGTTTGATATGTTAGCAAAGCATAAGGGGCCGAGTGAGATTTGTTGAATCCGTAACCCGCAAATTTTGCCATTTGATCAAAGATTTGACGGGCAGTATCTTCTTCAATGCCGCGCTCCATAGCGCCTTTGGTGAATAAATCTCGCTGGGCGTCCATTTCTTCTTTGATTTTTTTACCCATGGCTCGGCGCAACAAATCTGCGGCTCCCAACGTATAGCCACCCAATTCTTGGGCGATTTGCATAACCTGTTCTTGGTAAACCATGACGCCATAGGTTCCTTCAAGGATAGGCTGAAGCTCGGGGTGCAAATAAGTGATTTCTTCTTCCCCATTTTTACAGGCAATATAACGCGGAATATCGTCCATAGGGCCGGGGCGATAGAGGGCAACCAACGCTACCAAATCTTCTAATTGGTCGGGTTTCATTTTCTTTAAAACATCCCGCATGCCAGCACTTTCCACTTGGAACACGCCGACGGTTTCAATGCGGCTTAAAAGATCAAAAGTTACCCGGTCATCCAGCGGAATATGCGAGATATTGATGTCGATCCCTCGTTGATGAATCATCTCGCAGGATTTTTGGATCACTGTCAGGGTTTTGAGGCCCAAAAAGTCAAACTTGACCAACCCTGCCATTTCAACGAACTTCATATTAAACTGCGTGGCTGGTAGCTCAGAGCGATCATCCTTATAAAGGGCGACGAGCTCATGCAAAGGGCGATCGCCGATCACCACACCAGCGGCGTGGGTGGAGGCATGCCGATTCAACCCTTCGAGTTTCATGCCGATATCAATTAGTTTTTCAACGGTGGTGTCGGTGCGTCGTGCCTCTTCTAACGCCGGCTCGAGTTCTAAGGCTTGTTGTAATGTCGTGGGGTTGGCGGGGTTATTGGGGACCAGCTTTGAAATGCGATCCACCTGGGAGTAGGGCATTTGTAAAACGCGGCCTACGTCTCGCAGGACAATACGTGCTTGTAATTTACCAAAAGTGATAATTTGGGCGACCTTATCATCACCGTATTTACGCCGCACATAGGCAATGACCTCATCGCGGCGATCTTGGCAAAAATCCACGTCAAAGTCAGGCATGGAGACACGCTCTGGGTTCAAAAAGCGTTCAAAGATTAACGTAAATCGGATCGGGTCAATGTCGGTAATTGTCAACGACCAGGCAACCAAAGAACCAGCACCCGATCCACGACCTGGGCCGACGGGAATTCCTTGATTTTTGGCCCATTTAATAAAATCAGCAACGATCAAAAAATAGCCTGGAAATCCCATTTTTTCTATAACACCAATTTCATAATTAAGGCGTTCGAGATATTTATTGCGAATTTCTTGCCGTTGAGCATCCGTTTGATCAGCTGTATAAACTTGATTAACTAAGCGTTGATCAAGGCCTTCCGTGGCTTGTCGCCGTAATTCCTCAGCTTCTGTCAACCCCGAGGGAGATTCAAAAGGTGGCAGAATTGGTTTGCGCGGGAGCGTGCGATAATGACAGCGCTGGGCAATCAGGACTGTATTCTCGATAGCTTCGGGTAAGTCTGCAAACAACTCAATCATTTCTTCTTGGGTTTTAAAATAATGATGAGGGGTTAGACGACGGCGATCTTCGGTTGCGATAACAACCCCTTCATCTACGCATAAAAGAGCGTCATGGGCCTCATACATATCAGCCGTCGTGAAAAATACATCATTGGTGGCGACCAGCGGTATGTCGTGTTTATAGGCTAACTCAAGTAATGGTGCTTCAGTTTGTTCTTCTTCCACCATGCCATGGCGCATAATTTCAACGTACAGACGATTGCCAAATAGGTTCTTCAGGAAAAGTAAAGCGGTTTCCGCTTCTTCAGATCGGCCAGCAATTAAATGACGAGCTACTTCACCTTTCGGGCCGGCTGTCAAGGCAATCAACCCCTCTGTATATTGAGCAAGATGAGCTTTACTAACCTGGGGAGAAATACCAGCTGAACTTAAAATATAAGCATCACTTATCAGACGCATCAAGTTAATATACCCTTGTTCATTCTGCACCAATAAAACAAGGCTATCCGGTTCAGGAATTAAGCCTACATGATCAGAGGGTAAATCTTGGCTGATATTAAGTATAGCACCGATGATGGGCTGAATGCCAGCATCAGCAGCGGCGACGCTAAATTCCAGGGCTCCAAAAAGGTTGCAGCTATCTGTAACAGCAACCGCGGGCATGGACATTTTTTGACAAATTTTTGCCAATTCCTTAATCTTTACCGCCCCTTCGGCCAGGGAATAGGCGCTATGAACACGGAGGTGAACAAAAGACGGAATCATCGGCTAAATCTTACTTATTTTCTTATCCGTTAGTATGTCATGAATTTGGAATTATTAAAACCTTATATACCCTTACCACATAATTATTTACCCAATCAGCTCTGCTATTAAGAATTTATTATGAATAAAATTATTATAATATTTCTATGAAGTAATGAAGTATTTTTATCAATAATGGAATTTATTGAGCATGAGAAATCTAATCCTTTTTTTAATGATATCCTCCTTAGATGCTCGGGATGAGTTACCAGTGTCACAGGTTTTCTTTCATTCCACGGGGTTGGAAGAATCAACCATATGGGGTTGGGATCTTTTGCCTAATGAGATGAAAGAATTAGTTGTCTCGCAGATAAAGTTGCATGATTTACCTATTTTTAAATTAGTCAATAGGGGGTGTTATCAATTAGCTCTCAATGAGGAGAGAAAAAGGTACACACCACCTGTTCGGCTTAGTTTTCTTGATCCTCAAAAATCTCCGGTAAGTGACCTTATGGCTATTGAGATTAAGCTTAAAAATGAGAAAACGGATGTTTGGAAATCGTATATTTTTCCGTATGCTCAAAATACCCGCCTTGTGCCGCTTGGCTGTGCAGAAGACTTTTGTATCCAGTTACCTTATGAGGCACTTCCGCTCCGCGTGACGGTTGACTTTATGGCGGGGTATTTTGATAAAGACTCTGAAGTTCTTGCTTCCTGGCGCGGTCCAATCCATATCGGTACGCTCAAGGTTAGTAATATTTTTTATAGGGATGCGGTAGGAAATAAAAAAACTGTTGAGGCTATCCGTTTTACCCCTCAAAAGATCTTATTTAAGCATTCAAAATAAAAAAGCGAGAGGAGTCTCTCGCTTTTAAGCTTTGTGGTAAAGCATAAATTTTATTCTTCGCTAATGTCGAGATCTTTTTCGGTAATTTTACCCTCTTTAACTTGCTTAACCAACAGTTGAACGAGGTGGAACGGTGGTAGTTCGCGCCCAATACCATCTTGATCCCAGTTTAAGCCAACACTGCAATATCCTTCTTCAATTTCTGGAAGGAATTCTTCGATTAAATAGGAGACTGGCATTTCTTCCAATGTGGCATAATCTTCAGCCCACGTTTTTGCATTTTCAACATAGCTTTCTGTCCACAATGGAATTGTATCCAGGGGTTCATCATCCTCACGCGTGAATTCAAGTGATTCAGTTTGAACGCACATTTTATCTTGTACAAGGACATATATCTTTTCAGTGGCAACGGCTTCTTCAATAAATTTTAGAGCACGTCCGTTGAATTCTTTTTCGAGATCGAGTTCTGAGTTCATGATGACCATCCTTTGATAATATTACTGTTGCTTCACAATGCCGGTTATTTTGCTCTTGAACAACTATTTTGTTCACTCCTGAGGGCAAATTGATGTTAGCCATAATCTTAAGCATCCATAGAAGATAGTTAACGAATAGCGACTAAAAAGTTCTAACTGCCAAAAAATCTAGCAAATCGTGGAGGGGTTCATTTCTATCAAATGTGGCTGCAATGGCATGGGTTTCTGTCAAGAGTTGATCTAAGAGATCTGTTGCCCCTTTAATACCCAAGACGGAGATAAATGTAATTTTATTTTGATCGTTGTGGACCGGCTTACCTGTATAATCTGCTGTTCCCTGTTCACTGAGTAAATCATCGGTAATCTGATAAATCAGTCCAAGGTTTAAGCCAAACTGGCGCGCTTGGCACAAGAGAGTGGCGTGGAGGCCATCTCCTAGAATAACCCCCGCAATGCAGCTAAAACTTAACAGAGCACCTGTTTTTAGCAACTGCATTTGACGGATAGCGTCCAAATTGTCGGAAGGATATAAATCCATCATTTGTCCGGCGACCATGCCGTCGGCACCTGCTGCTTTTGAAAATTCAGTGATCAGGGCTAAGCGATTGTCAGCGGATGTTTCTAAAGTTGCCAAAAGTTCATAAGCAAGGGGAATTAAGGCATCGCCCGCCAAAATGGCCGTTGCCTCATCAAATGCTTTCCAACAACTGGGGAGTCCTCGGCGCAGATCCGCATCATCGAGGGGGGGTAAGTCGTCATGAATTAAAGAATAACTGTGAAATAACTCAATTGCGATGGCTGTATCAATCACGGCCGACGTCCAGTCTTTACCGGCACAATGAGCAAAAGTTAAGGTTAAGAACGGCCGAATAAATTTACTTGATCCTTGGATTCCGTGCAGCATCGCTTGGCGGAGTCGCTCATGACTTGTTGCGTTTTGAACGACATGATCCAAACGGGGACGAAGCAGCTCTTTGATCTCCGTGAGCTGAGATAGAAACGGGCAAGGTTTGGAAGTAGGTATAATCATGGCAACACTCTACACCATCATTTTTATAAAGGGAATAAAATCATCGTAATTTTATAGCTTGTTGGATCCTAATATTTTACCTATGATTGAGCCGAGGTATAGTCCCATGATCGATTTAGTACAACAGAAAACAATATTTTTAGCAGGTGCAGCCGCTGCTGTCACCGGAATTTTCATATGGCTGACGGTGCGATGGCAATATAAGCATGCCCTTGAGCGGTCGGAAAGTGAGCTGCAGCGCCTGGATATGATTTTATCCGACACACGACGCGATGTGCAGGACCGTGAACAACGTATTTATGAAATGCAGACGGTGTACGTGGCTGAAAAGGCGGCTCGAGCCGTCGCAGAAGAACGAGCAACACGAACCGCAAGTTTAGAGTTGCAACTGAAAGATGTTACACAGCAGTTTTCAACATTGCGGTCTAGAAATGCTGAACTGCAATCAGCCTTGGATTACGAACGCCGTCAAGCCCAAGAAAAGATTCAAATGCTGGAGAATGCTCAAATTCGATTGGGCGAGACCTTCAAAAGCCTTTCAGCCGAGGCATTATCTACCAACAATAAATCCTTCTTACATTTGGCTCAAACTGCCTTGGAAAAATTTCAAGAAACGGCGCGGATGGACTTGGGGCAACGGCAACAATCGATCGCCGAAATGATGCAGCCGGTACAACAAGCGTTATTTAAGGTTGATGGTAAGATTCAAGATCTTGAAAAACAGCGGGTTGGGGCCTATGAAGTGTTGCGGGAACAGGTGAAAGAACTGGTTGGCGCGCAAAAAGACCTTCGCCTTGAAACCTCCAACCTTGTTAAGGCGTTGCGAGCGCCATCAGTGCGCGGCCAATGGGGCGAAATGCAATTGAAACGGGTTGTGGAAATGGCCGGCATGATTGCCCATTGTGATTTCCAGGAACAAGTCTCAACGAATACGGAAACAGGCCGCATGCGTCCGGATATGATTATCAATCTTCCAGGAGGTAAAAAAATTATCGTTGATGCTAAGGCTCCGTTATCAGCCTACCTCGAAGCTTTAGAAGCTCAAGATGATCGGGACCGTCAACAAAAGATGATGGATCATGCGCGGCAGGTGCGGACGCATATTCGGGCTCTAAGTCAACGCGCCTATTGGGATCAGTTTAATGACACGCCTGAGTTTGTCGTCCTCTTTTTGCCGGGTGAAACATTCTTTAGTGCAGCCTTAGAATGCGATCCCGCATTAATTGAAACCGGCGTTAAAGAAAAGGTAATCTTAGCCACGCCCACGACTTTGATCGCCCTGTTAAGGGCAGTTTCTTATGGTTGGCGTCAAGAAGCCATGACCGAAAGTACCCGCGTGATCGGCGAGCTTGGGAAAGAACTCTATAAACGCCTCAATGATATGGGGGATCATTTTAGCCGTTTAGGGCGCCATTTAACTCAATCCGTTGATTGTTACAATCAAACCTTGGGGACTTTAGAACGACGCGTGTTGGTGACCGCGCGAAAATTTAAAGAGATCGATTCATCATCCACCGTCATCGAGGAGTTGACTCCCCTTGACGCGCAGGCTCGGTCAACACAAGCCGCCGAATTGATCGGTGCAAGTGATGTAGAGGAGTTGCCAGAAAAACTGAGTGCATAATCGGTGTCATTCAGGTTGAGTCTGAAGACTTGATGGTGATATAGTCTTAACAAAAAAGAATTTTGGATAGAAAAGACAATGGCAGGACATTCACAATTTAAAAATATTATGTACCGTAAAGGGGCCCAGGATGCTAAACGGGCTCGTATGTTTGCAAAAATTACGCGTGAAATTATTGTTTCGGCACGCATGGGGGCTGATCCATCCTCTAATCCACGTTTGCGAGCGGCAATGGCTGCAGCTCGAGGGGCTAATATGCCAAAAGACAACGTTGATCGGGCCATTAAGAAAGCGTTAGGGGGCGAAGATACAGCGAACTATGAAGAAGTACGCTACGAAGGATATGGGCCTGGTGGAACAGCGTTGATTGTGGAATCTTTGACCGATAACCGTAACCGAACAGCTTCTGAAGTTCGTTCTGCCTTTACCAAATGTGGCGGCAATATGGGTGAAACGGGTAGTGTTGCCTTTATGTTTGATCGGGTCGGGGTGATCCGTTTGTCTAAAGCTGTGGGAAGCTATGACGATGTTTTTGAAAAAGCTGTCGACGCTGGGGCGGATAATTTGGAAGAGGATGGTGATTTTTATGAGGTTCTTACTGGCCTCGATAATTTTGCCATGGTGCGCGATGCCTTAAGTCTAAGCTATGAGGATATTTCTGAATCAAAATTGATGTGGCGCCCTCAAAATACTATTTCCGTTGATGAAGAAGCCGCTCAAAAAATCATCAAGTTAATTGATACCCTCGAAGATAGTGATGACGTGCAAAATGTTTACTGTAATTTTGATGTATCAGACGACATTTTAGCTAAGTTGGCTTGAATTGATTTAAGGTGAGAGCTGAACAAAGAAAGAAATCTATGCAGCCAAGAATAAATATCATAACACTGGGGACCCATGATTTAGCGGCGGCCATCCATTTTTATGAAGATGGACTGAGTTTCCCCAGGATGTCTTTTGAAGGGGATGTAGCATTTTTTAATCTTAATGGATCATGTCTTGCCGTTTATCCATGGGAATTGCTTGCTAAGGATGCCACTGTTGCTAAGGAAGGGACCGGTTTCCGAGGTATTACTCTAGCCCATAATGTGAATAGTGAAGCCGAGGTTAATGTTGTATTGGAACAGGCTAAAGCTGCGGGGGCTAACATTGTGAAGCCAGCTCAAGCAACTGATTGGGGAGGGTTTTCAGGGTATTTTTCAGATTTAGATGGACATCTGTGGGAAGTAGCCTTTAACCCAATCTTTTGGCCAGGACCCCCAGATATAGGGATTTCTAATTAATATGGCAGAGGTTGTCCGTATCCTTGGTCTTGATCCGGGTTTGCGCAATGCGGGATGGGGAATCATAGAAAGTCAGGGCAACCGTTTAATTCATGTGGCGCATGGCGTAGTGCATTCTGATTCATCTTTATCCTTGAGCTCAAGGTTGCAGCAAATCTACCAAGGTCTACAACAGATTATTGCAAATTTCCAACCCGATGAGGCGGCGGTAGAAGAAACCTTTGTGAATGCTAATGCGGCTTCCGCTTTAAAACTGGGGATGGCTCGGGGGGTGGTTTTGCTTGCACCCGCTGTCCATTCTATGCCTGTGGGCGAATATTCCGCCAATAAAGTAAAGAAGTCCGTGGTGGGAGTAGGCCACGCGGATAAGACTCAAGTGGCAGCCATGGTGCAGCGGTTATTACCCGCAGCAGGAATGGTTACAGCCGATGCCGCTGATGCTTTGGCGGTTGCCATTTGCCATGTGCATCATCGTCAACTGAATCAAAAGTTAGGGTTATTGCGGGCGTGATCCTTATTTTATTGTTATTGGCCATCATTTTGATGGGTTATGATTGTCGCTACCGCTCTGTCCCGCTCATCCCTTTTGTTCTTTTTTGTTTATGTGTGGTGAGTCAAGGTTGGTCCAATCCTCACTGGGAATCCTGCGGCATGGGATGTGTTCTTGTTATGCTTTGTTCAGGAGCAGAATACCTTTTTAAACGACCCTTCTTAGGAATTGCAGACAAAATTTTATTGCCAATCAGTCTTATGCTTGTTCCTCTGCCAGAGGTAGGCTTGTACTTGGTTGGTGTGGGGGCCCTGGGATTAATCCTGTCCCTTTTTTGGCGGCGTGTTTATGGTGTTGAATATTTTCCTTTTTTACCCGCCTTAATTACCCCTCTTTTTAGATTTATTCTAAAATATGTTGACTTTTAGGCTGGAAGTCCCCATAACATGGGAGGTTGATTCTATACTTTTTCATATAAATACCCACAGAGAGTTCTTGGTTTTGAATCAGTATGTCTTGCAATGAAAGATATAATAATGCAAGAGAATCATTGGTTTAAAACATAAAATATGAAGAGATAATATGGAAAACTTTGACTCCCTCGGTTTGCCCGAGGCAATACTACATTCCCTAAAACGGTTGAATTTTGAAAAGCCGACACCGATTCAGGCTCAGACCATTCCGCTTGCCCTAGAGGGGAAAGATATTTTGGGATCTGCCCAAACGGGTACCGGTAAAACTGCAGCTTATGCCTTGCCCTTGCTTGCCTATTTGATGGCAAATCCTAATAGGACCGCTTTGGTGCTGACCCCCACCCGGGAATTGGCCCAGCAAGTCCTTGAAGGTATGCGCGGATTTATGGGGCGCGACAGCAAAATTTGGATGACGTTATTAATCGGCGGTGATTCCATGGGTAAGCAATTACAACAATTGCGCAATCGTCCGCGTCTGATCATCGGAACACCGGGACGAATTAATGACCATTTGGAACGCGGCACCTTGAAACTTGATCGTACCGGCTTTTTAGTTTTAGATGAAACAGATCGGATGCTGGACATGGGATTTGTGGTTCAGCTAGAACGTATCGCTGAGTATATGAATCCTGAGCGCCAAACCTTAATGTTCTCGGCAACAATTGCGCCAACAATTGAGCGTCTTGCCGGTGAATACTTAAATGATCCCGTGCGTATTTCTGTTGGTTCAACCACCAAGGCTGCTGAAAAAATTACTCAAGAGGTTATAAAAACATCTGATGCAGACAAGTTTGGTTTGTTGGTTGACACCCTTAACCAAAAGCAAGGAACCTTCATCGTCTTCGTAAAGACAAAGCACGGAACTGAGAAATTAGCTAAAAAACTCAATGACGAAGGCCATTCCGCTGATGCAATCCATGGAGACTTGCGCCAAAGCCGTCGTTCTAACGTGATTAGTGCTTTTCGTCGAGGAAAGAATCGTGTGTTGGTAGCAACAGACGTTGCAGCACGCGGGCTTGATATTCCCCATATTGAATATGTGGTGAACTTTGATTTACCCCAAGCACCTGAGGACTTTATTCACCGCATTGGGCGGACAGGTCGAGCCGGAGCTGAAGGGACAGCGATTAGCTTTGTTTCTGCGACTGAAATTGGAAAATGGCGTGCAATTTGCCGGTTGATGCATCCAGAAGATCGGGCCAAAGGCATGGAAGGATTTGACCGTGACGATCGTAGCTCTCGGACCAACCGGAATCGGCGCCCCGAGCAGTCCCGTCGGCGATCCAACGATAGCCGAACATCTGATGGTTGGAGAAGTTCCCCAAGTGATGACCGTCAGGGTAAAAGATCAGAGAGCCGGGGTAGAGCAGCAAGTGATGACCGTCGTGGCAGTAAGTTAGGCAGTTGGAGCCCCAATGTTGATGCTCTTCAAAGTGCAGCCTCTTCCTCTAGCGATAAAAGAGCCCCAGCGGCAGAGCGTAAGTTCCAAGAACGTCGTGTCGACGGTAAGTCAACCGATCGTCGTTCAGAGGGCAAATTTGGTGGTCAGCGTACTGATGGGAAACCAGGTGAGCGTCGCAGCGAAGGCGGCTTTGGTGGTCGACCCTCAGCTGGTCGTTTCTCAGATAGTAAGCCAGGGGCACGCCGCTCCGAGGGTGGTTTCGGAGGCCGTGGTTCAGGCGGTGGTTTTTCTGAAAAGCGTGGGGGCGGTGACCGTAAGGTTAGTGCGCCGCGTCCTGGCAGAAATAGTGGCCAACCAAAAGTTGCTAAAGCTCGGGCTCGCTAATTAAACAAGTTAAGGGGGTACAAACGTGCCTTTCTAACTGAAATAGGATAAATAATGCCATCTCAGCTGAGGCTAAGGTGGCATTATTTTTTCTTCCTTTTCCTTAGAAAACTATTCATTAATATGAAAGTGACCTCAGGTTTTTTCTTGTAAAAAGGTTGATGACTCAGTATACCTAAACAATAAGGAGAGGTGCCGGAGCGGTCGAACGGGGCGGTCTCGAAAACCGTTGTGCGCGCGAGCGTACCGTGGGTTCGAATCCCACCCTCTCCGCCATGAATCAAATATCCAAAAGTCAAGGAGCCAAGCGAAGCGTACCTTGAGTTTTGGATATTTTATTTATAGCTGTGGCTGGGGGATGAGAACCCAAGAGGGTTCGACAGCGAGTCGTTGCGGCGCTTATTCTCTTGAGAGAATTAGCGAAGCAGAAGAGATGCAACACCGAAGGTGTAATCCCACCCTCTCCGCCATGAATCAAATATCCAAAAGTCAAGGAGCCAAGCGAAGCGTACCTTGAGTTTTGGATATTTTATTTATAGCTGTGGCTGGGGGATGAGAACCCAAGAGGGTTCGACAGCGAGTCGTTGCGGCGCTTATTCTCTTGAGAGAATTAGCGAAGCAGAAGAGATGCAACACCGAAGGTGTAATCCCACCCTCTCCGCTACCCGTCTTCGCTTTCGCAAAGACCGCGATGCGTTCGTTGCGAAATAGCTACGACGAGATTTATCGAGGAGAAGCTGCGAAGGGGATGTCTCATCGAAGTAAGCGAAGCGAAACGCAGACGGACTGTTATATATGAAATTGTATTATGTCTATATTCTTAAAACAGTTTATAACCCAAGCCGGTATTATGTAGGATTTACAATGGATCTTGAAAAAAGGTTAGTTGAACATAATTCATTATTTTTACTTTTAATATCACCTCTGGTAACTTCTTAATAAGCTGTATAGTTTAGAAAGCAATTGAAGAAGAGAAATTAAATGAGCCTTAGTCTAGTAAAAGGTGCTATCCGCCCGGCACTTCCTCTTAGCCTTTTATATGAAAAACCCTATACTCAGGTGCCATTTCTGATCAATCAATCTCACATTACTCAAGTGATGACGACATTTTTTGAGTTTCTAAAGCTTCCTGAAGAAATTAAAAATCATATTGATTTTAAAATATCGCCACTGCATCGGAGAGGGGATATAGGATTCAAGCATCGTGATCCGGATAATGATATCTATAATGACAGCAAAGATTTCTTTCACTTCCACCCACTTATATTTGAAAAGTATAAGGAATTTATCCCGGATAACCCTCTTATAGATCAATTTTTAAAGCTTGCATTACCGTTATGGGAGGCAACCTATAATATTGTGTATGAAATCATAAGTATTTTTGAACAAGACTATCCTGGCACGCTTTCTAAGGTATTTGCCACCAACGAACCTCATATTATCCTAAGATTTTTAAAGTACAATTGGGGAGAATCTGGAAAACACCTTGCTAAACCTCATTTTGATTCAGGCTCTTTTACCCTCGCTATCGCCGAGAGCGGTCCCGGCCTGAGAATTGGAACTAATCCAAACGATTTAGAAATTATTACTCATGAAGCCAATAAAGCTATCTTTATGGCGTCAAGCAATTTTCGTAAAATTATAGATACAGATAGCCTATGTCCGGGCTGGCACGATGTTATTCAGTTGGATGAGAAAAAAATTGGAAAATCATTTTCGAGATGGGCCATTGTGGCTTTTATTGATGGTCATAATGTAGAATCCTTATCAAGAAGTGAAACTCATAAATGGTATCTTCCTGAACACTCATAATCGTTACTTTCCTTTAAGGAATAACTCTAGAAGACTACTTTAGCAGGAAATGTGTGAACCTAGCTTAAGGAGTAAAATTATGAATAATTAAGAAAGAATGGAAAAGCTGATTGTTTCTCTTTAGAAAGTTTAACAGTTAATTTTATTATATTTTTTGGCTTTTCCATTATATTTTTCCTCTCTATAAAAAGGGCCTTTTATAAAATTGTAGATTTCTCTGCTTCTCTATCCTAAGATCTGTGCGCTGGTTCAATGTTAGGCAGAGTTTTATAGAAGATAATCTACGAGGAAGGGAGAGAAAGTGATCACTGTTGTTGCTTATATAGGAGCCGCAATTGCCGAAATCGCTGGTTGTTTCAGTTTTTGGGCATGGCTGAAGCTTGATAAATCAATCTGGTGGTTATTGCCAGGGATAGGCTCTTTGGTGTTATTTGCTTATCTGTTAACTTTCATAGAATCCGACCAAGCCGGCCGTGCGTATGCAGCTTATGGTGGTGTTTACATCATCGCATCGCTGTGTTGGTTATGGTTTATTGAGGGGGTTAAACCCTATCTAACTGATTGGGTTGGCGCGGGGCTCTGCCTTATCGGAGCGGGGGTTATCTTAATTGGGGCAAAAGTGGATGGATAATGATGCTGTCGCCTTTATGATCTTTTTCCCCTATCGTTCAGGTTTCCTGAAGTCTTCTCCTAAGCCTGGGATTTAACTACAGCTCGTTTTTCTCTTACCTCATCACGCATTGCGAAGCACCAAAAGATAAAGCCACCTAAAGCTAAACCGCACCCAACCCAGCCGGTGGAAGGAAAGCCATAGCCGGCATGAATGGCAAGACCGCCTAAAAAGGGGCCCAGGGCATTGGCGAAATTGAACGCGCTGTGGTTGAGCGCTGCCGCTAAGGTTTGAGCATCGCCGGCCACATCCATAAGACGAGTTTGCAACACCGTGCCTAAGCCCCCACCTGTACCGATCATAAAAATTACAATTGATAGAGCCCAGATATTGCGTGTTACTAAGGGATAAAAAGCGAGCCACACAGCGCTCCATAACAATAGTCCCCCAGCAGTGAGCATCAGACGTCGGTCGGCGGCCCACGCAGCCCATAGAGTGCCGCAAGTCATTCCTAATCCAAAAATGCCTAAAACCACGGGAATCAGATGCGGCGAGACATGGGTGATGTTAAGCATGGTTGATGCCGCGTAGGTATAGACAGCAAACAGGCCACCAAAACCAATGGCGCCCATCCCCAGTGTTATCCATACTTGCTTACGTTTGAGAGCCGATAATTCTTGCAGCGGGCTAGTTGTTGATTTCGGGCGATCTTGCGGTGCAAATTGCCAGACAAGCATAACGGTGATGAGAGCCAACAGGCTTACTAAGATAAAGCCAAAACGCCAGCCGATGGTTTGACCGATCCAGTTCGCCAAAGGGACACCAATAATGGTAGCAACAGTTAACCCCAGCATGGTCCGCGCTACTGCTTGGGTCCGTTGGCGAAAAGGGACTAGTGAGGCCGCGACAAGCGCTGCAACCCCAAAGTAAGCACCATGGGGTAACCCGCTCAGGAAACGAAGGGACAGCATCCAGGAATAGGATGGCGAAAGCGCTGTTAGGAAATTGCCGAGAGCGAAAACAGCCATCAATGCGAGCAATAATTGACGCCGAGGAAAGCGTGCTGCCAGTAAGGCGATGAGGGGAGCACCAATAACCACTCCTAAAGCATAAGCACTAATGACGTGCCCAGCAGTGGGTTCGTCAATTTGGAGATCATGGGAAAAATAGGGGACAAGGCTCATGCTGGCAAATTCAGTGGTGCCGATGGCAAAACCGCCCATCGCCAGCGCAAACAGGACAATGTTTGGACGAACAACAGGGCGCTGTGGTTCTGAGGAGGCGAGCGGCAACAGTTGCGACATCGGGGTTTCTTTCTAAATAACTTATAAGAGTATATTCTTACGTATGGATGAGTGATATCCATTTAATTGTACGTCGAAACCCAATACTATTAAAGAGGTTGTTTATTTGAAAAGTTAAGGTGGTCCAGGATGATGCGGGCGGTTTGCTCGGCCGACAGATGTGTTACATCTAATGTTAAAGAGGTGCAGGCGGTGGGTTTTAACACTGTGAGATTTTTATACTTTTCTTGAGCATTTTTGGGGTTCGTATCTTTCAACCGTTCTTTCCTATTCTCAAAGAGGACTCGTCGACAAAGTTCTTCTTCAGAGCATTCTAATCGAACAGGCAAAAAAGTACTTTGCCGTCGTTTGGCAAGCTCGGCAATTTTAGAAAATATTTGTTTGTCTGCAACCCGCCCCTCAATCAGCTCATTTGTAAAAATAAAACTTGCATTGGGTGCTGCTATGGTTTCGATTGTATCCAAAACAATTTGTCGTATTTCCTCAATTTTTTGCCAGGCACGATCGGATAAAGTGGTATCTTGTTCCGCGTCAATCACACTTAAAATAGGGTTATTAATTAAATGGTTGTCCACCACTTTA
This sequence comes from Candidatus Paracaedibacter acanthamoebae, assembly GCF_000742835.1. Classification (GTDB taxonomy): domain Bacteria; phylum Pseudomonadota; class Alphaproteobacteria; order Paracaedibacterales; family Paracaedibacteraceae; genus Paracaedibacter; species Paracaedibacter acanthamoebae. The sequence continues at coordinate 1,907,420 of NZ_CP008941.1, read as the reverse complement.
CTATTAGTAAGCTTTGCAATTTCCTGGGCTATCGTAAATTTTCCTGTTCCAGCAAATCCAATGAGATAAATAATTGTGTTTTTCATTTAACATCCTTTAAATGGCTAAACACATCTTAATAACAATTGTTTTATGGATGCAAAGTAATTGCATACTCTTCATTCTCGTTGATTTAAGGCGGTTGCCCTTTTCGTAAGAAATCCTTAATTAAAATAATTGCGTAACAAAAATACAAAATACACTATATAGACTATAATATTATTTCTTAATTTTTGTATTTTTGCTATTTTTTTCTTGAATTGCCTTTATAATATAAGGCATAGATGTAATTTGTATCTTTTTTTAACCCTTAATTTTGAAGTGAGATTTTATTATGCAAGTCACAGTATCTCAATCCGAACAGCGCCCCTTCCTCAGCAAGTCTTTTCTTGCGGGCTCAGGCTATGGCTGGATTATCTGGGGCTGTGCGGCATTATTTTACTTATATGAATACGTTTTACGCGTTTCTCCCAGTGTGATGACCAATGAGATGGCTCTTGATTTTTCAGCTACCTCGACTGCCATTGGGATTTTAGCCTCTTACTACTATTATGCTTATGTTCCCTTGCAAATTCCCTGTGGTGTTATTGTTGATTGGCTGGGTGCCAGACGGGTGATAACTTTTTCGGCCGTCCTATGTACGCTGGGAAGTGTGATGTTTAGTTATGCCCAAACGATCGAAGTGGCTCAATGGGCACGATTTTTGATGGGGGCAGGATCGGCCTGTGCTTACCTCAGTACCATGAAAGTTGCCTCCTTATGGTTGAAGCCCGAACGGTTCGCCCTCGTGGCCGGTATTACCATGATGATGGGAACGCTCGGGGGGCTTTTCGGGGGTGCACCTTTTGCTATTTTGATCAGTAGCTATGGATGGCGGCCCGCCATGTTGATTATGGCCGTCTGTGGTGTCGCCGTTGCGGCTGCCTGCTGGTTAATTATTAAGGATCCAGTTCAGCAAAATAACACGCAAACAAAAAATATAGGATTGCTTGAAGGGCTCAATTCCGTTGTAAAAAATCCCCAGAACTGGTTGATTGGGATTTATGGGGGACTGATGTACGTGCCTTTATCAGCATTTGCGGAATTATGGGGAACACCTTACTTAATGCGCCTTTACAATATTTCAAGCGAAAAAGCCTCATTATCGAGTGCCATGGTTTTTGTGGGAATGGCATTGGGATGTCCTTTGTTTGCGGCTATTTCTGATCGACTTAAAAGTCGGATAAAAGTGATGTCATGGTCTGCCTTATTGACGATTCCGCCATTTGTTGCTGTTATCTATATTCCCAACTTACCTTTAGAAATGACTTTTGCTTTATTGTTTGTTGCCGGGTTAGTTTGTGGGGGACAGATTTTATATTTTGCTGCTGCAAAAGAGATTAATAATCCTGCCTATAGCGCGACAACGATTGGTTTTACGAATGCTTTTGTGATGGTCAGCGGTATAATTTTTCAACCCCTGCTTGGAATAATTATTGACTTGGCCTGGGATGGTCTTGTAAATCCTGATGGAACGCCTATGTATAGTATAGGTGATTATCAGCAAGCGATGGTTACAATTCCGATCTGTATGATTGCAGCGTGGATTGTGATGCTGTTTGTTAAAGAAACATTCCCGGCACAGCTTGCCAATCCCACAGAGGAGTGCTTATGAAATTGCGCCCATGGCTTATTTGGGGCTGTGCAGGGTTATTTTATTTATATGAAATGATCTTGAGAGCCTCCCCTGGTGTTATTGCCAAAGATTTGATGTCTGATTTGGGGGTTGCTTCCACAGCATTAGGAGTTTTAAGCTCCTTTTACTATTATTCCTATGTTGCTCTCCAAATTCCGTGCGGCGTGATCGTCGATCGATTAGGCCCGCGTCGGGTTGTCACTTATTCAACATTACTCTGTGTCATCGGTAGCATTCTTTTTGCCTACAGTGATTCGTTATGGGGGGCTCAAATTGGTCGTTTCCTAATTGGGGCAGGCTCTGCTTGTGCCTTTTTAAGTTGTTTGAAAATTGGATCGGAATGGTTTGTGCCGGCCCAATTCGCCATGATCGCTGGTCTCACCAATATGATGGGAACTGTGGGCGGTATGGTCAGTGGCCCCCCTTTTGCGGTTCTAAGCAATTCTTTTGGCTGGCGTCAAGCCACCTTGCTAGCGGCAATGGCTGGTGTAGTGCTTGCCATAATTTGTTGGATGGTTATGCGGGATAAACAGCAGGATTCAACAGAATCGGAAGAATCGCTTAGTCAAGGTTTAGGGCGGGTGGCGCGTGATCCGTTTAATTGGATTGTGGCTGCCGTTGGTGGGTTAATGTATATTCCCATTTCTGCCTTTTGTGAACTGTGGGCTGTTCCTTTTTTAATGGAAAAATATCAGATTTCTAATGAAATTGCTTCTCGGGCCAGTATTATGGTTTATCTGGGGATTGCTGTGGGCAGTCCTCTGGCAGCGCGTTTATCTAATTATTTAAATAATCCTGTGCGTGTTATGGGACTTTCATCCCTTGCAACGGCGGGGCTATTTATGGCAGCTGTCCGGTTTGACAGCATTACTTATAATTTTATGTTATTGGTGCTCTTTTTAGCAGGTATGACAAACGCGGGGCAGGTGATGTGTTTTGCTGCGATTAAAGAAAATGTACCCAATCGTCTTAGTGGAACTGCCGTTGGGTTTACGAATGCGATTGTTATGATGAGTGGCATTATTTTTCAGCCATTATTGGGCGTTCTATTAGATATGGTTTGGCAAGGACAATTGAATGATGATGGCAGCCGTTATTATGGTACAGAGGCCTATCAAACTGCCATGATGACGATCCCCCTTTGCTTTGTTGTGGGGTGGATAATGCTACATTTTGGTGGGAGAAAACAGATGGTCTGTGATAATGCATAATCCTTGCTTTTGTTAAGTAAAAGCATTACGTTACGGATTATGTTATTCACTTATTAAGAGTATTTTGATGCAGGCAGTCGCAGACCAAATTGATTCAGATCTTCGTTTATTAGCTGATAAGGCAAAATCTTGGCCATTTGAAGAGGCTAAACGGATTCTCCATCGGATTGGCCATAAGACACCAGCAAAAGGATTTGTTCTCTTTGAGACTGGCTATGGGCCCTCTGGTTTGCCCCATATTGGCACCTTTGGCGAAGTGATGCGTACCACCATGGTTCGCCGTGCATTTCAAATTTTGAGTGATATTCCAACACGTTTATTTTGTTTTTCCGATGATATGGACGGTTTACGTAAAGTACCGGATAATGTTCCTAATCAAGAGATGTTGCGCCAATACCTTAATAAGCCGTTGACACAAGTTCCTGATCCTTTTGAACAGTATGAAAGCTTTGGTCACCATAATAATGCCATGTTGCGTCGATTCTTGGATTCCTTTGGCTTTGAGTATGAATTCCAAAGCTCAACGGATTGGTATAAAAGTGGCCGATTTGATGAGTATTTAAAGCTTGTCCTTACCCATTATGACGAGGTAATGGCTGTTATGTTGCCGTCTTTACGCGAAGAGCGTCGTCAAAGCTATAGCCCTTTCTTACCGATTTGTCCAACCACCGGTCGCGTTTTACAAGTTCCAATTGTTAGCCGCGATATAGAGGCCGCGACCATTACTTACCGTGATGATGCGTCTGGTGAGCTTATTGAGATTCCTGTTACAGGAGGGCATTGTAAGTTGCAATGGAAGGCAGACTGGGGTATGCGTTGGCGTGCCTTTGATGTGGATTATGAAATGTCGGGTAAAGATTTGATTGATTCCGTCAAATTGTCGACACAAATTTGCCGTATTATTGGGGGACGCCCTCCGGAAAACTTTACGTACGAACTATTTTTAGATGAACAGGGACAAAAAATTTCCAAATCAAAAGGGAATGGTCTGACAATTGATGAATGGCTTACCTACGCCCCCGATGTCAGTTTGGCCTATTATATGTTTCAAGCTCCCCGCAAGGCAAAGCGTCTTTATTTCGATGTGATTCCGCGTCACATGGATGATTACTTGACTTATTTAAGCAAGTTTGATGAGCAAGAGTTGGTTCAAAAGGTGGATAATCCCATCTGGCATATTCACAATGGTAACCCACCCAAGGCAGAAAGTAGCTTAAGCTTTTCAATCCTTTTAAACTTGGCGAGTGTGTGTAATGCAGAAGATCCCTCAATTTTATGGGGATTTGTCACCCGTTATCAGCCTGATGCAACACCGGAAAAATTGCCGTTTCTTGATAAACTGATTAAACATGCGATTGCCTATTATCATGATCGCGTTTTGCCGGAGAAGGAATACCGGGAACCCACCGAGATGGAGAAAAAAGCGTTGGCTGATTTAAGAACACGTTTGGAGCAGTTGGCCGCAACAGCAACGGCAGAAGAAATCCAAACAGTTGTTTATGACGTGGGTAAGAATCATCCATTCAGTGAACTAAAGGCTTGGTTCTCTTGCTTGTATGAAGTCTTGTTGGGCCAATCCGAAGGACCGCGCATGGGCTCATTTATTGAGCTTTATGGCATCCCCGAGACTATTTCATTGATCCAAAGCAAGCTTTAGTCTTTATAGAAGTAGGTTGATCGTTTCTTGCGTTCCCTGATGGCGTTTCCATCCCCTCTGGGCGCCAAAACCCCTCAAGGATAACTCCTATAAAGTTAATTATATTAGGTAGGATTCAGGCGTATCAAATAGATGTAATCTTTTTGAGCTTAAGCCCTTATTTGTTTTAGAGTAAACAGCAGTTTCTCAATATAATCCAGAACCTCTCAGTGTCGGTGATAGCTTCTCAACACGAACGGTACATTTTGAATGGGCATCATCTGGATGGATGATTACATGTATTTCCGCTAAGGGCTGTTTGATCTCTTTCTCATCCAGCGTCTCATTATTTTGATCATTGCAAAATTCTATTAGTTGATTTTCTCCTTCCATAACTCCAACACTTAGAAAGTCGATACTACTTTCTTTTCCAAATGGAATAGGCGTTTGAGGATTCGAATTTTTAATCTTTCTAGAAATGCTAGTAGAAGTAGTTTCCCCTTCTTGCGAAATTTGTACAAAAACTTCGGAATCATCATGAATATTAGGATTTTGATTATATATATACAGATTGGCGGCTTGGCTAGGGGAGGGCATAATATTGAAGCCTAGAACTGTTAAAAATAATTTATAGGTCAAAACTTTCATTTTAGGATACTCCCTAAAGGTTAAGAGCAATTCATTAACTTTTTAATCCTAATATCGAACGATCACCCTATTATGGTGGTGATGATAAGGTTGATGGTAACGATAGGGATAAGCTCTGCTAACATCATAGGATGTCTGAGGGACAACCACCACATCTCTGATCGGTCGCTCGTAATAAACATTCCGTTGATATCGATCTGGTTCACAGCCTGCGAGTATCAGACAACCTAACCCTAAGAAAATATATTTTTTTATCATGAGCAGTTCCCACCCTTTATGCTGTGTCCATAAAGATAGGGTGAATGCTTAGCCTGTCAAGCGGCTTCCTCTTTTAAGTTGATATTATTGTTGCTCCACACTTATGTTCCGAGGTATTTTTGATCCAAAGTAATGACGGATTAGATCAATAACGATGACCAAAAAACATTTGATAACCAGTGCTCTTCCTTATATCAACGGCGTAAAACACTTAGGTAATTTAGTGGGGTCTATGTTGCCAGGCGATGTGTATGCGCGCTATTTACGACAGCAGGGGGAAGAGGTCCTTTATATTTGCGGTACAGATGAACATGGAACACCGGCTGAAATTGCCGCGGAGGCAGCGGGTAAAGATGTGGCGGCTTATTGTGAAGATATGTACACCATTCAAAAGGATATTTATGAACGGTTCGGAATATCATTTGATTATTTTGGTCGATCCTCCATGCCCGCGAATCATAAACTGACGCAAGAGTTATTTTTACAGATGCGGGATAATAATTATATTGAGGAACGCGAGATCTTACAATATTATTCGCACGCTGATCATCGATTTTTGCCAGATCGTTATGTGGAAGGAACCTGTCCATCCTGTGGCTATACAAAAGCACGCGGTGATCAGTGTGATGGGTGTGGTCGGTTATTAGAGCCCACCGATCTTAAGGATCCTTATTCAGCTATTTCAGGCAGTAAAGATATTGAACTGCAATCAACGAAGCATATTTTTTTATTATTGGATAAGCTGACAGAGCCCCTTGAAGCATGGGTTGCCACGCGTCCTGAATGGCCCGATGGGGTAAAAGGGATTGCGAAGAAATGGTTAAAAGAAGGCCTGCAACCCCGGTGTATCACCCGGGATTTGAAATGGGGTGTGCCTGTGCCTTTGGATGGATATGATAATAAGGTCTTTTATGTTTGGTTTGATGCCCCGAATGGGTATATCAGTATTACGCAAGATTGGGCAGCCTCAATTGGTCAACCGGATGCTTGGAAGGCCTGGTGGCAGGACTTAGAGGCGGTTCATTATGTTCAATTCATGGCAAAAGATAATGTGCCATTCCATAGCATTTTTTGGCCGGCTATGCTGATGGCAACTGGGCAGCCATGGAAACAGGTTGACTATATTAAAGGTGTTAACTGGCTAACTTATGATAAAGGTAAATTTTCCACGAGTCAAAAGCGGGGTGTTTTCACAGATGTTGCCTTGGAGCTATATCCGGCTGATTACTGGCGTTATTACTTAATGGCCAACTGTCCTGAAAGCGATGATGCGGATTTCACCTTTGCGCATTTTGCCGCCATTATCAATAAAGACTTAGCCGATATTTTAGGTAACTTTGCTAACCGTAGCTTTTCCTTAATTCATAAATATTTTGAGGGACGATTGCCGGTTGTCCTGGATCAGTCATCTCTTGATCAGGGCTTGCTTACCAAAGTGTCAACCATGGTCGCCGACTATCAGAAGTCTTTGTCTGATATGAAATTTCGTCAGGCGTGTGCTCAATTGCGCGGCCTTTGGGTATTGGCAAATGAATATATTACAGTTAATGAACCGTGGAAAACTGCTAAGACAGATCTACTTCAAGCGGGTGTTTGCTTAAGCCACTGTATTTATTTACTCAGGTTATTTGCAATTTTAGGACATTCACTTATGCCCACCGTATCTCTTAAAATCCTGGCATTGCTCAATGATCCTCTAACGGAGTCAGAGGGATCAACAGCTTTTGCTGCGGGTCTAGAATTTACAGCGTATAAAGCTGGTCATCTATTGGCTGACCCCGTCCGTTTGTTTGAGAAGATTGAAGACGACCGTGTGGCTGAATTAACAGCCCAATATGATGGTCATTAAGAAGCTTTTTTAAGGTAGATGCTAATAAATAAAATTATAATCCCTCGCTCTTTTGGGAGGGATTGATAAGGTTGGAGAGGGCTGCCTCACAGTCTCTTCAGAGAGTTGAAGCAAATTTTTCTCGCCGGGAAAATGTATATTTTAAAGTATAAATAAGCTTTAATAGTTATAGTCAAACCTATAAACAGAGTATTAAATTTTTTAAAATCTGTGTTGCCCTCAATATTATTGGCAAAAAGTATAAGGATTAAGATATGGCAGAAAATAAAAATTTCTCAGGGATTTTATCTCAATTAGGATTAGGGGTCGCCTTAGGAGTCGCCACAATTGCTTGTACGGCTATTGTTGCAAAGACGTATGTCAAAGTCAAAGAATCTCAGAATTCTATCCAAGTAAAAGGCTATGCAGAAAAGCGTATTACTTCTGAAAATGCAGTGTGGGAAGGCGGCATTAATGCGTCGAATGTTGACTTGATCGAGGCCTATAAGCAGTTAGATCAAGTTAAAGCCAGGACATTAGAGCTGTTTAAAGCAGAAGGGTATGACCCCAAGCAAATAAAATTGGGATCTATTAATCGCTTTGAGGTCCGTAAAAAAAGTCCTGACGGCCACTATGAGCTTAATGAAATCGAGCGTTATAATGTCTCCCAAAATATTGAAATTGCATCAGATGATGTCCAGAAATTAGCATCCTTGCCGTCTAAAATGAATGAACTAAATCTGCAGGGATTTGATGTTACTTCAGGGTATGTCAGGTTTTATTACCCCAGTGCTAAACTTGATCAATTAAAGGTATCTCTTTTGGCGGAAGCAAGTAAAAGTGCTCGCGAACGCGCTGATCAATTTGCCCTTAATAGTGGGAACCAAATCAGTCGGCTGCTGAATGCACGTCAGGGTGTTTTCCAAGTAACGGCCCCGAATAGTAGCGATATTTCTGACTATGGGACCTATGATACCTCTTCTATTGAAAAGGTGGTCAAGATTGTTGTTACCATGACCTATGGGGTTGAATAACCCCTTTTAAACTCCGCCTTATAAGTAATAAGAGGCGGAGGTTGTCTTTTCTGTCTCCCTAACCACAACACACCTTGCTTAATTTGTGGCTCGCCTATCGCCCTGACTGATAAGGCATAAAATTTGACGCAATAACATAACTTCCCCCCCTTTAAACTTCCCCGTATAAAGGCAGAGTCACCCGGTAAAATATACCACCATTTTTTTCCTATAAGTCCACGCTGCAGATATTGTTCCTGGGCAATTCTTATAGATGGACTTAGTCGTCGCTGATTAAAGCCAACTAATCTGTGGGTTGGCATCGTTCTTGCTACCTCTTCGATGAAACAGTTCAAGGAGAGGTAAATCATGGCGATTTCTGAAACATCGTCTGTGAAAGCAACAGCATCAAAACAAATAAAACCGCAGACAAACGAGCTGATGGAATCCATCAAAACGGCTACTTTAAAGGATACAAAAGCTTCTTTTCATAATCTATTAAACAATATATCGATGAAGGCTGCTAATCAATTTGAGGAACGAAGCCAGATGCAAGCTCAGCTAAAAAATCCTGTAAAAACCAAGGATTTTGAGACTGCTGATGTGAACAGATCTTTAAAATTCGAAAAAAAGTCGACGTCAGCAGAGGTTAGGGACAATAGTTTATCTAATGATTCAAGCGATAAGTCAGATCTCAAAACAACGGCTCCAGATTCTCAAGAATTACTGAATGACCAGCAATATCAAGGCCTGCCGTTAACGTCAACTTCTTCGACACAAGAGAATCAGCTGGTAAAAAGTACCTCAGAACGATCTGTTTTTCTGACCACCCAAGATCTAGAGATTCAGAATTGGATTAAGGATGGACGCGTGACTATTGAAAAATTATCGGCCTCCTCCCGCTTAGAGCAAAATTTGCCTCTTTCCTCAGAAGTTATGTCGCAGCTGAGTGAATTTAACAGTCCATCGCGCCTGGATCAGGGATCGATGTCTTCTTTCTATGAGGAAGTCATGACCAACCAATTAATGGTCGATAGTAGCATCCAAACCGAAGCTGATAAAGAAACAAAGGTACTTAATATGAATCTTGAAAAAACGAGCGGTGATGATCATCCCACATCAGCTTCGAGGTCAAATACAGCCCAGCCAGTGACGCAGGTTATGGCTGTGGCGGCACCCTTGTCTCAAGACTCTGAAACTGCGACTAGTTCTTTCAAAGGCAAGTCACCAAATACAGTTATGGCTGGACAATCCGTTGAGGGGGGAGCACAGGGACGACGAGGGGGTAGTGTACAGAAGGCTGCGACTTTAACGACACTTGATAAATTGGCCGCTCTTAATCAAATTAAGGATCAACTCCGGCAAAGTTTAAGGAAAGGGGAGACTCATTTAAATATCCAGCTTAAGCCCAATGAATTGGGGAAGGTTGAAATCAAGCTTGATATTTCCCGGGAGGGGGTGGTTTCGGCCTTATTTAAAGCAGAAAATCGCGAAACCCTCGAAGTTTTAAATCGTCACAGTCAGGATTTCCAAAATTTATTTAAAGATGCCGGATTGCAGGCAGATTCTCAAGGGATGAACTTTTCTATGTCACAGCAGCAGCAGCAACACGAGACGTTTGAGTCAAATGTTAAAGTTCCCCCCATTAAAGTTAGTCAAGATAGCGAGATTGAAATGGTTTCCGCGGTCCCGCGCAGGCCGTCATTAGCAAGCTCATCTGTGGATATTTCAGTGTAGGAGTTAATTATGGTTACAGCAGCAAATGTACCGCTAATACCCAGTGGAATGGGTAGGACGGAAGCAGAACTGAAGAGCAAGACAGCCGCCAAAGAAGTGACAAAGGATCGGAGTGTCTTAACTAAAATGCTTGATAAGAGTCGGGACGAGCAATATAACGTTTTCATGAAAATGTTCTTGGCTCAGGTTAAAAATCAAAATCCTGATAATCCCATGAGCACCCATGAAATGACTCAAAGCGTTATGTCATTTTTCTCTGCCGCCGAACAAGCACAAACAAACAAATTGCTTAAACAAGGCAATGATATGCGGATGAAAGAGCAAATGGCGACCGCAAAATCTTACCTTAATAAGGATATCGTTTACGAAGGCAATGTTGTGAGGTTTGAAGGGGATGCCGAAGAAATCCAATTAATGATGCCAGCCGAGGTTAAAGAAGCTGAATTGGTGATTTTGGACGCTAATCAAAAACAGGTTAAGACGATCCCCTTAAGTATTGAGCCGGGCAAACAAACGAAAACCTGGGATGGCACCAGCGATGCTAATGCTGAAACAAAAGTTGCACCGGGGATTTATTACACCTTGGTTAGAGCCCATAATATCAGAGAAAAAAATATGGAAATCCCCACGATTCTGAAAGGAAGGGTTCGTCAAATATCCTATCAAGAGGAGAACGGAGAATTCCTCTTGTTAGTAAAAGATGATATTGGTGTCGAGGTCGATGATTTGATCAGTGTTCGTAAACCGGTATCAGAAGAGTTTGTAGGCTTAAGAAAGAATATGCAGGAACAGATTAGGCAATATGAAGAGTTAACTAATATTTTAAAAGGACAGTTCCAAAGTGACGCGTCAAGTTTTGCAAACTCAATTCCAGAGTATATAGGTTAAGGAGAATAAAATGGCAGGTTTAAATTCAGGGATGAATGCGTGCGTATCTGGATTAAAAGGGGTCTCACAACGGGTAAATTGTCACTCACAAAATCTTGCGTCAGCGGGGGCTTATGCAGCTAAATCACGAGCAGCCTTTCTATCAGTGGTCAATACCGGTAAATCCTTGGATACTTTTGTTCCAGCTGGTATATCGGCAACGAATCAACACTTTATCACAACAGTTGGATCTCCCGTTGCCTCGAATGTCCCTACCCATATGGCATTGGATGGCCAAGGTTTTTTTATTGTTAATAATAAAGCTGATGATGCTAACCCCGGCCAAACAGCTTTTAGCCGTGTAGGGACTTTTGCAGAAGATGACAACGGGGATTTCTGCAATCACGTGGGAGAATTTTTAAAAGTTTTCTATGTCAATCCGGATGGCACGCCAATTGCACCGAATACCTCTGATATCAATAGCTTGCAAACGGCGTCTAGTGCGGGTTTATCGGGTAATCCTGTTGCATCCACGTCGGCCGATATTAAAGGTGTTCTCAGTGCGACGGCTGTCCTCAATGATGCCAAACAAATGACAATGAGTCTCTATGACTCTTTGGGAATTCAGCATAACGTCAATATCAATTTTACAAAAACAGCAAATCCACGAGAATGGAACGTAACCGTTACCTCACCTGATGCAACAACCATTGGTGCTCCTTATAGTACGGTCGCGCCATCCACAGGAATGTTAATAGAATTTGATACGAATGGTAATCCAGCGTTGATCAATGGAGCAGCAGGCCCGGCGCCCGCTTTAGCCCTTACCTGGACGAGTGGTGCGGCGAACTCAACAATAGCAATGAATTTTGGTGCTATTGGTAGCACCACGGGAATGCGTGCCGTTGGGGATAATAAAAGCTATGATTTTCCGCCACCCATTGTGGATGGAAGAGGGGCAGGTAAGTATCAGCAAACAACCATTGATAAAGAGGGGTATATGTGGGCAACCTATGATAATGGTTTTACACAGCGTTATGCCCGTATTCCGTTGGCGACATTTCCCGATGCAACTAAACTTTCTGAAAAAACTGGCGGTAGCTTTCTCATTAGCCCTGATTCAGGGCCTGCTCAGTTAAGTTTTGCGAATGAAGGAAGGGCTGGGGGAATCCTGTCTGCTAATCTTGAAGAATCGACCATTGATACGGCCGAAGTCTTTACGGATTTAATTGTCGACCAACAACGTTACACCTCTAATTTGCGGGGAATCTCGACAATTGAAGAAATGCTGAAGTCTTTAGAAAGGGCCTTTGGTTAGATCTGATGTTTCTGATTAACTGACAGGTTATCATTCTTGATATTTTTCCTAAGATCTTCGGATTGGGCGGGTGCTTTAAGGTGCCCGTCGACGCCGAAGGTCGTTTTTTCTGTGCAGTAAATAGATCTACTAGGGGGTAGAAAAAAAGAGGAGATATCCATCTCCCCTTTTTAAGCTTAGACATAAACTTGACGTTTACGCTTCTGCGGCAACAGCTTCTTCAGTTGAATTGCTGTTGGATATTTTGGCTTTTTTAATTTCAACAGCTGCTTCTTCTTCAGAACGCGACACAACAATGCTCACATAGATGGAAACTTCTGGGTGAAGAACCACGCGAGCTTTGTGGATACCAAGATTCTTAATCGGTGTGTCAAGGTGAACTTGTCCACGCGCAATACCGTATCCATTGACCTTAAGCATATCAGCAATATCGGCATTCCGAACGGACCCATAAAGGTGACCTGTTTCGGATGCTTGGCGAATCATGGTGATGCTGACATTGTCCATTTTCTTAGCAACGGCTTCAGCTTCATCTCGACGCTTTAAGTTTTCAGCTTCAAGATGAGTCTTTTGGTTTTGGAACAAGTCTAGGTTTGCCTTGGAAGCACGCAATGCTTTCTTTTGGGGAAGCAAAAAGTTACGAGCATAACCATTGCTGACTTCAACGACATCACCCATTTGACCGAGTTTTTCAACTCGTTGTAATAGAATAATTTGCATATCAAAATTCTCCGTCTATGGCTTAGTCGTTAACATATGGCATAATGGCCAAGTAACGAGCGCGCTTAATAGCTATAGCCAATTCACGCTGTTTCTTTGTGGATACAGCACTGATGCGGCTTGGAATCATTTTTCCCCGCTCTGACACAAATTTGAACAATGTCTTTGCATCTTTATGATCGATCTTCATCGCTCCTTCACCGGTGAACGGGCAGGATTTGCGACGACGGAAGAATTGACGACGCTGTGGAGCGCCTCTTTCTTGAGTTCTTTCATTATCTCTTGCCATTATGCACTCTCCGCCACTGTTGGTAGAAGATCATCATGGTCATCATCATAACCACGGTTGCGATCAGGGTTAAAATTCTTTTGTTGCATCAAAGGTGATGGATTTGGATCGTGCGCTTCCACTTTGATGGTCAAATAACGTAGAACGTTTTCATTCAATTTCATTTGCCGCTCAACTTCTTTAACGATGTCAGCCGCTGCTTTGAGATTCATCAAAACATAGTGACCTTTCGTATTTTTCTTAATGGGGTAGGCAAGGGAGCGCAACCCACAGAATTCAGTTTTAGCAACGTCTCCGCCATTGTCGCGGATAATTTTTGTGTAGTCCTGAGCCAAGGTTTCGACCTGATTAGGGGTCGCATCCTGACGGACGATAAACACTGTTTCATACAGTTTCATTGTTACTCCTTATGGATAAAACTTGTTCTTCAAGCTAAAGCCATGGTTCATCCCATGGCAAGGAGAGAAATTTACGTTCTTACGAAAAATAAAAAACTCTAAACGTTAATTTACTCCTTTTTAAGAAAATATACAAGGGGTTGTATCATTTCTGATTGCTTTTCATACTAATAATAAGACTTAAAAAGGGGAGAATGGTTATGAGACGTCTTTATAAAAGGGAAAGCAAACTGGCCCAGATCATGGAAAGCAATATAGTCCATGGTATTGTGGGCTGTTTAGTGCTTATCAATGCGGTTATACTTGCCGCGTTGACATATTGTACACCCCAGGATCCGATGCATCAGTATTTGGTTATGGTTGATCGTCTTATTCTAGGGTTTTTCCTGGCTGAAATTGGCTTACGCTTGTGGGCAAATGGCGTTCTATTTTTCCGGAGTCCTTGGAACGTCTTTGATTTTGTTATCATTGTGGGCTCGGCTTTACCGCTTGGATTTAGTAGCCAAATTTTGCGGGCTTTGCGCGCCTTGCGGCTTTTTTATTTTATTGAGGTTTCCGCTAAGATGCGCCATGTTGTCCAGGGTTTCTATAAGGCCTTACCCGGCATCAGCAATGTATTTGTCCTTATGCTCATTCTTTTCTTCACCTTTAGTATCGTGGGTGTTTTGTTATTTCCAAACGCCCCACGCTTTACAGATATGGGATCCGCGTTACACACTTTATTCCAAGTTCTCAGTGGGGATGATTGGTACAATGTTTTAAGAGATGTTTTAAAATTTTACCCTTATGCGTGGTTATTCTTTTATACCTTTTATGTTGTTATGGTCTTTGTGATCTTAAACTTGTTTATTGGTGTCGTCGTGGGTGCTTTACAGTCTGCAGAAGATGAGCTAGATCAACATGAGGATTTTGATATTGCCGGGGCCTTTAAAGATGTGCAAAAACGTTTGAAAGCTATTGAATCTAAGCTAGAATAGCCCTATGATATAGATGCTGCCCAGTTTGACAGGTCATGAATCCCCGGACCACAATTGATTCTTCATAGAGCTGTCCCTGTTTAGACCGTGGTCTGAACATTACGGCTCTAACCTGTAAATAGCAGGTCGCGAGAGGATCATACTATACCATCGGCTGGGTGGCTCCTTTTACACCTCTACCTTCCTTTTTCATCTTTTCTTGTTAACCAAAAATTAACCTAAGTGCAATAATTTATTAAATATTTTAATATAATTTTATGTATAGAGGATTCATTCTTTTAAGGTGAGGTGTTTATGGGAAAAGTTGCGGTTGTTACAGGCGGGACGCGCGGCATTGGAGCTGCAATTTCTGCGGAACTAAAGAAAAATGGTTACACCGTTGTTGCCAATTACAGCAGTAATGATGCGGCCGCTCAGGAGTTTTCAAAATCCCATAATGTGGGTGTTATGAAATGGGATGTTGGTAATTATGAGGATTGCAGAAAACATCTTGCTGATATCGAAGAAAAATATGGTTCTATTGATATCCTGGTTAACAATGCTGGCATTACCCGAGATGGCTTTATGCATAAAACGACTCCCGACATGTGGAATGCTGTTGTGGCCACAAACCTGACTTCCTGCTTTAATATGGCCCATTGCGTTATTAACGGCATGAGAGAGCGGGGTTTTGGGCGAATCATTAGCATAACGTCAATCAATGGTCAAAAAGGGCAGATCGGCCAAGTCAATTATTCGGCAGCAAAAGCGGGGGTCATCGGATTTACAAAAGCTTTAGCGTTAGAGTGCGCTAATAAAGGGATTACGGTAAACGCCATTGCCCCAGGTTATATTGATACTGATATGGTTAAATCCGTGCCGGAAAAAGTGCTAGAAGGAATTATCAATCAAATTCCTGCCAAAAGGCTGGGGACAGCAGAAGAGGTTGCTTTTATCGTTAATTTCTTAGCAGATGAGAAAGCCGGATTTATCACTGGATCAACTATTACTGCCAATGGCGGTCAGCATATGGTCTAAGACCAAAAAACCATGACGACAAATAGAAAACCTCTTTCAGTGATTTGAAAGAGGTTTTTTATACGGGTTTGGTTATGGTTAAACGTGCTGCCCTGCAAATCCAAGCTCTGGTTCAGGCAGATCCGTTAAAGCACCGATAGCCTCATCGGGGCTCGCAACAAATTTCGCAAACGTTGCGTGGGCTGGGGTGGCAAATTTTTCTTCAATAATATTGCTAATCAACAGTTTGAGAGGATTCCAATAGCTGTTGGTGTTAATAATTACAATCGGTTTGTCATGCATCTGGAGCTGCCGCCATGTCAGAATTTCAAATAACTCATCCAATGTTCCAAAACCGCCGGGTAAGATAATAAATGCATCAGCCAATTCAGACATTTTGCGTTTACGGGTGTGCATGGTATCAACAATTTCAATTTCTGATAAACCTGGGTGGGCCCCTTCGATATCTTGCAAAAGTGTGGGAATGATTCCCGTCACATGGGCGCCATTAGCTAACGCATTGTCGGCCACAATTCCCATTAATCCTAATCGTCCGCCTCCGTATACAACATTAAATCCTGAGCGCGCTAATAGTTCGCCGGTGCGAGCCGCGGTTTCACGATAAACTGCATCAACCCGTGTAGAAGCCCCACAATAGACGCAGATGGTTTTAAGAGCAGGCATTGTTTGATATCCTTTTTGGAGTTACAATTTTAGTATAGTACGGATTATAGAGGCCAACAATCCGTTAACTTTTTTAAATTAAAGTAAAATTTTAGTATAAAAGGAGGGGATTATGAGATGCCTATTGTTAGGAATAATGTTAGGGATAGGACAAGTGATGTCAGAAACAGTCGTGATTCATTTGGATGTAAACGGAACCATTATGGCAGCTGATCCTGTTCAAGGAAAAACAAGTGAAATTGCTGTTACTCATGAGCTAGCTAAAAAAACAACAGGGATATGGCGCGACGATTTACCAGAAATGCGATATCAGGATTACGTTGAGCAACACTTAATTCCAGGCGCAGAAGCAGATCAATCCATTAAGCACAAGCGGCGGCAACTCTATTTAGAATTTTTGCCGATGTTACAAAAACAACAGCATCCTGTTTTGCAAGCAACTCAGGCAAAATACGATGACCTTATGGCAGCCTTAAAGAATCAAGAGGGTCCGCTTTATGCCAGTTTCTGGAAGTTAGTGGCGTGGGCCCAAACCTCGGCATATGATGTTCGGTTGGTCTTCCGAACATTTGGTCAGGATATTCCGGACATTATCCATCTGTTAGCCGAAAAGGGATATCCTCTTACCAATGTTTTGGGTTTTCAGAAAGGCCGCTTATATCGTGGAAAATTTAAAGGGCACGATTTCGTAAAAGGTGAACCGTGTGAGGAGATATCTGCCATCTATGCGGACCCCTTTAATGCGGTCAAAGATGATTGGCAATGGTGGAATAGTCACGGCGAAATTGAATCTCATGCCAAACCATTTCCTTATTTACCTCAAGTAACTTCTATATTTTTTGATGATAATGCCAAAGCCAAACAAATTGTGGCCCCCCATGGATTTATAGGATCGTATGATCAACAATTGACCACGGCTGATTTACTGAAGAGTGGGCATGTTGTGGCGGTCAATTCTTTAAAGGCCATGGTTGATCCTAATTATTTCATTGACCGCGTAAAAACTGTCTTATCCACTAAGAGGTAAGTTACGCCTAACCTCATGATGGTCCCAAATGAAACAATAAGGTAATCTGTGGCGTTTCTAATTTATGCTGTGCATAGTGGGCAGCAATTAATTCAGTTTCCCAAGTTTTTTCTAGCTTAAGCGTTATGCGTCGAGTTTTTGGTTGGACTATCGTCGATAGGATAGATTTTCTAGACTTGGGAAGGGGCGTGTTAACTGCTTGAATAATGTGTTTGAAATCATCAAGCGTTAAATCACAGCGGGCTAACCCGAGTGTTGTTAGAGTTTCACCAGACTTAATCATTTGGCCAATTTCTCTGCCGCTCCCTGCAAGTAAATTGTAAGCTAATGAGACATGGGATAGGGAGGGGCTTTTACCTAAAGATTTTAAAAGATCTAATCGTTTATTCTTTGATACCCCTATGAAATCAAGGGAAAGGTGTTGAAGAGAGGTGGCAATGCGAGTCAAGTCGCAAAGTGCATCAATACCAGTTGAGTCAATGGAATTGAAGCTAAGGTCCAAATATTTAATTTTGTTGTGCCGTTCTAAATTCTTCAGTACAGGCACCAAGGAGTTACCTGAGAACTGATTAAGGCGCAAATCAAGATATCGTAGCTTAAGAGCTCTATCAGTTAGGGTCGTGAGATGAGGGGCAGCTTCTTTACCTAATCTATTCAAACTCAGATCAAGATGTTCCAGGGTATGATGGTGGGGAATAAGGCGGGTTAAAAGAGGAACACACCCTTTGTCTTCTAACTCATAAGCAGCAAGATTGACATACGTTACATCCGGGGTGCTGGTTTGTTTTTGAGAAGGGAGGTGTGAGAAATCGAGGGGGTGAGAAAGAGGAGAGGAAATAAAAGAATGGTTGTTATCCCATTCGGTTGGATCGGCGGCATCCCCCCCTCTTAAAATGGCGCAAAAGGCTAGAATGAAATATTTCATGGCACTTCAGTGTAATTATATTTCTATATTTACACTTTAACACCAATTATATTGCTAAAATGTTAAAAG
Source organism: Candidatus Paracaedibacter acanthamoebae (assembly GCF_000742835.1). GTDB lineage: Bacteria > Pseudomonadota > Alphaproteobacteria > Paracaedibacterales > Paracaedibacteraceae > Paracaedibacter > Paracaedibacter acanthamoebae. The sequence goes on along the minus strand of NZ_CP008941.1, from coordinate 1,889,105 downwards.
CTAGCTAGGCCTGTCTGGTAACGTCCTAGAATTAAGGCATGGATATCATGGGTTCCTTCATAGGTATTGACAGTTTCCAGATTCATCAGGTGACGGATGACACCGTATTCATCAACAATGCCATTGCCCCCATGCATGTCCCGAGCCAGGCGCGCAATATCCAAGGCTTTACCGCAAGAGTTGCGTTTAATCATGGAAATAACCTCTGGAATGTCATAGCTCTCATTTTTAAGTCGCCCGGCGCGCAGGCAGCTTTGGAGGGCTAAGGTAATTTCTGTTTGCATATCAGCGAGTTTCTTCTGGATCAGTTGAGTGGCGGCAAGTGGCCGATTAAACTGTTTGCGCTCCATTGTATAGCGGCGAGCGGCATGCCAGCAAAATTCAGCGGCGCCTAAAGCCCCCCAGGCGATGCCAAAGCGGGCATTGTTGAGACAGCCAAAGGGCCCTTTGATCCCCTCGACATGGGGGAGCAGATTTTCGCTCGGGACAAATACATTATCCATGACAATTTCGCCGGTAACAGAAGCGCGGAGAGACATTTTGCCGTCGATTTTAGGCGTTGATAATCCCCCCATGCCACGTTCAAGAATAAAGCCGCGGATTTTATCATCCTCACATTTTACCCAAACCACCATAATATGGGCGAGGGGAGAATTCGTAATCCACATCTTGCTGCCGTGTAAAGTGTAACCCCCATCAACTTTTTTAGCGCGGCTGCGCAGGCTCGACGGGTCGGAACCTGAATCGGATTCCGTTAAACCAAAGCAACCAATGTGATCACCGCTAGCAAGCTTGGGCAGATACTTCTGGCGTTGTTCTTCAGACCCATAAGCATAAATAGGATACATGACCAGGGAGGATTGAACGCTCATGGCTGACCGATAGGCAGAATCGACGCGCTCAATTTCCCGCGCCACCAAACCATAACTGACATAGCCCGCATTATGGCAGCCATACCCCTCTAGCGTTAGCCCAAGCAGGCCAAGGTCACCCAATTCCTTCATAATGGCTGGATCAAATTCTTCCTTCCGATTAGCCATCAAAATGCGAGGCATGAGTTTTTCTTGGGCATACGCATGGGCTGTATCGCGGATCATCCGTTCCATATCCGTGAGTTGGTCCTCAAGCAAAAGTGGGTCATCCCAAGGGGTAGAGCGCAGGGAAGGGGACGTCATTTTTGAAGGGGGGGCGGCCAAGATCATACAGGACTTTCAATAGAAAATTATCTATTTTTAGTTTAGCCTAGAAGGACTTCAAGCCGCAAGAGACGGCTTTAATGAGCCGCCTTCAATAGCACATTACTTTTCGGTCTTATCTTTATAAGCACTTATCCTTGTGAGGAGGCCACCGTATTAGCCTTTTTCTTAAATGGGTTGATTTTTTGAAGGGCCCCGCCGACTTTATTTGTTGCAGAAGAAAAGGCTGATCTGGTTTTAGCTACAATTCCTTGACCTTGCGGATAATTCATTTTCCAGATCTCATAAAGCTTTCCTATTGCTGTGCCCTTATATTTTGTAGGGGCTTGTTGAATCATAATTTCGATAGATTTCAGGCGTTTTGTTTCATCGGAGGTCAACTTACCTTTTGCTTGAAGCTTAGTGAGTAAGCTCGCATCAGTTGGAGTCAAGGGGGCCTCCAAAATGTTGGCGGCTCTGCTTACCTGGATAAGACGCCCAATTGAGCTATCTCCTGCAACCGGATTGGCTTGATATCTCTTCTGCTGTTGTTCTATGGCTTGACGTTGTTCAGGAGGAAATGATTTGGTCCCATCATTTTGAAGGCAAAAGTCTAGGACTTTTATCGTCAGCATACTCAATTGATAAGCTTCTTGGAATTTTGGATCTTTTTTGGAAAGGATGTTAAGCAGTGAAAAGGTTCGTGCTTCCTTTTCGAAAGCGCCTAACAAGATTGTTTTAAGTTGAGGGTCATTATTAGCTGGCATTTTATGAGTGGTTAGATAGTTATTCCAGATACCAGCAGTTAATTTTTCAACACTTTTAGAATCTTTCCGTCCAAATACAGTGGTGTATTGTTTAGCAAGTTCCGCATCTGTTAAAAAAATTCCCATTTGAGGTTGTTTTTGAAGCGCCGTTTTAGGCGCAACTCGATGTTGGGCAATCATCGGAGCAGAACGTTGCTGATTGGTCCCCTCTCGCTTATCTGGAGATTGAGCCAATTGATTGGCTTGCTGTTTAGGCGCAACTCGATGTTGGGCAATCATCGGAGCAGAACGTTGTTGATTGGTCCCCTCTCGCTTATCTGGAGATTGAGCCAATTGATTGACTTGCTGTTTAGGCGCAACTCGATGTTGGGCAATCATCGGAGCTGAACGTTGTTGATTGGTCCTCTCTCGCTTATCGGAAGATTGAGTTAATTGATTGGCTTGCTGTTTAGGCGCAGCTCGATGTTGGGCAACCATCGGAGCTGAACGCTGTTGATTAGTTACCTTTTGCTTACCGGAAGATGGAGCTAATTGTTTAGCTTGTCGTTGATAAAGTGAATTCGTCGGAAGTTCTCGAATAACAGGAGCCATGGCCGTGGAACCTGAATCAACTGGCGGGGCACCTTCCACCTGAGTAAGACTAGTGACACATAATAAGCTTATTAATAAGGAATTTTTCATGCACATCTCCCGCAACACAACAAATTGAAGTAATTTTAAAGATAAGCCATAATAGTAAAATAAATGTTAATTTTTCTAAATTAAGATGTATGTTTTATACTGTTCGAGATAACGAGATTTTTTTATCCATTCGTCTAACGCCGAAGGCTGCGAAAAACTCAATTTTAGGTGTCTATGAAGATGCCAGGGGGGCTCAAATGCTTAAAATAAGTGTGACTGCACCAGCTGAGGATAATAAAGCCAATACAGCCTTGGTGGTTTTTTTAGCAAAAAAACTAAAAATTGCTAAATCTCAACTATCCATTATTCAGGGGGCCACCCATCGTAACAAATGTATCCAGATAAAAGGAATAAATCCGACCGCTCTTCAAAGTCTTTATAAGGGCCCCGCCTGAAGTATTCTTTATCTATTTGTCAGGTGGAGATCGATTCTTTTATTGCCTTGCCGAAGGGTTAATCTGTTTAGACTGTCTTTGAGTAAGGTTGTAAATTGTTTGACGGATTCTACCTTTTTACCATCGGCTTCTTCAATAATATCTCCTGATTGAAAAATAGGTATTCCAAACAGACTGCTGCGCACGGGGACGTCCAGGATGATGACGCCGATTTGTAGACTATCAAAGCCATATTTAAGCGCCAAAGCAGGCGAAAGGTTAGCAATTTTAATACCGGATAAAGGATTTCGTCCTTGGATGACGGTTTCCTCAGCCTTGGGATTATCCGGTGGGGCAATTACTTTAAAAGTGATGGTTTTATCCGCGCCCTTCCTTTTAATTGCGTACCTTATTTCCTTGTCAATTTCTATTTCTAAAAGCTTTAGGCGGTAAGCTTCTTCTGAAGCAATAGGATGCTCATTTATGTTAATGATAACATCGCTTACTTGAAGTCCCGCTGTTTTTGCAGGACTACTTGGATGGATAGCGGAAACAAGAACGCCTTTTTGATTTTTTAATCCAAAAGATTCTGCTTTGTCATGGTCTAGCGTTTCAACTTTAAGCCCATCCCAGGCTCTGCTGAGAGTACCATCTTCCGTTTTGGCAGATAATAAGGGAGTGATAATGGCGATGGGAATGGCGAATCCAATCCCGAGATTGGTGCCAGTGCGGGACAAAATTGCATTCGGAATGCCGATCAATTCCCCCTTCATATTAACGAGAGCACCCCCCGAATTACCGGGATTAATGGCACTGTCAGTTTGCATGAGCACCCGATCCCCAACTGTTCGAGTTACTGCTGAAATAATACCACTGGTAACAGTATGCCCAATCCCAAAAGGATTGCCAAAGGCAAGGACTAAGTCGCCGTCTTCGACGGTGCTTGATTGCCCCAGTGGCACGAAGGGAATGTCCCCTTCAAAATCAAGAATTTTTATAACGGCGAGGTCATTTTTCGGATCGATGATAGTGACTTTACCTTTTAATTGTCGGTTATCCGACAGTCTGATTTCGATTGCTTTGGCGTTCTGCACAACGTGGGCACAGGTAATAACAGTTCCATCTGGGCTAATAATAACGCCAGAGCCCATGGATTTTGACAATTCTTGACGGAGGGGGGCTTGGGAGTAATCCAAAAAATTATTAAGGAAATCGTCATCAAATAAAGGATGGAGGGGGCGTTCAGTAACATGCACAGTATAAATGCTAACAACAGCGGGTGCTACTTTTTTTACAATAGGCGAAAAAGATAATTTAATCTCTTCGAGAGAGGCAGGTGTTTTGGATGAATCTGCTTGAACGCAAAAGCCGTAAAAAAGTGCAACAATAAAACAAGTTATCTGATACATTTTCGTCCTCCCTGAGAACAAAATAACATATCTCTCCTTAATCAGAAGTAAAAAAGAGGCGTTTTACGCCTCTGTACCATCCTCTTCTTCAGAGATATTAAGATGGGATTCGGCATCAGCCTCTAACATCTGCGATGTGGGAACATCCTCATCATCTTCTAAAGCAGAAAGAGAAGTGGAGAAGGCATCCAAAAATTCGCTTTCTAGTTCTTCATCACTGGCGTCTGCAAATGAAACGCGTTGCAAAGAGCGAATAAGGCTGTCTTTCAGGGTGTCTACAGAAATAGTTCGACCTGCAATTTCACGCAGAGCAACGACCGGATTGCGATCGTTTTTACGATCAATGGTCATAGATGCCCCAGCAGATAACTCGCGGGCACGGCGAGCCGCAATCATCACAAGGTCAAATCGATTGGGAATTACTTCAACGCAGTCTTCAACGGTAACGCGAGCCATGGATCCTCACAAAAAATAAATTTTTATAGTACTATAATGCAATAACTTCTACGTAAAATCAATGAGTTACGTAAAGATGGCGCGCCCAGGAGGATTCGAACCCCCGACCTGCGGCTTAGAAGGCCGTTGCTCTATCCAGCTGAGCTATGGGCGCACATACTTCATTACTAATCAATTTTTGCCCACGGTGCAAGGAAATTAGTTCTAATGAATAAGTAAGCAACTGAATTGATGCTGGAAATACTTGTGATATTTAAAATATTTTGTCATTACTGGGCAAAGAAGTTTCGTCAGAAAGTCATTACTGTGTCCTCAACAAACTTGCCAATTTTATATTCATTTCGGCGGTGCCCCTATGCGATGCGGGCACGTCTTGCTTTATATACAGCTCAGATACCTCATGAACATCGGGAAATAAAATTAAAGAATAAGCCGGCAGATATGTTATCTATTTCTCCCAAGGGAACGGTGCCGGTTTTGCTCCTTTCGGATGGTCGAGTTTTAGAACAAAGTTTGGATATTATGCGATGGGCTTTAAATCTTAAGGACATAACGCCAGAGGCTGAAGCGTTAATTCAAGAGAATGATACAACCTTTAAGCGATCTCTCGATCGCTATAAGTATCCGGGCCGTTATGAAGAAGAGAGTGGTGTTAATTATCGGGAAGAGTGCGCACACTTTCTTTTAAGGTTAGAAAATTATCTCCAGACAAGAGAGGGGAGTGGACCTTTAACATTTCTGGATATGGCAATTTTCCCCTTTATTCGGCAATTGTCCATGATTGATGCAGGTTGGTTTAATGGTCAGGACTACCCTCATCTTAAAGGATGGTTAGAGGCGATAAGTTCGACCACCCTCTTTGAGAGAGTTATGCAAAAATATGATATTTGGGAGGCAATCAATCCACCTCTTATTATTAAATTTTAGAATTGATATTAACGTTTTTCCAAGGATTTAGAAAATACAGTCAGCTGATCTTGAACTAAGCCATAAACAGATTCTTTTGTATATTTACCATTTTTATCAGGCTTACCCGCATCCGCACTCATCAATAATCCAATGGCCTCATCAATTGTTGACACTGCCCAAATATGAAATTTGCCACCCCGAATGGCGTCGCTAATTTCATCGCGTAAGATAATATGTTCAGTATTGGAGGCCGGAATAATCACCCCCTGGGTGCTCGTAAAGCCTCTGAATTTACAGACACGAAAGAATCCTTCAATTTTATGGTTGAGCCCACCAACGGCTTGAATTTCTCCAAACTGATTAATAGAGCCTGTTACGGCCATATCTTGACGGACCCGAACTTTAGAGAGAGAGGAGAGGATCGCAATCAATTCTGCCACCGAGGCACTATCGCCTTCAATTTCTTCATAGCTTTGCTCAAAGGTTAAGGAGCAAGAGAAAGAAACTGGATGTTTTTGTGAGAATTTTCCATTCAGGAATCCATCCAGGATCATGGCCCCTTTTTGTTGAATAGGACCTGACATCTCAATTAAGCGTTCAATATTAATAATTCCTTTGTCACCTGCAAATGTCCTGGCAGAAATTCGATTTGGAATACCATAATAATGATCGCCGGTGGATAAAACAGAAAGTCCGTTGACAATCCCTAATTTTTTACCATGTGTTTCAATTAAGACAACATCTCGTTCGATTTCTCGGTGAGTGCGATCTTCTACCCCACAGGTTCTCAGGCGGCGATGGATGATGGACTCTTTAATATGGCTGGCTTTTGTTAGGGGGGATCCCTCTTCAATAGCGAGTTCATTGGCCTCATTAATAATATCCGTCATCAGCTCAAATTTTGAAGATAACCATTCTCGGTTATTAATCCAGCGTGAACTATAGCCAAGCAAGCATTGAATGGCGCCTTGTTCAAGATCTTTGCCAGAAGTTTTTAGGGAAATTTGCCGGAATAAGCGTGTACAAACGCTAATATTGTGAGCATTTGCAGGAAGGTCGGGTTCAATATCAGCCTTAACTTTAAAATAAGTTTTAAATTCAGGATCCAAGTAAAAGAAGTTGTAGAACCATATGGGTGCTCCCACTAAGAATATCTGAATATCAAGTGGGACCGGTTTAGGATCAGGCGCATCAAGTATCGGAAGAGCATTTTCGCGGTGAAATTCTTCGATACGAATTTGCCGATCGCGCAAGGCTGTTTTAAGCGCAATCCACAAACCAGGATCTTGGGCAATGGCCTCGGCCCGTAAGACCAAGATGCCTCCATTCGCGCGATGTAAATTGCCAGGACGAATCATGGTAAAATCGGTTGTATACCCTGAAGGACCCGTCTTATATTTGATGCAACCAAAAATACTTTCATAGGTTGGGGCTGGATCTAAAATTAAAGGGGCATGCATTGATTCCTTATTGTTAACCAAAACATTCACGGCATAGCGATCCCGAATCTCTTCAATAGTCGTTGGGTCGGATTCATCAATGATGAAGTGATCAATATGATTCAGAATGTCATCTTTTAAAGTATCAATCCATTTGCCTAAATATTTATCATATGCTTTACGGAAGGGTGCCAAAAGCGGTTTGAGAATTTTTTCAGCTTCCGCTGTCTTGAGTGTTTGTATTTTTTGCGTTAATTCTCGACCTTGGAAATGGGCAAGAGATGAGATTTGGGCGAGTTGCTCCCGAATAGATTGCAGGTCCTCGGGCGTGAATTTTTCTTTCGTAGAGTTAGTCCCTTCATTTTCTTCGAGGGTGGTAATGGTGAATTCATCATTTGTGGTTTCAACTTTTAAACCCTTAGAGATTGCAATTTTTTGAACCTCTTCTATCTGCTCTTGAATTTGGTGATCTAATTCAGATGTTAAAGCATTCACTTCATTAATAAATACCCCACTCGTTAGCGTGGTGTTGAACAAATCAATGGTTGCTTCAATGAACTCATTTAAAGATCTTTTTAGCTTTATAGATTGTCCTCGAGGCAATTGAAAGGGAATAGGACGATAATTCGTTTCAAAGTTATTTAGGTAGACCCAGTCACCACACGGTGGAATGCTTTTTATATAATCTTCAAGGTATTGCATCGTGGCCAGCATGCGAGCACTACGATCTCCCCCAATAACAAACACATTGGCCCCATAGCGGCGCATTTTAAGGCCTGTACTAATTGCGGTGCCTGCTCGGGCATGGGACGTTAAATCAAAATAAGTAACCGGATTAGGTGTGGCGGTCAAATCTTCTGGTTTAATTGAAAATTTTGGTAGGGCTACCTGTTCATACGATAAAGTTTTAGTGGTCATCAAGTGATAAACTATTAGAGTAATTTAATTAAATTGTATCTTTCGTCCCCTCTAATCACAAGCTCTAAAAGGTTGGATTCATGAAGGAATAATTCTAATAGTAAGTGTCATCATCCTCCTCATCGTCATCATCAGCCATTGAGGTGGCCGTAATTCTGCCTGTTCTGAGAGAAGAGGGGTGGTTATTCCTATCAGAAAGCACTCGATAGGTAATGACGCCTTGGCAATTACCCCCGCTGCTTCTTTTTTTTGGTTGAGTGGAAGGCGCAGCCTTATCGGAAGACAGTGATGTATTTTCAGTTTTCTTAGCTGCCTCTACTTTTGTCGATTGGGCAGGAGCAATTGTCTTTGTTGCTCCGTCTTCTGATGGTGGTGTGTCTGAATTGGCGTCAGGGGAGGGTGCAGAGGCATCGGCAGACTCATCAGCGGTTTCAGAAGGAGGTGTTGGAGATTGCTCGGTTGCTCCATCTTCTGCTGGTGGAGTGTCTAAATTGGCGTCAGGGGAGGGTGTGGAGGCATCGGCAGACTCATCAGCGGTTTCAGAAGGAGGTGTTGGAGATTGCGCGGTAGTTCCCTCTTCTGCTGTTGGTGTGTCTGTACTGGCGTCAGTGGGCGATGCAGAGGCATCGGCAGACTCATCAGCGGTTTCAGAAGGAGGTGTTGGAGATTGCTCGGTTGCTCCATCTTCTGCTGGTGGAGTGTCTGAATTGGCGTCAGGGGAGGGTGTGGAGGCATCGGCAGACTCATCAGCGGTTTCAGAAGGAGGTGTTGGAGATTGCTCGGTTGCTCCATCTTCTGCTGTCGGTGTGTCTGAATTGATGTCAGGGGAGGGTGCAGATCCATCGGCAGACTCATCAGCGGTTTCAGAAGGAGGTGTTGGAGATTGCGCGGTAGTTCCCTCTTCTGCTGTCGGTGTGTCTGAATTGATGTCAGCTGAAGGTAGAGATGCTTCCGAGGAATCGTCAACGTTCTCTGTTGCCGCTGCGGTTGGCTGCTTTGAATTTCTTCCGCTTCCTGTATTTTCAAACTCTGAAACGGTTGGTTGAATTGCTTCTTCTCCTTCTGTTTCATTGCCATTGGAGGGCATGTTAGTAACTTTGGGTAAACTTATTTCATCGTTGTTTTTTCCCTTGTTTCTATGCTTAGACTGCGATGTTTCTTGTCGAGCTTCCTCTGTTTCCTGGAATTCTAAGTCGGGCGTATCCTGTGATCCTTCTGAGTCTGTTTCACTAACATCTCCTTCCGAGCTAATTTCGCTATTTAAACCATCATGCGGCGTTGTAGCCTCAAGGTCCGACCCACCTTGTTGTTCAGCAATAACATTACAAAATTCTGCAGCACGGGGGGCAGACTCATCCCCTGAGTTTTGACAATGCATGCTGTAATAAGTATTAGCGCATGCTTGATTTAACTGAATAAGTTTAGGCGTACCAATGCATTTATAGAGATCATTTCTCTTTAAATTAGGGGTACTGCAATAAGCAGCCGTACAATTAACTAAGGTATTGATCTTACTGACCACATTGGTTGCTTGACCCAATCCGCTTGCCCCCTGCTGAATCGCTTCACTTGCAATTTGACAACTTTCTTCGTAATCACCCAGCTCAGAGTCTTGACAAAATTTATTATAAAATGCCTTAGAACAATTGATATTTGTACGGGCTCTACCAACAGTGGAGAGGCACGACATTGCATTTTCGGGTGTCATGAACTTAGGGTCTGTACATCTTGCCGCGGTACATTGAGTAGAGGTAACCAAATTCATGCTATTTTTTGCCAAGCGTGTCAATAATCCTGATTTTGGTGTGCCATCAGTATGTTGGCCAGATGAGACAGCTCCTTTAATTTTGCTCAATAAACCTTGTTTAGAGGGTGATATTCCATCTTGCTCTCGTCCGTCCCCTTCCAAGCCCTCTCCGTCTTCTGTTGGGGAAGGAGTAGTCGTCTTCTTAGAGGTAACAGCATTCTTTAATTTGCTAAAGATACCTGTTTTGGGTGGTGACGTGGTTCCTTCCACTGATCCCTCTCTGTCTTCTGTTGGGGAAGGAGTAGTCGTCTTCTTAGAGGTAACAGCATTCTTTAATTTGCTAAAGATACCTGTTTTGGGTGGTGACGTGGTTCCTTCCACTGATCCCTCTCCGTCTTCTGTTGGGGAAGGGGTTGTCGTCTTCTTAGAGGTAACAACATTCTTTAGTTTGCTAAAAATACCTGTTTTGGGTGGTGATGAGCTGGCCGTTGTGATGGGTGAGGTGGGTTTTTTGGCAGGTGTTACTGCTTTTTTAAGGGAGCTTAAAAGACCTGTCTTCGGTTTTTCCGTACTTGATGGGGCCTTTGCTGCGGTTGTAGGGGAGGCCGGTTTTTTAGCTGGCGTCACTGCTTTTTTAAGTGAACTTAAAAAGCCTGTCTTTGGTTTTGCTGTACTTTGTTGAAGTACTGTTGTTTTTTTTGTTGGCGTCACAGCCTTCTTAAGTTTATTGAAAACGCTCGTCGTCGGCTTTTGGGTTGAGGATTGTTGTTGCGCTTGCTTCTGAGACGTGTTGGCTTTGCTCCCCCCTATTCCAAAAAGAGCATTCGCACTGGATGTAAAAATGAATAAACAGAGCAATAAACGGATCATTTTATGGCCTAATATCAGGATTTCTAATTTGATTCTATCAGCCAGGGGTAAAAAAACGGTTAAAAGCAGGGAAAAATGCAAAAATTTTATAAAAAATTGTTATATTTTTTGTGGATAATGCCATAATGAATTTAAGATTAATTGAGAGTGAGATCAGGGTGGCAGCGAATTCTACCAAGCAGCAAGAAACCCTTGATGAATTGATGACAATGATCAAGGCGTTGGAACGGTTGAAAGAAAGCAGTCCTTCTTTGACGTTTGTTAAGACAGGGGTAAGTTCCTCGCCATTGCCAAAGTTTCTTGTTGAACAGGATATTATCTCAGAGCAAAAACGAATGCATAGCCCTAGTCCCTTGCGGGTGGGAGTGGCAAATGCTGATCGTCCTGTCATTGCGGATCAGATCATGGCACTCCAAACCTCAAAGGGTCGTAAAAAAGTTCTAAAAAAATCTTTGCATCTTAAAAAATTAAAAGCAAAGCAAATTGAAAAAAAGAAAAAAACGCGGTCAAACCGACCTAATTTATATAGTGAGAAGCGCCCAGGGGAGACGACTAAGAAACGTCGTCACACAGGGATTTGGCGGTGGTTAGAGGAGTTAGCGATCATTATGAGTAAAATGTCGTTATTTGGATTATTTTTGATATTGTTGCTTTTAAGTGGTGTCTTTTTTGGGGTTGGATTTCTTGCGGCCGTCTCAAATATTAAGGAAGAGTCATCTAATCATCCAACCACTTGGCAGCAAGCAAGCCAAAACCAGAATCCCGCTGGAACTGAGGGTAAACCAAACCCATTTCTAAAGGCAGCAGGGGGAATTGCCTCAAGCTTTGTCAATCAAAAAGTGGCCAGTATTGAAAGTAAATTAGGCGGTGGTCTTCTTAATAAGGCTGTTCAAAAAGTTCCACCATCTTTACAGCCTTTTGCCCTACAAATGCAGAACAAATTTTCTCAACAAAGCCAAGCAATTGTAGGTTCTGGCGGTCGAGCTTTTAATCGTGTTTTTAGGCCGTCACCTTTTGGGACAACACCACCCTCCCCACCCTCAACAGCGCATCCGGGGGCAATGACACCCCACCAATCTCTTCCCAGCATGAGGCAGTTTCCCCCCCATCATTCTCAACCTCATGTCCCCTATCAATCTGCAGAGGTGATCCATCAGTCTACGCCGTCTCAGCAAGCCTTTATGCAAGCAGGGCAACGGGGCCAACAACAAGGTATGGCACCACAGCAACCATTGTCATATGGGCCGCAAGCCTCTTTTGGGCAGTCTTATCCACCCTCTGTTGTTGGGACGCAATCGTATGCTCGTATCCATTCTCCCCAAGGGCTGCCGCCATCGCAACCAGTTTATTCACACCCTGCGCCTCAAGGTTATTACGCACCTCAGACCGCTCCTATTCAGTCGCAACCTTATGGGATGTCACAGCCTTATGGATACTCTCAAGCTCTCCAGGAACAACCTAAAATGATTGGTATGGGGTAAGGTGAATTAAGCGACTCGTCTTTAGAGAAAATGGAAGTGTTTAATTTTATTTAGATCACGCGTCGCATCGCTAAATCTAGCCACATATAACCCTGTTTGATGAGGGACAAGTCGTACTGTTGCAAGGATATAATCTGGCTCCTCTGCCCCAACAAGGGGGGATAAACAAAGGGTTTTTTCGCGACGAATAATGGCTTGCTGATCAGAGTCTTTTAAGTTTTTCCAATGAATTGTATTTTTTAAATCTTCTATCTGTTGGTCCAGCATTTCCGATGTAAGTGTCTGAATAATGATTGCCATTCCATTGCTATCGATGGCGAAGAATGACCCTGAAATATCTAATAAATAATATTCTACAATTTGTAGCTCATGTATTAATTTTGCAAAAAAAGTGCGATAGTCAGCGATATTCAACGGGGAATTTATCCATGAACTTTGTTTGATAACAGATTCAATGGCTGGATGGGTTACATCATAAAAAAACCTGTTAATAGCATCTTGAGTAAATTCTAGAACAAGTTCGGGAGAGTTGGGATCATGCTTACGGATAAAGTAATCAATGAGGCCGCGGTTGAAAGCGTTTATTGCCACCTGTTCATCAGCAACACCAGTTAATAGTATTTTTTTAATACGGCTATCTTTAATTTTTTCACAAACTGAAAGACCATTCATTCCAGGCATGTCATAGTCTATCAACACGCAGGAAACTTGGTTGAATCGATCGGAATTATAGATTTCCTCATGACAAGCATATAAAGAATCATAGCTGGCAGGAGCATCTTGCAGACGGCTTATAAAGCCATCGGTTTTAGGTGAATTATTGATAAAATCCAAAGCTTCTTGTTGGTGGGTAAAGACTTTTGTAATCTGCGGTTCATCTTCAAAGAGTTTTGCAACTTCTTCAATTGTTGTTTCCGCATCATCAATTAGAACGACGGTCGAAGGAAATTTGTAATAAGGTAAAAAAGTCATTTTGAATCCAACTATGAACAAAGCTTATGTCTTACGATAATATAATAGATCTTAAATGTTGCTTAATCCGCTAAAGATAAAGTACACAACCTGGCCATTAAAGTATTTAAGATCGCCCAGGTATCTTCTAAAATTGCAATTAATCTCTCATATTCTTGAGAAGTAAGGTTTTTTAACAAATCGTGCCCCATTGTTTGATGATACCCATCATGAATTTCATGAATCCTGAAGAATTCTGATTTTTTTTCAGGATCCAAAGCGGGAATTGCATAATGATAAATAATTAATGCTGCTGTTTCAACCCCACAATTAACAATAACAAGTTGTTCAAGAGGGGAAGTGGAAAACATTTGATAAGGAAACCACATGGTTAGAGCCTCGATTATAATGTCTTTCTTAAGAGATATTTTATTGCGTTCAGCTTCTAACATTTTATGATGGCCAAGCTCTTCCACGAGGTGCCCATAGAAAATATCTTCGAGCTGAGGATGAGTGCACATAGCAGACCTTAGCATAATTAAGCGCTGAAATTGGTCTGAGAAAAATTGATGATGGAAAAGAAATTTATCACGAGCAGCGGGCGTAAACTCACCGTTGACCATTGCTTTAAAAAGAATATTATTGTGGAAATCGTCTTTTAATTCTTTCAGCCGATTGAAAAAATCAAATCTCGTTAAGGCTGGGCTCGCCTTCAGGGTATGTTGGGTTGTTATCATGCTGCTTTTTAAGTTCCATTTTAAATATTGTTTCGTGATTTTTTATAGAACGACAGGTTATTTTTCCTCCACATCCTTCGACCACTTGTTTGCAAAAATGTAGACCAACACCTGTTCCATATTTGGTGCTACTATAATATGGATCAAAGATGAAAGGAAGGGTATTTCCTGGAATCCCTTTGCCTGTATCTTTAAAAAAGATGGTGAAGAAATCTGCTGTATTCTCAGTCCAGATATAGATTTCCCCTTTAGAATCTTCCTTTATATGGTAAAGGGCGTTTTTTAAAAGATTAAATAAAACATGAATCAATAAATCTTTGTTTCCTATGATCATTTGATCAGAGGCGGGGGCATAATGAATAAGAAGTCTTTCTTTTGGCGATAAAGGATAAAGTTCTAAAGCTTGCTCAATAATACTATTGGCCGAATAAGCAGTACATTCCAACTTACCGTTGATACCTTTGAGGTTAGTTAACAACATATCAATAATTGAAAATGCATTTTTAGTAATGTCGTTAATTTTCTCGGGGGTTTTAATGATACGTTCAATAGATTTCTTGTCTTTTTCGGTAAGGTCATTTCCTTGTGTTTGAGTATACTTTTCCAAAAAATTAGGAAGTTTTTGTGAAAGATAAGTGGATGCAGAGCGGATGCCGAATAAGGGAGTTCGCATTTCATGGGCGATTGCGCCGGCTAATGATCGCATGGAATCCAGACGATTGCGAGTTATTTCATCCCGTTTTAAGGAAAAAACACCAGCAATAATGACGATCCAAAACGAATTAATTAATTCTGCCCACGATAAATTAAAATTAGAGAAATTAGGATCTATAATTGCTCCATAAACCAAGATTCCACTCATAATTCCCGCTATTAAACATAAAAGAAACATGCTCCAGTTAGTTACTAAAACCATCCACAGCAAGGCCACTGTGATTTTGGTAAACCAAGCACGGCTTCCGTTATGAAAAATGAACATAAAGGTTGCAAAAAACGGTAAAACAAACGTAATGGTGAAAAACCAATAGTATTTTTTGATTCGGTGTAGCCAAGCGGGCCAATTTTCTATAAAGACAAGGGGGATAAATAAAGTAAAGTTAGTAATCCTTAAGATTATTTCTACATCTGCTACACCTTTATAATTAATTCCAACTATATAGATTAAAAGCGTGTGAATCAGGCCAAAGATCCCAAAGATGCGCATAAGGTCATAGGGGACTTCCCGATTCAAAGAAAGCTTAAGTGTCGCCAATGCCAATCGAGGTTGGAAAAGAGGGCGTGGAATTTTATTGAGCCAATCCCGCATTACCATTAGCTAAAATCCGAATCTTTTCTGTTAAGGCGTTTGACGGCTTTTTGTAAACGGTCAAAGGCCCGTAGTTCAATTTGGCGAATACGTTCTCTCGAAACCCCTAATTTATCGCTTACTTCTTCTAGGGTTAAAGGTTCTTCTCTCAGGCGACGGTCATGTATAATCGTTTGTTCACGTTGGTTTAGACTTTTCATTGCTTCGCCCAGCAACGCTCGGCGTTTATTCATTTCATCAATCTCGGCGATATGGACATCATGCGTATCCCGATCATCCGCTAGCCAATCTATCCATTCAGAATCGCCTTCCGCGGATGATTTAATAGGGGCATTTAAAGAATTAGTTACTGATGATAGGCGATGATTCATTTGCATGACCTCTTCCACCTTTACGCCTAATTTTTTAGCGATTTGACTGGCCGTTTCAGGGGACAGATCAAGTTCATCAAAATTTTGGAATGCCATTTTTTCTTTGCGTAAATTAAAAAATAATTTCTTTTGGGCGGATGTTGTTCCTATTTTAACAAGAGAATAGCTATGAAGAATGTATTCTTGTATAGCAGCTTTAATCCACCATATTGCATAAGTGGACAAACGAAAACCTTTATCGGGATCAAAATGGCGCATAGCTTGCATAATGCCGATATGCCCTTCAGAGATAAGATCGCTTATCGGTAAGCCATATCCCCGGTATCCATGGGCTATTTTGGCAATAAGTTTAAGATGGCTTAAGACAAGCTTATCAACAGCTTTCTTATCCCCTGTTTCTCGCCATTGCTTGGCCAGCTGATATTCTTCATCAACTTCTAACATCGGTAACCGTTTCATGCGTTGAAGATAATGAGAACTCATCTCTTGAAAATCGTGGTAACCCGTCATTATAAATACCTAGTTCGGCGTGGCTCTACTATAAAGTGTAGCAGGTGAAGAGCTTTATATAAACCTATTACAATTTTATTAATCAGTCATAAAATATCACATTAAAAATTTTTTTCAATGATTTTTATTAGGGATTATTAAAGTAGATAGATGAAAATTAGCTAGTTTACAATACTTCTTACTTTCTAAGAAAGTCGAGGCGATGGTTTAAAGTCAGGTTGATAATCGAGGGCATTATGACATTGTAGAATATCTTGAATGGCTGATCCATACTTATACGCAGGTGTCCAATGGTTTTCAAATGAGTCACCAGGTCTATAATGAGAGGTGGTGGTTGAGTCAAAGGCTTCATCCAGCGTTTGACCGCTTGCGACACCAACAATGTATAGTTTGCCATTAAAGCTTTTAAGAAGGGGGCTGCCACTGTCGCCGGCCTGTAAGCAGCCGTGTAAGCCACCCTTTAAAGGGAATTGTGTTTGCTGATATTCATAATCAAAAATTGGTACAAAATTTGAATGGTGTGAAGGAAACGTGTAATCAGCATGGTTATAAGTGTCTGGTAATCGAAATAGTGATATTAATGATCCTAGAAAGGATGGTTTTTTTAAATGAAACATCCCCACATGACGGCAAAAAGTGCTGTGTGAGGGGTCACCATTTTTTCTAAGTGCGCCGGCTGAGACGCCAATAAACTCGGCTTTATTATCGTTACCTCCCTCGAGAATCATTTGATGTGTCGCGAGCGGGGTGATCGGCAAATAAGACATCATATGGATGGGTTGGTTTAGTTTTACAATAGCAATGTCACCGGTCTCCTCAAATAGAGGATCCTTCGGCAAAAAAATATCTGTAATTTTACGTTTGTGAGAGTCACCATTAATCTTGACTTCAAAACTGATTTTAGCAGCAGTATCTCTTTCCTGGAGGGAATGTGCACATGTTAGGAGCAAGCTGGGAGCAATTAAAACCGCCGTACTGATCGATGCATGTTTTTGATTTTCAATTAAAATGGACCCTACACCCTGGGCAAAAGCTTCAGTTGTTCCGCGTCTCTGTGATTCTTCCATGGGGGTTATGTTGATAAACGTGTCCCCTTCCCAGTATTGAATTATTTTATTATCGTCAATGAGAAATGCTGTCGATGGAAAAGGTAAAAGTAAAGCGGCGGTTAGTACAAAAAAAAATTTAGATTTCATAATGGTAGTTCTCTCACTTTATAAATCATAGCCTTATTGAGGAGAGAATGAATACTCTTGTCAAGGTGAAACTATTTTTTTCTTACCATCCCTGCCGGAGAAAATGCGGGCCTAATTTTAGACTTTTCTATTTTATTCTCAGGCTTTACCTCGTATGTCTTAGGAGAAGTGCTAATCTGTTGAAGTTCATTCTTGCGCTTAAGCTTAATTTTTGCCCATGCCCCAAAAACCCGGGTTTTATATCGTTCTCGTGCCGCCGGATCAGGAGAATGGTAACGTTCAACAGCTGCCTCATTCGACCCTGCATTTCTTTTTAATTTCTTAAATAATTTTGCGCTATAAGCAACATTGGACTTAATCTCGCACATTTGCTCGAGAGATTTAAAGTGATGTCGGTGCGATGGTACATGGAGCTGCATCAGCCCAACGCTAATATTGCGATATCCCTGTTTCTGTTTTTCTTTAACAAATTTCGCCGCTTCTGCCGCGGATTTGAAAGTATGGCCACGACCACAGGCATTAACAACATAAGGGCTAAATTTAGATTCGATTTGGGCAATCGCTTCCAAAAGTCCTAATTCGATGCCTTTTTCTTTTTCAACTTTGCGAATTTCTTCAACACTTTGCTGTTTAAGTGTTGTGGCAAAACAATTAACATAACCTGTTGTTGCTAGGATACCTAGAGACATACCGACTATTTTTTTCATTTTAAAGCTCCCTCAGCGGCGATACAGCTGTATCACATCCGGGTCAGATTTCCGCTTCACTCTACCGCTCTTACTTCCTCAACTTCGGGGACGTAATAACGGAGCATGTTTTCAATTCCCGACTTTAACGTTGCCGTTGAACTCGGGCACCCTGAGCAGGCTCCCTGCATCTTTAGATACACTACACCATTCTCAAAAGAATGGAACAAGATGTCACCCCCATCTTGCGCAACAGCTGGCCTAACACGCGTGTCAATCAACTCTTTTATTTGCTGCACGATAGGGTCTTCGTCCACTGACGTCGATTGACTAACTTCTGAATTGTCAATAATTATGGGCAGTCCTGCAACAAATTGCTCCATGATAATGCCGATAATTGATGGTTTTAAAATGTACCAATCGTGATCAGTCTTCTTGCTAATGGTGATAAAATCATTACCAAAAAAAACGCTTGTAATGCCGTCAATGCTCAACAACCGTTTAGCAAAGGGTGAGTTCCCACAGTCATCACTCTGGTTAAATGAGGCGGTTCCTGATTCCAAGACCATACGGCCGGGGATAAACTTTAGGCTATCAGGATTGGGCGTTTCTTCAGTTTGTATAAACATCAGTTTTCTTCAAATATGACTCTTAGTTTTTACCTTTTTAACCCTATTAAAGTGATAAGATCAACCCCTTTTGACTAAATCTTAGTAATTTAGTAAGAATTAGAGGGTGTCAACATCTTTCTTGTAGCCTGACTCCGGGGTTCTAGTTTTTCTTTTCAGGCTTATAAAAGTAGAAATTAACAATATAGACGGCGAGTTTGTCAGGTCCCACTAAATTGTCCAGCACGCGTTGAAGACGTTTTTCGATCGTGTTTTGATTCGGTTCTTTGCCGGGCAGCCATTGATCGCACAATGCCCCGTAAATATCTCGGAAAAAGCGATCTTGAATCAAAGGGTAGTAAACTTTGTAGGCGTAAATAGACGTTGTGTCTTTTGTCATCACTTGGACAAGGATACGGACATACGCATAAACTTGGTCGCCCTTAACCACAGGAATAATAAGGGCGGGGACTTCCCAGTATGTTTCAACTGATAGAGTGGAAGTTTCAGATTTTTTTTCACTTTCTGCCACGACATTTTGCAGGATAAATGAAAAAAACATCAAAAAAGTTAGAACAATTATGTTAGGCACGCCTGCAAAGCCGGATTGAGGTGGACTCTTAATTTACCATATCACCGCTCTAACATCTGCGCTAGCTTATCCAAAGAAGCGTTAATAAAACCGGGTTCTTGGCCATCATAAAAAGTCTTGGTTAAGTTGACATATTCATTAATAATCACAGCTTTTGGTGTTTCCCGCTGTTGATCTAATTCACAAACACCGCACCGTAATATGGACTTCAATACTGATTCTAGCCGGTCGAGAGTCCAATCTCTCGATAAAACTTGAGTGATAAAATCATCGTATTGATTTTTGTTGGCCAATGTTTCTATAACAAGAGTTTCAAACAAGGATATGTCAGGATTTTTCATATGATATTGTTCAGGCTTTTTGAATCGCAAACTAATGAATTGACCGATGACAATCCGGGGGTCAGTTGGTTCTATATCGATTTGATACATGGCTTGAACGGCAGCAAGACGAGCAGCTGAGCGCCCTTTCAAAGTGATGGTTTTGGCGTTTGTCATAATTATCCTTAATTTTTTAATAGGCTATCGGCTTGTTCTTGAAGGGTGGAGACTGCCGTTTGGACTTTCAATCTCCATGCTTCAATATCATCGGGTTGGGTTGTATCAAGGGCCTGAATTGGATCCCCGAATATAAAGATTCCTTTCGAAAAAGGGAGGGGGAGCTGAAATTTATCCCAACTATTAAAGGTAATAAAGCGCGAGGTGGCAAAAGCCATGGGCATAATGGGCGCTTGGCTGTGACGGGATAAATGAATAATTCCAACGGCAAGTTGCTTAGCGGGGCCGCGCGGGCCATCGGGGATAATACCGACAATATCATTATTCTTTAAGACATCGACGAGTTTAAGAAAAGCGCGAGCACCACCTCGGTTGGTGGATCCATTCGTATAATCAATTTTCAGACGTTTAAAAGTACGGGCCACCATCATCCCATCGCCGTGACCGGAAATCAGAGCCACAATGCGCTTATGAGGCCAATGATTCATGAAGGGAATCAGCGCCATGCGTCCGTGCCAAAAACACACAATCAACGGCCCCTTGTTGAAATAAGGATCGGCTTGTTCTAAGCCTATCCAGGTCCAGCGAGAGGTATAGAATACCAGTTTTAAATAAAGGCTAATTATCCATGACAGAAAGTCCTGGAAAAAGCTACTCTTCGTCAGTTTCTTAAGAACCTTGCTCATTCGTTGCTGTCGCCTTCTGCTGAGGATTGAGCGCGCCAAAGATTAGCATAATGACCATTCTTTTTAATTAGATCATCATGGCTACCTGTTTCGACGATTTCACCCTGATCCATCACATAGATAGTATCAACATTGACAATAGTTGATAATCGATGAGCGACGATGATGGTTGTTTTGCCTTGCATTAATGTATCCAAAGCCCCCTGGACGTGACGTTCAGAATGCGTATCTAAGGCGCTCGTCGCTTCATCAAGCAATAAAATAGGTGCATTTTTCAACATAGCTCGGGCAATGGCGATGCGTTGTCTTTGCCCGCCAGAGAGCATAACACCGTTTTCACCGACAATTGTACCATAGCCTTGAGGTAATTTTTCGATAAAATCGTGGGCAGCAGCTGATTTTGCCGCTTGGATAACCTCATCATGGCTGGCTGTTGTTCGCCCATAGGCAATGTTGTTATAAATAGAATCATCGAATAAGGTTATCTCTTGACTGACAAGGGCAATATGGCGACGCAACGAAGTGAGCAGTAAATTTTTGATCGGCAGATTGTCAATCAGAATGTCACCTGTCATTATATCATAAAAGCGAGGGATTAAATTAATAAAAGTTGATTTCCCAGAGCCGCTTGCCCCAACTAAAGCAATGCTTTGACCGGCAGCAACAGTCAATGAAATATTTTTAATTGCCTGTGTTCCATTAGGATAAGAAAAACAAACATCCTTCAGTTTTATATCACCGCTGACTTTATCAAGCGCCTGAGCGGTTGGAGAGTCTATAATGTGGGGGGGAGTATCTATTATTTCAAAAACGCGTTGAGCGGCACTGAGTCCTTCTTGAAGGCTGGAGTTTAGATTGCCCAATCGCTTAAGCGGATCATAGCACAGCAAGAGGGCACCAGCAAAAGAGATAAATTCACCCGGAGTTCGTGTCCCCTTAACGACTTGCCAGCCGCCATAGGCAATAATTAAGGTTGTGGTTAATCCCCCCAATACTTCAATAATGGGAGAGGTTGTTGCTCTAATCCTGGTTGCTTTCGTAATAAGCTCATAAACCCGCTCGGTGGCACTCTCGACGCGATTAATTTCATAGCCTTCCATCCCATAGGTTTTAACCACGCGCATACCTTGAAAAATTTGGGACAGTTGCCCGGTGATTTTACCAAATTCATCCTGCGTGTTATAGGTCACCTTACGCATCCGCCGCGAAACCTTTGAAATGGGTAAAACAACGGAGGGAAGTAAAAAGAACGCAATAGATGCTAATAGCCAGTCCCGATAAAACATGATCCCGATAAGGACGATCAAACTGATAAAGTCTTTGCCGAGTCCCACCACAACATTGCTGACAGAATAACGCATCAGCATAATATCATTGGTAAAGCGGGAAATTAATTCTCCACTTGACGTTCGATGGAAAAAGCTAAGGTCTAGACGCATTAAGTGATGGAAGAGACGGTTCTGCAAGTCACAAATAATGCGCTGGCCGATGATAGACATGGTGATGGCTTCGCCGTAAGATGCGAACCCACGGATGGCAAAGGCTAAAAAGACGGAACCACTAATCCAAAACAACATGTCTGGATTACCTTTATAAAAAACATCGTCAAAAACGGGTTGTAAGATAAAGGGGATGGCTCCATTAGCGGCGGCAGCCAGGATCATGAATATAAGGGCAAAGAAAAATCGTGCCCGATAGGGCATGACATGTTCCTTAAGAAGACGCGCGGCCAGTTGGCGTGTTGGGCCATCAACGAGAATTTTTTTGAATGCTTTACTCATAATGATATTTTTAAACGATTTTAGGCTAAAAAGCCTAGTAAATAATTTTGTAGTTTGCTTATTCTAGTGTCTATATATGTCCTGAGGTAGAACATATGCTTTTAATGAGACAGTACAAGGAAGAAATTCTCGCATGAAATTTTCACTATATCTTCAAACCCTATTTTTTATCATATTTGCTGCAATACCAATGGTTAAAGCTAAAGAAATATCTTGGGAGTTACCAGCTATCCCCTCAACCTATAGTGTTGCTGGTGAGGCCCCTTTACATCAGCGTCTTGCTGTGTGTTCGGATGATAGGTATGCCCAAAAAATGAAAGAAGTTGGGGTAAATGAAGAGGAAATTCTATCCCTTCCCAAACCAACATATGTCCTTCTTAGGGAGGCTGATCTGCATGCATTTATGGAGACATTCAGTACTTGTACAGTGGTTTCTCAAGGAATAGCTAAGATTAATAAAGGAGCAAATATTAAGGATTATTTCCTTATCCATAGTCTTTTTGATTGTGTTGGTATAACTATTTACACGCCCACTGCTACCTACGCCTCACATATAGACATTGTTAATATAGATAAGGGTAAACTAAATCGTTTGTTAGACAGGGTTCCGGCCAATTTTCGACAATCCGCTCAAGTAACATTGGTAAGTTCTCATTACTCCATTGTCTTAAAAAATGTATGGGAAAGTTTAAAAAACAAAGGATTTCAAACAATACAAGCTGATATAGAGTCTTGCGTTTTTATTCATAGAGAAGGGTATCAAAATACATATAAGTATATTAAAGCATCCTCTTTTGGTAAAAAAGTAAAAGATTTCAAAGGGGTTAGTTTGGATAAAATTGATGCTCTCGATAATCTATCAGCGGTGGTTGCTCCGAGATCCCTTATTATAAATGCAAAAACTGGTATTCTTTATACGGTAGTTGGTCACGAGGAACGCCACCAAGAAACATCCATACTATTTAAACTTGAATCAGTAGGGGCATTTGGGGCAAAGAAATAAACTTCTTTCTATTTTTAAACAAAATCAACGAGCCAGATGGCTCGTTGATTGATTTCTAAATGCTCACCCAAAGAAGAAACAAGGGATCAGGATAACCCCCATTCCCCTCTTAGGCTTTGGCATCAGTCAAGGATTTCTTGAGAGATTCCTTGTCGCCTGGAATGATGATATGGGCGCCCTCAGCATCAAACATAACGATCGTTGGCGTGGCGTCTAAACCAATTTTCACAGCAAGTTCATGATTGGATTTGATTTCTTTGCGGACTTCTTCGCTATCCATCGCTTTCTGTAATTTTTTGGTATCTAACCCTAATTCTTTTGAAAGTTTTAGGAACTTTGGTTTATCCATTTTTTCATTGCTAGAGGCAATACGCATCGCGATAGAATCATACTTATCATAACCCTGTTTTGCTGCTGCCATTAAGCCTGTTACCACATCAGCGGATTCTTTACCCATAATTGGCCATGGACGAAGGTAGATTTTAAGGTTGCTGTAAAGCCCTTTGATTTCACTCAAGTTTGCTTCAAAATGACGACAGTGTGGGCAGTTCGGGTCCGCAAATACAACTAGCTTTACGGCACCATTTGGATTGCCACCGATGATGGCTGTATTGTCGATCAACAAGTCATCTTTGAACTTGGACATTTTTTCAGCTTCTTTTTTCAGCATCTCTTTTTGTTGTTGTTCGCTGTAATTTTGGATCGCCTTAACTAGAATCTCTGGATTCTTTTCAATCAAATTAATCATGATTTTTTCAATATCAGCTTGCTGAGCTGGGGAGAGTGAAGAGGATGTTACGGCCTCAGCTACTTTCATTTCCCCATGGTGTGAACTTTCCCCCACTTCCAGAGCTTTCGCCTCAAAGTCTTTATCATCACTGGCTGCTTTTTCTTCTGTCATTTTGACAGTGCCATCGATAGCGATAGAGGCAACTTTTGTAGAATCTGCTTTCTGCTCGTCAGGTTTTGCTGACTGCTCTAAGCTTGTCTTGGCATCGTTTATGGTTTCTTTGGATTTGTCTGCCTCAGTTGGTGCGGTTTTTGCATTATCAAGGATAGCTTTATCCTCTTTTGACGTATAAGTCGCTGCTGTTCCTAATGGTAAGACTTCTGGTTGTTTAACAGCTGTTGGTGATGCCATCGCTGCTGTCGTTAGTAAGGCTAAAATCACAGATGCTTTAGACATAATTCCCCCTATTTATATACAATTTTATTTAATTGTAGAGGGAATTGTTTCTATTTGAAAGAGGTTAATTCTGCTGTTAGACAAACTTTAGGAGCAAAAGATTGATGATCATCTGAACAAATGAAATTCCTACCAGCAAAATCACGGGCGATAAATCAATGCCACTTAGGTTTGGTAAGAACCGACGAATGGGGATAAGAGCGGGTTCAACAATTCGAAATAGAAATGCATTAAGGTTATAAACAGCCTGATTATAACGATTAATGATATTAAAGGCTTCGAGCCAGCTCATAACTAAATAAATAACGACCGCCCACCAATAGAGATTAAGAACAACATTAATAACATAGATTAAGGGAAGAATAATAATGTCCATGATCACCTCTGGGTTGTATTGGCTCTAATTTAAGTTTTGTCACTGTCTGTTAAGTCGCAATTTTAAGGTACAACTGTTCCTTACCAAGTGCCTGCAAGACAGTTGTGATAATATGATGCGCCGTTAGACCTGCTTCTTCATATTGACTGGAAGGGACGTCATGGTCAAGTAAACGATCCGGCATATAAAGAGGGCGGAATTTTAAACCGGTGTCAAAAAGCCAATGTTTGGCTAGCACGTCTGTTACTTGGGCGGCAAAACCTCCAATGGATCCTGACTCAATGGTTAGTAAAATTTCATGGTGTTTAGCCAATTGACAGATCAGATTTTCGTCCACGGGTTTTGCAAAACGAGCATCAGCAACGGTGATATGGATTCCAAGTTCGGCCAGGGTATCGGCTGCTTTCAAAGCTTCCGGTAAGCGGCAACCTAAAGATAGAATTGCAACATGATTCCCTTCCCGAATAAGTCGACCCTTCCCAATCTCAAGAATTTGGCCCGGTTGAGATAGATCAAGCCCCAGTCCCTCGCCCCGCGGATAACGGAAAGCAGAGGGCGCATCATCAATGGCATGGGCTGTGGTAACGGCGTGCTTTAATTCTAACTCATCGCTGGGTGCCATAATGACCATATGCGGTAAGCACCCTAAGAAGGCCAAATCATAACAACCCGCGTGTGTCGCGCCATCAGCGCCGACAAAGCCGGCACGGTCCATGGCAAAGCGAACCGGTAATTTTTGCAGCATCACATCATGGACTACTTGGTCAAATCCGCGTTGCAAAAAGGTTGAATAGATCGTTGCGAACGGTTTTAGACCTTCACAGGCAAGGCCGGCGGCAAAGGTGACCGCATGTTGTTCGGCAATCCCCACATCAAAGCAACGGTCTGGAAATACTTTGGCAAAAAGATCAAGGCCTGTCCCGGCTGGCATAGCAGCTGTAATAGCGACGACTTTCTCGTCTTGACGGGCCACTTCAATTAATGAATCAGCATAGACTTTGGTATAGCTGGGCGCGATAGCCTGAGCTTTATGCTGTTGTCCTGTTGATACATCAAATTTGACGACGCCATGGTATTTATCAGCGGCAGCTTCGGCTGGCGCATAACCACGTCCCTTTTGGGTAACCACATGAATTAAGACAGGGCCTTCTTCGACACGGTCGCGCATGTTTTGTAGCACAGGGATCAAGTGGTCTAAATTGTGACCATCAATGGGACCCACGTAAAAGAAGCCCATTTCTTCAAACCACGTTCCACCCGCCACCATACCGCGGGCATATTCTTCCACTCGCTTTGCAGCTGTTTCTAAAGATTTGGGCAGATGACTGACAACTTCCTTAGCCATCGTGCGCAAGGATTGGTAAGGGCGAGATGAAATCAATCGGGAAAAATAATTGCTCATAGCACCGACGGGGGGAGCAATCGACATGTCATTATCATTTAAAATGACAATAAGACGGCTCTTCATCGCCCCGGCGTTATTAAGAGCTTCGTAAGCCATACCCGAACTCATGGAGCCATCCCCAATCACCGCTATCGCGTGATTTTTTTTGCCATGCATGTCGTGCGCAACAGCAAAACCAAGAGCCGCCGAAATTGAGGTTCCTGCATGGGCTGCACCAAAGGGATCATAGTTACTTTCTGATCGTTTGGTAAAGCCAGAAGGACCATCTTTTTGGCGTAAGTACGGCATTTGGGCGCGTCGGCCGGTCAAAATTTTGTGAGGATAAGCTTGATGGCCGACATCCCAAATTAACTTGTCCTCGGGTGTATTAAAAACATAGTGCAAGGCGACGGTTAGTTCCACCACCCCCAAGCTCGCGCCTAAATGGCCCCCTGTTTGAGATACCACTGAGATCGTCTCTTGCCGCAACTCATCTGCCAATTGTTTAAGTTGCTCTATCTCAAAAGACTTAAGATCTCGAGGAAAATTAACGTGGTCGAGCAGTGGGGTTTGTATCACGATTGCGTCCCTTATTTATGCAAGCCGGTTGAGCGCTTGTTGTACTTTTGCTTTTGTCTGATTTGCAGCACCAAGCCGTTCTTTAAACTCGCTAATAATTTCTGGTTTAGCTTTACTGATAAAATCAGCGTTATTGAGACGAGCTTCAAGAGTTGTAATTTCCTTGTCTTGGGCATCAATCTCTTTTTTTAAACGAGCCATTTCAGCTTCTAGATCGATACTGTCAGCCAATGGTAGCACAATTGTTGTTTCCCCCACCACAAATTGAACGTCACCTTTATTAAGGTTGGGAGAGGCAGCCTGGATTGTTAAATCAGAAATTCGACCCAATCGCTTGAGAATCACCTCGTGACGGCGGATGCGGACTTCAATTTCAGAGGTAACTTCATGGAAACTCAGGGGTGTCGGGGCACCAGGAGCCACATTAAATTCACTGCGGCGGGATCGAATTTCTATAATTAAATTTACCAACCATTGCATTTCTTCTTGAGCTTTAGAATCTATATAAGCTGTATCGGTTTGTGCTTTCCCATAGCTTGGCCATGTATGACCGAGGAGCATCTGACCGTCGCCAAAGCTTTT
Source organism: Candidatus Paracaedibacter acanthamoebae (assembly GCF_000742835.1). Classification (GTDB taxonomy): domain Bacteria; phylum Pseudomonadota; class Alphaproteobacteria; order Paracaedibacterales; family Paracaedibacteraceae; genus Paracaedibacter; species Paracaedibacter acanthamoebae. Next base: position 1,861,848 of record NZ_CP008941.1, on the reverse strand, counting down.
CCATAATTCTTCAGTAATGAACGGCATAATTGGATGTGCCACCCGCAGGAATTCTGCCAGCACCCAGCTTGCTGTAGCCCGTGCTTCGGCTAAGGCAGCAGCATCTTCGACATTGGCGAAAATAGGCTTTAAGAATTCTAGATAGAAATCACAGAATGTTCCCCAAAGAAAACGATAAAGATCATTCGCGGCATCATCAAACCGATAGGTTTCAATCGACTTAAAGACTCGGGTGGCAAGTTCTGCCATTTCAGAAATGATCCAGCGATTTACCGTTAGTTTTGCCTCGGGTGGAATAAAATTGTCTTGGCGAGCACATTCGTTCATTTGCATGAAGCGGGCGGCATTCCAAATTTTGGTCATAAAGTTACGACCACCTTCAACGCGAGATTCCCCTAATTTTAAGTCGCGGCCCGGAACAGCAAGACTGGCCAAGGTAAAACGCAAGGCATCGGTACCAAACTTATCCATTAACACCAGGGGATCCATGACATTGCCTTTAGACTTTGACATCTTGGCCCCTTTTTCATCGCGCACCAAAGCATGGATGTACACTGTTTTGAAGGGAACTTCACCAATAAAGTAAAGCCCCATCATCATCATCCGAGCAACCCAGAAGAAAATGATGTCAAACCCAGTATCCAGGACATCGGTTGGATAATAGCGTTTTAACTCAAGGCTATCGTCTGGCCAACCCAATGTCGTAAAGGGCCACAGGGCGGATGAAAACCATGTATCTAAAACATCGGGATCACGGGTAAGAGTAACAGTTTTGCCAAATTTTTCTTGAGCTTGGGCCTGGGCTTCTGCTTCAGTTTCGGCAACAAAGATACTGCCATCATCGGCAAACCAAGCTGGTACTTGATGGCCCCACCAAATCTGACGAGAAATGCACCAGGGTTGAATATTTTCAAGCCAATCAAAATAGGTGGCATTCCAAAATTCCGGCACAAAGGTTGTCTTACCGTTGCGAACGGCAGCTAAGGCTGGTTGAGCAAGTTTATAGGCGTCCAAGAACCATTGGTCAGTCAACATCGGTTGAATTTCAACATTTGACCGTTCACCGAACGGAACGGCATGAATAATAGGCTCAACTTTTTCAAGGAGTCCTAATTCTTCAAGATCTGCTAAAATTTGCTTGCGGGCGGCAGCTACACTCAAACCCCGATATTTGTCTGGGACAGAATTATTTAAATGGGCCCGTTCATCCATGATGTTGATAAGCGGCAACTGATGGCGTCGGCCAAGCTCAAAGTCATTGAAGTCATGGGCAGGGGTAATTTTAACTGCCCCAGTCCCTTTTTCTTGATCGCAGTAATCATCGGCGACAATTGGAATTTCTCGGCCTATCAAGGGCAGTTTAATTGTTTGACCGACCAAGTCTTTATACCGTTCATCGGCGGGATGAACAGCAACCGCTGTATCCCCCAACATCGTTTCTGGGCGCGTTGTTGCGATGGTAATGAATTTTTCAGCATCACTCACCAACGGATAGCGAATGTGATACATATTACCTTTTGTGTCTTGAGGAATAACTTCCAGATCAGAGACGGCTGTTTGAAACTTAGGGTCCCAGTTCACTAAACGTTTATCGCGGTAAATCAATCCATCTTTAAAAAGTTGGACGAAAACCTTGCGAACAGCGGCGCTTAAGCCTTCGTCCATGGTAAATCGTTGACGACTCCAGTCCGGAGAAATACCAAGGCGGCGCTGTTGACGGACAATTTCGCCACCTGAATAATTTTTCCATTCCCAAATTTTATCAATAAAGGCTTCCCGTCCCAAATCATGACGGCTGACTCCGTCTTTTTCCAGATTGCGTTCAACAACCATTTGGGTGGCAATACCCGCATGGTCTGTTCCCGGTTGCCATAAGACGTCATAGCCCGACATACGTTTAAAGCGGATCAATACATCTTGCAAGGTATAGGTTAATGCATGTCCGACATGAAGGCTCCCTGTTACATTGGGGGGCGGCATCATAATCGTATAAGTCGGTTTGTTCGACTTAGGGTTACAAGCAAAAAGACCGGATTTTTCCCAGTCGGCATAGAGCTTTTCTTCAAGGTCTTGAGGGGAGAAAGTTTTTTCAATCATGGACTTACATTTTAACTCATTTTTTCACTTTGAACCGTAACTTATTTTAGCGTTTTTGTAAATGGTTGGCTTGCGCATTATAGCGAACTTCCTTTATTATAGAGGAAGATTATAGTGTCGAGTTGGAGAGTGCCCGTGCAGTTTTTGCGACCATTGATTTTTTTGATAACCTTGGGGATAGCTCAATCCAAGGCTGATGTTGATATTCCTGCCAGCACACTCAGTTTGCCCGAGGTGGGATTTGGGGATAAAACTGCACCCGTTAAAGTTGTGATGTACTACTCCTTGACCTGTCATCATTGTTCAGAATTTAAGCTCGATAAACTTCCGGCCTTTAAGCAAAAGTACATAGATACAGGTAAGGTCTACTTTGTATTGAAGGATTTTCCAACTGATGAATTTTCTTTAAAATTGTCAATTATATGTTGGGCCGGGAGAGATGTTAACAAATATCTAGAACGATCTAAGTTAATTATACAGAACTTTAACCCGGATAAGGTCAAAACAGTCGCTTTCGATTGGGTGAACGCCGATAAACCAACAGAGGTCATTGAAAAATTATTAGCACCGACTGGGATCACCCCTGACATGATTCAGCCGTTATTGGATGATCGGTCTCTCGAAGATGCTATTTTGCATGATGCCTTAATAACAGGGCATGAACTGGGTCTCAATTTTGCACCCGGTTTTACCGTCAATGGTAAGTTGGTTGAGATGAAAGATTTGGATAAGGCGATCGATGAAGCTATTAAATCAGTGTCTACAAAAACAGTTTCTTAATTGAAGGTGTTGAGGTGGAGTTGTTTTCATGGGCATAGCGCCACCGACGGTCAAATTTTACGTGCCCATGATATATAGTCTGGATCAATACTCATTTTATTTTGCAGGAAATCATTTAACTGCAGGCGATAATAATCAGGAATAGGGCCTTTCCAAGGTTCAGGCCGGCTCCAAATCTCTTCGTGCTTAGAAATCATGCCTTTTCTCCAAAGGTTATTTTTATAATTTACCTAAATATACGTATCGCTCGATTTATTTCTAATAGGGATTTAATAGTTGTTTTTTATTGATTTCTAATCGCAGAAGTAAAATTAAAATATAACATGGGTATGCAGTTGACTGGTATGTTCCATAGATATAGCCTTCAGCTATGTCTACCTATCCCAAAACCTATGGCGAATTTGTAAAATAGTTTCCGGATGATGCCGCATGTTACTCATATCTCTTTAAAATACGCCTGGCCAAAACCTCTTTTATCTGGAACCCGCCCTGACTGCTATGTGAGAGGAACGGGGAGTCGATAAAAAACAAGAGCAGCAATTTATGAAAATTTGATGCCTGAGAAGGTATCGTTGGTTTGCCTGAACTGCTTGATTTGTTAACGTTATTTTTAACAAGCCCCTATCTTAATTGCGAAAACGCTGCCGAAAAATAATGGTATACTCACACTCTTGAATCTGTTAGAAATTAGCTGTCCAGCGTTGTTCTAAGCAACTACTTTCATGGAGATTGCCTCAAGTAACCAAAAGCCTTAATCCCAAGGAGGATTATTATGAAAAAAAGCTTGAAAGTTCTTATCTCATCTTTAATGATCGCCCTGACCTTTGCATCGTCCCAGGGGATTCACGGCATGGAAGACTCCTCAGAGCGTGGTGAGCAAGGCGTAAAAAGGCCATTCGTCTATAGGGTTCCAAGTGTCTCTGATATTACCGAAGATCCCGAACAAAAAAAGAGGAGAGGCGAAGAGATTCGAGAAAATCCATTCAATGGGTGTCCAAAAGAAATCACGGCTATGGTTTTACAGCTTGCTGCTATTGATGAATGTTTAAACAATCGTAGTCCAGTTAACATACTACTTGTTTGCAGAGAATGGCAAAAACAGATCGAGGAAGGATTCATCGCTGGTAAGACCGTAAAAAAGCTCTGCCAGGAAGCATGGTATGGCGTACCAGGACATGAAGAAATTTATGAAAGATTTTTAAAGAGTGTATTGATTTATCGCCCGCAAAAGGGAAGCGAAGTGGGTATGATAACGATGCGGATATCAGAATTAGGGAATCCGTTAGAGGGTACGTTTGATTTATCGCAGTGTGGGAATGTGGGTAAGTATTTGAGTATATCGACAGGTTATCGTAAAGGGAAGAAACAGGAAAATAAAAAAAAGCTCGAGATATGGCTTGCCCCGCGGTTTTTAATCGAAAAGAAACTAACGACGACCGCAGGTCATTTTCAATGTATTTTTGGCAATTGGAGCGATAAAGCACCGGTCGGTATTTTCTGGACATGGGGAGGATCGGACGATTTAACATGGTATGATTATCTAACGAGACAAAACTATGATGAACTTTCTACCGATAATTTATATGAAAAATGCCACGAGGCGGCTGGCCCAGAGCCGGTTGATTACATGGGGGGTGTCGCTGAGTCAAAAAAATTTCATGTTCATTTTTTGAACTAAAATAAGACCTATCGACAATGACTCGCGTTTACACACAAGGTGCCCGATATCCAACATGAAGAGATACTGGGCAGATGGGCTTGCACCGAGGTTTCAAACCCTTCGATCGTCGATAGTCCATATCTCAGCCAGCGCGCCCCCATTGGCCGAGGTACCGCCGTGTAATCGCAAGGGCATCAAGTTTCTGAGCAGCCAAAGACAACAGATGCGTCAGAATATTTTTAAATACTCATCTGTTGGAGCTGCTTCATTAGCTTGATATAAAGATATATCCCGCCTGAAAGGGTGGCGGCAAAGGTGTCATTGGCCGGAATGGCTGAATACTAAATCTAGGGAATATGCCAGTCAACTGCATACCCATAAAATAAAATATTAAATTATTAGTTTGTATAGTCGCAAAAAAATTTTTATCTTTTTTCATGGAAAAAGTAAGGGCTTCCTAACAAAAAAATGAGGCTTTTTATTTTTTTCTTGGCGTTGTTGCGGGAAAAGCGCTACATTTAAAGGGAAGAGAATTTTTGATGGAGCGTAAAATCGACAGAATGAGGATAAACAGTTTGAATTATATCTCTCTCTCATTTATAGCGCCGTCCAATTTACTGTGCAGAAACCCCATTGTGTTGGTTTTTGCTTTTACCCTTATATATAAATTATGTCAATTCGCCGCTAGGCAACCCCTATTTACACAGTCTTTTGATTTACACTATCCGAAATATCAAGCAAAACCGTGGAAGTGGTTGCCGTGGCGGCCTGTTATGGAGATGAATGCCACATGGCTAAAAAAATGCTTATTGACGCGACTCACGCCGAAGAGTCGCGTGTTGCCGTTATTGATGGGAACCGCCTAGAAGATTACGAAGTCGAGACCTCAACAAAGCAACAATTTAAAGGAAATATTTATCTTGCCAAGGTTATCCGTATTGAGCCCTCTTTGCAGGCTGCATTCGTCGAGTACGGACAGAATCGCCATGGCTTCCTTCCTTTTGCTGAAATTCACCCCGATTATTATCGCATTCCTGTCGGCGACCGCCCCCTTGTTGAAAGTGCTGAAAAGTCTCCAGACAGTTTGGAGGATGAAACTGTTAGTTTAACTGAAACTCTGCCCGAAGTTACGGATGCAGCCCCAACCACGGAATTGGTGGTGGATGATAGCAGCGATGATGAAGAAAGTATCGTTGCACGTCGTCCCAAGCCCTATCATTACAAAATTCAGGAAGTTATTAAGCGCCGCCAAATTATGTTGATCCAAGTGGTTAAAGAAGAACGCGGCAACAAAGGGGCAGCGCTGACGACATATTTGTCGATGCCCGGCCGTTATTGTGTTTTGATGCCGAATGCAGGTCATCGGAGTGGGGGGATATCGCGCAAAATAACGGATGTTACAACGCGTAAGCGATTACGAGATATTTTGAATGATTTGCCTATTCCCGATGGGATGAGCCTCATCGTTCGTACGGCTGGTCAGGATCGCAATAAGTTGGAAATTCGTCGGGACTTTGAATATCTCATTCGGTTGTGGAGTGACATTCGTGAAAAAACTCTGTCATCCATGGCGCCGGCATTGATTTATGCTGAGGGTGATATTATTAAGCGTTCTATTCGCGATAATTATGGTAAAGATATTGATGAAATTTGGGTGGATGGCGACGAAGGCTATAAAGCAGCGCGGGCCATGATGAAAACCCTGACACCCAGCCATGTCAAAAGGGTTAAGCAGCATAAAGGTGAGATTTCGCTCTTTCAAAAGCATGGTGTTGATATTCATGTTGATGCCATTATGTCCCCGGTGGCTTCTCTACCGTCTGGCGGGTCGATTGTTATCAACCCAACTGAGGCGCTGGTGGCTATTGACGTAAACTCTGGTAAGGCAACGCGTGAACGTCATATTGATGAAACTGCCCTGAAGACGAATTTGGAAGCTGCTGATGAGGTGGCGCGTCAAATTAAGTTGCGCGATCTGGGCGGTCTTGTTGTTATTGATTTCATTGATATGGCGGATCAAAAGCATATTCAGCAAGTTGAAAAACGCTTGCGTGATGCTGTTAAAAATGATCGGGCTCGTATTCAGTTAGGCCGCATTAGTCAATTCGGTTTAATGGAATTGTCGCGTCAACGCCTCCGCCCCAGTATTATTGAAACAAACATGAAACCCTGTCCGCATTGCCACGGCACGGGGATGATTCGATCAATTGAATCGATGGTGTTATTTGTCTTACGTGGGATTGAAGCTGTTGGCCTTGCTGGTAAAAGCTCGGCGATTATGGTTACAGTGCCAGCGGATATCGATCTTTATTTGCTCAACCAAAAACGTAGCAATGTTTTAGCGATAGAACAGCGTTATCAGATGTCTATCATGATTCAGCGGGATGCTAATTTAATTGCCCCTGATTTCAATATTAATACGCTTGTGGCAAAAGCTAAGGTCCAAAAACAGCTGATAGAAGACCGTGTTATTGAAGAAGATGTTGAAGAGATTCAACTCTCGGCCTCCGAGGAAGAGAGCACGGAGCAAACGACCCCGCGTCAAGAGCGGGGACGGAATCGCCGTCATCCATTCCAACGACGTCGTAATGCCAGCACGACTCGTCGAGAGGACCAAGAGGGGACCTTTGTGGAGGAGGAAGGGGCAGAATCTCAAGAGGCCCTCATGTCAGCAGAAGATTCCGGGGAGCCAAAGTCATCTCGCACCCGTCGCCGCCGTCGTCGTGGTCGTAAACCTGAGTCGACGACTGAAGCAGTCGCTTTAGAAGGGGCAAGTGTCGCAGCTGAGATTAAAGAAACTGCTGAAGTTACTATGGAACCATCGGAAACAACTAAGTCTTCTGAGCGCCCCAATCGTAATCGGCGTCGCCGTAACCGTCGCCCTATGGCACGGTCAGTTGCTGAAGGTGGTGATACAGAAGCAAAAGGCGAAGCTACAAAGGCTGTGACAACGGATAAAATTAGGGAGCATACGACGACTCCGACTTCACCGGAAGCTGAAGCTGTATCTGCCGATGGTAAAAAGCGTCGTCGTGGTTTCTGGCGTCGTCTTCTTGACACCTAAAGGTTAAGCAGGAGTCAGGCATGGCTGTTATTCTGGATGGAAAAGCGCTAGCGGCACAGCAAAAGCCTTCTCTTATGGCAAAAGCCCATGACTTAACACTTTGTTTGGGACGGGCGCCCACTCTTGCTGTGATTTTGGTGGGGGAGGATCCGGCAAGCCAAATTTATGTGGGGCGGAAGGCGACCATGTGTAAGGCGTTGGGAATTCACTCTATCATCCACCGCTTGGCGTCATCGGTAACGAGTGCTGATCTGATTGCTGTGATTGAGGGTCTTAATGATGACGAGACTGTCGATGGTATTCTATTACAACTTCCTTTACCTGATCACTTAGATCGATATGAGGCTCTTCAACACATTGATCCAGCCAAGGATGTGGACGGTTTGCATCCCCTCAATCAGGGGTATTTATTCCAGGGAAAACCAACACTTGTTCCCTGTACACCCACTGGCTGTCTTCAGTTAATCAAAAGCTGCTGTGAAGACCTTACAGGCGTCAATGTTACCATCATTGGGACTTCAGTTTTGGTGGGTCGCCCGCTGGCGCTACTGCTGATGCAGCAAGGGGCTACGGTGACGATTGCAAATTCCAAAACGCGCAATTTGGCCTTAGTGACGCAGCGCTCTGATATCATTGTTTCAGCCACGGGGCGCGCCCATCTTATTACTGCTGACCATGTTAAAGAGGGGGCCATCGTCATTGATGTGGGGATTGTTAAATTAAATGACCGATTGATTGGCGATGTCGATTTTGCTGCAGTCGAAAAGAAGGCTGCTTTTATTACGCCAGTTCCGGGTGGAGTCGGACCCATGACGATCATTAACTTAATGGCCAATATATTAAAGGCTGCGGAGGAACGATATCATGCCCTACAAACCCTCAAAAATTCCTAGCTCTCCTTATTTTGGCTCTGGTCCCTGCAAAAAACATCCCGGTTGGAAAGCAAGCGATTTGCAGTCAGCCTTAATCGGTCGCTCTCATCGGGCTCCTGAGGGTATCGCTCAAATTCAACGGCTTTTAGATTTGACGCGAGAAATTCTGGCAGTGCCGCAAGATTATACGATAGCGATTGTGCCGGGGTCTGGAACGGGGGCGGTAGAAACAGCTCTGTGGAATTTTTTAGGGAGTCGGCCGGTTGATATTTTTGCTTGGGACGTTTTTGGTAAGCTGTGGGTGACGGATGCTATCGAACAGCTGTCTCTTCCAACTGTTCAAACATTTGTGGAAAATTTTGGCAGGCTACCTGATTTAACTCAATACGCGGGTAGTCACGACTGCGTTTTTACTTTTAATGGAACTAGCGGCGGGGTCATGGTGCCTCATTTAGATTGGATACCCGATGATCGTCAAGGGTTGACCATTTGTGATGCCACCTCTTCCGCCTTTGTTATTCCGATTAACGATTGGCATAAATTAGATATCACCTGTTTTTCATGGCAAAAAGGATTTGGCGGGGAAGCTGCTCATGGAATGATTATCGTAAGCCCTCGGGCAATGCAACATCTCACTCAATTTCAGCCCAGCTGGCCAATTCCACGCCTCTTCCGATTAACAAAAGCCGGTGAGATTATTCAAAGCATATTTGAAGCAAAAACCATTAACACGCCGTCCATGTTATGTGTGGAAGATGCAATTCAAGGCTTAGACTGGGCAGTTTCTATTGGTGGGAAAAAGGCCTTATGGCAAAGGGTTAAGTGTAATTTTGACGTCATCGATAAATGGGTGACGAATCATCCGGATTTAGAACATTTAGCCATCGTTCCAGAGTCACGGTCAAAGGCGTCAATTTGTTTTAACTTAACAGCAGCCTATTGTGGTGGAGAAAACCCAGGGGACCTTATTACCCAAATCACGACGCAACTCGCTGATTTAGGGGTTGCTTATGATATTAAGAATCATTTTCTAGCACCATCGTCTTTTCGAATATGGTGCGGACCAACCATAGAGACGGCGGATCTCTCTATTCTAACCAAGTGGATCGATTGGAGCTTAGAAAAGATGCGCCCTGCGACCGCTTTTACAAATTAAGAACATTGTTTTCAGTTGACTGCCGAGGAGTGAGATAAAGGGTATCTCGATTAAGTTAGTCGATTATCAAAGGGAAACAGTAATTAATTTTCTCATAGCTGTTTCTTCCATCCCAAAGCTACCTTTAAGCCAGGTTAAGAGGTTTACCAATCTCTCTGCTTTAAATATGTAATTAAGTAGTAATGAATGATTAATATCCTTTCAATTTCTAGCAAGATGAAACTCATTAGTTTGGCATTAATTTGCCAATTTATTTATTCCCCCCCAGCCTTAGCTAATCCGTCCACACCGCCTAGAAAGGTTGTCAGAATTCTTTCAATCGATGGCGGGGGAATTAGAGGTATGATTCCAGCGTTGGTTTTGAAGCATATTGAATCGCGCCTTTTATCAGGCCGCCGCATTGCAGATTGCTTTGACATTATAGCGGGGACGTCAACAGGGGGACTTATTGCCTTAATGTTGACTGTTCCCAATAAAGAAAGAAGACCTAAATACACAGCCCATGAAATTGCTCAGATCTATGAGGAACTGGGGCAGGAAGTATTTTCTCAATCGTTATGGCAGTTAATAAAATCGGGCGATGGATGGTGGGGTGCAAAATATTCCTCTCACGCCTTAGAAAATTGCTTAGCATCTTATCTCGGCAATGCTTGTTTAAAAGAGGTTGTAACTAATGTCATTGTGCCTGCCTATGAAATTGAACTCGATAAAACATTCTTTTTTAAATCATCTCGGGCAAAAAAAGAGCCTGCCCAAGATTGTTTGTTACGGGATTTAGCGCGGGCTACATCCGCGGCTCCAACTTACTTTAGTCCTGCTTCTTTAATCGATGGGACAGGCAACCGTAGACTTACCTTAATAGATGGAGGAATGGGGGCCAATAATCCTTCTCTGGCAGCAGCGGTCTATGCCATGGAGATTTTTGGAATGGATGTGGACTTTTTCATTGTTTCTATAGGAACAGGGACAAACTATGGAGCTGTTACAAAAAATATCGCCAGAGAAGATGTCGAATATGCGGGCATAATGGGTTGGGCTCCCAAAATAATTTCAACATTGATGCATGCGGTCGATGATATTACCAATTACGAAATGCACTATGTCTTTAATCATAATAAGCAACAGCATCATTATTTCCGCTTACAGCCAGTTTTAGAATCGGATCACACTTATCTCGATAAGGCTGATTCCGATAATCTCAGTGCCCTGAAAAGAGCAGCAGACAAAGTGATTAGGGATAATCAAACCGTTATCGATGAAATTGTAAAAACCCTTAATATTCGCAACAATTAGGCCCCCTTTACTGATCTTCTAAAGCTATTGATAAGTTGTAAGAAGGGGGAAGTGTAGGAAAAAGGTGAATTTGTAATCTTAAACTTACGGTTTTTCCCTTGGGAGAAAGGTAGCTTTTACGCAAGCCCAATTTTTTGCATTTCCTCTTGGACTAACAACAAATCTTTCCAAACAGCGGCTTTTTGTCCAGGTGAGCGCAGCAAAAAAGCGGGATGGTAGGTTGCCATGGTTTTAATAGGGTTCTGCATGGTGTCAGTCTTAAACTCATGCCATTTGCCGCGTAATTTCATAATTCCTTCGTTCGTATTAAGGAGCGTTTTTGCTGAAACACCACCGACAAGAATTAAAATTTTGGGGGCGATCAATTCAATATGCCGCTCAATAAACGGTTGGCATAGGGCAATTTCATGGGGGGTGGGGGTGCGATTGCCTGGCGGGCGCCAAGAAATAATATTGCTAATGTAAATATTTTGTGTGCGGCTGAGGTGTATGCTTGCCAGGACTCTATCCAACAATTGGCCAGATAATCCGACAAAAGGACGTCCTTGCCGATCCTCATCTGCGCCCGGGGCTTCACCAATGATCATAATTTTGGCTTCTGGATTGCCATCAGAAAAAACAGTGTGGGTAGCTGTCATTTTTAGGTCACAGCCATCAAAATTTATTATAGCCTGACGGAGTTCATCAACTGTTTTGCAAGCAGCAGCAATGGCTTTTGAATTCACAACCTGTTTAGAGGATGCCACTACTTTAGGCAAAGGGTCAGTCCCCGTTTTTGCTGGCAGCATCGGATTTGTTACCGCATGGATAGAGGGGCGTACTTGTTTATGGTTGACCGGCGCGTTACCAATGGCAACGGTCATCCCAATATCAGTATACCATTCTAAAACATCACTAATGTTCCCAGTGACCGGGTTCTTGCTTCGCTTTTCCATGAAGCCATATTAGCATGTATTCTAGGATTAAGTCTTTAACCTTTTTATAGGTTTTCTTAATCCGTAATTTTTGATTTATTTGACCGGCTTGATGGCGTACTCTGAAATTAAGTTTGTTTCGAGGGAGTGAGAACGCCATGTCATCTGAATCAATGTCTTATGATGTTATTGTTGTGGGTGGGGGGGCAGCTGGTCTGGCGGCTGCAATTCGGCTAAAACAATTAGATCCGATTGTATCTGTGTGTTTGTTGGAAAAGGGCTCAGAAATTGGCGCTCATATTCTGTCGGGAAATGTTTTTGAACCGCGGGCGCTCGATGAGTTATTCCCCAATTGGAAAGAGTTAGGAGCACCGTTATCAGTTGCAGCAAAAGAAGACCGTTTTTTCTTTTTGACTGAAAAAAACAAATATCGCTTGCCGACACCTCCTCAAATGCATAAGGAGGGCAATTACGTAATATCCTTGGGGGCCTTATGTCGTTGGTTGGCTGACCAAGCAATAAAGCTTGGGGTTGAAATTTATCCAGGATTTTCAGCGGCTGCTCTTGTTAAAGATGAATCAGGCGCCGTTATTGGTGTTAAAACGGGGGAGATGGGCCTTGATAAAGACGGTAATCCTACCTCTCAATATCAGCCAGGCATGGAAATTTTTGCTAAACAAGTTCTGTTAGCCGAAGGATGTCGGGGATCCTTATCTGAGTTAGTGATTAAGGATTATGGATTGCGGGATTCTGAAAATCCTCAAACCTATGGGATTGGCTTTAAGGAAGTTTGGCAAGTTGATCCGGCAAAGCATCAGTTGGGCCGTATTGATCATGCCATCGGTTGGCCGATGGATCATAAAACTTATGGCGGTGCTTTTATCTACCATGCTGAGGATAACCAAGTTTTTGTAGGCTATGTGATTGGATTAGATTATCAGAATCCGTATTTATCTCCCTTTGAAGAATTTCAACGCTTTAAAACCCATCCGAAAATCCGTGATATTTTTGAAGGGGGCAAGCGGATTGCCTACGGTGCGCGGGCTTTGAATGAGGGGGGATGGCAAGCGGTTCCTAAATTAACTTTCCCCGGCGGGGCCTTAATTGGATGCAGTGCCGGCTTTATGAATGTTCCGAAGATTAAGGGCAGCCATACAGCGATGAAGTCAGGGATGTTAGCTGCCGAAGGAATTATCGAATTTTTAAAGTCAGGACAAAATACTTATAATGATTTATTGGATCAAAGCTGGATTGCTAAGGAATTGAAAGCTGTGCGTAATATTCGGCCTGGCTTTAAATGGGGCTTGATTCCAGGGTTGATTAATGCAGCCTTTGAAACCTATATGAGCCGTGGCAAGTCGCCGTGGACATTGGCGAATCATAGAGATAATGAGAGCTTAATACCAGCAGTGCAAGCTCAGAAAATTGAGTATCCAAAGCCTGATGGGAAAATTTCATTTGATCGTTTAAGTTCGGTTTATTTATGCAATACCAGTCATGATGAAAACCAGCCAATCCACTTAAAGTTGCGTAAAACCGAGATTGCGATCAAGCATAACTATAAAATTTATGATGCGCCGGAACAACGTTATTGTCCAGCTGGGGTTTATGAGATTGTTAAAGCAGGTGCTGAACCGTATTTGCAAATTAACGCTGCCAACTGTATTCATTGCAAAACATGTGATATTAAAGATCCATTGCAAAATATTCAATGGACAACCCCCGAAGGGGGCAGTGGACCAAATTATGGGGCGATGTAAGGTTGTTTAGGAAGTAACAATGAAACTAACAGCTCATGCTAAAGTCAATTTAATGCTCCATGTGACGGGCAAAGGCGAGGATGGTTATCACTATTTACAGTCCGTCTTTGCGTTTACTCAATTTGGTGACGATATTATTATCGGTCCCGCTATGACAACAACCATAGCCTTTAGCGGAGAATTTGCTAACTTTATTGAGCCAGGCAAAGATTCCATAAGTCAAGCATTGGACTGGTATTTTGATCACTTTAAATTGGCTCCTCGTTCTTATAGGATAGAAGTCACAAAAAATATTCCTGTGGCAGCGGGTCTCGGGGGTGGAACCAGTGATGCAGCGGCTGTCCTCGCTTATTTGTTTCGACACGATTATCCCCAAGCAACGGCGGCCATGTGTTGGGACTTTATCAAAGAAACTGGGGGACTTGGTGCTGATGTACCCGTAAGTTTAGCCTTTCATCTCGGTTTAGGAAAAATATTTTGGGTAGAGGGAAGTGGCCGTGAAGGAAGTTGTCAGCCCTTAAAAGTGAGGGACCTAGCACGACAGTTTGTTTTGGTAAATCCTGGCGTGCCCTTATCGACAGCGGAAGTCTTTGCAAATTTAGAAGGGCGCTTTGATCCCCCGATACAGCCCCCAGAAATTTTGACCCAAGATTTTCTCAGGCATACGCGCAATATTTTACAAGCAGCAGCGTTAAAGCTGGTGCCCGATTTAGCAAAACTATTTATGGTGTTTATGTTGGATCGTTCTTTTAGTTATTTTCGCTTAAGTGGATCTGGGGCGTCTTGCTTTGCTGTTTATAAAGATCGGCGCCGGGCAGAGGCGCTTTCAAAGAAATTAAAAGAGAATAATCGAGGTTGGTGGGTGAAGAAAACAGAGATTTTGTGGAAATAGGTTAAGAATGACGCTTGTATTTTCAATGAGATAAGGAATGGAAGCGGTGTGAATGTTGCATAAACTCTACAGGTCTTAAAAATCGGCTGTAACTTTTGGTGAAAATATTTTAATCACTTTAGGAGTTTGTTAATCTGTATGTGGTTTAATAAACTAGTAATTAACCTAAATTTAGAGGCAAATAGTTATGCGTAACAAGTTACTTTCTGCGATTGCACTAGGTGTTCTTCTTGCAGGTTGTGAATGCTCACCAGAAGCCAGCATGGAAGCAGGTTCAGCTCCTGTTCCAGGTTCTGCTGAAGATTTCAAAGCCAATGTAAAAGACCGCGTTTTCTTCGCATTCAACAAGCACAATGTTTCTGCTGAATCTGATCGCGTTCTCGAAGCTCAAGCAGCTTGGTTCAAAACCTATCCAAATACAACTGCCGTTGTTGAAGGTCATGCTGACGCTCGTGGAACACGTGAATACAACTTGGCTCTAGGTAAGCGTCGTGCGCATGCAGCACACGTCAGCTTAACTAAGCACGGTGTTGAGAAGAAGCGTTTGAAAGAAGTTTCTTACGGTAAAGACCGTCCATTTGTTGCTGATGCAACAACAGAAGAAGCACACGCCCAAAACCGCGTTGCTGTTACTGTTGTTAACTAATAGTATCTGCAAATGTGCTTTCAAAAAACCCTGCGTTTGCAGGGTTTTTTTATGATTCTCTTTATTGTATAACCGTCAATTTTTACATTTTTATTGAGAAGTACCCGCAGACCAACCGTTAGAATTCTGTGCTCATTTTATAGTAGATTGCTTATAAGTGACAATAAACAGCCTTCTGTTGAGTTAATGCTATTGAGTTATAACTGTTAGAACATGGTAACTACAGATGACGGGTTCCTGCTGCAATAGAGATTTTGAAATCCGAGTTATCTTAGGCTGCAAGCTGGTATGGGCCCCAATTTTATAAATACCATTCCAAAAAGACAGCCAATCAGGGTGATATTCAGGATAATAAGTTTCTTCAATATGGATATCCGGCCCCAATATTGTTTTTAGATCCGCAGCCGATAACATAGGTCGGGTGCGATCTTCAATGTTATTTAAGGTACAAAATTTTTTCCACTCGTGAAAGTTATTATTCCCCAATGTCGTAAAGGCCAAAGTTTTACACTGTTCCTTGAGCATCGGAAGAGTTTTTTCTGGATGCTGAAACCATTGAAAAGCTAAAGAACTAACAATCCAATCAAAGGATGCTTTAAAGGGAAAATGTTCCCCATCAAATACCACAGGTAGTCCGGCGGACATATTAAGTTTTGCAACCATGTCAGCGGCTAAATCGCTTAAAATTAGCGGACAAGCATAGTCGCTTAAATAATTGCTTAAAAAACCTGTGCCGCAGCCAATTTCTAAGATTGATGAGGGGGGCTTCAGCTGGGATAAGTTGCGGGCAAAATCAGTCGCAATCTCGTGTTGGGTTCTGCCAAATTCATTATAGGTGGAGGCAGCGCGGGAAAAATTGTGACGAATCAGGGTTTTCATGAGGCAATACTTTCAATGAAACTGCGAATTAAGGTGGCACATACAGTTGCATGAGTTGGAAGCAAGCTATGGTTGGCGTTCTCAATGAGATGCAGCTTTGAAAAACAGTCTTGTTGGAGCGTGACGGGGGTGATTAAATCATCAGTCCCGGCAATAGCCAAAATGGGTGCTTCTGGCAATTTTATGCTTAAGGACCGCAAGGCTGTGAGATTTTGCCGCAATAATTCATCATTACGATGGAGGGGGGCTCCTAAATGGGGGTGACCTGTGCGCTCATAAAATGTTTGTAAAACGACATCGGGATGACGCTGGTATTGCTGAATCATAGCGCCCAACATTGCTTTTGGTGTGCCATTGGGAAAATTTTGGCTCCGCATAAATTGCGTAAACCCATTGAGACTCACATATCCCTGGAGGTTAGGGAATGTTTGGATAAGGCGAGAGAATCCTTGGGAATGTCCAATACCAATTGCAACGTCATTTGCCACCGGGGGGATATAGGGTGCACCAAAATATCCTTCATTAACGCAGATAATGTCAACATCTGTGAGAATCTTCATTAAGGGCGCAAAAAATGTGTTATCATAGCCCCAACCATGCCAACAAATTAGTTTCATTAAATTTCTTTTAAGGCATTACTGTTAATTTTATAGTTGTGACGACAATAACATAAACGAGATCAACATGCGTCTTTTAGTTTTATTTTTAATATGTTTGACCAGTGCAATGGCTAAGACTTCCTCCCAATCTATTTCTAATTTGTCGAGCCCTCCCAAGGTTTTGGTAACCATTAAGCCAATTCATTCGCTGGTGGCAGCTGTTATGGAAGGTGTCGGAACCCCTGAACTTTTGATTGAGGCTAATTCTTCTGCTCATACCCATCAATTGAAGCCAACCGAAGCGATAAAGTTGAATGCTGCCCAAGTTATTATTTGGGTCGGTCCTATTTATGAGACAGCAATACAAAAATCTATTGATGCTGTCAGAAAATCTGTGCAACTAATAACGGTATCAGATTTACAAGGAATACATTTGCTGCCGGCAAGATCATTTCGTCATCCTGTAGACGGTTGTGCTGCTGATTTGTGGCAATGTCATTTGGGACACCACCACCACGATGGAGATCATCATCATGAAATATCAGGAAAAGACGGCCATTTATGGCTTGCTGCTCCTAATGCAAAAGTTATTGTTAAAGGGATTGCCGCGCAATTATCGCAACTTGATCAGCGGAACGCGCCGCATTATTTGGCAAATTCTAAAAAAATTATAAAGAAAATTGATGAGCTGCACGCTGATATTACACAGGAAATGAAAACAGTAAAGGGTTCTAAGTACCTGACTTATCATGATTTTACACAGTATTTTGATATGGCTTATGGAACTGAGTGCGTGGGTGCCGTTCGCGTTAATCCAGAGGTTGAGCCAACCGCCGCAGATCTGCAGGATGTGCGACGCGAGGTTTCTCATGGCGCTAAAGCCATCTTTTCTGAGCCACAGTTTGATACAAAGACTATTCGCACCATTGCAGACGATACCAATGTCATTTATGCTCAGTTAGATGGATTAGGGTTTGGCCTGGAAGCAGGACCTAATCTTTACTTTGAGATGATGCGACGCTTTGCCAGCGATATGAAAAAGGCGCTTCAGTCGGAAGAATGTGGTAGGTAATTCTTAGGGATATTTCAATCTTAGTTTCAGTAAGAAGTCGAATTTTTTATAAATTGAGTTTTGACGGTGTGATGATATTATCTTCATCCTTTTGTCGAACCCGGCCCGCTATGAAAAATTTCTCCTTCTAGGGTAACGCTCCCCGCCAAGGGCGGGGAAATATTCTTGAAGACAGCAAGAAAATTATATCCTCTTTTTTGAATTCTCTTCAGCCTTTAGTTCTTTTTTAGAAAGCTTACCGATCATGGTTTTAGGAAGTTCATCCCTAAATTCGATATATTTAGGCATTTCAATAGGGGAAAGCTTATCTCTTAAAAATTCTAAAAATTTTTCCTCGGTTAAGATCATGTTTTCTTTTAATTTTACAAATGCTTTTACAGTTTCGCCGCGCTTTTCATCAGGGACACCAATGACGATAACTTCTGCCACCGCTGGATGGCGATAAATAACATCTTCAACCATGCGTGGATAAACATTAAAGCCGCTACAGATGATTAAATCTTTGATTCGGTCGACGAGGAAAGTGTATCCATCTTCGTCCATATATCCCACGTCACCCGTTAGGAAGAAATCGCTAGCAAAAACCTTTTTTGTATCGGAAGGTCGATTCCAATAACCCAGCATAACTTGAGGACCCTTGATTGCTATTTGACCGTTAATATGGCGCTCTGCTGAGTGGGAAGAATCGTCAAGGGAAACGATTTTCACTTCTGTGCGAGGAAAGGGAATGCCGATAGATCCTGCTTTATTAACCCCATAAGCAGGATTGGCTATAGCAGCGGGTGAAGTCTCACTTAGGCCGTAAGCTTCAACGAGTTTACAACCTGTCAAACTTTCAAAGTCTTCTTTAATCTTGATCGGCAGAGGAGCCCCGCCGGACAAACAAGCTTTAAGAGAGTTAAGATCAATATTTTTTACCTTAGGGTGATAGGCGATCATACTGTACATAGTTGGAACGCCTGGGAAGAAAGTTATTTTGTGCTTTTCAATTAACTTCATCGCTTCAAATGGATTAAAGCGAGGAAACATCATCACAATTTCGGAGGCTGTCAAGATAGCCAGAGTCATAACTGCTGTCATAGCGTATACATGAAATAGAGGCAAGCCGGCTAAAATCTTATCCTTACCATATTCCATTCCTACGAACCAAAGATGCGCTTGAATTGCATTGGCATACACATTGTAATGGCTTAACATAGCACCTTTAGGAATACCCGTCGTCCCTCCTGTATACTGCAGTAAGGCAACATCTTTCTTTGGATCAATTTTAATAGCTTTTGGTTGACCGGCATTATTGATGAGATCATTAAAGTTAAGAATGGCTGGATTGATTGGAAGCTTTGCAATTTCGCTACGCTTAAAAAGCTTGAAAAGGATATTCTTGGGAAAAGGTAAGCTTTCAGCAACAGAACAAACAACCATTTTCTTGAGTGTGGTTGATCCAAGCAGTGGTATCAACTTTGTGCATAAGGCTTGCAGATCCAAAGTGATTATGATTTCAGTTTCTGAATCATTAATTTGATGTGTAATTTCATGGTCAGCGTATAAAGGGTTATAATTAACCACAACGCCGCCGGCCTTGAGAATAGCAAAATAAGCGATAACAAAGTGGGGAGCATTCGGCATAAAAATACCAACTTTAGTCCCCTGCTTGACACCAATTTTTTGTAGTCCCTCGGCTACGCGATTAACAAGATTACTGATTTGGCCATAGGTATATTTTTTACCAAGAAAGTCAATGCAATTTTTATCGGGTGCTGCGGCTGCTGCCTCATCCATAAGGGCCCATAATGGTTTCTCGGGGATATCGATATCCCATTGAATATTTTGAGGGTAAGATTTTAGCCAGGGGAAAACTGGGCTTGAGGCTGTTTTTGTGGACTTTTTGGAACTTGGTTTTTTTGTGGGCATTTTAGGCGCCCCCTGAGACGTAGCTTTTTTAGTTTTAGCGGCTGTCGCTTTTGCAGGTGCGGACTTTTTAGGCTTTGCTGCCGTGGTTTTTTTGACAGCAACCTTTTTGGTTACTGCTGTGGTTGTGCTAGTCTCTGTCGTACTTTTCTTTGCAGGGGATTTCAGTGAAGTTGATATTGCTTGCTTTTTTGTCTTCGCCGTTGCTGCGTTTTTTGAATCCTTAACTGTTCCTGTCATTGTGTACAACCCACTTTAAACATCATCCAATACTTTCAATCTATCATCAAATTATTGATAAAGTATAAATAATTTTAATGTAATTTGATGGATTAAGCTGTTAACCTTAAAGAGATTTTGGCGAGTTATAAGGATTTTTGGGTGCTCGATAATCTGCTTTTTTGGATGAATATAGAGGAAATTGAACCATACATAATAAGTGGGTTTTTCCTTGGAGTGGGAATGGCAATTGTTACAGTGCCCATGCTTCGCTATATTTCACGGTTAAAGCATAAAGTTTATTTGCTGCAAGATCGGCATTATCTTTACAAAATATTAATAGATGGGGCGGTTGAATCCAGATGTTGGTGGCCGAAAGAGGGCGGGGCTCTTGATTATTCTTATAGTTTAATTTCTTTAATGGGGTTGGATCCTCAACAGCCTGTTTTCCTCCAAGATATAATTAATCAATTTACAGCTGATGATGCTTATAAACTCGATCAACATATTCAAAAACTAAAGGATTTTAATGATCCTTTTGAGCTTTCCTTGACAGTGATTGATACCAGAACACTTCTAAAAGTGGTAGGATATTCGTTTAATGAAAATGGCCGGTATCATTTTATTTTAGCCTTTTCAGATGTTACAGATGAAGACTTTTTGCTTGATAAGCTCCACAGCCAGGTTTCAGAATTATATAAAGAACGTAATTTTTATGCAGATATTTTAAATAGTATTCCGATTGCTTTGTGGGGGCGGGATACTAAGGCAAGTCTTATTTACTGTAATCAAGTTTTTGCCGGTATTTTAGATTCTAATCCTGAAGCTGTTATTGCTGAAGGACGTGAACTGATTGATAAAAATCGATCCTTCAACCCTCATGCTTTGGCTCATCGAGCGTTGTCAACGGGCGTGGTGCAATCCAGACGGAGCCATATTGTGGTGGATGGTCATCGGCGTATGATTGAAACAGCAGAGATTCCGATGGCTGATAAGTCGGGGACAATTGGTTATGCCATGGATTTTACCGAGCATGAAGAGGCTCATATTACGTTAGCAAAACATGTAGCGGCTCATCAGGATATCTTGCATAATTTATCCTCACCTATCATTGTGTTCGGAGCAGATCAACGACTTGAATTTTTTAACAAAGCCTATGAAAAATTATTTGAATTTGATGAAAAATATCTTTATTCAAAACCGACGTTTAATGAATTGATGCAAGACCTTCGGGAAAGACGCAAATTACCGGAAGTCTCTGATTTTACTGCTTATCGCAATGCTCAATTAAGTTTATTTAACACCCTCATCACCCCGGTTCAAGAGTTAACACATTTGCCAGATGGTCAAATTTTGAGAATGGTTATCGCCCCCCATCCTTTAGGGGGATTGTTATTCTTATTTGATGACGTGACGGATAAATTAGCTATGGAGCGGCGCTACAATACGTTGATTGCGGTACAAAAGGAAACCTTAGATCATCTATATGAAGGGATTATTGTGCTGGGCAGTGACAATCGTTTGCGTTTATCCAATCCCGCTGTTAGTCAGATTTGGCAAGTCGACGATATTGAGTTAGCCCCTGGTCGCCATGCGGGCGACATCTTGTATGAAATTCGTCATCGTTTTATGGGGTATAGCCACTGGGATCAGTTTAGACAAAAGACTTTGGAAATGTTCCATGTTAGACAACCGGCTAGCGAACGGCTCATCTTAGCGGATCAATCCGTCATCAATGTGTCCTATGTACCATTGCCGGATGGATCGCACATGTTAGGCTTTATTGATGTATCCGATCGATGGCGATTTGAAGAGGCTTTAAGAGAACGTAATGAAGCGCTTGAGCAAACAGATCGGTTTAAGTCAGATTTTATTTCACATGTGTCCTATGAATTGCGCGCCCCACTCAATACCATTATTGGATTTACTGAGATCCTATTAAATCAATATTTTGGCAATTTGAACGAACGTCAAATCAATTATTGTGATGGTATTAATGAGTCATCTCAACGCTTATTGTCGCTTATTAATGATATCATTGACTTTGCCAGTGTGGAGGCAGGGCAGTTAACTTTAAAAATTCAACCAATTGATTTAACAGCATTTCTTGAGAGCTTGATTGCCCTCGTTTATAACCGTTCGAATGATCATGGCTTAGAGATTATCTGTGAAAATACCACGATCGTCGAACGATTTTTAGCGGATGAGCGCCGTCTGAAACAAGCACTTTTTAATCTGTTGATGAATGCGATTAAATTTACCCCTTCCGGCGGCTTAATAAAGTTGACTGCAGGCATAGAGACGGACGAAGACGGAGATTATTTGGTTCTATCTGTGAGCGATAATGGTGTTGGAATGTCCGAAGAAGAAAAGAAAAATGTCTTTGAATTGTTCGATACGGCCCAAGGCAATCGCACCCGCTTTAAGGGGGCAGGCATCGGACTGCCGTTAGTTAAGAGTTTTATTACCCTGCATGGAGGGAATATCCATATAGAATCGGCTCAGGGGCAGGGGACCACTGTCTGGTGCCGAATCCCCTTACTGCAGGAACCGCAGGTTGCTGAATTGAACTTGGTTGCTAAAGACCATGCCTTATCGTCTGCTGCTGCAAGTTTTTAAAGCTGTTTAATGAGAGTCGCTGTTGCTAAAGCGGCCAACCCTTCACCACGCCCTGTAAATCCTAGTTTTTCTGTTGTGGTGGCCTTAACACTGACACTCTCTTTATCGATCTCTAAAATTTGGGAAATTTTTTGACGCATGGTGTCTCGATGAGGGGATACTTTGGGAGCCTCCCCAATGATCGTGACATCTACGTGATTGATGCGATAGTTTTGGTTTTGAGCTAATTGGGCTGCATGCTTAAGAAATTGAGTAGAGTCAGCACCCTTCCAGCGCGGATCATTCGGAGGGAAGTGTTGGCCAATATCTCCTAGACATAAGGCCCCCAAGATGGCATCCGTAAGGGCATGCAAGCCGACATCAGCGTCAGAATGGCCGATGAGAGAAAAACCGCACGGAATTTTGACGCCGCATATGATAACATGCTCACCCTGTCCGATGGCGTGCACATCAAATCCATTGCCCACTCGAATATCCATGTTAATTTCCTTTTAGATCACTGGGGAAAGTAATTTTAATGTTTTCTTCTGACCCCATGACCATGGTAACAGGGATATTAAATTTCTCAAGCAAAGAGGCTTCATCCGTAAATGCATTATCGGTTGTTTTTGTAAAACAATCCAAGAGGACTGGATAGTGAAACCCTTGTGGCGTTTGAGCGCGCCACAAATTTTCGCGTGGCAAAGTTTGTTGAATACGATTGTTAGCAACCAGTTTAATGGTATCAGTGACCGCAATTGCGGGAATGCACCCCGCTGCCATGGTGAGGCCGTCAATGACACGTTTAATAAGATGAGAATCAACAAAGGGGCGGGCGGCGTCATGCACCAAAACATAATCCGGAGCTAAATTCTTAAGAGCATTTAAACCGGCTAAAGTCGATTCAGCTCGGGTGCTACCCCCCCCTACAGGGTCAAGGATGTCTAATCCTTCTGTCGCCTTGATGTAAAAATCATAATGATCGGGGTGGATAACAGCCAACACATCGGTTATGCCCACATCACGAAAAGCATCGATACTGTGGCGAATCAGAGATTTAGGGCCAAGCTCAACATACTGTTTTGGCGTGGTTGATCCAAAACGTGTGCCCGTTCCCGCGGCAACAATAAGAGCCGCTATTTTTTTAGAGTGTCCCGCGCGATCCATCCGCCCCCCAATACTCTGGTACCTTCATAAAAAACGCAAGCTTGGCCTGCGGATACACCATACTCTGGCTCAGCAAATTCTACAACAGCTTCATCTGTCCGTAAGCGACGTACTGTCGCGAGAATTCCAGGATGGGTTGAGCGAATCTTAACAATAAGATTTTGGGGCTCATCAAATCGAGCCACATTTTCCAACCAATTGACGTCCCGGACATACACTTCGTGTTTTGCAAGGGCTTCTTTAGATCCGACGATGACTTGTTTTTTAAGCGGATCAATCTGTACTACATACAGCGGTTCAGCTGCGGAAATGCCCAATCCCTTGCGCTGACCAATGGTATAGTTGATGATTCCTTGGTGATGCCCAAGCAGGCGACCGTCAAGATGAACAATCTCCCCTGCGTCCAAGGCGCCGGGACGCAACCGTTCAACAACAGAAGCATAATTGCCGTTGGGGACAAAGCAAATATCTTGGCTATCGGGTTTATCAGCAACCTTTAGACCAAAACGATGAGCATGCTCGCGTGTTTCGGTTTTAGGCAACCCGCCCAAGGGAAAACGTAAATATTCAAGTTGATCTTGCGTGGTGGTAAATAGAAAATAGCTTTGATCGCGGCTGGCGTCGACAGCCCGGTGCAGTTCACTGTGTCCTATACCCGGCAGACGCTGAACATAATGGCCGGTAATTAAGGCTTGAGCTCCCAAATCGCGAGAAGTTGTTAATAAATCTTTGAACTTAACTTTTTGATTGCACCGCACACACGGAATTGGGGTTTCGCCATTCAGATAGCTATCGGCAAAGTCATCCATGACGCTTTGTTTGAAAACACTTTCATAATCCAAAACATAATGTGGAAATCCCAGCTTGTCAGCTACGGTTCGGGCATCATAAATATCTTGGCCCGCACAGCACGCCCCTTTTTTATCGATCATTTGACCATGATCATAAAGCTGGAGGGTAATGCCGATGACCTGATAACCCGCTTCGACCATTAAGGCTGCAGTAACGGATGAATCAACACCGCCGGACATGGCTACTGCCACCAACGAGCCATCTGCTATGCCATCGAGTTTAAAAGTGTTCGTCATATGGTATCTCTTTTATTTTACGCCCAAGCGACGGTAGGAGCCTTGAGCCTAATTGACTATAAGGATTTTCTACCCGGCCTGCCAAGTAAATTTATTTGGTAGTTTAGAATTCAGTTCCCAACCCTTTCTCGTCGTCTAGTTAGGAAGTCAATTATATATGGTATATAATGATTTTTCTTGGTTTTTTCAAGAAAGGTATCACGAGTCCATGATATGTCCAAGGTAAATAGTACATTAATTGTTCAATGAGAAGATGGAAGTACCAATAGAAAAAAGGAGTACTTCCAATAAGCAGAGTAACGACAATTGAGGCTGCTTTTAAAGATGAAATTTGAAGAAATTTACTACCCTGTGTTCCGGAGAATTAATCACCGAAGAAGCGGCAAGCTTGCTCTTCATAAGTTCTTGGACATTTTTAAGGAAGCGAAACCGCTACGAAGAAGAGGATTTTGATGGCACTTTTGATCGACGACTGGGGAAAAAGCCGGGCGCCGAGCCTCAAAAACAGAGGCAGCCGATTTGGGCCAACTGTATAAAGAGCATTTTACGGATTATAATGTGCGCCATTTTCACAGTATTGCCCGTCGGAATTATGGTCAAAAAATAAGTTACAGTTGGGCCAAGGCTACCCTAACGAAAGCAAGCTTAATCATCAAAAGTACTCGCGGTGGTAAGCACCGCAAGAGACGCTCGCGCCATCCCATGGCTATAGCTTATCTTTGCTGCTTTTATGTCTAATCATTAGGGACCACTTCTATCCCACCTAACGCCTATGCAAAAGCTGCATGCAGCAGCTTTCAACAATTCTACTTTCAACTCCTTTTAATTTTGGGAGGATTACCCTCATATGGGAGTTGATTACAAAGTTCGAAATAACCTATTAGTGGGGGTAACAGCAGGCTATCAATACATGAATTATCGCTTCCGACACGGGATTGGAGTGGGTAATATCAGAAGTTATCAGATGGGCCTTTATGGATCTTGGCAAGCTTATAAAAACTGGTATGTCGATGGTTTAGTATCCTATGGTTACAATCTCTTTAAAGGCAAAAGGATTCTTAATTTTGCGAGGTTCACACAGCAGGCATCTCAGCGCCATCCTGGTCAGCAAGTGGGTGCCCTTTTTGAAACAGGTTATGATGTCAAGCTTGATAATAAACTGTTTCTAACACCCCTCCTTAGTTTTGGAACCTTATATCAACATGAAGCTCATTATCGGGAACAAGAAGCAGGAACGCTTGGTTTAGTGGTGGCGCCTCAGCGCAGTACTTTCTACCAAAGCAAAGCAGGGGCACAACTGTCGAAACTAATTAAGCAACGTGACACTGAACTTTATGGTTACATAAAGCTTTCCTATAACCACATCCAGGCGTTCGGTAAACAAAAGTTAACGCTAAATTTTAAGGGTAATGACGAACAATTTACGGTTTATGGCGCAAATAAACCCGCGAATTTAGTGAGTCCAACAGTTGGTCTAACGACATTATTTAAAAATAAAGTTTATCTCACGGCTGATTACAGTGGCAACTTTGGTAAAAAATATAGATCGCATGAAGCCTTTATTAAAATAGGGAAAAAGTTTTAAGAAAAAGAGATAGCTCAAACCCATCTCTTTTTAAACGGAGATATCGACTAATTTCTATCGGTAACAGTGATAGTTTTCCAAAACACGCTGGACATAGTTGCGGGTTTCGGCATAAGGAATGAGCTCAACCCAGTCGATAACATTCACACCCGTCGACCTTGGGTCACCAAATTGATCAACCCACTCATCCACAGCAGTAGCCCCTGCATTATAGGCTGCTGCTGCAAGGATGAGAGAGCCGCGATATTTATCCATTAAATCTTTTAAGTGATGAGAGCCCACCTGAACATTATGCTGGGGATCGGTGAGTTTTTTTTTCTTGATCTTATAGCGTTGTTCGGTAAGAGTTGCTGTTGCTGGCATCAATTGCATTAAGCCGGTGGCACCAGCAGAACTGACTGCATCAGGTTGGAATCGGCTTTCTTGACGAATGATGGCATGAGCAAATGCCGGTTCAACCGTCTGGCGGGGAATGGTGATGCGTGGGTAGGCTGCCGGAATGACGGGATACTCAGTCTTCATAATTTTCTTATACACCTTAAGGGCATTATGCTTGCCTGATTTGTCACGAATAATTTCAGTAAGAAGAGCTTGCTCTTCGGGATGTTGCAGTTGCTCTCCCAGCTTTAGAGCAAAGGCTTCGGCTGTGGATTGCTCCCCAATTTCTTGCAAGAGGCGCATATATTTATAAATCTCGCGGGATTCTAAAGTGCGCCGAACGCTTAAATCGATGGTCAAGGGTTTAGGCTTAACGGTTGGTGTTTTGCCTGTTAATTCTTTATGAGCTAATTGGCCGTAGTAGGTTGCGATATGCTTTTTAGCCTTTGTCCACCAGGATTGGGCTTGGGCCGGATCTCCTAAATCTTTATGAACACGGCCCAACCAATATTGGGCCCGTGCAACACTCACGGGCGTTGAGACATTCTCATTCAAGCGTTCGAAGTGAGCTTTAGCTTGTTCTGGGTTTTTCAAGAATCGAAGGGATAACCAACCCGCTAACCATTCCGCCGTGGCAAAGTTTTCGCCTCTTTTAAGACCATGATTCTTGATGGTGTCATAGGCCGCTTGATATTTTTTATCTTCTAAGAGTCGACGAGCGATAAGATTACGTTCTGTCCACAGCAGCTCGGGATTCTCATGATCAGTAAGTTCCTTTAATAGGTCTGAGGCTTTTTTATCGAATCGATTTTTCCGATAAAGACGAGCTTGCTCAAATTTAAGATAGGGATCTTGCAGAAGGTCAGCTTTAAGGACGGTTGCACCTTTTATTAAGCTCAGGCGGGCATCCAAGATTGTCCTGGATTTTTTCGATACGTTTGCCTGGATTAGCTCTGCTGCTGCAATTTGATTGCTATCGATCAGAGCATGAGCTTTTCGTTGCAAGATTTCGTCATTCAATAAAGGGCGATAAGTCGTGATGAATTTTTGAAGATCAATCATCATGATCTCATTATCTATAAACGCTTGACGGAATTTTTGATCATCATATTGCTTTTGAGATAACAAGGCTTGGCCAAAGGCTTGTAAGCCCTTTAAGCTGATAGGAGGCATGCGACGGAACCAGGAAATCGTTTGAGGTGCAGGCGGCGGTGTCTTATAAAGTTCTTTTTCGATCTGGCGCTGAATTGTTGAGAGGCGTGGCCATGTCGGATGCTTATCGATAAAAGCCTTAGCTGCTGAAAAGCTTGCTGTTTTTTGGGCACGCAACCACATTAAGAGAGTATGACTTTTGGGGCAGTTAGCCTTATCAATCGTGACACCGTCCGGATTTTGTCGAATGGCCTTTTTCAATTGAGCACCACATTTTGCTGCTTCATTGGCATGGTTTTGTGTTACAGTCAGTGATAGAATAATAAAGCTAATGAATAGTTGACGCATTGTTGCACCATCAGTAAGGGAATAAAAATGAAACTCTCAGGCTCCATTGTCGCTCTAATCACGCCATTTCACAATGGTGAAGTTAATGTAACAGCTTTAAAAAATTTAGTAGAGTGGCATCTGGCGGAAGGAACGCAAGGAATTGTTGCCTGTGGATCAACGGGTGAAGCCGCCTTGCTAACAACCAAAGAGCGCCGGGTCGTCTTAGAAACTGTTGTTGCGGCGGCTGCAGGCCGGATCCCTGTCATTGCAGGGTGCGGTGCGCCATCGACCCATGAAACACTGGCAATGATGGTTGAGGCTAAGGAAATTGGATGCGATGCAGCTTTGGTGGTCACGCCCTACTATGTTAAGCCTATGCCCGAAGGCGTATATCAGCACTTTAAAGTCTTAAATGATGTTGGATTGCCAATTGTTTTATACAATAACCCCGGGCGAGCTGTGACAGGATTGTCCGTTGATACGGTGGTGCGATTGGCTGAGTTGTCGATGGTGATTGCCATTAAGGATTCTTGTGACGATTTAACACGGGTCATTAAAATGCGCCAACGGATTATGAAGGACTTTAGCTTTCTCTCTGGGGATGATCCCATTGCAACGGCTTATATTGCTCAAGGTGGTGATGGCGTGGTGTCGGTGAGTGCCAACGTTGTGCCACGTTTGAATCAGCAAATTATGCAGGCATGGAAGAGTAAAGATTTAGAGACATTTGCCACTTTGCGCGATAAATTATTAATGGTGCATGAATCCATGTTTGTTGAAACAAGTCCAAGCCCTATTAAATATGCGGTATCCCGGCTTGGTTTTTGTGGTTCTGAGGTTCGTTTACCATTGGTCCCGGTGACCGAATCTGCTAAAGAGATCGTGGATCATGCGCTGAAAACCATTGGTTTAGTGGCAGCTTAATAGCTAAGGATATAATATTTAAAAGAGAAAAAGAGCAAGGCCATGACAAAAGAACATGCTCATAGAATAGTGGCGCAAAATCGCCGCGCCCGATTCGATTATTCCATTATTGAAGAAATTGAAGCGGGCATTGTATTGACCGGCAGTGAAGTCAAATCTTTGCGCGGCGGGCGTGCCAGTATTAACGAAACTTATGCCGGTGAAATGCAGGGTGAAATTTTCCTCTTTAATGCCAATATTCCCATCTACGAGCAGGCCAATCAGTTTAATCACGAACCTAAACGGCCGCGCAAGTTATTGTTGCATAAGCGGCAGGCAAATAAATGGATGGGGGCCATTCAACGCAAAGGGATGACCTTGGTGGCCTTATCTGTGTATTTTAATAATAAAGGCCGCGCCAAGGTTGCCTTGGCTTTAGCTAAGGGTAAGAATACTGTGGATAAGCGTGCGACAATTAAAGAGCGAGATTGGAGCCGTGATAAGGCTCGGATTCTGCGTGGAGCTTAAGTTTTTATGCGAATATTACGTCATATCATCACCATTAGCGGCTTTACTTTTATGAGTCGGATCTTTGGACTAGTGCGAGAAATTATGATTGCTCGCTTTTTGGGTGCTAGTCTCGTTACAGATGCCTTTTTTGTGGCTTTCAAGTTTCCTAATTTCTTTCGACGCATTTTTGCTGAAGGGGCTTTTAATGCGGCTTTCGTTCCTCTAATTTCACGCAAATTAGTGAGTGAGGGCCGAGACCAGGCTAAGGTTCTAGCGGAAGTGGTGTTTTCAGTAATGCTAGCCTTTTTAACCGTATTTGTTTTGCTGGTTGTTATCTTTACACCTGCAATTATCCATGTGTTAGCACCAGGCTTTGCAACAACACCAGAGCGTCTGGACTTAGCGATAACGTTTACTCGCATCACGTTTCCTTATATATTATTCATTTCATTGGCGGCCCACTTATCGGGCGTCTTAAATTCTTTTGATCGCTTTGCTGCTGCGGCAGGGGTGCCAATTCTCTTAAATATTGTGATGATTTTGTCTTTGTTGATTTGCCCTTATGTCGATCTTTCTTATGGGGTAGGGTTGTCAATAGCCGTGGTGGTAGCGGGAATAGTACAATTGCTTTGGCTCTATCTGGCCTGCTGGCGTATGGATTTCCGCATTCGGTTGCGGTGGCCACGATTAACGCCCGACGTGAAAGAACTATTGCGTCTAATGGTGCCAGGGGCCATCGGAGCGGGTGTGATGAATATCAATCTTTTTGTTGATACCATTTTGGCATCCTTTCTGCCGGAAAAATCAGTTTCTTATATCTTTTATGCAGATCGTTTGAACCAATTGCCTTTATCCATTTTTGGGATTGCTGTTGGTACGGCTCTATTGCCTTTATTGTCGCGGCAACTCAAAGCAGGGGAGTATGAAAAAGCAATCCGGAATAAGCTATTAGCGACGGATGTGGCGTTGCAATTGACTATTCCGGCGGCTGTGGGTTTAATTATGCTCAGCTATCCGTTGATTCATATAATTTATGGAATGTCGTTTAGTGATACGCAAGCAACCGCCAGAGCGTTGGCGGCTTTTGCTATAGGAATTCCAGCGTATGTCTTAAATAAAGTTTTTGTAACAGGTTTTTTTGCGCGTCAGGATACCAGAACGCCGGTAAAAATTGCGATTGGATGCATCTTTTTAAACCTGTTCTTAAATCTCACTTTAATGGGATATTTAGGTCATATAGCGCTGGCTTTATCTACTTCCTTATCGGCATGGGCAAACACGATTGCTTTGTATGGCGTCTTGAAAAAAAGAGAGTGGTTTGCTCTTTCGCGCGGCGTTAAATTGACCTGCTTAAAAATTATTTTTATCTCCATGATGATAGGGGGTATTTTATGGCAACTGGAGGATGCTTATGATCCTTGTTGCATGACAAAATGGCAGGAGCTCACCTATGTTGCTACCCAGGTAGGTATAGGAATTGCCACTTATGTCTTATTGGGGGTTATTTTAAAAATTATTGATATTTCAAGAGTTAAAGCAGCCTTAGGGCGATAATTATCCGAAGATAGCCGGGTTTCTTACGGTGTAGGGCGTCTCTCAACAAACTTGACTTTTTGCCTCCTAGGTGTCATTGTCTAGATACAGACAAGATTCGACTTTTCAATACTATTAGGTTTAACTTGATCAAAGGTTTTTTCAAAAAAAATCTCAATCCTTTGTTTTTTCTAATGGTATCGTTTAAGCAATTGTTCCACCTTGTTTTTATAACTTCCATGCCAGGGATAGAGTGAATGAATAATCATACCAATAATAACTCCCATCTCCCTCAAATCCCCAGGCCAATTTGGGGCATTGGACTTGCTGTCTTTTTCGTTAACCTCTCTTCTGTTATGGTGCGCAGTATTTCTGCTGTTTATATGAAAACAATCTTGGGGGCAGGCTCTGGATTAATTGGAACCATAGAAGGCATCGTCGAAATGTTGTCTTACCTCATGAAAATGATGTCAGGCGTTTTCAGTGATTACCTGCGGCGACGAAAATTTATTATTGTTCTGGGCTATACATTCATGTTCCTAAGTCGTCCCCTCATTGCGGCTTTTGGTAACATGCAGGCGGTGATTGCGGCTCGAATCCTAGATCGGTTGGGAAATGGTATTCAAGCGTCACCTCGGGATGCTTTGGTAGGGGATTTGGCTCCTAAATCTATTCGCGGCGCCTGTTATGGTTTGAGGGTTAGCTTAGGGACAGCCGGGTCATTTGCCGGCGCCGTGTTTGCTTTATGTTTGATGCTTTTGCACAACGAAGATTATTTAATGGTTTTTTGGTTGGCGGCAATTCCAGCATTGATTTCTGTTCTTATCCTGGTTTTCTTTATTAAGGAGCCAGAACAAAATATTAAACCAGCTGATCTTAAAGCGCGCCATCCAATTCATATGGAAGATATTCCGAGACTTGGTCGTCCATACTGGCTGCTGATGATTGTGGTTGGTGTGTTCATGATTGCCCAATTGGGAGAACCAATTATGGTGCTACATGCCCATGAAAACTTTCAATTGTCTGGTAAGTATATCCCCCTTATTTTGATTGTTTACAACTCAACCTATTCGTCTATTTCGTACCCCGCAGGAAAGTTATCTGATAAGATTGGCCGCATTAATATGTTGATTGTTGGGTTTTGTTGTCTTTTGGCTGGCGATCTATTTTTAACCGCGGCAACAGATCTGTGGATGATCTTTGTGGGGATAGCGTTGTGTGGTGCTCAGATGGCGGTTACGCAAAGTATATTTATGTCTTTGATAGCCGATTGTGTACCAGAAGATTTGCGGGGAACAGGATTTGGCGTTTTCTATCTCATCTGTGCGATCTCTGTCTTGATTTCCAATACGGGTGCAGGCTTTATCGCAGAAAGCATGGGCGAAAGGTATGCTTTTGCAGCTTCGCTCGCGGTTGCTAGCTTGGCTCTAACAATTCTTCTATTTTTTGCTAGAAAAATTGCTCCTAGAGAAAAACTACCTCTCTCAGCATAACCTCGCACGCTAGACGCACAGGTTACTTTTTGCGACTAAATGACGAGGATTTTTGGGGAAATATTTTCCCATTATCTAAAAAGGAATATCACAATTATTCAGGAGAAAATTTAGCTGAATGCGCTCCCTTTTACCGAGACGCCCGTCTGTCGGAATCTAAGGCTATGTCAGAGGAGAGGGACGACTCCTGGCTATCAGAAGAGGATTCTATTTCCGAAGAATGAGTGGTGGACAGGTATTGCTTAATTTTATCTGCTTGAGCTGCTGCATTTTTGTTTTCTTGCTGGATTCTGTCATGAATTTCTTTTCTAAGGATGCGGCTTGTTTTTGGGTAATCAAAACTTAATTTGACAATGCTGCCGCGAATTTCAGAAATGGTTAAGGTTATTTCGTCATCAATAATAATTGATTCGCCAATTTTCCGTGTTAGAAATAGCATACTGAACCTCTTGTTCTTGTTTGAATAAGCATAAAAAATTATTTAAATAAATTTAACCACATTTTTAATAAAAAATTAAGTTAAATATCAGATCCTGATTATGTAAGGAGACGATATATGGCTATTCAAGGGAATGTTTTAACCAATTTAGTTAATAAAATGTCGTGGAATATTGCTCGCAGTCAGCGATTGAATGCGAATATTGCTAATTTTGATATACCCGGTTATGAGCGTAGGGAGGTGGAGTCTTATGAAAAATCTGTCCGTTACTCTGCGGCAACTTATCAGCCGATTCTCCATATTAAAGAAGTGACCCAGGGAGTGGAAATGTCCCGGGAAAATGAGATGCTCCAGCTGACAGAAAATGCAACTAATTATCAAGCGAACCTAAATATATATAAAAAATATCTGGGACTATTAAAAACAGTTATTGGTAAGGTGGGAGGTTAGGCTATGGCGTCAACTATTTCCCCCTTCAATCAATCTCTTCAAGCGTCAGCGTCTGGTATGGCGGCTCAAAGCAAGCGCCTACAGATTATTACAGAAAATATAGCCAATGCTGAGTCAAAGGCGGCAGCTCCCGGCGGCCAACCTTATCGACGCAAAACTATTGCCTTGGGAGCGGCAAAGGATATGCAAACAGGGCTATCAACAGTCAAAGTGAAAAAAATTGGGACAGATCCAACGGCTTTTAAAGAAGTGTATGCGCCCCAAGATCCGATGGCTGATGAACGCGGCTATGTGCAAATGCCCAATGTGAACCCTATGGTTGAAATGGTTGATATGCAAGAAGCGCGACTGAGTCATGAAGCGAACGTTGAGGCCTATAAAAAATCATTGAAAATGATAGAAGACACAATTGGGATATTAAGAAATTAAAGGATAAAGAATGTCAATTATTGGAACAGGCTCAGTTTTTAGCCAATATAATAAAATTGCTGGTATGGCAGGGCAAAAGAAAGCCGTACAAGGTCCGGGGTTTCAGGACATCTTGTCGCAGTCTTTAAAAAATACCTCTCAAGCCATTAAATCCAACGAACAATTGGCTAAACAACAAGTTGTTGATCAAGTAGATTTAACAAAACTGACAACGAGTACAGCTCAGCTTGATGTAAAAATTGCTGAAATTACAGCCTTTAGAGATAAAATCCTGGGTGCAATCCAAGAATTGTTAAAGATGCAGGCCTAAAAGAATTTAGCTGAAACTTATTTGAAATGCTAACCGTGTCCTGCCGTTTACCGTTAACACAGGAGGTTTTTATGGTTAGAGAAATTTTGAAGGAAATAATCTGTATGATGATGGTAACATCCATCTTTTCAAATCAAGAGACATTCACTTTAAAGATCGGTGATTTTGAAAAAGCTTATCCCATTCGACAACCAAAATCCGGCGCCCCTGTCAAGATTGCTTATGTCAATGATTTTGCGGATAATATGGCTTTATTGAGAGCAACTACAAAGGGCCTCCGCGAAAAAATCAAAGCTCAGAATTTAATACAGCAAATCGATATAGTGGTTATTCCTGGAGATAAAGCAAATGCCTTGGGTGCCCTTCTGGTGGAGAAATTATCGATCGATAATCCCCATCTTAAACTTGTAATTTTTAGAACGACCGATAAAGGTGGTACGATAAAAAGTGTGAACTATCAATCGCTAACAAGTTCGACTGCAAAAAAACTCTATGCGAGTGAGTATCATCAACATTTAATCCAAGGCAAAAATGTGATGATTATGGATGATGTTATTTCCACGGGGGCTACTGTGAAGGCTGCGGCTGAACTGGTCAACATATTGGGTGGTAAAGTCAAGGCTTATGCATGCGGGGCTACGGAAGGGGAAAAAGATCTAGCATCAGAAATATCAGGCAAAGAAACTTTTGATGGACTGCCCTTTTTTAAGGTGGCACATTTTCCTCTAATTAAAATTTAGCATGCATTAACCTTGATATAAGTGAGGGTTTGCTTCATTATGATCAACAGTTTTTAACTTTTTAAAGTGATTGACAAATAATGGATGATTTACAACTTTCCCTTTTCCTATTGATTTGCCTGAGTATTATCTCCTGGTGGATTGCACCGCGCTGGGTTTCAGCTATGGGTGCCACTTTAAGTGCGGCATACGCCTATTGGTTAGGCTATGTTGATGGGCTGGGCCTCCTCGTTCTCGCGGGTATAGGTTTAATGCTGCGGGGTTACTATACAGTATATAAGCTAGCTGGTTTGCCAAAATTGGCTTTAGGCATGGTCTTAGTGGGGGCTACTTTTACGGTTTACCAGCACTTTATGCCCGGTTTTTACAATTTTATGGTTGCTAATCAGATCCATCTCAGCCCAACGTCATCTCCTTATACAGCCTATGTGAATATAGATAAAGCTTTGGTAGGACTTATTTTTTTGCTTTATTTTCCTGCCTTTAACCGCTCTTTAAAAGAATGGCTGACATCGGCACGGTATGTCCCTTTACCGCTACTGATTGTATCTTTGCTGTTAATTGGCAGTGCCTATGCAATTAAATATATCCAGTTTGATCCAAAGTTTCCGTCTATTTTATGGTGGTGGATTCCTTTAAATCTATTGTTTGTCTGTGTGGCCGAGGAAGTTTTTTTTCGCGGATTTATTCAGCGTGAAATTAGCAATGCTCTAGGTAATTATAAGTATGGTCAGGCATGGTCTATCGGTATAACGGCCCTTATTTGTGGAGCAGCCCATTACAGGGGAGGGATTTCTTTTGTCTTTTTATCGGGTTTAGCTGCGATTGTTTATGGGTATGTCTTTGTAAAGAGTGAACGGTTAGAGACCTCTATTCTTGTTCATTTCTTTGTTAATTTCATTCATATCTTGGCGTTTAGTTATCCTTCTGTGAGTCGGTAGATTAAAAGACTCTATGGACTATCAATATCGATCATGCGATATTGGTGAATAAAGATATTAAATCGTGAGGGGCATATGGATCTAGGGACACATTTGTTTACTTGGTGGCGCGGACAATTTATCGGTGAAGATGAATTTGGTAATCGCTATTATCAAGATAAGAAAAAGAATGGTCGGGGGATTTATCGTCGATGGGTTATCTATAAAGGTGATAATGAGGCCTCTAAGGTTCCAGCGGACTGGCATGGATGGTTACATCATACAAACCCTGAACCACCGCAACCGCGTAAACGGTATTATTGGGAAAAAAATCATCAGCGCAATTTAACAGGAACGCGATTTGCCTACCGTCCTAAAGGATGGGGGATAAATAATGCAACGGTTAAAAAAAGCTATGAAGCCTGGTCTCCTGACGCTTCGTAAAGGTTTAAATATTAAACGCAATTTGCCAAATTATAGTGGGGAGTTTCTTGATCAGGCGTGAGGGGCGATCTAAGAATTCTCTCTAACTTATTTCTCAATTTAATTGACTGTTATAAATACTCCACCAAATAGCAAGAGTCAAAAGGCTGACGTCAAATTTGACGTGAGGAAAGACCATCTTCCAGGTCAACAAACAACTAAAATCAGCCTGATTATTGCAACAGGGTTGTTCATGGCCTGATGTTGTCGTATTCTCAACTCAAATAATTTTAATAATAGAGTTGGCGATGAAATTTGCTCAGCCTTTAGTATCTGGTAGACTGGTAAAACGCTATAAACGGTTTTTAACAGATGTCATTTTGGATACGGGTGAGGAAGTGACAGCTCATTGCACCAGTACGGGCGCCATGCTGGGTTTGTTAAACGAGGGAGCCCGAGTGTGGCTAAGTCCCGCCAGCAATCCTGATCGCAAGTTAAAGTATACTTGGGAAATGGTCGAAAGTGACGGCGTCAAGGTGGGGGTTAATACGGCCCACCCTAATCATCTGGTGGCAGAAGCAATTGCTGGTAACGTCATTCCAGAATTAATGGGCTATACAACGGTTCGCCGCGAAGTAAAATATGGTCAAAACTCCCGGATCGATTTGTTATTAGATAATGGTCCTCAGCCGCCCTGTTACGTCGAGGTAAAAAATGTTCACTTGCGTCGGAGTGGATTAGCAGAATTTCCAGATGCTGTAACAGAACGGGGAGCAAAACATCTGCGTGAAATGTCGGAAATTGTTAAGCAAGGCGGCCGCGCGGCAATGGTCTATGTGGTGCAGCGAGATGACTGCGAGGTTTTTAATCTAGCCCATGATATCGATCCTCTGTATGCCCAGACCGCAGCCACTGTCTTTGGTGAAGGTGTAGAAGCGTATGTTTATGCGTGTGATATGCAAGAAGACGGAATCAATCTTTATCGACGGATGTTAAAAAAATAAAGAAGGGGATAAGGAAAGTCTATTTATAGCTTCAATAATAAACTAATGTATGAAAAATAATCTGTCCCCCTTCAAGCGCCTTTATAAATTTTCTTTCAAGAAAGAGGGGAAGAAGAATAATTTTTTTTGAAATATTAAAATTTTAATTTTTTTGATGTATACAAAGAATTTATTTTCTTTCTTTATATTGAATTAGAAAAATTACCGCCTGTAGAACAGACTAGAACAGACACTTTTTTGAATTTTTAGTACCCTCAGGTTTTTGTGCTTAATATTTCATGGATAAATGTAAATATAAAATGATGGGGCTTATTACTAATTTTTTTGCCAAAATAAATTTAAGTGTTTGACTATGGCTTGCTTTGTTATTATTTAAATGCAAGAGCTTATTATTATAGTTCTTTAAAAAATTAATTTTAAGAAAAAGAGAGATTAATGTATAAGAAAAATATTTTAGCTGTTATGGCTATGTCAATTGCACAATTAGGTGGCGTTTCGGCTCAACAGAATGCGTATCGTGATAGTTCAGCTTTTAACCCAGAAAACACACATTTTTCACAACTGGACACTATCAAAACATGGGTTGCAGATAAGCACTATGATGAGGTGGAATTAATGAGCAAATTGCAGCAAAATGTAGCCATGACTGTTCCTCAAAATCCGTTTTCTTTACATTTTATGCTGCCAGTAAAAAATAATCCAGAGGACAAGCGCTATTTTGGAAAATCCTTTAGAACTCTGGCTGCTGTAGAGCTTCCATTTTTACAATATGTAAAACAACTTTCTGCAGAGAGAGAAATCACTACTTTAGAAATTGCTGCCTCAATAGGGATGGTTTCTGTGAAAGTTCCTTTTGCATTTGGTCATAAAGGGACACATTATGTTAATGATCTAAGTGCTGAAATGCTTAATAACGAGTTTCAAAAATTGGTAAATAGCCGATTAGGAGGAACTGCATTAAAAGAACATTTAAAAATTCTACCGGCTGATTGTTTCCATCTTCTTGAGCAAGAACCGAGTTTAAGAAATAAAGTTGACGCTATTTATGTCCAAAACTTGGAACATTTTTTTAATCCAGTTCAACATCAATTATTCTTATCGGTGCTTGATGATTTGCTAGCAGAAAATGGCCAAGCGTTTCTATGTGCCCATAGTTTTAAATTTGGTATAGATACAAGCCATCCTCTTTTTAAATTATATTCTTCTAGAAAATCCGAAGGGGATGTTTATCCAGGATTTGCAGCATATGATGTAGAATTTACAGGAATATATCAAACTCAAGCAACGTTAGGTAATCCCGTTATTTCTAAGGTAAGCCGTCCTAGTGATGATACTGAAATTAAAAAAATTGATATAGGTACTCCCCGGATGATTGGATCTGAGGTTGTTTCCCCCATGGGAAGAGTCGAATTGTTCAAAATGAAGCAACATATTACTGAAAATTCATTTTCTCCTTCAATATATCGTAATGCGGTCGCTTTACATCCTCATCTTGAGGTGACAGATGCCTTTTTTATGGATGGAAACGGTAATCGGATAGAGAAATGGGGAAAGGATGTAACTCATGCTGTTGCAATTGTCAAAAAGAAAACGAGTGTATCTATAGAGGAATAAGGACAATAAACGCTATAGAGCATTAGTCCCATAAAAAAAGAGAGTTCTTACTAAATTGGAGAACTCTCTTTTCCGTTATTATAGCTATCTGTCTCGATATAAGTCATTGTTGAGATTTTATTTTCTCTTCAGCAAGCAGAAGTTGCTTTTCGATTTCTTGACGGGTCATCGAGATGCCGTGTGTCTCAAAATCAGCGATGAGTTTGCGAATGATGTCTTCATCGCCGGGTTCTTCTAAATCAGCAACGATGACTTCTTTGGCATATCGTTTAGCCTTTTCATCATCATAACCAAATATTTCGGCAGCCCATAAGCCAACCGTGTGATCGCGTTTTACATTAATATCAAAAGAATGTTTTTCCTGATTAGCATAGCGTTGTTCTGCAATTTTCTCCTTAGACCCTGTTAAGTGAACTGTAGGCATGGTGTCTCCTAATCGTAAACTTGACCTCTTAATACCCCACCATATCCATAAAGTGGTTAAAAAGATCTTAAGGACAGCAAGGTTATCGATTAGGAATTAAATCAAATTGACGCGGATTGAAAAGTTGATAATGCCACCACTCATTGATATACAAATCCCAACCCGCACTCATCATGATGCCCAGCAGTTTATAACGGTTATGGGCAGCTTCAGCTGAGATTTGGGTAGTCCCATGGTGTGAAGTGACTTCAAAACTATCAAATGGAGTACCCATATCAAGTTCTTGATTATTTTGGTCAATCAGGGTTAGGTCAATGGCAATGCCTCGGGTATGGTGAGAGCCTCTCTCTGGTGGCGCAATATAGTCGGGATTGGGGCAAACCGCCCATAAACGTTCCTGAGCATATTGGGGGCGGTGGGCATCGAAAATCTTGAACCGCAAGCCTTGTTGAGCAGCAAGTTCAATGGCTTTTTCTAAAAGATTTAAGGCTTCGGGACGTAAAAAACAGCGATTGCAATCATAAATTGGTTGGTTGGTAAAATTATTCGCTGTTGCATATCGCATATCAAGAGCTATATTATGAGAAGCTTCTGTAATTTCAATAAGTGACATAAAGAGATACTCCTGTGGCTTTGACGACTCAATCTAGCACAATCCTTAGTTTTGACTCAACCGGTAGTCAAGATTCGGTTGCCGTCAGGGTGAATGGTCAGGTTCATGGTAAGTTGCTGCCAAAAGGTGGAAGTGGGCTGCAGTCAGCGATTTTAGTAACAGAGTTGGCTCAGTTGCTGTCGGATAGCGAGCGGACATTAGCAGATATTGATGTACTGTGTGTTGTGACCGGCCCAGGGTCCTTTACAGGGATACGCTTAGGATTGGCAACAGCCCAGGGATTAAAGCTGGCAACCAATTGCTCTATTTTTGCGCCAACCCTTTTAGATGTATTGCTCTGCTGCCAGAAAGATAGCATTGCGGTCGTGGATTCTAAACGGGGTGATTATTTTGTGAAGATGGATGGCATCGTCTCACCGATGACGTTAGAGCAGGTTCAACAGATTGCCTTAAGGCGTTCCATTGTCTCGGTGAATTCAATTCCAGGCATTGAGGTGGTCTTGCTGCAGCAGTCAATCGCCCAGGCATTAATCACATTTTATGACCACTGTGATCACCGGGAACAGTTCATGAGTCTAGAGCCATTCTATATTCGAACACCCGAGTTTTCTAAGAAAAAGCCATTTATTTTCAATCAACAGGAGACCGCCTAGGGTATGATCCGACTTGATGAACACACAGCTCCGATTTTAGCTCGCATTCATGCGGAAAGTGTTGATCCGCCTTGGTCAGAGGCATCTTTCCGTTCTTTATTGAGATTGCCAACCATCTTAGGTTTAGCTTATTCTGACTTTTCAGCATTTATTTTGCTGTCGGTGATTGAGGATGAAGCAGAGATTTTAACATTTGCGACGCAAAAAGAATTTCGACGTCAGGGAAGGGGGCTATCTTTGTTAAAAGAATGTCTTAATTATCTTTTTAGACAAAAAGTTGAAAAATTTTTTTTAGAGGTCAATGAGAATAATTTTGCTGCTATTGGCCTTTATGAGCAATTAGATTTCAAAAAATACGGAGTCAGAGAAAGTTATTATACTAATAGTAATCAAGAAGTATCAAATGCCCTATTAATGCGATGGGATGGAATAAAATAAAATATTGACAAATATGGCTAAAGGAGATTTTATGTCATTAAATCCAGTCAATAAATGTGCTCAACCAATCTTCAATTTTTACTTTTAATGGGAAATACTAATGACGATACCAGCTATTGCTGAACAGCACCCTGATACACATGATATTCTAGGGCTTACAACAGCGATCGTTTCTGCTCACCTATCGACAAAAGAAACAGATGCCGCTGAAATTCCAAATCTTATAAAGATGATTCACGACACCTTAAAGGGTTTGTCTTCTGCTGGGGGCCGTTTGCCCCAAATGACAGCAGTGGCTCCAGCAGTTCCGATTGAGGAATCTGTTCAACCCGATTACATCGTTTGCCTTGAGGATGGGCGTCAACTTCAAGTGCTTAAACGTCACTTAAAAACAGCATTTGGAATGAGTATCGATGAGTATAAAAAGCGGTGGGGCTTACCGGCGGATTATCCGACCGTTGCGCCAAATTATTCTAAGCGCCGCAGCAACATTGCAAAGGATACAGGGCTGGGTAATACACCAAAGAAACGCAAGTCTTCTTTAAAGTCTGCCGCCTAACTATATTATGTCGCATCAGGGGCAATCTCGGGTTGAGCAACTCTGTTTTAAAAAAGGGTTGAGAATGACCGATCAACGTCGTGTTGTTGCCCGGGTTTTATCTGAGTCAACAGATCACCCTGATGTCGAACAATTGTTTCGTCGCTGTCAAATGCTGGATGCGAATATTAGTTTGGCTACTGTTTATCGCACAGTACGGCTTATGGAAAAGGCCGGTATTCTTGAGCGTCATGAATTTAAAGATGGTCGCTCGCGCTATGAAGAAATTTCTGATCACCCTCACTATCATCTTATTGATATTCAGTCCGGACATGTTATAGAATTTCATAGTCCGGGAATTGAAGCACTTCAACGTCAAATTGCAGCAAAATACGGATATGAACTCGTAGATCAACGTCTGGAGTTATATGCTATCCCCCTAAAAAAGAGAAAAAACAATGATGCAAAAACTGTTTATTAAGACCTATGGTTGTCAGATGAATGTGTATGATTCTGAAAGAATCGCCGATATTCTTTCTCCGATGGGGTATGGTTTAACAGAAAATCCAGACGAGGCGGACCTTGCGATTCTTAATACCTGCCATATTCGGGAAAAGGCAGAACAAAAGATGTACTCTGATCTTGGTCGGCTGAGAGATCGACGGGATGAACGCCGTCAAGATAAGCAAGATATGATCATTGCAGTGGGGGGATGTGTTGCTCAGGCGGAAGGAGCGGAGATTATGCGTCAAGCACCTTATGTGGATATTGTGTTTGGTCCCCAAGCCTATCACCGTTTACCAGAAATGATTGCTCGGGCAAAACGAGCCAAGGATGCGAAGGAAGGTAAGGTTGGTAAGGGTGTTGGTGTTGTTGATACAGATTTTCCCTTAGAGAGCAAATTTGATACGTTGCCTCAGACTGAAGTGAGCCGTGCTGCTTCCTTTCTGACAATTCAAGAAGGGTGTGACAAGTTTTGTACGTACTGTGTTGTGCCTTACACGCGCGGGGCCGAATTTTCTCGTCCAGCGGGCGATATTCTTGAGGAAGCAAAACATTTGGCTCGGCTGGGGGCAAAAGAGATAACTCTTTTAGGGCAAAACGTTAATGCTTATCATGGCGCACCGATCTTGGGCGATAAAGAATGGGGCCTTGCACGGTTGATTCGGGCTGTGGCCGATATTGATGGTATTGAACGGATCCGCTATGTCACCTCTCACCCCAGCGATATGACTCAAGATTTGATTGAGGCGCACCGTGATGTCCCCCAACTCATGCCTTATTTGCATTTGCCAGTGCAAGCGGGCTCTAACCGGGTGCTTGAGGCAATGAACCGCAAGCATACGCGGGAAAGCTATTTGGAAATTCTTGAGCAATTGCGTCAAGTGCGTCCTGATATTGCTTTGTCCTCAGACTTTATTGTTGGGTTTCCCGGTGAATCTGATAAAGATTTTGAACAAACGTTGGATTTAGTTCGCCAAGTCCGCTATGCTCAAGCTTATTCTTTTAAGTACAGTATACGTCCTGGAACACCAGCGGGACTAATGGAATT
Organism: Candidatus Paracaedibacter acanthamoebae; assembly: GCF_000742835.1. Taxonomy (GTDB): domain Bacteria; phylum Pseudomonadota; class Alphaproteobacteria; order Paracaedibacterales; family Paracaedibacteraceae; genus Paracaedibacter; species Paracaedibacter acanthamoebae. The sequence continues at coordinate 1,818,753 of NZ_CP008941.1, read as the reverse complement.
GCAAGTTCCTGAAGAGGTTAAGTCAGAGCGATTGCAACAATTGCAAGATGTTCTCAATGAGCATCAGTTAGACTTTAATAAAGCCAGTGTCGGCAAAGTTATGAAAGTCTTAATAGAACGTAAAGGTCGTCATGTAGGCAATTTAAGTGGCCGTTCCCCTTATATGCAGTCGGTCACCATTGAGGGAAATGATCGTTTGCTCGGACAAATTATTGACGTTGAAATTAAATCGGGTCATGCTAATGGTGTAAGGGGAAGTGTTAAACTCGTTTCATAACTCTTGACCATTAACGGGTGGCGCGACCTATGGCCCTTAACGAATGAGGATTTATTGAGTAAAGAAAACCCGCACAAGATGCACTTAGAGTTTTCTGATAACGACTTGTTATCAGCTCTGGTTGGTCCACACGACCGTCATTTAACCCGAATTGAGCAACGCCTTGGCGTTTCAGTGGCGCTCCGAGGCAATCACATTGTCATCAATGGTCCTGAGCCAGAGGCATCCTATGCCCGAGCAGCGATTCAGTATTTACATTCTCAGCTCGTCAAAGGGTTTACAGTTGACACTGAGGAAGTTGAATCTGCTATTCGCATGGCGACGGCAACGGTCCCATTGTCCTCAGGTGATCCAATGCTTGGTGGCGATGAAAGTATGTCAATTGCCACTAAACGTCGCATGGTATTCCCCAGATCTAATCATCAAGCAGAATATATGCAAGCCTTGAAAACCCATGATCTTGTTTTTGGGTTAGGTCCAGCCGGAACAGGTAAAACTTATTTGGCGGCAGCTGTTGGCGTTTCTTTGCTGCTGTCGGGCACGGTCGAGCGAATCATTTTATCTCGCCCTGCGGTCGAAGCCGGGGAGCGCCTTGGATTCTTGCCGGGCGATATGCGTGAAAAAGTTGACCCTTATCTCCGTCCTTTGTATGACGCTTTATATGATATGCTACCAGGTGATCAGGTACAAAAACGGCTTGCAAGCGGTGAAATTGAAATAGCTCCCTTGGCTTTTATGAGGGGTCGAACTTTGGCGAATGCCTTTGTGATTCTTGATGAAGCGCAAAATACGACATCGGCGCAAATGAAAATGTTTCTTACACGGTTGGGGACCAATTCACGCATGGTTATTACGGGCGATTTGACGCAGATTGATTTGCCGAATGGCATCACCTCAGGTTTAGCTGAATCGGTTCGTATTCTAAAAGGAATTGAAGGGATAAAATTTGTTGAATTTGATGAGAAAGATGTGGTAAGACATCATTTAGTCTCAAGTATTGTTAAGGCTTATGCATCTGATGTTATGCACAATGCAGCATCAAATATAAAACCCCATGCCCGATCGAAGTAGTATCAAATATAGTTGTCATGTTCTAATTGACGAAACGTCCTGGAATTTGAGTGGGATAGAATGGTATAACCATATTTCTCAGTTATCCCAAATAGTTCTATCTGGATTTGAGTGGGATCGACCGGTTGAGGTCAATATTAAATTAACCAATGATGCAGAAGTTCAAATTTTAAATCGCCAGTTTCGCCACAAAGATAAACCAACCAATGTTCTGTCCTTTCCTGTCTTGACGGATGAGGATATCCAATTCCTTCCAGCAGATTTCCCCCTTATGTTGGGTGATATTGCTCTTGCTTTTGAAACCATAACCCGGGAAGCAATCGAGCAGAAAAAATCTCTGAACCATCATGTGAGTCATCTTGTTGTACATGGCCTACTCCATTTATTGGGGTATGATCATGAAACCGATCTAGAAGCCGAAGAAATGGAGGCTCTAGAGATTGAAATTTTATCTAAACAATCTATACCTAATCCATATAAGGAGTAATTATGCCAAGTTCATCAGAACCCGACCCGTCGCTGTTTACCCGTTTAAACGGCCTTATTAAAAAACTTTTTAAAGGGAAAAAAAGGGCTGGCGAAGCCCAAGAGCAGTCTAATCTGCGTGAAGCTTTAGAGGAGTTAATTGATGAGCATATGGAAGATGGTGGGCAGCCTATTCCCTTAGAAGAGCGAGAATTCCTAGGAAGTTTAGTTAGTTTTACAGAACTAACGGCAGCCGATGTGATGATTCCGCGCATTGACATTATTGCGGTTCCTTTGGATGTAGCAGAAGATGAACTTTTAGCGACCTTTACACGCTCACGACTCCAACGCCTTCCTGTTTATCGGAATACGTTGGATGAGGTGCTGGGTGTTATTCATGTGCAAGATGTATTGTCATGGACTGTGTCGGGCAAAAAATTAAACCTTAAATCGATCATGAAAGAGGTGATGTTTATTTCCCCTGCTATGCGCGCCTTGGACTTAATGTATAAGATGCGTGAAAAATCATCCCGCCTTGCCATCGTTGTTGATGAGTATGGGGGAGTCGATGGTTTGGTTACCTTGACCACGATTGTTGAGGAAATTGTTGGAGAAATTCATAGTGATCAGGATAATCAAGATAAGGATCTTGATAAAAAGGATGATGGCAGCATCATTGCCGATGGTCGTCATGCTCTTGATGAAATTGAAGAAAGCATGGGAATAGCCTTAATGGTCGACGATTTAGAAGATGATGTAGAAACCATCGGTGGATTGGTCACATCTCTGGCGGGGCATGTGCCGGCCCGGGGGGAATTAATTAATCACCCTAAGGCCCCAGTTCAATTTGAGGTCATTGAGGCAGATCCCCGGCGTGTAAAGCGTGTGAAGATTTGGGTGGGGGGCAACTAGAGCCTGCATCTGCAGCTACAGCTGTTAAGGTATGAGGGATTGATAAATCACCGGCTAAAAGACTTTCATTTTCTTTGCTGATTGAGTTTATGAAAGGGACGGCTTGTTGCTTTTCAATGGGTGGCATTGAGGCAATCAACTGTTCTGCCAGGCGGCCGATATCATCTTTTCTTAGTAAAATCTCTTTTTTGGCAGCATCGGCCCATGTTTTGAAGTCCTGCACCTTAGTGCTATCCATTTGCATCTCTTTGCTTTTTAATAACGGGCTCACCCTGCAATAGTGGGTCGGCGATTTCGCTGACTTATGTCGGTGACTAATTGAGTCATGCGTCCTTTGCCCATCACACGCGGTATTCATAAATTCCTCAGCCCACCCTTTTAATCCCATATTTTGATAGGTTTGTGAATCCTTGGAGTCCGTATTATATCCGCATCCTAAAGAAAATAAAATGATCTGATCCTGCGACGTTTTAAGATAGTGAGTAGCTTGGCTTAGTCCTAACTCTGCTGGATTATTCAAAAAAATTCCTGCATCACAAGTATTTCTGTGTAAAATTTTAACAGGTGCAAATATAGTAGGAGCGGCAACACAGGCTCTTAAAGCGTCTCGGAGGAATACATTTTTCTCAGTGCTGTCTTGGGGCTCCAACGTTGAAAAGGTCATAATTTTTTTATTGTCAAGATCATAAGCTGTTAAAAAAACAGGTAGCTTTAGATCTTTTAAAGTTTTATCTCCAAAGAATTGTTCAAGGGTTTTATTAAGGTCTGTATCATTGTATTTTGGCCCCAACCAGGATCCCAGCCACGGGTCTAGCCAAGATCCCAGGCAGGCCCCCATTCTATCCCCTACCCAGGACGCTAACCAAGCTCGTAACCAACTATTCTTTTGGGAAAAAATATTGGGACCATCTTGTAAGTAGATGGTGGCAAGTTCTTCAGGCGTATAATGAGGAGAGTTGACACTATCCCTATAAGGCATAAACTCATTATAGGAAAGATCTGCTTTATAATTCTCGGGCTTTTCTATGGTTAATCCAGCGGCGATAAGAGTTCCGGTCGAGGTTGCAATAATCATATCAAACAGCTCATGGATTGGCTTACCTGTCAGATGACTTAAATGCGATAAAAAGATACATTCTAAGAACCCCCTAATTCCGCCGCCATCCAGACTAAGAATGCGAAATTTAGTGAGAGGAGTCGTGGTATCCAAACCATCAGCATATTTTTTTGCATATTTCTGAATTTTTTTTGAGAGTTTAATTTTTAACCTCTCAAGCAGCACGCCATCAGGGCCATCTTCTTCATGTTGTAGATTTAAGTCTTCAATAGTCTCTGCAATCTTGTGGATGCTTTCTAAAAATGAAGTTACAGTAGGAGTCGACTCTTCAGAGAAGATTGATTGATAAGAAGAGGGCGCAATGGATGATAAGTGGTAGAGGTCTTCGGCTATGGTTACAGATATTAAGATAAAGCTTATATAGCATAACCGTCCTATGTGCATGGCAAATTTAAGCATGAGGCCGTCCCTTCCTCGTGGTTTAATAACTAAACATTGTTTTGTAAGATAGTTATAAAACGTTGATGGTTAAGTTATCATTAATTGCTATATAATGCATTTATGAATAATTTTATTAAAAAAGTCAATTATATTTTAGCTATTTATTAACAGAGGCTTTTTTAATAATTTTGGAGGATATGGCAAAGGGGAAGATTAGCTGCCTGCCAAGCCAGAATGCCACCTTCTAAATTATAAGCCTTTGTGTGGGGGTATTCTTGCAAAAAGACAGAGCAGGCGTGCGCGCTGCGTTTTCCGGAGCGGCACTGAAAAACGATTTTTTTGTTAAGAGTTTGAGGAACATTATCGGGATCAAAAGTACTTAAGGAAATAAGAATAGCCCCTTCAATAGAATTTTCTGCAAATTCAGTTTCCTCCCGGACATCAATTAAAATAACATCATCAGCCTTTAACCACTGATTTAAGGTATTCACATCAACAGTTGGAGTTCCTGTGGTCATTTTTGCTCTCCCCTCTCTCTATGCTTAATTCTAGCAAGGATTGAGGGGGAGTTAAATAGAATAGTTTTGCCTAATAATAAGGTGTCTAGTCTAGGCACAATTTTTTGTTACCTGAATGGTGGTTCATCGAATCCGCGTAATTTCCGAGAATGGAGGTCATCAACCCCTTTTTCCCGAAGTATACGCATGGTCTCGAGGCCGACATGCAGGTGTTGGGTAACACGGTCATTATAAAACTGATTTGCCATACCGCGCAGCTTTAATTCGCCATGAATAGGTTTGTCAGATACACATAATAATGTGCCATAGGGAACTCTAAAACGGAACCCGTTGGCCGCGACGGTGGCCGATTCCATATCAAGCGCAATAGCGCGGCTTTGCCTGAATTCTTTATAAAGCTGTTTGGTTCGAAGTTCCCAGTTGCGGTCATCGGTGGAAATAACTGTTCCTGTTCGCATGCTATGCTTCACATCTCGCCCTTTTTGGTTTGAGATGGTTTGAACAGCCTCTTGTAAAGCAACTTGAACTTCAGCAATGGGGGGGACGGGAACCCATATGGGTAAATCTAAATTTAAGACATTATCATCCCGTACATAGCCATGGGCTAGAACATAATCTCCTAAAATTTGAGTTTGCCTCAGACCAGCACAATGGCCGACCATCAACCAACAATGTGGGCGAAGGACAGCCAAGTGATCGGTAATATTTTTGGCATTGCTGGGCCCCACCCCAATATTGATAAACGTAATTCCCATGCCATCTTTGCGTTTAAGATGATAGGCAGGCATTTGAGGCAATGGTATGCTAGAGGGTATATCCGTTTCTGTTTTACAAGAAATGCCACCGGGTAAAATAAGGTCTGTGTAGGCGTCATCTGCTAATAAGGCATCCAACCCATACCTTATAAACTCATCGGCATAGCGTTGATAGTTGGTCAAAAGAATAAAGCCTTGGAAGTGTTCTGGACTTGTTCCTGTATAGTGATGCAAACGATGCAAGGAATAATCAACGCGCTCACCGGTAAAAATACTAATTGGTTTAATGGTGCTTTGAGGTTTATGGGTACAATTGGCGATATCATCGTCAATATTTGTTAGGTTTGGTAGAACAAAGCCCGCATCCAATTGCCACAGGCCGCTTAAATCAATAGCTTGCGAATTTTTAAATTCAGCATGGGTATCAATAGCAAAGGGTAAAGGAATTGGCCAGGCGCTATTCCCCACAAACACTGGTACATTGTGACGTTTAATCAGTAAGGAAATTTGCTCTAAATAATAATCATAGAATATATCGGGGCGGGTGAGGGTACCTCCATAGACGCCCGGTTCACTGATAACACCATAGGCCAAGCTAGCATCCAAATTCAAATCTTTGCGCGTGACTTTGATTCCAAGAAATGGATAGTTGGCATCGGCAATTTTTGGAAAATTATCTATTATATCCGTGTCAGTAGAATTAATAAAATGGCCAAAGGCTGTTCGAATTTTTTCAATATTGGTATCGTATATTTTTTTTATATAATCGGTTGCTAACTTTGCATCATCAAATGATTGTAATTCGCCCATGGCATGAAAGGGAAGATAGCTCTTATCAAGTTTATTAAACAGCATGCTGTTCCAAATTTATTTTTAGTCCATACTAATTAGTGTACGAGCAAAGTCAGATGCTGTAAAGGGGCGTAGGTCATCAATTGATTCTCCAACACCAATAGCATGAATAGGCAACTTGAATTTTTCGCATAAGGATACAACAACTCCACCTTTGGCTGTGCCATCGAGTTTGGTGACAATTAATCCTGTAACGCCAATCATCTCCTTGAATGTTTGGACTTGGGCATGGGCATTTTGTCCTGTGGTTGCATCCAGGACTAACAAAACAGAGTGGGGGGCTGAAGGCTCTAATTTCTGAATAACGCGGGTAAGTTTTTTGAGTTCATCCATCAGACCGGCCTTATTATGCAATCGACCGGCAGTATCGATCATTAAAATATTGCTGCCTTCCTCTTTAGCGAGTTGAAGAGCTTCAAAAGCCAGAGCTGCCGCGTCGGCATTTTCTTTTCCAACACTAACCGGGATCCCAGATCGATTCGCCCACACTTGTAGTTGCTCAACGGCGGCGGCGCGGAAAGTGTCACAGGCGGCTAATCGCACTTTATGGCCAACATCATGCCATTGCTTGGCAAGTTTGCCAATCGTTGTTGTCTTGCCGCTGCCGTTAACGCCAACGACCAGGATAACGTGGGGATGATGAGCCTTTGAAATGCTAAGTTCGCTGGTATAAGGTATGAGTATAGACGTCACTCGCTCTGCAAGAAATTCTTTAATTTCTTCCAGGGTGATGTCTTTGTCCATTTTTTCTTTGGATAAGGCTTGCGTGAGCTTACTTGCGGTTTCGACCCCCATATCACTGAGAATTAAAAGCTCTTCCAGCTCATCCAGAGTCTCCTGGTCGAGTCGTTTGCGAACAAAGACATTTTTAAGGCCATCTTCTAATGTATCAGAGGTTTTTTTTAGACCATCTTTAAGCCGCAACCACCAAGATTTTTTTTCATTCATGCGTCAACCAAGTTTCCAATCAGATGATCTTGAGTATAACTGATAACTTTAGCTTTGGCGATATTGGCGATTGAAGCCTTGCCCACAACGGTGATCGGCGCAAATTGGTCTGTTTTACCATGAATAAAACCGTTTTCACAGGATTCAACCAAAAAACTGACCGTTTTACCCTGCATGGATTTAAAATGTTTTTCTATGGCTTGATCGCCTTTAGCACGCAGACGCGCGGCTCTTTCTTTAATAAGCGATGTTTTTATTTGAGGCATGCGAGCGGCTGGCGTCCCCGGGCGCGGGGAATAAGGAAAAACATGTAAAAATGTTAAGTCGCAGTCATCCACGATATTGAGTGTATTCTCAAACATCTCGTCGGTTTCAGTGGGAAAACCAGCAATCAAATCGACACCAAAAACGCAGTCGGGTCTTAAGGTGCGCGCTTTTTTGCAAAAACCAATGGCATCTTCGCGCAAGTGACGCCGTTTCATACGTTTTAGAATCATGTTATCGCCCGCCTGAAGGCTCATGTGTAAATGAGGCAAAAGACGAGGTTCATTCCCAATTAAGTCCCATAAATCATCATCCATTTCCACGGGATCTAAAGAAGAGAGGCGGAGGCGTTGTAAATCAGGAACCAACGCTAGTAACCGTCGGACCATCTGACCCAGAGTAGGCTTACCGGGTAAATCGGCGCCATAAGCTGTAATATCAACACCCGTTAGGGCAATTTCTGGGTAACCATTTTGGATTAAGATTTTGACCTGGTTGACAATTTCTCCAATCGGAACACTGCGAGAATTACCACGCCCATAAGGGATGGTGCAAAAGGTGCAGCGATGATCACATCCGTTTTGGATTTGAACAAAGGCTCTGGCTTTACCATCAAATCCTGAAATCAAATGCGCTGCTGTTTCGGTCACAGACATGATGTCGTTCACGAGAACTCGCTCATGGTCAACATCTTGGGCGTAACTTGACAATTGCATTTTTTCGTCATTACCAATAACGCGTGAGACCTCTGGCATGTCAGCAAACTTGCCTGGATTAATCTGGGAAGCACAACCCGTTACGATAATTTCTGCGTCTGGGTTTTCGCGTCTTAGTTTGCGAATGGTTTGACGCGCCTGTCTTTCGGCCTCAGAAGTCACTGCGCAAGTATTGATAATGAAGGCATTATTGAGCCCAGCCTGCGTCGCCAAGTCTTTCATAACTTGGGATTCATATGTATTGAGGCGACATCCAAAAGTGATGACCTCAGGTGATGGTATTATATTTTTCGTCATTGTTTCTGATCAGTGTTAACCCGCAGATAGTACAATGTTTTTACTCTCAAGTGCAAATAAATTTTAGATTAAAATCGGTAGACAATTTTTAATCCATTAAATTCTTTAGATGTAATTGACGCAATACTCAAGGATTTATTTTTCTCTTGGAATTTTTTTGTGAAAATAAATGCTGATAGGAAGCCAACTAAAAATCCAGAAATAACACCGGCTCCTGTATGTCTTCGATTTTGGACTCGACCAGCTGCCGTTATTGCCGTCATGATATAGGGTAGGGCAGCGTACTCAATACCATAGCGAAATAAAATGAAATTAGCGCCCACAGAGGCGGAGGACGTATGCCCACTTGGAAAATTATAGGGTCTGCCGTTTGGGCGTCGATTCATTGGCTCATCACCTTTGTGGATTTTGTTGACACCATGTTTAATGCCAGCTGTTAATGTCATATTGAGCAGGACAGAGTATAAACACTGGAAGGCGCCTTCCTCATCTTCTTTAATTACTGTTAAGCCAAATGCCATGGCTGGATTAATAAATTGGCCAATATCTGCAAGACGGCCTACAGTTGTGCTTTTTGCACAGCAACAGTTTATTAAATACAACACAAAAAGGAAGGTTCTCATGATCAAGATTTTTGCTCCTACTGACTAAGTAAGACGATCATAATATTTTTAATAAAAATTAAAAGATATTTATTTATAAAAAATATTAAATTTGATGACGATAAGGGAATGAGAGGAGGCTTGCTGGAAAAAAGGGATACATATTAATTTTAATGTCGACTTTAAAGGGAAGTATGATGAAGCCAGTTCTTTCCCTATTAAGGTTAAGTTTAACAACGACGGAACTTTCTATGATACCTTGCAGGCACGTCGGACTCAGCAAATAATTCCGCAGACAACGGACGCTATTTTTTATTTACTGAGCAAACCATCATCGCGGGGGAACTTCAAGGGCTGGAATTTTCCTATTACCTTTCCCGAATCCCAAGCATTAAAACCAGCCGATTACAATTATGAGGAGGTTCCCCTCGAGGAAATAACTCAGGAAGACTTCCTTAAATATTTAATGGACAGCGACATCAGCAAGCAATATGGAGAGTTGTTAAAGATTGTTTCTCCATATGACAGCTCACCCGCCGTCATAAAAAAACATTTAATAGAGCTTGCATTGCTGCCTGTTGACCAACAACAAGATAGAATATCCCATCTCCTTAATAGAGGGGCAACAGACCTTATCAATCCAATTCCTGACGAATCATTGAAAAGAAAACTTATGGAGGCATGGCAAGCTAGAAAAATTTCTATTCAATACCTGTTAGATGCACGGAGTCGAGTATATTATGGGCGTGAAAAAATGGAAAAGGAATTAGATGCATTCCTTAATAAAAACTAGAGTGTTCAGAAAATAAGAGAAAAAATCTCAAACAATGAGATGCCCAAATCTTTAGTAAAGAAGCCCAGGGAAATCAACTAGCCTGGGCTTTTTGTGCGCTGAAAAGGACGCAAATTTTTTTAAAGGGCAGATTCAATCCACTCAACAATTTTTCCCTTTGGCAAAACGCCCACTTTTGTTGAAAAAGCCTGGCCATTTTTAAAGAGCGTTAATGTTGGAATGCTGCGGACCCCAAGTTGAGCCGGCGTTTGTGAATTTTCATCAATATTCATTTTGACAATCTTTACTTTATCCCCTAATTCTGCAGCCACTTCGTCAAGAATGGGCGCGATCATTTTACAAGGACCGCACCATTCTGCCCAAAAATCTACCAGGACGGGGACGTCGGATGTTAGAACATCATTTTGGAAAGTGCTGTCTGAAACTTGATGTAAGGCCATGATTAAATCCTTTGTTAGTTAAGTCCCGCATTGCCTGATGACTTGACCGATTTGACTTGCTTGAATCATAAGGATACAGGAACTTCTATCGTTTATATAGCTTTCACTATAGCACATGAAAAAATACCTTCATAACTCAAAAAATAGTTTTTGAATCGTTTTTGCAAGGCGGCTGTATTGGTCCAGCGTAAGTTCTTCAGCCCGTGCCGTAACAGGAATATTATTCTCTAAAATTTGTTCCTGCGTTAAAACAGAAGATAAGGAAGAGCGAATCATTTTCCGCCGTTGTCCAAAGGCTGCATGGGTAAGGCGTTCAATATGAGGCGTCAGGCTAAGGTTTTCGGCTGACAGCGATTTTGGAATTAAATGGACAACCGATGAGGTAACTTTTGGCGGCGGGGAAAAGGCCCCCGGTGGTAAGTCAAAAACTTTTGAAACCGTTGTTAGATATTGGCATAAAACCGATAGACGGCCATAATCAGCGGTACGGGTTTTGGCAACAATACGAAGGGCAACCTCTTTTTGAAACATCAAAGTCATGGACTGGATATTAGAGAGTTTATGCAGCCATTTAATTAGCAAGGGCGTTCCCACATTATAGGGAAGGTTAGCGACTATTTTGATGGGTCCTTGCACAAGGTCTTGTGGGGAAATCGTCAGGGCATCGGCCTGGATAACCTCTAAATTTCCATTGGCTTCAGCAATAAGATCTTGTAAGGCTAACACACAGCGGGGATCATGCTCGATGGCGATAATTTTTTCGGCCCCTGCCTCTAATAAGGCACGGGTTAATCCGCCTGGCCCTGGTCCCACTTCAATAACAGTGATCCCGTTTAGGTTGCCTGCCGATCGGGCAATTTTTCGAACGGTGTCCATATTAAGTAAGAAATTTTGGCCAAGACTTTTCTTGGCCATGAGTCCATGCTGATCAATGGTTTCTCGAAGGGAAGGGAGATGATTCAGATTCAAAGCTTTAACATCCGGCGGGCTGTCTCATTTTTGGATTCAATATGAGCACTGCTCATTAATTTTTGGATTTCACGCGCCGCTTGACGACCAAACCGCTCTTGCTCCAAATTGCCCAAGACATCATCCTTTGTATGAATAACCGGTTTTGGTTGGCGCTTGTCGCAAATGAACGTCACAATCAATCCATTGGGTGTCATCACCGGTTGGGCACATTTGCCAGCAGGGGTGCCTTTGACTAATTGGCGCAGCTGATCGGGCATGCTCGCTAAGCGAACGTGGGATGTGTTTTGAACAACAGCGTTACAAGCTGTTGCGCGTTGAGAGAATTCCGTAGGGGAGGTACAGGCCACGACTTTTTGAATGGTCGGGGCCATGGCTTCAATTTCATCGGGGGCTGAATCAGGCGTGATAGGGAAAATAGCTTGTGTAAAGCTAATTTCAACATCGTCAGGACCTGTTTGACCCGTATGACGGATATCGCGAACTTTAATGATTTTATAGCCACCGCTCACTTTGATCGGCGCAGAAACTTGTCCGATGCTAAGTTTTTCGACCTTGTCGGCTACAGCTTTTTCTAACTGACTGATAGCCATCCAACCAAGGTCTCCACCTTTTGCCGCCGAAGAGCTCTTGGATAATTGTTGGGCTAAGGCTTCAAATTTTGCCCCTGATTTTAAATCAGCAATAAGGGAGTTCGCACTTGCTTCTAGCTGTGCTTCTTGATTTTGGTCTCGGGCGATAAGAGTGATTTCTGACACCAGGTATTGCTTGGTTGCTTTATCAATTTTCATCTTTTGCAAAGCTTTTTCTGCTTCTGCTTCTGATACATAAACAACAGGGGCATACTGTTGACGAATATAACGAGCCCAGGCAATTTGAGCTCGGATGCGGGTTGCTAATGTTTCTTTGGAAATCCCGTTAGATTTTAAGAGAGCGACTAATTGGTCAAGCGTCATATTGTTGTCGTGGGCCATATCTTTTAGCGCCCCATCAACTTCAGCGGACGTGACATCAATTTTCTTAAGCTTAGCCGCTTGCAACTGAAGACGTTCCTGCACAAGAGAGTTTAAAATTTCTGCTTTTTGACTATCGCCAATTTTGACTTGGTCACCTGCGGAAAAGGTGATTAGCTTAATTCGTTGAGCTAAATCATGCTCCGTGATCGGATCCTTGTTAACGATTAAAAGAATTTTTGAACCACTCGCAGCCCAAAGAGTGGGGGTTAGCAGGGTAATAGATAAGATGAGTGAGCGTAAAAAATAGGTCATGGCGTATCCTCTTATGAGTTCATATAAAGAACTGTATTTTAATGTCAAAATAGTGTAATTATAGATTTATGTCTAGTAAATATACCAATCATCTCTAAAAAACAATAACTTAGATGTGGGTGGTATAGAAATTTTCCCCTTCAAGAGCAGCGGCAGGAAAAATAAATGGGTCGGATCATCTCCCGTCATATTTTTGTTCATGTGGCCATTACCACAGTCATTTTAACCTTTGTGTTAGTTTTTGGGGCGTGGTTGACTCAATCTCTAAGGTTTATCGAGGTCATCATTGAACAAGATGTATCTGTGGGCCGTTATTTATCCATGGTCTGGCTGCTGTTGCCAAATTTAACCTCGATTGTCCTTCCGATTTGCACGCTGTTGGCGGCCGTCTATACTTTGTATAAGTTGATTGCTGATAATGAGATGGTTGTTTATAAGTCCGTGGGGCTTAGCAATCTGCAAATCGCTACCCCTGTTATTGTGTGGGGGCTTATAATGACTGGGGTTTGTGGTTTTTTAAATAACTATCTGGGGCCTAAATCTAATGAGCAATTTTATGGTATTCGGAATGAAATTACCAAAGAGTTTTCTTCTGGTTTGCTGCGAGATGGGTCTTTCAATAAACTCAAAGATACGGTGATTTATGTTGGGGGCCATACTGACTCGGGGCAATTAGAAGGGATCTATATTTACGAAAAAGGACAAGCTGCTTCTTCGGGGTTTACCGTTTTTGCTCAACATGGCTTTTTGCAGCAAGAAGGCGGACATGGCATCCTCTACTTATTTAATGGGAATCGTCAAACTGTAGATGGGGCAAAAGGCACGCATAATGTTGCCTATTTTAACGAGTTTAAATATGATCTCGATGTCCATCGTAATGTGGTTGATAAAGTAAAGCTTCATATGACTTATGGATTTTCTCAATTGGTTAATCCGCCGGCTGATGTGGCGCCTGCAACAAGAGTTAAAATGCTCGTTGAAGCTCATAAAAGGGTACTCAACCCGTTGTTTGTTATTATCTTTTCCTTGTTTTCCTCAATGGTCTTATTGTCAGGGCAACATCAACGGCGCGGCCGATGGAAAAAAATTGTAACATCCATCGGAATCTCTTTGGCCTTAGAAATTGCTGTTATTGCGGTTCTCAATAGTCTTGCTAAATACCCTTCTGCCATTTCTTTGAGTTACGGATTAATATTTACGTGTGGTGTTTTAAGTATCGTGTTTTTAATGAGACCAGAATGGCTTGAGGCTGTGATCAGAAGGTATTCCTATGTTCGCTAATTATTGGCAATCAACGCTCAATCGTTATTTTTCTAGAGTTTTCTTATTGTGGATTGGGTCGGTGACAGTAATTGTAACCTTTGTGATGGGGTTGATTGACATGGCGGAGTTTAGTCGTCGCACAGTTACAGCCACAAGGGTTGGATTTGCTGAAATTATTCAGATGGTTTGCCTTAAAATTCCAAATCACATTCAAATGCTTATGCCGTTTGTGGTCTTGATTGCGGCTATTATTTGCTTATCTCGCTTAAATCGAAGCCAAGAAGTAATTGTAGCACGGGGGTTTGGTGTTTCTGTATGGCAGATTGCCTCAGGGTTATCACTCGTGATTTTAGGCCTAAGCCTTTTTACCTTAGCTGTTATTAATCCAATGGCATCCCTTATGAGCTATAAGCAAGAACAGATGGAGCAAAGAATTTTTGCGGGGCGAGATATTGCGGTTACAGTTTTTGAAGACGGGGTTTGGATCCGTGAAAATACTGTCGATCGGAGTAGTATTATCAATGCCCAACGAATTGTGCCAACCCACAAGCTTTTTGAAAATGTTAGTTTTCAAAATTTTTCTAAAGATTATGATTTTATTGATCGGATTGATGCCAAGTCTGCCATCATTAAGGATAAAATTTGGTATTTAAAGGATGTAACTGTTTTCCCCAATAAGCAAGAGCGGTATCAAAAAGAACAATTGCAGTTGAAGACAGATTTAACATTTGAAAAAATTCTTAATAGTAATCTTGAACCTAAATATATTTCATTTTGGATGCTGCCGGATTATATTGATGTTTTAGAAAAATCAGGATTATCAAGCTTGCCCTATCGCATGTATTGGCACGCGTTTTTTGGTAGGATTGGGTTTATGATGTCCTTGATGTTTTTGGCCGCTGCCTTTACAATGCGTCCCCCCCGACAAGGATATGCAACTGTCTTAACGATTTTAGCTATTGCGAGCGGATTGATTCTCCATTTCTTTAGTGATATTGTGTATGCTCTTGGGCTGGCTCGGCGTTTGCCATTGTTAGTTGCGGTGTGGGCTCCGGCTATCACGGTTATGCTTTTAAGTTCAACATTGATATTGCACTTAGAAGAAGCCTGAGGCTTAATAGAAATTAATAAAGACTTTAAGTTTGAAAGATCCATGTCCTTTCTTCGTTTTCTTTTATTGTTGTCAATTGCTTTGCCTTGCAGTACCGAAGCTAGGCAAAAGAACTCTGTAAAACAAACTAAAAATTCTAAGCCCTTGAATAAGGCGCCAACATTTTTGCAGTCAGATGAATTAAGTTATGATGATCTTAATCAAGTTGTAACTGCATCTGGACGCGTTTATATTACTCAGAATGAACAATTGCTGTATGCCGATGAAGTTCAGTACTTTAAAACTGTGGACACGGTGGTTGCTAAAGGACATGCTTGGCTGAGAGATAAAGAAGGGAACTTTTCATTCGCTGATCAGATAACTCTATCGAATAAAATGGCCGATGGTTTTGTTGAAAATATCAAAGTCTTAATGATTGATAATTCCAGGATCGCTGGAAATCGGGCTAAAAGATATGGTGGTAAACGGGTTGTTGTCTGGCAAGGCGTTTATTCACCCTGTGATGTTTGTAAAACAGACCCCACGAAGGCTCCGTTGTGGCAATTAAAGTCCGATAAAATTATTCATGATCAAGACGCTAAAGTAATTCAATATCATCACGCCTGGATGGAAATGTGGGGATGGCCAATTTTCTATGTTCCTTATTTTTCCCACCCAGACCCAGCAGTAAAGCGTAAGACAGGTTTTCTTATGCCAATTTATGGGCATAGTAATGATTTTGGTTATAGCATTACAGTGCCATATTTTATTGCCAGTGGTGAGAATCATGACTTTACGTTTTATCCAACATTTACCAGTAGACAAGGTATCATCCCAGCTTTAGAGCATCGCTATCGCTTCGATGATGGTGAATATACAATGCATGGAAGTTATGCAGGGAAGACAACAACAGGTTTTTCACCAAATTCTAATCCTAATCATTATGGACGGGCAAATCGCGACAGATGGCATTATTTTTTAAACGCTCGCTACGATGTTACCCCTGATGTTTTATTTACATTGGATGTTCGGCGTGCCAGTGATTTAACCTATTTAAAACGATTTCCTGTCTTGCCCAAAGGCTCAACCGATCCTTTTGCTGCCAGCATGACCTTAACCTCAACTGTTGCTTTAGAAAGATTCCGTTCGGAAAGTTATGGGGCTATCCGATCCTATATATTCCAAGCAGACCGCCAAAAAACAGTGCCGGTTGTTTTGCCGATCGTTCAGTATTCCTATGAAACTTTGCCTGGTTTTTATGGTGAAACGCTGATGGCTGATTTCAATTTTCTAAATTTATATCGGCATCAAGGAATTGTGGGACGTGCTGCCGAGTCTATGATGCGTGGATCCTTGGGCGTAGGAGGTCAAATTCCCTATGTTTCTAAGTGGGGGGATATTTGGTCCTTAAAAGCTTATGTGCGCGGCGATCTCTATCATATGAATGGTTATAATACCCAGATTAATAATAAGCTTAAAGATAGGACGCAGGATCGCTATTATCCTCAAGCCTCTTTAACATGGCGTTATCCATTCTTGAAAGCTATGGAAAGCATGCACTGGATTTTAGAGCCTGCGACGATGATCACTACTTCTTCAATTGGAGGAAATTTTATCGAAATTCCCAATGAAGATACCCCAGTTGTTTTAGTAGATACAACCAATTTGTTTCGAGATAATCGTATGTACGGTATCGATCGTATCGATTCAGGGCATCGATTTGTTTACGGTCTAAACTCAAAACAACTTTTTAATTGCTCGCGTAAAGTTAATTTCTTCTTTGGTCAAAGCGTGCGAATTGATAAAAACCAAGTTTTGCCTCTCAATTCGGGAGAGGATCGTAAGGCCTCAAACTTTGTCTCAGGGGTACAAATTGTTCCTATACAGTGGTTGGATCTTAGGTCTCGCTTAATGTTAAATCGCCATAACCTGAGCGTAGATGTAGCGGAATCGTCTACTAGTGTTAGCTCTAAATGGCTCACAGGCTCGATTGGTCATGTATTCTATAACAAGAATTTTACCGTTAATAATCAGCGTATTTCGCAACTTATCTGGAATATGACACTGGGTAAATACCATGGTTTTTCTTTGACTTATGGGGAGTTGCGCAATCTGGGAGATCGTCAGTCCATAGAACTTTTGAATCGAACAGTCTCCATTAAGCATGAAACTGAATGCTTGATTTCTACGTTTTCTGTTATTCGAACTGGGTTCCGGGATCGGGATTTAAAACCTGATACTAAAATTATCTTGCAATTAGATTTCAAGAATTTAGGTAGCATCTATCCTGTAAATATTAGTGGAGTTGGTGGCGTGCGTCAGGCACCTGTTCCTCGCACGGCAAATACACCGGTCACTAATTAAAGTTAAGGGCATAGCCTCATTAAGGCGTGCTTTGCTGCTGTTTAATCGTTGCCCTATGAAGGTAAAGGAATAAATAAAATCACCTTACAGTTCTATATTTGAAGGTGTGGGTCGGCTATAAGCAATTAAGGATTCACCCAATACCTATATTGTCTTTTTGGATGATTAAATCCACGATAAATCAGTCAAGATTTATGCAATTTTGATTTAGGTAATTATAGTATAATTTTACACTAATACAAGCTAGGTGTCTCTAGTAAAAAACACTTGTTAAATAAGGTTAAAAACGTCACTTTTGACTGGGATCATGGCTTAAAATCGGCTACGGTATAATTATGAATTTATTCTTTAAAAAAACACATAAACGACGCCGCGATATTTTTGCTTCCATTGATTTGGGAAGTAATAAAATTTGCTGTGCTATCGCCCGCGTAGACGAACGCGCAAGTGGGGATATCTTGCGCGTTATTGGTGTTGGGCATCAAGTGTCCCAGGGGATACGGAATGGCGTTATTACGGATCTGGAGGCTCTGGAAGATTCTATTTTAAATGCTGTGCATACAGCGGAACAAATGGCAAAAGAAACTATTGATGCTGTCTATGTTAGTATTTCAGCTGCCACTGCCCGATCCCATACAATGGATGTCGAGTTATCCTTAGGCAATGGTCCAGTGGATGACAATCATATTCATCAATTGCTTGCTATGGGACGTCAGTTATTCCAAAAAGAGGATGCGCAGATTGTTCACATTTTACCGGTTACCTATGCCTTAGATAATGAGTTTGGGATTCGTGACCCGCGCGGGCTTTTTGGTAAAAAATTAATGGCGAGCCTGCATGTCGTATCTATTGCTCAGGGTGTTATGCAGAATATCACCAATTGTATTGACCGATGTCACTTGGATGTGGCTGGTTTTGTTGTTTCCCCTTATGCCTCTGGTTTGGCGACCCTTGATGAGGATGAGCTGTCTTTAGGGGTTACAGTCATCGATCTTGGGGGCGGAAGCTGTAGCATTTCATCGTTCTTAGATGGAGCCTTGGTTCATGTCGACAGTATCCCTGTCGGTGGGTCTCATATTACCAGCGATATTGCGCGGGGCTTGTCTACTCCTTTATCTCAAGCGGAGCGCTTGAAGACTCTGTACGGTACAACCATTACATCTTCCTCTGATGAGCGAGAGAGCATCATTGTCCCACAATTAGGGGAAGGAAATGTGACAGCAACGCATCAAGTTCCTAAGTCTTTATTAGTCCATATTATTAAGGCGCGGGCAGAGGAAATTCTTGATCTAGTCTGGAAGCGATTACAATATTCAGGCATGGATCGGATTGTGGGGCAGAGAATTGTTTTGACGGGTGGCACAAGCCAGCTACCTGGCATTCGCGAATTGGCGGCCCAGAAGTGGCAAAAACAGATCCGAGTTGGCAGTCCTATGGGGTTCCATGGCGGAGGCGATTTTGTTTCAACGCCGACATTTGCTACGTGTGGGGGATTATTAAAGTTTGCAATGCGCGACTTCATGAGTGAAGACCATGCGGTTTTAGCTAAGCCTGTTTACGGTGATAATGTTCTGCAAAAAGTTATTAGTTGGGTTAGGGAAAATTTTTGACAACCCCTTCCTATCCCTCTTTCATTAGGTTATGCTTGCGACGCTTGTAGCGTTTGACCATTATGAAAAACTTGACACTTATTCCCAAATTAGTCAGTTTATTGTTGATGAGCTTTGCTCCGTCCGTTGAATAGGATCATATGTCAGATTTTTTTATAATCTGATTTTCCACAGGAAAAGATAATGAAAGCAAAAATAGAATCAATTGGTATTGATGGTGATGGCATTGCTATTGTTGACGATCAAAAATATTTCATTCCCTTCACAGCACCAGGGGATGAGGTCGAATTTGAGGTTATCAAGGGCAAACGTTATTCGCGAATTGAGATTACCCAATTTTTGAAAGAATCAGAGCTTAGGCAGCCAGCACCCTGTATCCACTTTGGGGACTGTGGGGGATGTAAGTTACAGCATATCAATCGGGAAACTTATCAGGATTATAAAGTTGGATTACTGAAACGAGCTTTGGATTTCCATCAAGTGGAAGCCAAAGAATGGATGCCCTTGCATATTATCCCATCGCGGCGTCGACGCCGTATTTCACTGACTTTTGCTCATCGTTATGAAGGAATGATGATTGGTTATATGCGTCGGGGAACTAAATGGATCATTGATAATCAAGAGTGTCATTTAGTCTTAGAGGAAATCGAGCAGTTAATTCCTAAACTTAGATCTTTATTGGCTGGGATGTTTCAGCAACGGGAATCGGGGACTGTTGATATCCTGGCAACCAAGGTTGGTTTAGATGTCAACTTAAAGACTGGTTTTTTAAAGAATCCAACGCTTGAGCAAATTGAGGTATTGACTGCCTTTACTCGGGACAATAACATAGCCCGCCTTTTGCTCAATTACCGACCCTTTGTTACTTTTCGTGAACCTGTGGTCAATTTCTCAGGGGTCGATGTGGCTGTGGAAGCCGGAAAGTTCCTTCAAGCCAGTGATGATGCGGATGAGTTTATGTTGCAGCGTGTATCAGACTATATGCCGGAAAAGGTCACCCGGGGCGTTGATTTGTTTTCCGGTCGGGGAACTTTTACCTTTTTGATGGCACAAAAAGGCCCAACAGATGCGTTTGAATGTGAGAATGATGCAATTAATGCCTTGCAGACAGCAGCTAATCAAGCTCAAGTCCCTATTACAGTGACTAAGCGCGATCTGTTTGCTAATCCTCTTACTGTTGAAGAATTGGGGCAATATGACTTTATCTTTGTAGATCCACCCAGAGCGGGAGCGTTGACTCAAGTTCAGCAAGTCGCTCAATCAACCTTACAACATGTGGTTTACATTTCTTGTAATCCCGCTTCTTTCGCTCGGGATGCGAAAATTTTGTGTGATGCAGGATTTGAATTGGAATCCGTCACCCCTCTAGATCAGTTCTTATGGTCAGAGCATTTAGAAGTGATTGGTAAATTTTATCGCAAATAAATATCTCCCTCCTATAAATGGAGGGTTTTTTAATTATTGCTATCTCAAAACTGCTGTCCTCAGAGGTTTAACTTTGGAGAACCTTATCTAAGCCACTAATAATCTCTATGTCATTTTATACCATTAGGTTTTACAACCATATTCTAGAGCTTCCGAATCTTGGAACTTATGGTAAAGCTTATTAACATCTCTACTCCGTAATTGTTTTAGGGCTCTTGTTTTACTATTCTGAAATAGATCTTAACCATTTTACTTTACAGGAAAAAATATGATGAAGGTTACTCTTAGAATATTGTCCGTCGTGTATTGTCTATTTCTCAATCCTACTGCAGCTAGAGAGGCAGAAGTTCCTATTACCAGCTCATCCCCTCAAGTTACGGAAGAAGAAATTAGAACTTTTAAGGCCGAGCCTAATGCCACTCATATACTATTCAGAATAAAAGAGCGCACTATTGAAACGGGAAAGCATATGGATAACAATCTAGTCCCGGGCGCTATAAATATGTACTATACCTTAAATAAATTTAGAGAATATATGCCCACTCGAAGTGAAATTGAGGTGTCAGCTGAAAAGCCCATTTTTGCAGGTATGAATATCAATATAACGTCTGAAGATAGCATTCATGTAACTGCGCCTCAGCAGATTAGATTATCCTTAAGCCTCTGTGATACCTCTAAGGATGCCGTATTTACAGCGCCTTGGTTTGGGGTGGATATGTTTTTTGTGACCGCAAAAGAAGATATAAAAATTTTAGCCCCCCAAGGGTCGAAGGGATGGCTTCAAGGCCTGATCATTAAGCACACTGCCTCTTTTGAACGACCATTTACTTTTATGTTGAGAGGCGATATTGACTTTAATCAGTGTGCGACACTTGAAGACTTCCTGGTTGTAGGGGCGGGAGAGATAGACTTTTTGGTTAGGAAATCAGATTCTCAGATAAATTAGGTGAGATATAATTAATGTACCCATCATAGCTTAAAGCTCTTTAAAGAGTTTTTGAGTGCTGATGAGTAAAATTCTAAAGCATTATTGAGCACCGTGAGAGATTTAATAAATTTACCCAGGAACTAGCTAAACCGCGTAAATACTTGATGCATGACGATAGCGGCAGCATTCGACACATTCAGTGTCGAAAATTGATCGGCGGTTTCAAGCTTTACTAAAAAGTCGCAATTCTTCTTTGTTAGTTCCCGCATGCCCGATCCTTCGGCGCCCATAATTAGACCAACTTTGCCCGAAAACTTGACATCAGATAAGGATTGAGTCCCACTTTCGGCAAAACCATACATCCAAAAGCCAATATCTTTTAACTCCTGGATAGCATTGGCTAAATTGGCATAACGCATGATGGGGACTAGCTCGAGTGCACCCGAGGCTGATTTTGCTAGCACCCCTGTTTCTTCAGGCGCATGACGATCCGTCATCACCAGAGCCTTCGCCCCAAAAGCAGCTGCTGTCCGAATAATTGCACCCACATTATGAGGATCGCTGACTTGGTCTAAGATAACAACCAGTTGATTGGACGCTTCAATACTAGCTAAATCATTAATTCCTAATGGGTCTAAAGCAGACAGACGTAAAGCAATCCCTTGGTGAACAGCCTCTTGTCCTAATGTTTTATCAAACCAGTTTTTATCGGCTTGGCGTGTTCTGAGTGCTCCTGGCAACGATGGTAGTTTTTCCAAGATTTTGTCCGATGAATAAATCACTTCTTCTATTTGGCGGTCAGGATTGTTGAGAGCAGCTGTACAGGGATGAATTCCATACATAAAATATTTTGATGCGTGATGTTTCATAAAGGGGGGAATCGTTAGAATTATTTTTAGTAATATATACCTATCACCAGTTAAAAACCAGTTTTTTAACTGGCGACAAGTATCTTCACAATCTATTTAGATTTTATTAGCAGCCCGCTTTCCGTAAGATTTAAAAAGCGGAGTTAGGTATAAAATTACCATGCAGTCCAAAAGGTATCGGATAAGGAAGGTCAGCACGAGCTATTTCTTCTAAGGATTGGGCATCAAGAATTAACAGGAAGGATTGGTTTAATTTTTGGTCATAAACGATTGATAATAAAATTCCTTGATCTTCTTCGATGGGAGAGCGCGAGATAAAAATAGCTTCATTCACAAAATGATCTTTCTTGCTCCAGGTAATCACTTTTTTGTTTACAATATCTGCTTTGATAATTTCAGTATTCCTTTCAGAATCTTTAAAATTGACGGCATAAAAAAACTTATAAGGCTTACCGATTTTATCTTCATTAATGCGTGGTAAATCTATTCCTTGTATACCTGAAATGTAATTTTTTATAAGAGTGGTTTGCTGATCCTTAAGATCAATAATCAAACGGTTAAGGGTGCCGAGTGGTAAATTAGTCGAACCAGCAGATTTTATGATTGAATGGTCCGGATAAGCAATAAAATCTACTGTAACTGTGTCTTGATTTTCATATGCATTAATGTGATGAAAAGTAAAAAGAGGGCTACAGTTTCCTACAAAAACCTTTTCCCCTGAAACTTTATTGATAACATATATTTTAGTGGGAATTTCGGGGTGCCACCTAAAATAATTTATATAACCTTGTGTTAAATTTTTTAAATCCCATGGATTTACTTTTAAAGGAGGTGCGATTAGTATTATATATTTTTTAGTTATAGATAAATCATGCATATAAGAAGGATAATTTATACATTCTTTGAAAATCTCTTTCCTTTCTTGAGTTCCTTTTTCAATTTTATAGAGTTGATAATAACTGAAAAAGCCAAATATGGTTCTAAGGTTATAATAATCTTCAGTGATCGGGTCTTTTTTCATATGAGCTAATTCGTGGACTTGTTGAGATTGATAAGGTGAATCATCTCTCAATATAAAAGGTCCAATCGTATTTAATGTGAAAGGATCAATTTCCACTGAGTAAGCTGTTTCGCCAAGAGCCACTAATTTTTTATTAATATAGGCCGTGTGAATATTTGTATTCGTCGTATAATAGGAAATATTGTGATCCCAATTAGAAACTTCCTTTTCCACAAAAGCTTGGGTAAGTTTTCCTTTTACTCGGGCGTCTTTATAGACATCACTTTGAATAAATTTAGCAGTAACAAAGAATTTTCCCCTCTGAAAAGTCAAATTTGTAAAGAACTGCTAGCCCATCGAGCCAATGGGTGATCGTTTGGTTTTTCAAATTATAGTGAGATGGACCATTAAAAATATAAATCCCATTTAGCCATTGAGGGATTTTGTCGTACGTAACAGGCAAGCACTTATTCTCAACTTGCTGTTGTTCGGTTAACTCTAGACGAGGATAAGAATATGTTGTTCCCTGAAGGAGAGTGATAAAAATTATAAATAGTTGAAATATAATATAAATAAATTTTTTATACATTACCTTAACTTTCAAAATATCTTTAAGTCGGTTAAAAGCACATTGAATAACCCTTGCGTTTTTGATTTAAAAGCAAATTTTTAAACAGGAGACCAGGCTAAGTTCTCAGTGGCAAGTGTATTTTACGTATCCCATCTTAAATAATCGGTGCCTAAGGAAAGGAAATATAAGTTTTATTGAATGCACGAGGGGCCCCTAGATATCTCCCGAATTAAGATTCTGGTTATTTATTAGGTTTGCCGCATTAAGAGGAGGCTATATTGTTTGTTCTTTGCTTTTAATCACCTTTAAGAGATAGAAATTAAGAGATAAAGTAGCAAAGAAAAATTTATAAAATCGAAATTCCATGTTGACATATGAGCTATAAATCTATTACAAAATTGTAATATGAACCAGGAGGGATGGCCGAGCGGTCAAAGGCAGCAGACTGTAAATCTGCCGACGTATGTCTACGTAGGTTCGAATCCTACTCCCTCCACCATCTTGGTTGAA
Source organism: Candidatus Paracaedibacter acanthamoebae (assembly GCF_000742835.1). Lineage (GTDB taxonomy): Bacteria > Pseudomonadota > Alphaproteobacteria > Paracaedibacterales > Paracaedibacteraceae > Paracaedibacter > Paracaedibacter acanthamoebae. The sequence continues at coordinate 1,794,478 of NZ_CP008941.1, read as the reverse complement.
ACGCATGTTCAAGGGTGGTATAGTTCATCAAGTATGCGGGTGTAGCTTAGTGGTAAAGCCCCAGCCTTCCAAGCTGGTTATGAGGGTTCGATTCCCTTCACCCGCTCCAATTTATTTTTAATGAGCAGTTCAGCACAAGGTGTATAAGTTATGACAAAGGCAAAGTTTGAAAGAAACAAGCCGCATTGCAATATCGGAACTATCGGTCACGTTGACCATGGTAAAACGTCTTTGACAGCGGCAATTACAAAGGTTTTGGCAGAGACAGGTGGGGCAACATTTACCGCCTATGATCAAATCGACAAAGCGCCAGAAGAGCGCGCTCGCGGTATTACGATTTCGACCGCTCACGTTGAATACGAAACCACCAATCGTCACTATGCCCACGTTGACTGCCCAGGACACGCTGACTATGTTAAGAACATGATCACCGGTGCGGCTCAAATGGACGGTGCTATTCTTGTTGTTTCCGCAGCTGATGGTCCAATGCCACAAACCCGCGAACACATCCTTCTTGCTCGCCAAGTTGGTGTTCCAGCTCTTGTTGTTTTCATGAACAAAGTTGACATGGTTGATGATGCTGAGCTTCTCGACTTAGTCGAATTAGAAGTTCGTGAACTTCTTTCTTCTTATGACTTCCCTGGCGATGACATTCCCGTTATCCGTGGTTCTGCTCTTTGTGCTTTGGAAGACAAGAATCCAGAAATTGGTCGTGAGGCGATTCTTAAGTTGATGGAAGCTGTTGACAGCTATATTCCGCAACCCGAACGTCCAAAAGATCGTCCATTCTTGATGCCAATCGAAGACGTCTTCTCCATCTCTGGTCGCGGTACTGTTGTTACAGGTCGTGTTGAGCGTGGTGTTGTTAAGGTTGGTGAAGAAATCGAAATCGTTGGTCTAAAAGACACCGTTAAGACAACTTGTACTGGTGTTGAAATGTTCCGTAAGCTTTTGGATCAAGGGGAAGCCGGTGATAACGTTGGTGTTCTTCTGCGTGGAACAAAGCGTGAAGATGTTGAGCGTGGTCAAGTTTTGGCAGCTCCTGGTACGATTACGCCGCATACAAACTTCGAAGCAGAAGCTTACATTCTGACAAAAGAAGAAGGTGGTCGCCATACGCCATTCTTTACCAACTATCGTCCACAGTTCTACTTCCGGACAACAGACGTTACCGGAACAGTCCAATTGCCAGCTGGTGTTGAAATGGTTATGCCAGGTGATAACATTCGTATGGTCGTTGAATTGATTGCGCCGATTGCGATGGACGAGGGTCTTCGCTTTGCGATTCGCGAAGGTGGTCGTACCGTGGGTGCGGGCGTCGTTGCTAAAATCGTAAAATAAGTTCTTTAAAGTGGTGGCCGTGGGGCTGCCACTTAATTTTCTGTAGACACGGCGTGTTGAATGCGCTATATATTCAAGGAATATAGGTGTCTATAGTGATGCAGGAGTGTAGCTCAATTGGCTAGAGCGTCGGTCTCCAAAACCGAAGGTTGGGGGTTCGAGACCCTCCACTCCTGCCATTTTTTTATTTGCGATGCAAAATTAGAGTGTAAGGCATGAGTTCTGAAAGTAAAAGTCTTGTTCAACAAGCACGTGAGTTCTTCCCTCAAGTAAGTCAAGAAGCAAAAAAAGTTACTTGGCCATCTTGGAAAGAAACAAAGTTAACAACAACATTCGTGTTTATCTTTGCGGCTGTTGCAGCTATTTACTTTGCGGTTATTGATACAATCGCCTATCGCATTGTCAATTTTATTATCGGTATCACCGCTTAACGGTATTTTTGAAGATTGCGTTGTCGCAAAAGTCTTGAGGTTAAATAATGGCTCTTCGTTGGTATGTTGTAAACGTCTATTCTGGCTTTGAAAAGAAGGTCGCTCAGACTATTCGTGAACAAGCTGAAAAAAAAGGTCTCCAAGATTATTTTGGTGACATCTTAGTGCCATCAGAAGAAGTTGTTGAAATTCGACGCGGTGCAAAGGTTTCTGTTGAGAAGAATTATTTTCCCGGCTATGTCCTGGTAAAAATTGACCTTAATGATGAATCTTGGCACTTAGTACGCAATACTCCAAAAGTATCAGGATTTCTTGGTGCAAAAGGTAAGCCATCTCCAATTTCAGAGGCTGAAGTTTCTCGGATCATGAAACAAGTTCAAGATTCAGTTGACCGGCCGCGTCATGCAATTGATTTTGAGATTGGTGAACAAATTCGGGTCTGTGATGGGCCGTTCTCATCCTTCAGCGGTGTCGTTGAAGAGGTTGAAACAGATAAGGCACGTCTCAAAGTATCCGTTATGATTTTCGGGCGTCCGACACCCGTTGAGTTGGAATTTAGCCAGGTCGAAAAAATATAGTCGGATTTCCTTCTTGGAAAAATTAAGCGTGTGGAAGATAGAACCACTATCGTACCACACACTCAGGTAGAACATTAAAATAACTGAGGATAGTTATGGCAAAAAAAATTACAGGGTACATTAAGTTACAAGTACCCGCCGGTAAAGCAAATCCATCACCACCTATTGGTCCAGCTTTGGGTCAACGTGGCTTGAATATTATGGAATTCTGTAAGGCATTTAACGCTGAAAGCCAAAGCATGGAACCTGGAATGCCAATTCCGGTGGTTATCACTGTTTATGCTGATCGTACATTTTCCTTTGCAATGAAGACACCGCCAGCGTCTTACTTTTTGAAGAAAGCGGCAAAATTGTCTAAAGGCTCACAAACTCCTGGTCGTACCAGTGCTGGTACAGTTACAATGGACCAAGTTCGTGAAATTGCTCAAATTAAGATGGTTGACTTGAATGCCAATGATATCGATGCAGCAGCCTTGATGATTGCTGGTTCAGCACGGTCTATGGGCTTGGAAGTAGTGGAGTAAGATCATGGCAAAAGTAGGAAAAAGATTAAAGAGCGCTGTTCAAAGCCTAGATCGTAACAAAGTTTACTCTTTAGCAGATGCTGTAAAATTTATCAAAGAGCGGGCAACGGCAAAGTTTGATGAAACCATCGAAGTTGCAATTAATTTGAACGTTGATCCCCGAAAAGCAGATCAAAACCTTCGTGGTGTGGTTCAGTTGCCGCATGGGACAGGTAAAACTTACCGTGTTGCCGTTTTTGCAAAAGGCCCGAAAGCTGAAGAGGCTCTAAAAGCTGGTGCAGATATCGTTGGTGCAGAAGACCTGATGGAAAAAATCCAAGCCGGTGATATGCCTTTCGATCGTTGCATTGCAACACCAGATATGATGGGCTTGGTGGGACGTGTGGGTAAAATCCTTGGTCCACGTGGTTTGATGCCAAACCCAAAGCTTGGAACTGTTACAATGGATGTTGCGGAAGCAATTAAATCTGTTAAGGGTGGTCAAGTTGAATACCGTACAGAGAAAGCGGGTATTGTTCACGCTGGTATCGGTAAAGCAAGCTTTAAAGAACAAGCTATTTTAGAAAATGTGAAATCTTACGTTGACGCGGTCATCAAGGCAAAGCCAACAGGTGTAAAGGGAAGCTATTTGAAGTCTCTTTCACTAAGCTCTACCATGGGTCCAGCCGTTAAGTTTGAGATTTCTGAGTAAATTCTAAGGGGGGCTTGACCCCCTCTAGATACACAAGGTAACCCCTTGTGTCTGTCCAAGACTATGGGTCCGTAAGGGTAATGGGAAACCGCCTATTGAGACAGAGGGATACGACTCCTTCTGGGACAGAATAAAACCGGGCTAACCGGTTTAAACTCTGCAGAAATGCAGGGAATATAAACTGTTAGGAGTGTTAACATGAACCGTTCAGAAAAAGAACAGCTAGTATCGCAAATGCGCGAGAAGTTGGTGAACGCCAAATGTGTTGTAGTGGCCCATCAAACAGGTCTTACAGTATCTGAGGTGTCTGCTCTTCGCCGTGATATGCGTGGTGCTGGTACAGAGTTCAAGGTTTTGAAAAACACTCTCGCTAAAATTGCAGTACAAGGAACCCCCCTTGAAGGGTTATCCACCATACTGGAAGGACCAACAGCACTTGCATTCTCATGCCAAGATGCTATTGCTCCAGCCAAAGTTGCAGCGAAGTTCGCAAGTAAGAACGATCGCTTAAAGCTTGTTGGTGGGTACTTGGATGGTCAAATTCTGGATGCAAAAGGTGTTGACGCATTGGCTAAATTGCCATCTCTTGATGAGCTGCGCTCCAAGATTCTTGCTGTTATCAATACCCCAGCAACCCGTATTGCGCTATTGGCGAAAGAACCTGCTACTCGTGTTGCGCGCGTTTTAAACGCATACGGTAGTGGTCAATAACCTTGATAAGATAAAGACAGAAGGAGATATAAATGTCTGCTAATCTAGATAAAATCGTAGAAGAGTTGTCCAAACTTACAGTTTTGGAAGCTGCTGAATTGTCAAAGAAACTTGAAGATCATTGGGGCGTTACAGCTGCTGCTCCTGTAGCAGTTGCTGCTGCTGCTGGTCCTGTTGAAGCTGTTGAAGCAAAGACAGAATTCGACGTTGTTTTGACTGATGCTGGTGCAAACAAGATTAACGTTATTAAAGTTGTTCGTGAAGTTACTGGTCTTGGTCTTAAAGAAGCTAAGGATCTTGTGGAAGCTGCTCCAAAAGCAGTTAAAGCAGGCGTTAATAAAGACGAAGCCGACAAGCTTAAAAAGCAGCTTGAAGAAGCTGGTGCAAAAGTTGAAGTTAAATAAACTTCCAGCATCTGTAGGGGGCCTTGATGGTCTCCTACCTTCAGACAACTCTTTAATGCAGAGGATCATTCTGTATCAAAGAGTTGTTTAGTCGTTTGTACAGATAACTAATTTTTAAATAGACTTTTAATGAGGGAATCAATGGTAAGATCTTTTACCGGAATGAAGAGATTTCGTAAAAACTTCGGTCGCATTTCTGATGAAGCAAAAATGCCGAATTTGATTGAATTGCAGAAGTCTTCTTATGAAAAGTTTTTGCAACAAAGTGTTGCCTATAACAAAAGAGAAGAAATCGGCTTACATGAAGTGTTCAAAACAACTTTTCCCATCACTGATTTTTCCGGAAAAGCTCATCTAGAGTATTTCAGATACGACTTTGATAAGCCAAAGTATGATGAAGATGAATGCCGTCAACGGGGATTGACCTATGCTGCCCCTCTCAAATTAACACTTAGACTTGTAGTGTGGGATATTGACGAAGATACAGGCGCAAAATCCATTAAAGACATTAAAGAACAAGAAGTCTATATGGGTGATATGCCGTTGATGACAGATAATGGAACTTTCATCATTAACGGTGTTGAGCGTGTTATTGTCTCGCAGATGCACCGTAGTCCTGGCGTGTTCTTTGATCATGATAAAGGTAAGAGCCATTCTTCTGGGAAGTATCTATTTGCTGCCCGTGTGGTTCCATATCGTGGTTCTTGGTTAGACTTTGAGTTTGATCCAAAAGATTTAATCCATGTCCGCATTGACAGACGCCGTAAGTTACCAATTACAGCTTTCTTAATGGCGTTAGATTCTGCAGAAACGGCCCAAAAGCGCGCTGAAGCGGAAGCTAAAGGCGAAACCCTGCCGGCAAACTCAGTGACAGGAATGTCGCGTGAGGAAATCTTGAATGCTTTCTATGTCACAGTAACTTATGCTAAGCACAAAAAGGGTTGGAAGACAACTTATAACCCTGACAATTGGCGCGGCGTTAAGTTGACGTCGGACCTTATTGATGCCTCAACTGGTACTGTTATTGCAACAGCTGGAACAAAAATTACTCCGCGTATGGCTAAGAAATTTGCTATCGATGGATTAAAAGAAATTTTAGTTTATAGCGAAAATCTTGAAGGTCTCTACCTTGCTCGGGAATTTATCAATGAATCCACCGGTGAGATTTATGCTGAAGCAGGTGAAGAGCTAACGCTAAAGACAATTACTGTTTTAGAAGAAAATTTTAATCTTAAAGAGATTCCGGTCCTTTTAATTGACAATGTGAATGTGGGCGCTTACCTCCGTAACTCACTAATTGCAGATCGAGTGTATAATAGAGAAGAAGCTCTGTTTGAAATTTACCGTGTGATGCGCCCGGGTGAGCCCCCAACCCTAGAAGGTGCTGAAGCTTTATTCACAGGCCTATTCTTTGATGCCGAAAAATATGACTTATCAGCCGTAGGCCGTGTGAAAATGAATGCCCGTTTGGATATGGAGTGTTCCGATGCAATTCGTATTCTTCGCAAGGAAGATATCATTGCAATTCTCAAGGGCCTTCTTGAGCTAAAAGACGGGCGCGGCGAAATTGACGATATCGATAACTTGGGTAACCGTCGTGTTCGTGCTGTTGGTGAGTTGCTTGAGAATCAATATCGTGTGGGCCTAAGTCGTATGGAACGGGCGATTAAAGAGCGGATGAGCTCTGTCGAAATCGACACAGTGATGCCTCATGATTTGATTAATGCCAAACCAGCTGCTGCTGTTGTTCGTGAATTCTTTGGCTCATCACAATTGTCACAATTTATGGACCAAACGAATCCGCTGTCCGAAATTACGCACAAGCGTCGTTTGTCAGCATTGGGACCAGGTGGCTTAACGCGTGATCGGGCTGGCTTCGAGGTCCGTGACGTTCATCCAACCCACTATGGCCGTATTTGCCCAATTGAAACGCCTGAAGGACAAAACATTGGTTTGATTAACTCTTTGGCGACCTATGCCCGCGTTAATCAATATGGCTTCATTGAAAGTCCTTACCGCAAAGTTAAAGATGGTAAGGTCACCAATGAAATCGTTTACCTAACAGCGATGGAAGAAACCCGTCATATTATTGCTCAGGCAAACATCAATTTGGATAAAGAGAGTCGTATTGCTGACGAGTTAGTTACCTGTCGTAAGAATGGTGAATTCGTTATCCAACCTCGGGAAGATATTACACTTGTTGACGTTTCTCCAAAGCAGTTGGTTTCTGTAGCGGCATCGTTGATTCCTTTCCTTGAGAATGATGACGCAAACCGTGCTTTGATGGGATCAAACATGCAACGACAAGCTGTTCCTTTGTTGCGATGCGAAGCGCCATTGGTTGGTACGGGAATGGAAGCAACCGTTGCAAAAGACTCCGGTTCTTGTGTTCTGGCTAAACGGTCTGGTGTGGTTGACAGCGTTGACGGTCGCCGAATTGTTATTCGTGTCTCGGAACGGACAGAAGGGGATGATTCAGTTGGTGTTGACATTTATAACCTACAGAAATTCCAACGTTCAAATATGAGCACTTGTATTAACCAAAAGCCGCTGGTTAAGAAGGGTGACATTATTAGAAAAGGTGACGTTATTGCGGATGGCCCTGCAACTGAATTAGGTGAATTAGCTTTAGGCCGTAACGTCTTGGTTGGCTTTATGTCATGGCAAGGTTATAACTTCGAAGACTCAATCATTTTATCAGAAAGAATTGCTCAAGACGATGTCTTTACGTCGATACACATTGAGGAATTTGAGGTCATGGCGCGTGACACCAAACTTGGCAATGAAGAAATTACACGCGATATTCCAAACGTTGGTGAAGAAGCTCTGCGCAGCCTGGATGAAGCAGGTATCATTTATATTGGTGCTGAAGTTAAGGCTGGTGACATCTTGGTGGGTAAAGTAACACCCAAGGGTGAGTCGCCAATGACGCCAGAAGAAAAGCTTCTTAGAGCCATTTTTGGTGAAAAAGCATCGGATGTTCGTGATACCTCGTTGAGAGTTCCGCCTGGGATTGCGGGAACTATCGTGGACGTGCGCGTTTTCTCCCGCCGAGGCGTTGATAAGGACGAGCGTGCTTTGACCATTGAACGTCAAGAAATTGAACGTTTGGCAAAAGACCGCGATGCTGAGCGCGCCATTTTAGAACGTAACTTCTATAAAAACCTAGAAGAATTGATTATGGGGCATAAGATTACTTCAGCTCCAAAGGGCGTTAAAACTGGCGACAAGATTACCGAAGAGCTTCTTGCAGAAGTACCAAAACATCAGTGGAAACAACTTATCATTGATAATGATGAGATCATGAGCCATGTAGAAGCAATGAAACGTCACCTTGATGAAGGTTTTGCAAAGTTGCAAGAATGGTTTGAAGGTAAAGTCGAAAAGCTACGGACCGGTGACGAGTTATCCCCTGGTGTCTTGAAAATGGTAAAGGTCTTTATTGCTGTTAAGCGTAAGATTCAACCTGGTGACAAGATGGCGGGTCGACATGGAAATAAGGGCGTTGTTTCTCGTATTGTTCCTTTGGAAGATATGCCACATCTTGAAGATGGAACGACACTTGATATTATTTTGAACCCACTCGGGTTGCCATCTCGTATGAACGTTGGTCAGATTCTTGAGACCCATATGGGAGCCGCTGCCGCAGGCCTAAGCAAACAAATTAATGATGTGGTAACCAAACTGCAGCATAATAGCGCGAAGGTTGCGGATTTAAAAGCAGAGCTTAAAAAGGTTTACAGTGATAAGCTCGATGGAAAAGATATTGATGCTATGTCGGATGAGCAAGTTCTTGAGCTTGGGCAGAATTTGCGGCGAGGTATTCCGATTGCAACACCAGTGTTTGATGGGGCTTCTGAGCAAGATGTTGCCGATGCCTTAATTGCCAGCGGAATTCCGACAACGGGTCAACAGTATTTGATTGATGGCCGCACTGGCGAGCGCTTGGATCGTCCAACAACTGTGGGCTATATCTATATGTTGAAGCTTCACCATTTGGTGGACGATAAGATCCATGCTCGTTCTATTGGTCCATACAGTTTAGTGACTCAACAGCCTCTTGGTGGTAAGGCCCAGTTTGGTGGTCAAAGGTTCGGGGAAATGGAAGTCTGGGCACTGGAGGCATATGGTGCGGCGTATACGTTGCAAGAAATGCTGACAGTTAAGTCAGACGACGTTTCGGGTCGGACGAAGGTTTATGAAGCGATTGTTCGTGGTGATGACAACATGGAAGCTGGTATTCCAGAGTCATTTAACGTGCTTGTGAAAGAGCTTCGTTCCCTTGGTTTGAATATGTCCTTTGAGCAATAGAAATTAGTTTCGGAGAAAAATAAGATGAATAACGTATTACGTAAAATCGAAACCAGCGAGGTTGCTCCTGGATTTGAAGCGATTCGGATTTCTATTGCAAGCCCAGAGCAAATTCGCTCTTGGTCTTACGGTGAAGTCAAAAAACCAGAAACCATCAACTACCGTACGTTTAAACCAGAACGGGATGGTTTGTTCTGTGCCCGCATTTTTGGGCCTGTGAAAGACTATGAATGTTTGTGCGGTAAATATAAGCGCATGAAGTATCGGGGCGTCATTTGTGAAAAATGTGGTGTTGAAGTCACCTTGAGTAAAGTGCGTCGTGATCGTATGGGGCATATTGAACTTGCTTGCCCAGTGGCACACATTTGGTTTACCAAGTCTTTGCCAAGCCGTGTTGCTCTTTTACTGGATATGGCTTTGAAAGATGTTGATCGGGTCCTTTACTTTGAAAATTATGTCATTATTGACCCGGGTATGACTCCGTATCGTAAGGGACAATTAATTTCAGAAGATGAGCATATCCGAGCTCAGGACGAATATGGTGAAGATGCGTTTTCTGCCGGTATCGGCGCAGAAGCTTTAAAGCGTCTATTGGGGCAAATTAATCTTGAAACTCAACGGGAGGAAATGCGGGAAGAGCTTTTGGAAACCTCTTCTGAGATGCGTCGTAAAAAGTTGGTTAAGCGCTTAAAGCTATTTGAAGCATTTATTGAATCAAATACCAATCCGCAATGGTTAGTTATGGATGTTATCCCTGTGATTCCACCGGAATTACGTCCTCTCGTTCCGCTAGATGGAGGCCGGTTTGCAACCAGTGATCTGAACGATTTATATCGTCGGGTTATTAACCGCAACAACCGTTTGAAGCGTCTTATTGAATTGCGGGCGCCTGACATTATCGTTCGTAACGAAAAGCGGATGTTGCAAGAATCAGTTGACGCCTTATTCGACAATGGTCGTCGTGGCCGTGCCATTGCCGGTGCTAACAAGCGTCCATTGAAATCTTTGGCAGATATGCTTAAGGGTAAACAAGGTCGTTTCCGTCAGAACCTTCTTGGTAAGCGTGTTGACTATTCGGGTCGTTCAGTGATCGTGGTTGGTCCTGAGTTGAAGCTTCACCAATGTGGGTTGCCTAAGAAAATGGCTCTTGAGCTATTTAAACCCTTTATTTATGCCCGCTTGGAACGTTATGGCTTAGCAAGCACCTTGAAAGCTGCGAAGAGAATGGTGGAAAAGGAACGTCCTGAGGTATGGGATGTTTTGGAAGAAGTCATTCGGGAGCACCCAGTATTATTGAATCGCGCTCCAACGCTCCACAGGCTTGGTATTCAAGCATTTGAGCCGACCTTGATCGAAGGTAAAGCAATTCAATTGCATCCTCTCGTCTGTGCTGCGTTTAATGCGGACTTTGATGGAGACCAAATGGCGGTTCACGTGCCGTTGTCTTTGGAAGCACAGCTTGAAGCTCGTGTGCTTATGATGTCAACGAATAACATCTTGAGCCCAGCAAATGGTCGTCCGATTATTGTGCCGTCTAAAGATATCGTTTTGGGTATTTATTACTTAACCCAAATGCGTGAATCTTTGCCCGGTGAAGGAATGCTTATTGCATCCTTGGCGGAAGCAGAACATGCATTGCAAAACAAGCTCCTTGAACTGCACACCAAGATAACAGCTCGTGTTCCGTTCTATCAAGCGGATGGTACTGTGATCCATAAACGTCTGGAAACGACAGCAGGGCGTTTGATTCTTAGCCAAATTTTGCCTAAGAGTGATCGCATCACTTATGACTTGATCAATACCCAGTTGACCTCTAAAGAAATTGGTAACTTGGTTGATTTGGTTTATCGTCATTGTGGGCAAAAAGATACCGTTTTGTTTGTTGACAGATTGATGGGTCTTGGGTTCCAGTATGCAACAAGGGGCGGTATCTCCTTTGGTAAGGATGATTTAATTATTCCTGAAACAAAGAAACGTCTCATCGATGAAACGAAAGCCTATGTCTCTGAATTTGAACAACAGTATGCGGATGGTTTGATCACCCAAGGCGAAAAGTATAACAAAGTTGTTGATGCTTGGTCACAATGTACTGACCGCGTGGCTGAAGAAATGATGAAGGCAATGTCAAAGACTAAGCCAGGTGAGCATGTAAACTCTGTCTACATGATGGCTCACTCTGGCGCGCGTGGTTCTGTGGCTCAAATGAAACAATTGGCTGGTATGCGTGGTTTGATGGCTCGTCCATCAGGTGATATTATTGAAACGCCAATTATTTCTAACTTTAAAGAAGGGTTGAACGTTCTCGAATACTTTACATCCACGCACGGTGCCCGTAAGGGGCTTGCTGACACAGCGTTGAAAACGGCAAACTCTGGTTATTTAACGCGTCGTCTTGTTGACGTTGCTCAGGATTGCATTATTACTGAGCTTGATTGTGGAACATCCCATGGAATTAGTCTTTCAGCTGTGATGGAAGGTGGAGACACTATTGCCTCATTGTCGGAAAGAATTCTTGGGCGATCTGCTGCAACTGATATCGTAGATCCAGCAACGGGTGAGGTAATTCGGGCAGCGGGTGAATTGATCGAAGAAAATGTTTTGGACCAGATTGATAAAGCCGGCATTGACACTGTAAAAATTCGCTCGGTTTTAACATGTGAATCTAAAAATGGTATCTGCTCAAGGTGTTATGGTCGCGACTTAGCCCGTGGTATTCTTGTTAACTCTGGTGAGGCTGTGGGTGTTATCGCGGCTCAATCCATTGGGGAGCCAGGTACTCAGTTAACCATGCGTACTTTCCACATCGGGGGAGCTGCTCAAGGTGGTGCTGAACAAAACAGCATTGAAGCCGTTCATGCAGGTACAATTCAATTCCGCAACAAAAATATCGTGACCAGTAGCTCTGGTGCTGACATGGTCTTGTCACGTAATTGTGAAGTATTGATTGTGGATGATCAAGGCCGTGAACGGGGGCGCAACCGTATTCCATATGGATCACGGATGCATGTGAAAGAAGGGGATAAAGTTCAACAAGGTCAAAAGCTTGTTGAGTGGGATCCGTATACGATTCCGATTATTTCTGAAGCATCTGGTGTCAGCCACTATGTGGATTTGGTTGATGGGGTGTCGTTACGGGAAATAACTGATGAATCAACAGGTATTTCAAACCGTGTGGTCGTTGACTGGAAGCAACAAGCTCGCGGCTCTGATCTTCGTCCGATGATTAGCATTCGCGATAAAAAAGGCAATCCAGTGCTGCTTGGAAGTGGTATTGAAGCCCGTTACTTCTTATCAGTTGACGCAATTCTATCGGTTGAAAATAATGCCGAAATTCAGGCTGGTGATATTTTAGCTCGTGTGCCTCGGGAGACGACAAAAACAAGAGACATTACGGGTGGTTTGCCTCGTGTATCTGAGCTTTTTGAAGCCCGTCATCCACGTGATGCCGCCATTATCGCTGAATTTGATGGTCGCGTTGAATATGGTAAAGACTATAAAACAAAGCGCCGCATTGTTATCGTTCCAGCAAATGATGATTTAGAACCAATGGAATATTTGATTCCAAAGGGACGCCATATCACTGTCCATGAAGGTGACATGGTTAAGCGCGGTGATTTGTTGGTTGATGGTAATTCTGATCCACATGATATCTTACGCGTGCTTGGGGTTGAAGCTTTGGCCAGCTACTTGGTCAGCGAAATTCAACAAGTTTATCGCCTGCAAGGTGTTAAAATTAACGATAAGCATATTGAAGTTATTGTGCGTCAGATGCTTCAAAAGTATGAAATTAATGATACAGGTGAAACCATTTTGGTGCGTGGGGAGCAAATTGATCGAGAAGAGTTCTTCAAGGTCAATGCGCAAGCAATTGAGCAAAACCTCCGTCCAGCTACAGGATTACCAGTTCTGCAAGGTATAACGAAAGCATCGTTGCAAACTAAATCCTTTATTTCTGCTGCATCTTTCCAAGAGACAACCCGTGTTCTAACAGAAGCTGCAGTTGCAGGAAAGACAGATGATCTGATTGGTTTAAAGGAAAATGTGATTGTGGGTCGTTTAATACCAGCGGGTACAGGTAGCGTAATTAAAAACTTACGCAAACTTGCGAGTGAACGAGATCAGGATACTCTTTTAGCAAGGTCTTCAGGCGGTGATGACGCTGAAAAAACATCAACTTATGCGTAAATATAGCAACAAGTCGTTGACATATTAACAAAGCATGCTTATTATTCAAGGAAACTAGTGTGAAAATACTGGTGCCCTTGCGTTTTGGCAAGCTATTAGTGTGAATAGTAATATAGGTAAAAGAAAAGGGGATAGGCACATGCCTACAATTAACCAACTTATCCGGAAGCCACGCGCTCCGAAAGTTTCGAGAAATAAGGTTCCTGCTCTTGAGGCTTGCCCTCAAAAGCGTGGTGTATGTACTCGTGTATTTACAACAACTCCAAAAAAGCCTAACTCGGCGTTACGTAAGGTTGCCCGTATTCGTCTAACGAATGGATTTGAAGTCACTGGATATATTCCAGGTGAAGGTCACAACTTACAAGAACACTCTGTAGTTATGATTCGTGGCGGTCGTGTAAAAGACTTGCCTGGTGTGCGTTACCACATCGTTCGTGGCACACTTGACACCCAAGGGGTTAAAAATCGTAAACAAGCACGCTCCAAATATGGCGCAAAGCGTCCGAAGTAAAGAGAATAAGAGGTTACCATGTCACGTCGTCGCGCGGCTGAAAAAAGAGAGATCAATCCTGATGCTAAATTTAATAGCATCGTTCTTGCAAAATTTATTAACAACATTATGTACCAAGGTAAAAAGTCTGTGGCTGAAAGAATCGTCTACGGTGCTTTTGATAAAATCGACGGTAAGGGTGGTAAGAACTCCCTAGAGATTTTTGAAGAAGCTCTAGAAAACATTAAGCCATCCCTTGAAGTCCGTAGCCGTCGTGTCGGTGGCGCCACGTATCAAGTTCCTTGCGATGTGCGTACAGATCGTGCCCAAGCTTTGGCTTTCCGCTGGATTATTGGTAGCTCCCGTAAGCGTTCTGAAAAGACAATGATTGATCGTTTGTCGGGTGAATTACTTGATGCAGTTAACAATCGCGGTGCGGCTGTTAAAAAGCGTGAAGATACTCACAAAATGGCAGAAGCGAACCGTGCGTTTGCTCACTATCGTTGGTAATTAGGGGAGTTAATACTAGATGGCAAGAACACATCCCCTTTCTAAATACCGCAATATAGGTATTATGGCGCACATTGATGCCGGTAAAACGACAACAACTGAGCGCATTCTATATTACACAGGAAAATCATATAAAATTGGTGAAGTTCATGAAGGTACGGCCGTCATGGACTGGATGGAACAGGAACAAGAGCGCGGTATTACAATTACGTCAGCTGCTACAACCTGTTTCTGGAATGATCATCGTATCAACATTATTGACACCCCAGGGCACGTTGACTTTACGATTGAAGTTGAACGCAGTCTTCGCGTGCTCGATGGTGCTGTTACTGTTTTTGACGGTGTTGCGGGGGTTGAACCTCAATCTGAAACTGTTTGGCGTCAAGCTGATAAGTATGGCGTTCCCCGCATTTGTTTTGTGAATAAACTAGACCGTATGGGTGCAAACTTTTTCCGCTGCATTGACATGATTGTTGAGCGGTTAGGAGCTCGTCCACTCGTGCTGTATCTTCCAATTGGCGCAGAAGCTGACTTCGTCGGTGTTGTTGACGTCCTTAGCATGAAGGCTCTTATTTGGCAAGATGATTCTCTTGGGGCAAAGTTTGACGTCGTTGAAATTCCCGCAGACCTTAAAGCTCAGGCTGAAGAATATCACGCAAAATTAATTGAAACAGCCGTTGAAGCTGATGATGCTTTGACAGAACGTTACCTTAATGGCGAAGAAATTTCTGTTGCAGAAATTAAGACTGCTATCCGGAAAGGTGTTTTGGCAAGCTTGTTTGTTCCAGTTCTTTGTGGTAGTGCGTTCAAAAATAAAGGTGTTCAGGCGCTCCTGGACGCTGTTATTGACTACTTGCCATCCCCAGATGATCTGGTTGAAGTTAAGGGTACGACAGTAGACGGTGAGACTGAAATTGTGCGTAAGATCTCTGATGATGAACCATTTAGTGGTTTGGCATTTAAGATTATGACTGACCCGTTTGTAGGGACATTAACATTCGTTCGCATTTATTCAGGCGTTCTTAAGACCGGTACTTATATCCATAACTCAGTTAAGGACCAAAAAGAACGTGTGGGACGTATGCTTTTGATGCATGCCAATACACGGGAAGATATTTCTGAGGCTCATGCTGGTGATATCGTTGCTGTATGTGGGTTGAAGTACACAACAACGGGTGAAACCCTTTGCGATTCTTCGAAACAAGTTATCCTCGAGCGTATGGAATTCCCAGAGCCGGTTATTGAGGTTGCTGTTGAACCAAAGACAAAAGCTGACCAAGAAAAAATGGGTCTTGCCTTGTCTCGTTTGGCTAGCGAAGATCCATCATTCCGCGTTACGAGCGATAATGAAAGTGGCCAAACAGTTATTAAAGGAATGGGTGAACTTCATCTTGAAATCATCGTTGACCGTATGCGGCGTGAGTTTAAAGTCGAAGCCAACGTCGGTGCACCGCAAGTTGCCTATCGTGAAACCATTACTAAACTTGCTGAAGTTGATTATACTCACAAAAAACAATCAGGTGGTTCTGGTCAGTTTGGTCGGGTTAAGATTGTTTTTGAACCATTAGAAGCTGGTTCAGGATTTATTTTTGAAAATAAAATCGTTGGAGGCTCTGTTCCGAAAGAATACATCCCTGGCGTTCAAAAAGGTCTTGTATCCGCCATGGATAATGGTGTTATCGCTGGTTTCCCATTGATTGACTTTAAGGCTACATTGATTGATGGTGCCTACCACGATGTAGACTCGAGTGCTCTTGCTTTCGAAATCGCAGCACGCGCTGCTTTCCGCGAGGGAATTGGTAAGTGTAACCCTCGTTTGCTTGAGCCCATTATGAAAGTTGAAGTTGTGACCCCTGAGGAATACATGGGTGACATTATCGGTGACTTAAACAGCCGCCGTGGTCAAATTTCAAGTATGGATCAACGAGCGAACGCTCGCGTTATTAATGCAATGGTTCCATTGGCAAGTATGTTCGGATACGTTAATACACTGCGTTCTATGAGCCAAGGACGTGCACAGTTCACAATGCAGTTCGACCACTATGAACAAGTTCCACAACACGTAGCAGATGAAATTGTAGCAAAGGCGAGCTAGCCTTTGCTGTTTTGACAAAAGGATTTAATAATGACTAAAGCAAAGTTTGAAAGAAACAAGCCGCATTGCAATATCGGAACTATCGGTCACGTTGACCATGGTAAAACGTCTTTGACAGCGGCAATTACAAAGGTTTTGGCAGAGACAGGTGGGGCAACATTTACCGCCTATGATCAAATCGACAAAGCGCCAGAAGAGCGCGCTCGCGGTATTACGATTTCGACCGCTCACGTTGAATACGAAACCACCAATCGTCACTATGCCCACGTTGACTGCCCAGGACACGCTGACTATGTTAAGAACATGATCACCGGTGCGGCTCAAATGGACGGTGCTATTCTTGTTGTTTCCGCAGCTGATGGTCCAATGCCACAAACCCGCGAACACATCCTTCTTGCTCGCCAAGTTGGTGTTCCAGCTCTTGTTGTTTTCATGAACAAAGTTGACATGGTTGATGATGCTGAGCTTCTCGACTTAGTCGAATTAGAAGTTCGTGAACTTCTTTCTTCTTATGACTTCCCTGGCGATGACATTCCCGTTATCCGTGGTTCTGCTCTTTGTGCTTTGGAAGACAAGAATCCAGAAATTGGTCGTGAGGCGATTCTTAAGTTGATGGAAGCTGTTGACAGCTATATTCCGCAACCCGAACGTCCAAAAGATCGTCCATTCTTGATGCCAATCGAAGACGTCTTCTCCATCTCTGGTCGCGGTACTGTTGTTACAGGTCGTGTTGAGCGTGGTGTTGTTAAGGTTGGTGAAGAAATCGAAATCGTTGGTCTAAAAGACACCGTTAAGACAACTTGTACTGGTGTTGAAATGTTCCGTAAGCTTTTGGATCAAGGGGAAGCCGGTGATAACGTTGGTGTTCTTCTGCGTGGAACAAAGCGTGAAGATGTTGAGCGTGGTCAAGTTTTGGCAGCTCCTGGTACGATTACGCCGCATACAAACTTCGAAGCAGAAGCTTACATTCTGACAAAAGAAGAAGGTGGTCGCCATACGCCATTCTTTACCAACTATCGTCCACAGTTCTACTTCCGGACAACAGACGTTACCGGAACAGTCCAATTGCCAGCTGGTGTTGAAATGGTTATGCCAGGTGATAACATTCGTATGGTCGTTGAATTGATTGCGCCGATTGCGATGGACGAGGGTCTTCGCTTTGCGATTCGCGAAGGTGGTCGTACCGTGGGTGCGGGCGTCGTTGCTAAAATCGTAAAATAAGTTTTAATAGATGGGGGATGCATTTCCCCCTTGAAATCATAAGAAAAGTGAGCTATTTAATATGGAAGGCCAGAGTATAAGAATTCGTCTAAAAGCCTATGATCATAGACTTTTAGACATGTCGGTTAAGGAAATTGTTGGTACAGCAAAGCGCACAGGCGCTAAAGTACGAGGCCCTATTCCTTTGCCAACACAAATCGAGCGTTTTACTGTAAACCGCTCTCCGCATATTGACAAAAAGTCACGTGAACAATTTGAAATCAGAACACATAAGCGTCTGATTGATATTGTTGATTGGCTCCCACAGACAGTTGATGCTTTGATGAAGCTAGACCTGGCTGCGGGTGTTGATGTTGAAATTAAACTATAATATAGGTTTGACAAATGAGAACTGGACTTATCGCTGAAAAAGTGGGTATGACGCAGTTTTTTGCCGCTGACGGTACTTTAGTTCCAGTCACGGTTCTCCAAGTCAGCGACTGTATAGTCGTTGGCAAAAAAACAGCTGATTCCAAAGACGGTTATGATGCCGTCCAAATTGGTTCTAAAAAAGCCAAAGTAAATAATGTAACAAAACCGATGCGCGAATTCTTTGCTAAAAAAGAAATTGAGCCACGTGCGCATATTAAAGAATTTAGAGTTTCTTCTGAGAATCTTCTTGATCAAGGTTTGGAAATTAAAGCTGATCATTTTAAAGAAGGACAGTTTATTGATGTAACTGGAACATCCGTCGGTAAAGGTTTTGCCGGTGCAATGAAGCGCCATAACTTTGGTGGTTTACGTGCTTCGCACGGTGTTTCCGTAAGTCACCGTAGCCATGGTTCCACGGGTAACCGTCAAGATCCTGGTAAGGTCTTTAAAAATAAGAAGATGGCTGGTCATATGGGCGCTCGTCGAGTTACTAAAATGAACCTGACCGTTCATGGTGTAGATGCAGAAAAGAACCTTATCTTTGTTCGTGGTAGCGTACCTGGTTCTCAAGGTGGAATCGTGTATGTCCGTGACGCTATTAAGAAGCCTGCATAACGGTATTGCCAGAAAAAAGAATAGGTTAAAAAATGAAAATTGATGTCGTAAATATTGAGGCCAAAAAAGCCGGAAATATTGAGCTGAGCCCAGAAATTTTTGGTCTTCAGCCACGTGTTGATATTCTCTCCCGCGTTATCGAATGGCAGCTTTCAAAGCGTCGTTCAGGTAACCATAAGACCAAAGAAGTCGGAGATGTCAAAGGATCAACGAAAAAGATCTACCGCCAAAAAGGGACAGGTAATGCGCGTCACGGAAGTAAACGTCAAGCTCAATTCCGTGGTGGTTGTGTTGTATTTGGTCCGGTTGTTCGCTCGCATGCATATTCACTCCCAAAGAAGGTTCGTAAGCTTGGGTTGAAGATCGCTTTGTCTGCAAAAATGCAAGCTGGTGAATTAATTGTTGTGGATTCCTTTAAAGTGGATTCAGGCAAGACAAAAGATTTACTAAAAGTTATCGGTGCTTTGCAGTCTCCAAGCGCATTATTGATTGATGCAATTGCAAATTCTGAGAATCCAGTTGTAAAAGCTGCGGCTAACTTAGAAAAGTTTGATGTTTTGCCTTACAACGGCGCAAACGTCTATGACATTATGCGTAAAGATAAACTTATTGTTACGAAAGACGCTGTTAAGGCTCTTGAAGAGAGGCTGAAATGACAAAGAATAATAAAGTAAATTTCAACCTATATGATGTTATTCGTTATCCTTTGGTGACAGAAAAAACCACACGTCTTTCTGAAGTTAATCAAGTAGCGTTTGTTGTTTCTCGTGATTCTACAAAGCCACAGATTAAACAAGCCGTTGAACTTGTTTATGACGTAAAGGTTGAGGCTGTTAACACAGTTGTTCAAAAAGGTAAGACAAAGCGTTTTCGTGGTCGTGAAGGACAACGTTCAGATGTGAAAAAAGCATTTATAACGTTGACTAAAGGTCAGACCATAGATATGGCATCAGGAGTATAAGATAATGGCTCTAAAGACATATAAACCGACGACTCCGTCCCAACGCCAGCTTGTGAATGTTGATCGTTCTGAGCTTTGGGCCGGTAAGCCGTTTAAGGCATTGACAGAAGGTCAAAAGCGTACAGGTGGCCGTAATAACCATGGACGTATTACATCATGGAATCGCGGTGGTGGTCACAAACAACGCTATCGTATTGTTGATTTTAAACGCCGTAAGCTTGACATAGAAGGTGAAGTTCTACGGTTAGAATACGATCCCAATCGTACAGCTTTCATCGCTCTGATAAAGTATACAGATGGTGAACATGCCTATATTCTTGCACCTCAACGCCTTAAAGCCGGTGACAAGGTTATTGCAAGCCAAAGTGCAGACGTAAAGCCAGGTAACGCGATGCCTGTGAAAAATATTCCAGTTGGAACTATTATTCATAACTTGGAACTCAAAATTGGTAAAGGCGGACAAATTGCTCGTTCAGCTGGATCGTACGTTCAGATTGCTGGTCGTGATGGATCTAATACAATTGTAAAATTGTCGTCCGGTGAAGTAAGACTTGTAAATGGCAATTGTTATGCTACAATAGGGGCAGTGTCAAATGCAGATCACCAGAATCGTAACTATGGTAAAGCAGGTCGCAGCCGTTGGTTGGGATGGAGACCATGTGTTCGTGGTATTGCTATGAACCCTGTGGATCACCCGCATGGTGGTCGTACAAATGGTGGTCGTCACCCTGTTACGCCTTGGGGTATTGCGACAAAAGGTAAAAAGACTCGTACCAATAAGCGTACGACGAAAAGTATTATTAGAAAAAGAAGTAAATAACGGAGACTACTCGTGCCAAGATCAGTTTGGAAGGGTCCATTTTTTGACGGTTACTTGCTTAAGAAAGCTGAAGCTGTTCAAAACTCTGGACGTAAAGACGTTATTAAAACGTGGTCTCGCCGTTCTACCATTCTCCCACAATTTGTGGGGCTCACTTTTGGTGTGCACAATGGAAAGAAATTTGTTCCTGTCTATGTTACAGAGAACATGGTTGGTCATAAGTTTGGTGAATTTTCACCGACACGCACATTCTATGGCCACGGCGCTGACAAGAAAGCTAAAAGAGGTTAATTATCATGGAACAGAATACAGCAAAAGCAATCTTGCGTAATGTCCGTGTAAGTCCTCGCAAGCTAAATTTAGTCGCAGCTATGATTCGTGGAATGAAAGTCGCTAAGGCTTTGGATGTTTTAGCATTCAGTCCAAAAAGAATAGCCATTGATGTACGTAAAACTTTGGCGTCAGCAATTGCTAACGCTGAGACAAACCATGGTTTGGATATCGATACACTGGTTGTCACCGAAGCAAGCGTTGGTCAATCCATCGTTTTGAAAAGATTTAGCCCCCGAGCAAAAGGGCGTGGCGTTGGTATCAAAAAGCCATTTAGCCATCTGACAATTAAAGTATCCGAGAAAGAGGTTTAATCATGGGACAAAAAGTAAATCCAATTGGCTTGCGCCTTGGAATCAATAAACTTTGGGATTCCCGTTGGTTTGCCAAAAAAGATTATGCAACAAACTTGCACCAAGATTTGGAAATTCGCCAATTTATTCAGAAAAATTTGGCCCAAGCCGGAATCGCAAAAGTCGTTATCGAACGACTCGCCAAAAAAGCGCGTTTGACAATTCATACTGCCCGTCCAGGGGTATTAATTGGAAAAAAGGGGGCTGATATTGATAAGCTTCGGAAGAAGCTAAGTGATATCGCCAACACAGATGTTACTGTTAACTTGGTTGAAGTTCGTAAACCAGAAATCGACGCTAAGTTGATTGCTGAGAATATTGCTCAACAAATTGAACGTCGTGTTTCATTCCGTCGTGCTATGAAGCGTGCAATGCAGTCTGCTCTTCGATTGGGAGCCCAGGGGATTCGAGTTAATTGTTCCGGCCGCCTAGGTGGTGCAGAAATTGCTCGTATGGAATGGTATCGTGAAGGTCGGGTGCCGTTGCATACTCTTCGCTCTGATGTGGATTATGCATTGAGAGAAGCCAAAACAACTTATGGTATCATTGGTATTAAAGTTTGGGTCTACAAGGGCGAGATTCTGGAAAAGAATCCATACTTGTTAGAAGCAAAAGCTTCTGAAGCTCCTGCTGGTCGATAAGATATAATAGATAGAGGAATAGTGAGATGTTGTCTCCAAAAAGAACTAAATATCGTAAGGCGTTTAAAGGAAGAATCCATGGAAACGCCAAGGCAGGAACAGATGTAGCTTACGGATCATATGGATTAAAGGCTATGGAGCCTTGCCGTATGACTGCCCGTCAAATTGAGTCTGCACGTCGTGCAATCACACGTCACATCCGTCGTGTTGGTAAAGTATGGATCCGTGTATTTCCTGATGTTCCAGTTTCAACAAAGCCTGCCGAAGTCCGTATGGGTAGTGGTAAAGGAAGTCCTGAATACTGGGTTTGCCGCGTGAAGCCTGGAAAAATTTTGTTTGAACTTGATGGAGTCTTGCCCGAAGTGGCTGAAAAGGCTTTTGAGCTCGCTTCTGCGAAATTACCAATTGCAACACGTTTTGTTAGAAGAATTGGCTGAGGTATATCATGAAAAAACAAGATTTTAATAATAAATCAGTAAGTGAATTGTATGATTCACTTCAGTCAACTAAAAAAGAGCTTCTAGGTCTCCGCATCCAAAAGAGTATGGGTCAGTTGACGAATTCTTCTGTTATTAGAAAGAATCGTCGGGACGTTGCTCGTATTATGATGCACCTTGCTCAGAAAAAAGTGAAGTAGAGGTAAAAATGCCACGTAGAATTTTCGAAGGTGTTGTTGTAAGCGATGCGAATGATAAGACTGTTGTTGTTCGGGTTGAAAAGCGAGTAAAACATCCAGTATATAAAAAGTATATTATGCGATCAGCAAAGTATGCGGCCCATGATGAAAAGAACATCTATAAGATTGGTGATAAGATTCGGATCGAAGAAAGTCGTCCATTCTCAAAATCAAAAAGATGGCAAGTTCTTTACACTGATCAAGCTAGTGCATAAGGAGTAGGCAATGATTCAAACTGAAACAAGATTGGAAGTAGCTGATAACTCTGGTGCAAAGCAAGTTCAATGCATTAAAGTTCTTGGAGGCTCAAAAAGACGCTATGCGTCTGTGGGTGACATTATTGTCGTTTCCATCAAAGACGCTTTGCCTAAAGGTAAAGTGAAAAAGGGTGATGTCCATAAAGCTGTTATTGTTCGTACAAAACAGTGTATTAAGCGTGCTGACGGTAGCGAAATTAGTTTTGATACAAACGCTGCAGTGCTCATTAATAAACAGAATGAGCCGATCGGAACACGTATTTTTGGCCCAGTAACACGTGAATTAAGAAACCAGGGATATATGAAAATTATTTCCTTGGCGCCAGAGGTGCTCTAATGACTGCAGTAAAATTAAAAGTTAAAAAGGGCGATAAAGTTATCGTTCGTACAGGTCGGGATAAGGGAAAAATTGGAACTGTATTAAAGGTTCTCAAGGAAGATTCTGCTCTTATTGTTGAAGGGGTAAATGTTGTTAAAAAACATGTTAAGCCAACTCAATACAGTGCAGGGGGAATCGAACAAAAGGAATCTAAAATCCATGTTTCCAATGTCGCATTGCTAGATCCTAAAACAGAACAACCGTCTAAGGTTGGTTTTAAGATTCAGAAGGATGGTTCAAAAGTTCGCTTTGCTAAAAAAAGCGGCGAAATAATATGAGGTAATGGCAGTTATGACACGCCTTTATAAAGAATATAAAGATAAAATTGTATCAAAGCTGATGAAAGACTTTGATTACAAAAATCTTCACCAAGTTCCAAAGCTTGAAAAGATCGTCGTCAATATGTGTATCGGCGAAGCAGCTCAAGATAGTAAAAAACTTCAAGCGGCAGTTGATGAATTGACAGCAATTACAGGTCAAAAGCCTGTTATTACTCGGGCTAAGAAATCAATAGCTGGCTTCAAACTTCGTGAAGGAATGGCTATTGGAGCAAAGGTGACTTTGCGTCGTGATAGAATGTATGAGTTCTTTGATCGATTGGTTACAATTGCTCTTCCCCGGGTCCGGGACTTCCGCGGTGTCTCTGGGAAAAGCTTTGATGGAAAAGGTAACTATGCCTTGGGTGTCAAAGAACAAATTATTTTTCCTGAAATTAACTATGATAAGGTTGATAAAGTTCGTGGTATGGATATAATTGTTTGTACAACAGCTAAGACAGACAAAGAGGCAAAGGCTCTATTGAAAGAGCTTAATGTCCCGTTCTATAACTAAGGGTAGAAACAATGGCACGTTTAAGTTCAATAAATACAAACAACCGCCGTCAGAAGATGGCGCAAAAGTTTGCAGCTCGCCGTGAGAAACTAAAGGAAATTATTTCCAATAAGGAAGTTTCTTTGGATGAGAGAATTCAAGCAACAATAAAGTTATCTGAATTGCCCCGCAATAGCTCCAAGATCCGCTTCCGCAATCGTTGTGAAGTTACAGGTCGTCCGAGAGCTTTTTATCGCAAGTTTAGAATGTCAAGAATTGCCCTTCGTGAGTTGGGTTCTCTTGGGTTAATTCCAGGTTTAACTAAGTCAAGTTGGTAATATTATGATTGTAAATGATCCAATTGGAGATATGTTGACTCGCATCCGCAATGGTCAACGAGCAGGTAAATCATCTGTTAAGTCTCCTAATTCAAAAGCAAGAAGAGCAGTTTTGGATGTCCTTCAAAAAGAAGGCTACATTCGTGGCTACAGTACAGAACAAGTTCGTGCTGGTATCGAAAATATAGATATAGAGCTTAAGTATCACGACGGCTTGCCCGTTATCGAGATTATTCAGCGAGTTTCTAAACCAGGATTGAGAGTTTACTCTCCATCTAAGGATTTGGGTGCTTTCATGAGCGGTCTTGGTATTTATATTGTTTCAACTCCCAAAGGTGTTATGACCGATGTTGAAGCAAAAGAGCAAGGCATCGGCGGCGAAGTTCTTTGCAAAGTTTATTAAGGAGTAGCCATCAATGTCACGTGTAGGTAAAACACCAATTAAATTGCCCGCAGGAGTAAACGTAGCTATTGCCAATAATACAGTAGAGGTATCCGGCAAGCTTGGTAAGCTTTCTATGAAATATCTTGATGTGGTTACAGTAACGAATCAAGATGGTGTTGTTCAGGTTCAACCTGCGAACGACTCAAAAACAGCTCGTATTAACTGGGGGACAGTTCAACGCCGCGTTGCTAACATGGTTAGTGATGTAACAAATGGCGTTGACGTTAATCTAGAATTAATCGGCGTTGGATATCGTGCAAACGTTCAGGGGAATAAAGTTAACTTGCAATTAGGTTTTAGTCATGACATAGTTTATGATCTGCCTGCAGGGATTACTGCAAAGTCTGACAAGCCAACATCCCTAACGATTAGCGGTTTCGATCGTCAGTTAGTAGGGCAGGTTGCAGCAGAAATTCGCGCCTACCGGCGACCAGAGCCTTATAAAGGTAAAGGTATTATTCGGAATGGCGAATTTGTTCTTAGAAAAGAAGGTAAGAAGAAGTAGCAATGGCTAAAGTAGATCTACATACGCGACGCAAAGAACGTATTCGTTCTAAATTGCGTAAGGTAAGTTCTGGAAAACCAAGACTTACAGTGCATCGCACAAATAAATATTTGTACGTTCAAGTAATTGATGACGTTAAGTCCGTTACTGTGGCATCAGCCTCTACTCTTGAGTCTGCAGCAAAAGCAGATCTTAAGAGCAGTTCGAATGTTGAGGCAGCTAAATTAGTTGGAAAGCTGATTGCCGAACGCGCAACGAAAGCAGGAATTAAAGAAGTGGTTTTTGATCGCTCAGGCTATAAATTCCATGGTCGTATTAAGGCAATTGCCGATGCGGCTCGCGAATCTGGTTTGAGCTTTTAGGGTAGGGTCATGGCTAAAAATACAAATACAGAAAAACAGCGCGAAGAAGTTGAATTTATTGAAAAGCTCGTTAGCGTTCGTCGGGTTACAAAAGTTGTTAAAGGTGGTAAAAACCTACGCTTCACAGCTCTTGTCGTTATTGGTGATGGTAAAGGACGCGTTGGATTTGGCTCTGGTAAAGCCAGAGAAGTTCCAGACGCAGTTCGGAAAGCCTCTGAACAAGCTCGTCGCTCCATGATTCGCGTCCCCTTACGTGAAGGCCGTACAATTCATCATGATTTGACGGGACACTTCGGAGCAGGTCGTGTTTACCTTCGTGCAGCACCTGCTGGTACAGGTATCATTGCTGGT
Source organism: Candidatus Paracaedibacter acanthamoebae (assembly GCF_000742835.1). GTDB lineage: Bacteria > Pseudomonadota > Alphaproteobacteria > Paracaedibacterales > Paracaedibacteraceae > Paracaedibacter > Paracaedibacter acanthamoebae. The sequence continues at coordinate 1,768,732 of NZ_CP008941.1, read as the reverse complement.
GGGCCAATGCGCGCAGTTTTTGAATCCGTTGGTATTCAAGACGTTGTCAGCAAGTCTGTTGGCACCTCTAACTACTACAACGTTGTTCGTGCGACATTTGATGCTTTGGTTAATGTCTCTTCACCGCGTGATGTGGCTACAAAGCTCGGTCGTAAAATTCCTGAGATCGTCGCTCGTCGCGATGCGTCCATGGCAAGGAGATAATAATGGCTGGTAAGAAAAAAGAAACAGCTGGTACTATTAAAGTTAAGCAAATTGGTAGTCCAATTCGCCGTGATGGCATCCAGAGATTGTACTTGAAATCACTCGGACTCGGAAAAATTAACCGCGTTCGGGAACTTCAAGATACACCAGCAGTTCGTGGGTTGATTACGCGTCTGCAACATATGGTTACAGTCGTAGAGTAAGGTTTAGAGCAATGACTATTAGATTAATTGATATTAGAGACAATAAAGGTGCTCGCACTCGTCGCAGGATTGTTGGTCGAGGGATTGGTTCCGGACTAGGTAAGACTTGTGGTCGCGGTGGTAAAGGTCAAACAGCACGGTCAGGTGTGGCGATTAATGGATTTGAAGGTGGTCAAAACCCTATCTACCGTCGTCTGCCAAAGCGTGGGTTTAACAATATTCATGCATCAAAGTATTTTGAATTAACTTTCGATAAAGTAAATGTCTTATTGGCAAATGGATTGGTTAAGGCTGGTGATACAGTAGATCGCAACTTTTTGATTCAAGCTGGGGTCATGAAGAAGTGGTATGATGCTGTTTCATTAGTTTCGACAGGCATACTTAAAGAGAAGGTTTCTTTCGAAGTGACTCGGACGACAAAAAATGCATCTGCGCAAGTTGAAAAACTTGGTGGTAAGATTGTAATTGCATAATTAAGGGGTAAGGTACCAAATGTCATCAGCTGTTGAACAACTCGCTTCAGGTTTTAGTTTATCTACTTTTTCTAAAGCAGACGATCTAAAAAAGCGAATTTATTTTACATTGTTAGCACTGATCGTTTATCGATTTGGTACCTATATTCCTTTACCAGGAATTAACCCAACTGTTATCCAAGAGTTTGCAGCTGCGAACTCTGGTGGCATTTTTGGAATTTTAGATATGTTCTCAGGCGGCGCAATCAGCCGTATGACCATATTTGCACTGAACATCATGCCCTATATATCTGCGAGCATTATTGTTCAGCTCATGACGTCAGTCTCGCCTCACTTGGAAGCCCTGAAAAAGGAAGGGGAGTCTGGTCGCAAAAAATTAAACCAATATACACGATATGGTACTGTTTTGCTGGCATCAATTCAAGCATTTGGTATTGCTGTTGGCTTAGAGAAGATGACCGTTGGTGTAGGATCTGCTGTCTTGAATCCAGGTTTTTTGTTCAAGTTTTCGACTATTGTTACACTCACTGGTGGTACCTTATTTATCATGTGGTTGGGGGAACAGATCACAAGTCGTGGATTAGGAAATGGGACATCCCTTATTATTTATTCAGGTATTGTTGCTAACCTTCCTCAGTCTTTTTACAAAACCTTTGTGGCAGCAGAACAAGGAGCAATCAAGACTTGGGTTCTTTTCTTGATTTTGGCAATGGTTGCTGCTGTTATCGCTTATGTGGTCTTTATGGAAAAGGCTCAGCGTCGGATCCTAATCCAGTATCCTAAACGACAAGTAGCTGCCGATCGACCTGCTACTGCACAAACAAGCCATTTGCCATTGAAGTTGAATAGCTCTGGCGTTATTCCTCCTATTTTTGCGAACTCTTTATTGCTGTTCCCGGCAACTATTGCTGGTTTTTCGGGGACAATGGATCCGGATTCAATCATGGGAATGATTTCCACATACATGGCGCACGGTAAGCCACTTTATATGCTATGTTCGACTGCTTTAATTATTTTCTTTGCTTTCTTTTATACAGCAATTGTTTTCAACCCAACTGAGACTGCTGAAAACTTAAGAAAGATGGGAAGTTTTATTCCAGGCATCCGACCTGGTAAAGCGACTGCTGATTATATCGATTACATTTTGACACGGTTGACAGTTATTGGGGCATTGTATTTAGCATCAATTTGTTTATTGCCTGAACTTGTTTTATCTAAAGTAGCATTACCGTTTTATTTTGGAGGAACGAGTATCTTAATCGTTGTGAGTGTAACTATCGACACAATTAGTCAAATGCAATCCCACTTGGTTGCTCACCAATATGAAGGGCTTATTAAGAAAGCTAAACTTAAAGGTAAGCTATAATGATACTGGTTTTATTTGGGCCGCCAGGGTCGGGAAAAGGAACTCAATCAGATTTGCTTCGGAATAGTGGGCATTTTGTTCATATTTCTACAGGTGATCTTCTGCGTAATGAAGTTGCAGAAGGTACTGAAATTGGGGGCATTGTAAAGGATATTATGTCGCACGGAGAATTTCCGAGCGATGATATTATCATGAGTTTAATTGAGAAACAACTTGATCTACATGAAGGTGAGCAAATTATTTGTGATGGTTTTCCCAGAACAATGAATCAAGTGCTTGCATTTAATACCCTTCTTAGTGTAAAAAGAGAAAATGTTGGTCTTGTTGTCAATCTAAATGTGGATCTCAGTCAATTGATTGAGCGTATCTCTGGGCGATATTCCTGCAAGGAATGTGGTGCAGTTTATCACGACACAAATAAGCGTCCGCTTAAGGATGGCGCGTGTGATCGTTGTGGTGGTTTAGAATTTGTTCGCCGCACTGATGATCAGCCGGATGTTCTTAAGAATAGGGTAAGAACGTATTTAGATCAAACCCAGGCCGTTTGTGATTATTATAGGCAAAAAGGTTTAGTGAAAGATCTTGATGCATCAAAAGATCCTGTGTCAGTAAATAATGATTTAAAAAGTTGTCTGACTCAGGCGGGTTTTATAATATAGGGAGAACTAGGCAGTGGCACGTATTGCTGGTGTAAACATACCAACACAAAAGCGAGTTATTATTGCGCTTACGTATATTTATGGTATTGGAAAAATTAAGGCTAAAGAAATTGTAGCCAAGTTAGGCGTTGATGAATCAAAGCGCGTTAACGAGTTATCAGATCAAGAAGTCTTGCGTATTCGTGAAATTATTGACGCTGACTATCTTGTTGAAGGTGATCTTCGTCGAGAAGTTTCAATGAACATTAAACGTTTAATGGACTTAGGTTGCTATCGTGGTTTGCGCCATCGTAAGGGGCTTCCCGTTCGTGGTCAACGGACGCATACTAATGCACGTACACGTAAGGGTAAAGCAGTTCCGATTGCTGGTAAAAAGATTGCTAAGAAGTAAGTAGTGAGTAGATAATGGCACAAAAGAATACATCGCGCGTAAAGCGTCGTGAAAAAAAGAATGTTGTAAGCGCCCAGGCGCATATTAATGCAACATTTAATAACACGATCGTTACAATTACAGACGAAAAAGGAAACGCGATTTCATGGTCCACAGCTGGTGCGATGGGCTTTAAAGGCTCTCGTAAGTCTACACCTTATGCGGCTCAAATTGCGGCAGATGAAGCAGCAAAGAAAGCAGCAGAACATGGTGTAAAGGATATTTCTGTTTTTGTTAAGGGACCTGGATCAGGTCGTGAAACAGCCTTGCGTGCATTGCAGGCGGCTGGTTTCAAAGTAACGTCAATTAAGGATGTAACACCTATTCCACATAACGGATGCCGAGCGCCAAAGCGTCGTCGCGTGTAATTGTTGTTAATTAGAATTAGTGGGGAATTCCAGTGCTTCAAAACAATTGGGAAGCGTTAATTAAGCCGAATAAGTTAGATGTAAAATACAGCAGTCCTGATTTACGTCATGCTGATGTCGTTGTTGAGCCTCTTGAAAGAGGGTACGGCCTAACTTTAGGAAACGCATTGCGTCGCATTCTTTTGTCATCGCTACAAGGGGCTGCGTTCACATCTGTTAAGATTGAGGGTGTTCTTCACGAGTTCTCTACAATTCCTGGCGTGATGGAAGATGTAACAGATATTATTCTTAACCTTAAGACGATTGGTGTTCGTAGCACAGTTGAGGGCGTTAAGAAAGTTAAGCTTGTTGCCAGCAGTAAAGGGCCTGTTTATGCGCGTCAGATCGAGTGTCCTACGGGAATTGAAATTCTTGATCAAGACATTATTATCTGCCATTTAGACGAAGGTGCAAAGCTTTCAATGGAAATGACTGTTGAATCTGGTAAAGGTTATATTCCAGCAAACAGCATTTCTCATGATGATAAGCCAATTGGATTAATTCCAATTGATGCAATCTTTAGTCCAGTAAAGCGGGTAAGCTATAAAATTGAACCTACACGTGTAGGGCAAAGAACTGACTTTGATAAGCTCATCTTGAACATCAGCACAGATGGATCCTTGAAGCCAGATGATGCTATCGCTTTAGCGGCTAGAATTATGCAAGATCAACTGCATAGCTTTATCAATTTTGATGAGCCTAAGGCAGCTGATAAAAAAGAAAGTAAAATTGAATTACCATTCAATCCAAATCTTTTGAGAAAAGTAGATGAGTTAGAATTGTCAGTACGGTCAGCAAACTGCCTCAAGAATGAAAATATCATCTATATTGGTGATCTTGTTCAAAAGTCAGAGCATGAAATGTTGCGGACACCTAACTTTGGGCGTAAGTCTTTGAATGAAATACGTGAAGTTCTTGAAACTATGGGATTAACATTAGGAATGATTATTCCTAATTGGCCACCAGAAAATATCGAAGAGCTAACAAAGAAATTAGAAGATCCTTTTAATTAAGAATTTTTGGAGTAAAAAATGAGACACGGTATAAGTGGTCGTAAATTTAATAGAACAAGTTCTCACAGAAAAGCAATGTTTGCAAACCTTTGCCAAGCTTTGATTGAACGTGAACAAATTGTAACAACTTTGCCTAAGGCAAAAGATCTTCGTCCGGTAATCGAAAAATTGATTACTATTGCGAAGAAAGGTGATCTACATTCACGTCGTATCTTGGCATCACGACTTCGGAGTGAATCCCATGCGGCAAAGTTAGCCAACGAACTTGCTGGCCGTTTTGCAGGTCGTCAGGGTGGCTATACGCGCATTATGAAGCACGGTTTCCGTTATGGTGACAACGCTCCAATGGCTGTTATTGAGTTTGTTGATCAAGCAAAATAATATCCTTAAAGATAGTATTTAAAAAGGGCGATATACTATCGCCCTTTTTTATGTTTGAGTACTTTAAAATCAAAATTATAACTCATTACTTTATTCGATTGAATGGTAAAGAGATTTGTGGCGTTGTTGCGTAAATGGGAAGCAAGAACAAACTCTCCCTTTTTCCCACAATTATTAGATTTTAACTGATTCCGGCATACCAAGATTAGTAAAAGTGTTCAAAATAAAGCACCCAAGATGTAATTCCGCATCTTGGTTATCCCATAATCTGGCATTAAGCTTACGACCGATCACCTCTTTATAGCGGTATATTGTATTTTCTACTTTTGCTCTCCTGCCATAATCATTTTCTGTTTGCCAGGCGTATAGTCCCTTTTTATTAATGTAATTAATATCCTTTTGTCTAACAGAGCAGTGCTTTTCTGACAGTGAAGGAGATCCTCGAGCTGGAGGAATAATGGGTTTAATGTTGACTGATTCTAGTTGGCTGTAAACATTTTGACCATCATAGCCCGCATCAGCAATAAGCTGCGTAATCTTTGTCGCATCCGCCTGTTTAAGGTGAGCGTCTAAACAAGATCTATCATCTGTTAAATGAGTGGTCATTATCCGAGAAACAATGAATCCCTTGCTGTTAATGCCAAAGTGAAGCTTACGCCAGGCTTTACGTTTGTATTGTTTGCCATATTTTGTTTCAAGCCACTCACTTTCTCCAAATACTTTAATGCCTGTGCTATCAATGACAAGATGACCGGCTTCATCCATTTTTTCTAATGAACGAACGTATGGTTAAAGGAACAATCCCTCGGCGTGATAGTCTTGTATAATTAGGAACATCTAATTGAAGGCCAAGGAGATGAAACAATGACTTGACCAACCCTTGAGTTTGCCTAAGTTTTTGTTTAAAGATGAGCCTTAATGTTAGCATGAGTGTAATCGCATGATCAGAATAATAAAGGGGCCGTCCTTTTTTAGGAATAGGAGATTTTTGAGCGTACCAGTTATGGGGAAGATCTTCACAAAGCCATAAAGTGAGATCTCCTCTGTTTATTAAAGCTTGATTATAGTCTGACCAATTCTGTAGGCGATAATGCTTTTGACGTTTATAAATAGCGCCTGAGCGCCTAATACGTTCTTTATAAGGCATAGGGCATCCTTTTTTATTTTAAAAAAGATACTTCCATTTACCTTTTATTGACAACCTTTTCTATTTACGCAACAACGCCGAGATTGATAAATCGCTTCTAATCCCATCAGGCGCATTAACCGTCGATTGCGCTTACGTCCAACACAATAACCTATACGGAATAGATGGCGCGCCATTTGACGAGAGCCATAATAAGGCGTCTTTAGAAAAAGCTTGTCAATTAGTCGCATCAAGCTCAGGTTTAAAGGACTTTCTCCCTTGGACTCATAATACCAGCTGGAGCGACTGGGGCTTAAAAGCTGGCATTGATGGGAAAGGCTTACAGTCTTGTTTTGAGGATCAATCATTTCTTTCCTCCGAGCAGTCCCAATCGTTTGGAGACAGTCTCTAAAAAATCTTTCTCCACCGTTAATTGACCAATTTTGGCGTGAAGTTCTTTGATGTCATTTATATAGTTGGCTTCCTGAATAGCTTGTTTTCCTGAAAAGATTTCACTCATTCGGGAGAGCGCTTCTCTTTTCCAGCGGTGAATTAAGGTTGAATGAACGCCAAACGGGACCGATAATTCAGCAATCGTGGCGTCCTCTCGGATCGCCGCTAACGCCACATGTGCTTTAAAATCAGCACTATGATTCCTTCGTATTCCACTCATCTTTCTAGTCCTTTTTTATTGAGGACTATAGCTTAGCATACTGTCCGATTTCTAGGGGCCACCTCTGTTGTGACTGGAAGCCCTAATACCTGAAGCCTGCCACAATGGCTGCTTAAAATTTTCCCTAATCTTATGTTAAATTATAATAATATGTAAATAAGACATATAAAAGAGAGCGGGTGACAAAACTTGATGGAGTCTCTTACCTACCATTTTCCTGCCCTCTTAAGCTGCTCACAGATTTCATCTACTTGACCCATTACAGATGATGCCGCTTTTTCTAATCGTTCTAAATTTTCCTCATCTACGCCTGCAAGGTCTATGGCTGCTTCTAAAACCGGCTGTACGCGTTTATAATTTTTTTTACCAAGCACGTATTTCATCTCTTTATGTACAGCCCAACTATTACTCTCCATAAAATAATCTGCTAGCACGGGTATCCATTTAGGTAAACAAGCATCAGCACCCGGCACAGAAAGCTTTTCTTGACTAACTACCCCTGTACCAAGGGAAAGCAAATAAACGTTGTCTGGCGTAGCGTTAAACTGTTTTTGCAGGCGGTTCCATACAAGTTGGGCAGGATTGTTACAGCAAATGCCACCATCTACATAATAAGTTACGGTGTAGCCTCTTTCATCTTCTGTCGGTTCTGTTACGCCTGCAGCTTGAAAATAAGTAGGTGCAGCCGAAGTGGCACGCATCACCTCTCGCATTAAAATTTCTCCTCCAAGTATTTTATTTCCAATATCTTTGCCTTCCTTACAAAATACACTCATATGCTTTGTTTTAAATTCTGTAGCAGTTATTAATATATTTGTTAAAGCATCGTTTAGGTAAAAATTCCCTACTTTTTTGCTAAGAAGTGTTTCATATTTATATGCTGAATATAAGGATCCTAAATATTTCCCAGCGGATTTAAGCTTATTCATCAAAGAAGTCGAGAAGACCTCAAACCTCTCTTCTCCTGTAAAGAGGCTTCCCAAACTCTTAACCGTATAGCGAGGGACTCTTCCTTCTTTTTCATGAGGTACAGTAAGACCTAAAGTAAGTAAAGCTCCTGTTGATGTTCCACCAATATAGTCAAAAAGCTCACAAATCGGCTTTCCGGTTTTCTTTTCGATCTCCTCAAGTATTCTAAGTGGGATCAAACCACGGATACCCCCTCCATCAATTGATAAGGCTGTATAAATCTTGTTGCGAGAGGGATTACTGCTTCCTTCTGCTTCAAAAGCTTCTAGCCTCTCGCGAAAAATATTGAAAAAAGATAACACTAAAGTAAATACCATAATATTTTTTTTAAAAGTTTTCTTAAACATACTGCACCTTCCTTTTAAAAACATTTTTTATTTCTATGTAAGCTACCAATCAATAGCAATATCGATTGGTAAAATACTCATATTAGTAATGTTCATTTTTCCTGTCATAAATATATAGAAGTTTGCGAGCCGTATCTTCGATCTCGCCTTTGCTTTTCAGCTTGTTTATTAAGTCCTTGCCGACCTCGTCAATTTTGATTATTACCTCATCTGTCGCGTCATCATATTTTATTTTCTCAATTTCTGATGTTGGAACAATGCGTTTATAGTTATCACCTAACAAACTTTTCATTTCGTGATTAACCCCATCATTTGCCCCTTCACGGAAATGGTTAATAAAGTAAGGGAGAAGCCATATGTTGCCCGTGTTTTTGTTTGTATCGCTTATTTGTACGTCTCCTCCGAGAGAAAGCATATAAATATTATTATGAGTAGCGACTTCACGCCCCTTTCTAAAATTCTCGTCTCGTGAGTTCTTCATAATCCTATTAACAATAAACTGAGATGAATTTATAAAAGAGATACAACCATCAATCAGGAGAGGGGTTGAAAAAGTAGCAGTCGAAACTCTGTAAGCTGGATATTGAGATACCACTGCGGTCGTTGCGCGTGCTACATCCCTTAGAAGGAAATTATATTTTTCGTCTCTTATTGCCTTTTCTTTAGTAAACAGGTAAGGTTTTTGCGTTTCTAGTTGGGTACTGGTAACAACGACGTCTGTGGTTAGGTCACTTAATGTTAATGGGCCAAACCAATTCTTTAAATGCTCTTCATATTGTTTTGGAGAATATCGAGAACCCCAAAAAAATTGTTTAATATAATTCTTCCTACTCTTAGGAAAAATGACGTTCTTAGCACCTATAAATATGTCTAACCATTCTCCTAGAGAAGGAGGTTGTTGATCTGGCATAGGGGGAGGCAAAGTTAAAGCAAGCGCCAGCGTCCCTCCTCCAGAAGTGCCACCAATGTAATCGAACATTTCTGAAAGATGTTTTTTTGGCGCATGCTCATGAATTGCATCTTCTAATGCAATAAGTACTTTTAACGATACTAAGGATCTGATACCTCCCCCATCAATTGACAAGCCCGCATATTCTACTCTGGATTCCATGGCTTTTAAAGGGGTTAATTGTAAGAAAAAGGTAAGTATTGGAAGCAAAAAGAATAATATTTTTTTCATCTCAGTTCTCCTGATCTAAAATAGCGTTAAGCTCTACAAGATTTTTCCTTTCATTAATTTTTTTTGGGATTACAGACTAAAACTGTATCTATATACAAAATTTAGAAACCGAGTTTTATATCTCATTCTCAAAATAAAAAAAAATAATTAAAAAAATACGTTAATCTTTATTTATAATTTTCTACTTAAAGGTCGAGTAGCCGCTCCTAGTTCCCCAGAAGCAGCCTTCTAAGAACCTTACTAGGTTTCGTCAAGCTGGTGAGGTAAAGAAGCAATTAATGTAAGATTCTTTCAAAAATGAAAGGAAGCCTTTGATTATGCGAGATCATTATAAAGGATACCGTCTTCCTAAAAGTGTTATCGGCTTTGCTGTCCGCTACTATTACCGTTATAAGATCAGCTTAAGAGATTTAAGCGAAATGCTTGAGGACAGAGGCCTCTCTGTCACTTACGAAATTATTCGAAATTGGTGTCAAACCTGGAGTCCTGTTTATGCCAGAGGTATTCGCCAGAAAAGAGGATCACCTTTTAAAGACAAATGGCATATCGATGAAGTGAGGGTAAAGATAAAAGGGGACGTCTTTTGGTTATGGCGACTGATTGATAGTGAGGAAGAAGAAATTGATGTGCTTTTACAAAGGAGAAAAAATGCCAAGTCAGCTATCCGATTTTTAAAGCGAGCACTTAAAAAATTAGGCATGTTTCCGCGCGTCATGGTGACAGATAAGTTGAGAAGCTATATCAAGGCCCATAGAGTTTTTACTCAAACCTGCTGAGCATCGATCTCACAAACGCTTGAACAATAGAATAGAAAATCAACTATGTTGTAAGCGGGATTGCTTTTGTGCATCCCATTCAACTATTCAAACGTATCGAGAGACGGGGCTAGAATACCTAGATTTTCACGGTTGCAAAACCAATAGTCATACGGTCGTTCACGCCCCCGCTCTGTTTCTGTCATGATAGGAAATAGAGTTTTACTCTCTTATAAGCAATATACCTTCTTATGTATATCATTCATAATTCTTTCTTTCATATTTTAGACTTACAATAGTCATCAGCCGACAAGAGAAAAAGAGAGACAAATGAGAGGTTTCAAAAGCGCACCAACTGCTCAACGTTTTTTGAGCAGTATGGGTGCTTTTCTTAACCTCTTATAAAAGTAGGACGATATAGACAGAGTGCCATAGAGTATTGACAAAAGTTTATCCAATCCATTGATATCTTTAACTTTAATAAGATTGTGGCTCCTCACTACCATTATGCCTAAAGGAAGGCAGAAGGAACGTCTATTTTTTTCTCTCTGAATGACAACTTGACGGCTCTAATTTCCATAACTCATTTAACCACTGTGTAGTATGCTCAACACCTTTATAGATTGTTCCCCTACTTACTTACCAATTAGAAAAAATGGATGAATCCGGTCATCTTGTCATTGATAGTACAGGTATTAAAGTATTTGGAGAAAGTGAGTGGCTTGAAACCAAATATGGCAAACAATACAAACGTAAAGCCTGGCGTAAGCTTCACTTTGGCATTAACAGCAAGGGATTCATTGTTTCTCGGATAATGACCACTCATTTAACAGATGATCGATCCTGCTTAGACGCTCACCTTAAGCAGGCTGATGTAACAAAAGTAAAAGAGCTTATTGCTGATGCGGGCTAGGATGGGCAAAATGTTTACAGCCAACTGGAATCAGTCAACATTAAACCCATTATTCCTCCAGCTCGAGGATCTCCTTCACTGTCAGAAGAGCCCTGCTCTGTTAGACAAAAGGGTATTAATTACATTGATAAAAAGGGACTATACGCCTGGCAAACAAAAAATGATTATGGCAGGAGAGCAAAAGTAGAAAATACGATATACAGCTATAAAGAGATGATCGGTCGTAAGCTTAATGCCAGGCTATAGGATAACCAAGATGCCGAATTACATCTTGGGTGTTTCATTTTGAACACTTTTACTAATCTTGGTATGCCGGAATCAGTTAAAATCTAATAATTTTGGGGAAAAGGGGAAGTTTATTCCTGCTTCCCATTTACGCAACAAAGGCACCTTAAGCAGGCGGATGCGACAAAGATTACGCAGCTTATTGCTGATACGGGCTATGATGGTCAAAATGTTTACAGCCAACTAGAATCAGTCAACATTAAACCCATTATTCCTCCAGCTCGAGGATCTCCTTCACTGTCAGAAGAGCACTGCTCTGTTAGACAAAAGGGTATTAATTACATTAATAAAAAGGGACTATACGCCTGGCAAACAGAAAATGATTATGGCAGGAGAGCAAAAGTAGAAAATACAATATACCGCTATAAAGAGGTGATCGGTCGTAAGCTTAATGCCAGGTTATGGGATAACCCAAGATGCGGAATTACATCTTGGGTGCTTTATTTTGAACACTTTTACTAATCTTGGTATGCAGGAATCAGTTAAAATCTAATAATTTTGGGAAAAAGGGAGAGTTTGTTCTTGCTTCCCATTTACGCAACAACGCCAGGTGAAACAATGACGTGACTAACCCTTGAGTTTGCCTAAGTTTTTGTTTAAAGAGGAGCCTTAATGTTAGTATGAGTGTAATGGCATGATCAGAATAATGGAGGGGCCGCCCTTTTTTAGGAATAGGGGATTTTTGCGCGTACCAGTTATGGTGAAGATCCTCACAAAACCATAAAGTGAGATCTCCTCTGTTTATTAAAGCTTGATTATAGTCTGGCCAATTCTGTAGGCGATAGTGCTTTTGACGTTTATGAATAGCGCCTGAGCACCTAATACGTTCTTTATAAGGCATAGGTCATCCTTTTTTATTTTAAAAAAGATACTTCCATTTACCTTTTATTGACAACCTTTTCTATTTACGCAACAACGCCGTAATATGGGGGTCATTTGGATTTCTTGAATTTAAACAATAAGTTTCAGCCAAAGTAGCCCCTTCTTTTAATGGAAAATTATTCTTATTAATTTCATTTATATTTACTTGCCGCGTCATCAATTTTCGGCTTACCCATGAATAAGCGTGTTCAAGTTCAGCCCAGTCCTGGTCTTTTTGATGACAAAAGTAAGAGGGAAGGGAACCTTGATCTATCCAACTTTGCAATTTTTCCTTGATGGAAGGAAGGAGGGGAGAGAATGCTAAGTCAAGGTTGACTGTTGACCCCCCACCGTCTGTTGCTCCATTGCGAATAATAATATTGCTGTTTATTGCTCTACGCAAGTTATTGGATTCCATAAGCTCAGGAGATAACTCAGTTAAAGTGCTTAATGGCTTTACAAATGAGCCCGCTTCAATCAGAACAATCTTGCTACCGCTTTTTTTGCGGGTCAGTTCATGGGCAATGACGCTGCCTGCTGGGCCACTTCCAATGATGAGATAATCAATTTCACCATCCGCATGAATAATTTCTTTTCCTTTTATTGATAACCTTGAGGGAGGGACGGCATATTCTACATTATAAATTGGCGGTTTCTTTTTGTCAGTGATACCTGCAATTTCATTCGTGAGAGGGGAAGAATAAATAATATACAGCCAAACTTGGCGAAGCTGAAGCAAGTGTCTTCTTACTTGCGGTGAAACCGATTCCATATGTGACTGACTAAATTGATCAGATCGATAGAACTTGATCAGCGTTGAGCGTGTAAGTCTCTTTGAAATTGTTGAAGAGTATTTCTGATAGATTGGAATCATTTTTAATCTTATACCAGGTGACTTCTTTATAGAAAAATCTTTTAAGCTGTTGAAAGCGTGACAAAGTTGGTTGTAGGGGGGGCTTACTAGGGAAATAGAGATCAGAGAGATTATTGTACACTTCATACCGTGCATAAGTTCCTGCTGCACCAAAAAAATGGTTGCCGTGATAAAGACTGCCAGCTCCAATCAGTAATCCTAGAAAGATTAGTGTTTTTTTGAGTTTCATCGACTATGCTTCGAGATTATAATCATCGGTAAAATGTATCACTCTTATTAGTAAATTAGAATTACTGTTTTAAATGCTTTTCTGTGTCGGGGAGGTTAGGTAATTACTTGTGAGGTAAGAGGATTTCTGAAGGTAAAAAAAATTATTTTAATTTTAAGAAATGTGGAGAAAAAGAAAGGGAGAATAATTTCTCCCCTTTTTTATTTTACATCAGCCCAAATCTTACGCTTGCTGAGATACATGACGACGGACATAATCAATAAATAGAACAGAATTTTTATGCCCATGGCCTTACGGTCATCTGATTCAGGTTCAGACGCCCAGGTTAAAAAGGCGGTAACATCATGCGCCATTTGTTCAACCGTGGCTTTTGTGCCATCTGAATAAGTAACTTGGCCTTCCGTATGTAAAGGTTGGGCCATAGAAATTTGACCGCCAGGAAAGTAAGGATTGTAATGACGGCCTTCTCCGACCTCTACTCCTGTGGGTGCCTTTTGGTAGCCGGTTAATAAGGAGTAAACATAATCTGGCCCCCCTTTGCGAGCTTTTACTACCGTTGATAAATCAGGTGGATAAGCACCGTTGTTAGCTGCTCTGGCAGCTTTCTGATTGGGATAAGGACGGGGAAATTTATCAACAGGGGTTGCTTTCCGTTCAATAGGTTCCCCATCCGCATTGAGGTCTGGTACTTTGTATTCGGCGGCTAAGGCTGCAACTTCATCTTTCGTTAGGCCAAGGTTGGATTTACGGATATCATGAATATCCTTGCCTTTCCCTTGGAGATTACCAATACGTAGCTGGTATACCCCATGACAAGATGAACAGACATTTTTATAGACTTCAAAGCCCCGTTGGAGCTCATCCCGTTTAAAAGTGCCGGTATGCCCTTTGAAAGAGAAAACAACTTTTTTAGGAGGTGCCGCATCCGATTCAGCTTGAGCCGACTTAAAGGTTAACCCAAAGGATAATAGAGAAATAAGAATTACTTTTTTCATGTTATTTCCCCTCTGTTAGGACTGGGTTGCTGATGCTCATGGGTAAGGGAGGAATTGGCTCATACTTGTTCAGTAATGGAATTAAGACCAAGAAATGGAAGAAGTAGTAAGCTGTACACAGCTGCCCAAGGATAACAAAGGCGCCTTCTGGCGGATTAGCACCCACCCATCCTAATATTAAGCAGTCTAACATCAAAAGCCAAAAAGCAATACGATAATAGGGACGGAATTTTGCACTACGTACCGGATGTTTATCCAAGAATGGTAAGATGAACAGCACAATAATCGCACCGAACATCGCAATAACACCTGATAGCTTGTCTGGAATAGATCGCAGAATTGCATAAAAGGGTAGGAAATACCATTCTGGTACAATGTGCGGCGGAGTTACCAGGGGATCGGCTGGAATATAATTGTCGGGCTCTCCGAAGAAATTGGGAGCAAAGAAGACAAAATACATATAAACCAACAAGAATACACTGAGTCCAAAGGCATCCTTAATGGTGTAGTAAGGGTGGAATGGAATGCTATCTTCTGGCCCTTTACGATCAATACCAAGAGGATTGTTGGAGCCAAATTGATGCAATGCAACTAAGTGCAATATACTGACCCCAACAATTAAAAACGGTAGCAAATAATGCAAAGCAAAGAAACGGTTTAGGGTTGGATTATCGACAGAAAAACCGCCCCACAGCCAGCTCACAATGGATTCACCCACCACAGGAAAGGCAGAGAAGAGGTTTGTAATAACGGTTGCTCCCCAAAAGCTCATTTGGCCCCAAGGCAAAACATAACCCATAAAAGCAGTTGCCATCATTAACAAAAGAATAACGACACCGATAATCCACAGCAATTCCCGAGGTGATTTATAAGATCCATAATAAAGGCCGCGGAAAATATGGATATATACCACGATAAAGAACATGGAGGCGCCATTCATATGCAAATACCGTATCAACCAGCCATAGTTAACCTCGCGCATGATTCGTTCAACCGAATCAAAAGCCAGTTGAGTATTCGGAACATAATGCATGGCCAGGAAGACACCTGTCAAAATCATGATCACCAGCATAATGCCTGCGAGCGATCCAAAGTTCCAAGCATAGCTTAAGTTTTTTGGGGTTGGGTAGTCCCGAAGTTCATGGTTAACTAAGGTAAAAATTGGGAGACGATCGTCAATCCATTTAATGATACTCACGCTTTTTCCCCAATTCTAATAACTTTGTTGTCATTCAAAAATGTATAAGCTGGCACCGGAAGATTCGTTGGCGCAGGTCCACTAATAATACGGCCAGATCCGTCATATTTTGACCCATGACAGGCGCATAACCATCCATCTGCCCCTTCGACGAGATTTTTTCTTAAGGTTGGAATACAGCCAAGGTGGGTGCAGACGCCAATAACGACAAGCCAGTCCGGCTGCTCTACGCGCGCTTGATCTGTTTGTGGATCTTTCAACTCTTTTAAAGGAATTGCGCGGACAGCTTTGACTTCTTCTTCGGTACGACGTTTAATAAAGATGGGCTTGCCGCGCCACATGGCGGTTAAAGACTCACCCGGATTCAATTTGGATACATCCACGTCAACGGTGGATGAAGCCAAAACATCCTCCGCCGGATTCATGCTTTGAATGAAAGGAACGATAGCGGCACCGGCTCCGACTGCGGCAAAAGCGCAGGCCGATATATGAATAAAGTCGCGTCGTGTTGTCTGTGGCGAATCATCAGAAGTTTTTTGGTTTGTGGCCACCCCGAGCCCCTTTTCGATAAAATTATTTCTATTTAATTTAACCCTGATTTCCTTTGTTTTTGAATGCGACAGCATGACGCAGATGGAACGTTCAGGTTTCTAATATACTTAATGAAACTCTCATCTTGTGATAACAGTGAAGGGGAAGTTTCGTGCTAAACTGGAATGATATTATTAGATATGCCATGGAGGGGAACCCTGTTCCCGATCATCGCGTGGAAAAAACAGAAGCTGAATGGTTGCAGCTGTTAACGCCTGAAGAATTTAGGATTACTCGCCAAAAAGGAACTGAAGCCAGTTATTCGGGTGCTTTATGTCATCTCTATGAGCCTGGGATTTATGCCTGTATTTGCTGTGATAGTGCTCTTTTTGAGGCACGTCTTAAGTTTGACTCCGGTACCGGCTGGCCTAGTTTTACGCATCCTATTCAAGATAACGCTGTCAAATATGAGATGGATAGATCATTAGCACAAGTCAGAGTAGAAGTAATGTGCAACACCTGTGATAGTCATTTAGGTCATGTTTTCCCGGATGGGCCTGAGCCAATGGGATTGCGGTATTGTATTAACTCTGTCGCAATTCAGCTGACAGCATTATAGATAAGAGAGGTGTTAAAGAGCAGGTTATTTAGCTCTCTATCAATAACATGCTTTGTTGAGATACAGATTTTGTGGCATTTTTGCTGCAAGAGATTTGATAAAAAGGCCACCACTGATAATGAATGATTTATTGTCGTCTATTCCAAACCCCCATGCACCGTTGGCTGAACGGCTGCGACCCTTGCATATTTCTGAGGTTGTCGGACAAGACCATCTAACAGGAGCAGGGGGAATTTTAAGTCGACTTCTTGCTGCTAAAAAATTACCATCCCTCATTTTATGGGGCCCTCCTGGTACAGGGAAAACAACACTAGCTCGGCTGCTTGCAACTGAGACAGAGCAAGAGTTTGTTCAGTTATCAGCGGTTTTTTCTGGCGTGGCAGACTTACGTAAGATTTTTGATCACGCGCAAGGGCGTAGCGGCATCCTGTTGTTTATCGATGAAATTCATCGATTCAATAAGGCGCAACAAGATGCCCTCTTAGGGCCGATTGAAAGTGGATTGATTACCTTAGTGGGGGCGACAACCGAAAATCCGTCTTTTGCGTTGAATTCTGCTTTGCTGTCGCGGGCGAGAGTTTTAACGCTGAATCTACTCGATGAAACGGCGTCAGAGCAGTTGCTAGAGCGAGCAGAACGGTTGACGCAAAAACGCCTTCCTCTCATGCCGCAAGCCCGGACAGCCTTAATTCAAATGGCAGGGGGGGATGGGCGGAATTTATTAAATCTGGTTGAAACTGTGCTGGATTATCAAGATGACCATGATTTAACAGCCGAGGAGCTGGGGGAACGTATACAACGGCGGTTAGCCCTTTATGATAAAAACCAAGATTTTCACTATAATATTATCAGTGCCTTTATTAAGTCCATGCGTGGATCTGATCCTGATGCTGCGTTGTATTGGTTTCAGCGCATGGTCGAGGCCGGCGAGCCCCCCTTATATATTGCGCGCCGAGTTGTTCGATTTGCCGCCGAAGATATTGGCTTGGCTGACCCCCAGGCCCTAATGCATGCAATGGCAGCTCATCAAGCCTACGAACGATTAGGGTCACCCGAAGGGGAGTTGTCTATCGCGAATGCTGTTGTTTATTGTGCAACAGCGCCAAAATCCAATGCTGTTTATTTGGCATTTAAAGCAAGCGCCAAAGTTGCTGCTGCAACAGGAGAAAAATCTCCCCCCAAACATATCCTTAATGCTCCAACTAAATTGATGGAGCAAGAAGGATATGGCAAAGGCTATCAATATGATCATGATAGTGAGGGGGCTTATTCAGGGCAAAAATTCTTTCCGGATGATATGGCCGAGACTCAATTTTATTCTCCTGTGGAGCGTGGCTTTGAACGAGAAATTCAAAAGCGTCTGGATTATTGGCAGGCAATTCGCCATAAAAAACGAGCCATGAAGAAGGGCTAAAAATTTCCAGTGAGCAAGCAATAGAGACCTAAAGGAAGATATATCCATACCAACCCACCCAAAAATTAACGTCAATTCGATATCAGATATGATTTATACAGGTGTTTTCACCGTAATTTTTTTATTATAAGGAACATTGGGCGACGTAATCGAAAAAATTTTGAATCGCCGCCTTAAGCTTTCTATGACGCCCACCTTAACCTTTAGAGAAGCTATATATTTCATTCTTCCTTATATCGTCTTGCAAAGTTGTACCAGCTTCTATAAAAAACTTTATTAATGAACTAATCCGTCCGCCTTCCAGAATACCATTGTTAGAATCATGCACATGAATAGAAGTGGTAACTTTATTAAGTGTTAAACTTATTCGTGAGCCACTGCGAGAATTATCTATTTCTCCACCTAGGCCCCTTTAGGAGACGTTTCACAACGCCAAAACGAAGATTATTATGAAGATAGGTAATTAGTGTCTCCATAAAATACAAATAGTTGTATTCATAATTCTTTGACACAATAATCTGATCAGATTTCTTCTTTTGAAGCCTACCTTGCTGCTCTAAATCCTGAAGGCGTGCAGCTAAATTGCAAGTAGCCTGTTAACGATTGTGGAAACCTCTTCCAAAAGGTTATTGTGAAGCGTTGTTTATGGTTATAATTTAGGGTTTTTTAACCACTTAATTTCGTTAAATTTGCTTTACTCTCAAATCATCATTTAAAGAGGGAGAAAGACAAATGAAACTTAAAAAACTGGTTGCTTTTGTTGTAACACCTATTGCGCTGATAAGCTGTAGTAATGAGACGCCGCAGGGTATTAGTGGAACCTTAACAGATACCCGACTTCAAGCGAGTCTTATGCCTTTTGTTGCCACCACAGTGCGTGCCAATACCAGCTGTAAGGAAGATATAGGCCTTCAAAATGTTAAGAAAATGTATGTGACACGGCCTTATAATGGCCAATCTTGGAGCGAACACTGGGTTGTTCGGGCCTGTCAGAAAGATTATGATGTCGATATTAATTTCTCTACCCATCCAATCAGAGGCACCAGCTTTAACGTAGCGATGCTGAAGGATCAATAAAAAGGGCTAAGCATTCTATTGAAATATTATAGAAAGGAGAGGGAAGCAAACCCCCTCCTTTTTTGACTATTTACAGAGCCCTTTGCGGAAATGATGACAAGAATCCCTTAATTTCCTTTAAGAGAGATGAGAGTAAATTAGTTGGTGCTTGAGCACAAACTTGCCACCAGGGCCGTTAGATCACCCATACGATTTGAGAAGCCCCATTCATTATCATACCAAGAAACAACCCGACAGAATTTATCACCCACAACTTGAGTTTGGGTTGTATCAAAGTTAGAACTATAAGCACTGTGATTAAAGTCGATTGAGACGAGGGGTTCTGAGTTAATAGACAGAATTTTGCCCAGGGCGCCCTCGGATGCTTTTTTCATCAACTCATTAATTTCCTTTACTGTGGTTGATTGACCTGCAACAAATGTTAGGTCAATCATGGAAACATTTGCTGTGGGGACGCGAACGGCACAGCCATCGAGCTTACCTTGTAGTTCGGGGAGAACTAATCCTAAGGCTTTGGCTGCCCCTGTTGTTGATGGAATCATGGACATGGCGGCTGCTCTCGCACGATGCATATCGCTGTGCAAGGTATCGACCAAGCGCTGATCACCTGTATAAGCGTGAATAGTTGTCATGTACCCCATCTCTATGCCAAGCCCTTGATGCAGAACCTTGGCAACAGGGGCTAAACAGTTGGTTGTGCAAGAACCGCAAGAGATCACATGGTGATCCTTTGTCAAGGTTTCATGGTTAACGCCCATCACAATAGTGGCATCGGCTCCTTTCGAGGGTGCCGATACAATCACCTTTTTAGCCCCAGCTGTGAGGTGCTTAGCTGCTTGATCTTTATCGGTAAAGCGACCACTGCATTCAAGGACAATATCAATACCAAGCTCTTTCCATGGCAGTTTTTCTGGGTTAGCTTCGGCAATCACCTTCATAGCGCCCAGACCAACATCCATTGTGTCAGCTGTGGTCACGACAGTGCCTGGGAAACGCCCATGGATGGAATCATATTTGAAGAGATGGGCGTTTGCGTCCAATGATCCAAGATCATTGAGCGCAACGACCTGAAATTCAGATCGTTTGTTTTCAGCCAGGGCTCGCAAAATCATGCGACCGATGCGACCAAAGCCATTTATTGCGACGCGAATAGTCATTAAAGAGTCTCCATTAGTTGGTATTAAGTAAGGTTAAAATTTTAGGGCGGAGGGAGTGCCAGAAAATAGCTAGTTCTTTAAGAATCGATGTGTCAATAAATAAGTCAATGTCGCCGCCGTGGTCGTCAAGATTGACGCGGGAGCCAAAAAGCCATAGTGGATCACTATCGCAGAATAGTTCCTTAAATCGATTTTTGATGGCCGTCATTTCTTGGTCGTTGATGCACATCCCCTTAGTCATTCTTTTGAATCTGCTTTAAAATTTTTGGCACGATCTTTTCAACAGTTAGGCCGAATTTATCATATAAATCTTGATAGGGTGCCGAGGCTCCAAAACTTGGAATGCCAAAAATATGGTCTGACTCACCCACGTATCTTTCCCACCCATAGGGAGAGGCTGCTTCGATCGCAAAACGAGGCGCTGAGCCCAATACAGATTTTCTATAATCCTTGGGTTGTTCATCAAACAATCGTGTACAGGGCATTGAAATAACCGTTGCTTTGATGGACTGCTCTGCCAATGTTTCGGCAACCTCAACAGCAAGGCCAACTTCGGACCCCGTGGCAATAAGAGTTAAGTCTCGTTGCTCAGCATCTCCCCATGCCACATATCCCCCTAATCCTGATAAATTCTTTTGACTATCTTTTAAACGAATTTGTCTGACATTTTGACGGGTGAGGGCAAGAACACTTGGCCGATCGGGAGTGTTCAAGGCTAAGTCCCAACACTCAGTGACTTCAATCCCATCGGCCGGACGAAAAACATTCAAGTTGGGAATTGCCCTGAGGGCTGCGAGATGTTCTATCGGCTGATGAGTGGGGCCGTCTTCCCCCAATCCAATGGAGTCATGGGTCAGTACATAAATAACCGGTTGATGCATTAAAGCCGATAGCCTGAGGGCGGGACGTAAATAGTCACTAAAGATCAAGAATGTTCCTCCATAGGGTCGGAAACCGCCATATAAGGAAAGACCATTCATAATTGCCGCCATGCCATGCTCCCGCACACCATAATGGATATAGTTCCCAGCAAAATTATCGCGATTAATAATGCGTTGAGGTTTTGCCTTTGTATTATTAGATCCCGTTAAGTCAGCAGATCCGCCGATTAACTCTGGCATCAACGGTGCTATACGTTCTAAGACCTCTTGAGAGAGTTGGCGGGTGGCTCTTTCTACCGGCATATCTATATAAGATAAGATAACAGATTTAAGAGCATCCTTAACGGATGGTTGTCGTTCATGGTTGAGGCGACGAGAGATCTCTTTGGAGTCAGGATGTCTGTTAAAATGGGCTTCCCATTCTTGACGCTTTGCTCTATGTCGCTCACCTGCTTCTCGCCATTCAGCCAAAATGTCCGCTGGAATGTCAAAGGGTTGGGCATCCCAGTCAAGATTTTGCCGCATTTGAGCAATTTCATGGGGGCCTAAGGGGGAGCCATGGCTAGAGGAAGTTCCTGCTTTCGTTGGTGCCCCTTCAGCAATCCGTGTTTTACAGCGAATAAGGATAGGACGTTGAGCTTGTTGAGCGCGGCTGAGAGCGTTAGCAATGGCCTCAAAGTTATGACCATCAATTGTCAGAATTTCCCAATAGCAGGCTTCAAATCGACGCTGAGTATCATCGGTAAAAGCCAGATTAGTATCGCCATCGATGGAAATGCTGTTGTCATCATACAAAACAATAAGGTTTTTCAAACCCCAATGTCCAGCCAGAGAGATGGCTTCTTGAGAGATTCCCTCCATTAAATCACCGTCGCTGGCAATAACATAGGTTTTGTGGTCAACCAGATCAGGAAATTCAGCATGAAAGATTTGTTCGGCTAACGCCATGCCGACCGCATTACTGATTCCTTGGCCTAGAGGGCCGGTGGTGGTTTCAATGCCGGCCGCATGACCGTATTCGGGATGGCCAGCAGTTTTAGCATCTAATTGACGAAAGTGACGCAGCTCTTCCAGTGTAATATCTTTATATCCTGTTAAATAGAGAAGAGAGTAAAGCAGCATAGAGCCATGGCCGGCACTCAGGATAAAACGATCTCGGTTCGGCCAGTGGGGTGCGGCTGGATCATATTTTAAGAAATCACGAAATAGGACGGTTGCAACATCAGCCATCCCCATGGGCATGCCGGGGTGGCCGGATTTTGCTTTTTCGACCGCATCGGCACTTAGAAATCTGATTGCATTGGCCATCGGCTTATAAGGTGCTTGATCTTGTGGTTTTATCGCAGTTTGCACGGTATATCCCTCTCTTATTTTATGGTTAAGATTACCTTGAATGGCGTAAAAGGGTCAACGATATATTGGTTATTGAGCTTGCTTACGACTCTGCGCAAATGGGTAGGTCAAAAAATCACTAAAATCTCATGTTTAAAATTGATGATTTTTGAATCATTATGAAAGGTAGAGTCCTTCAATGTTTTAATTTATGCTGGCAATCAGAGCTCTATATCGCTAAAATTGTTGTGATGATGGCTGAAAAGTCTTGGAAGTCATAAGTTTTTCTGGCAAGGTAAGGCTTTCTAATTTCCCATAAAATAGTTAAGAGGGATTTTATTTAACTATTTATTTAGATTTTAGGATACATACTTATAATTGAAAAGGGCACTTGTGATCATTGTCTTTTTTGTAAAAAAGATTATGATACATAGGAGATTTTAGGAGTCAAGCATGAGTAAAACCAGTGGAACAGATGTTAAGAACACTTTGTATTGTTCTTTCTGCGGTAAAAGCCAGCACGAGGTGCGTAAACTCATTGCGGGACCGACAGTTTTTATCTGCGATGAGTGTGTAGAGCTATGTACGGATATTATTCGGGAAGAAAGCCGTGCTACATTTTCTAAAGATGCTGAGGGTATTCCCTCACCAATGGAAATCTGTAAAGTTTTAGATGAATATGTGATCGGGCAGGAACAGGCTAAAAAAGTTTTGTCGGTGGCGGTTCACAATCACTATAAACGGTTGAATAACGGTGGCAAAGGAGCCGATATTGAGATTGCGAAGTCCAATATCCTGTTGGTTGGACCCACCGGGAGTGGTAAGACTTTACTAGCCCAAACGCTTGCTCGTATTATTGATGTCCCATTTACCATGGCAGATGCGACGACGCTGACAGAAGCTGGGTATGTTGGTGAGGATGTAGAAAATATTATTTTACGCTTACTTCAAGCAGCAGATTATAATGTTGAGCGCGCCCAACGCGGCATTGTTTACATTGATGAGGTTGATAAGATTTCTCGTAAATCAGACAATCCATCCATTACCCGTGATGTGTCCGGGGAAGGGGTGCAGCAGGCGTTGTTGAAGATCATGGAAGGTACAGTGGCGTCAGTTCCACCACAAGGCGGCCGGAAGCACCCGCAGCAAGAATTCTTGCAGGTTGATACGACAAACATTTTGTTTATTTGTGGCGGAGCTTTTGCGGGAATTGATCGAATCATTTCAAGCCGTGGTAAAGGTGTTGCAATTGGGTTCGGCGCTGATGTTCGAGGACCTGATGATCGGACGCCGGGTGAGATCTTGCAAGATTTAGAACCAGAAGATTTATTGAAATTTGGTCTCATTCCAGAATTCATTGGTCGCTTGCCGGTGATTGCTACATTGACCGATTTGACAGCCGAAGTTTTGGTTGAGATTTTGACTAAACCTAAAAATGCTTTGGTTAAGCAGTATCAGCGACTCTTTGAAATGGAAGACGTGAAGCTTTCCTTTACGGAAGATGCATTGATGGGGGTTGCGAAAAAAGCGATTGCTCGCAAAACAGGGGCACGTGGTTTAAGGTCGATTCTTGAAGCTATTCTACTTGATACAATGTTCGAATTACCAAGCTATGAAGATGTGGAAGAAGTTGTTATCAATAAGGAAGTTGTGGAAGGACGGGCTCAACCATTAAAAATGCTTGCACAGAAGCGAGCAGATAAGACAGGATCTGATAACTAAAAAGACAATAAGAGGGTAAGTAAATGCAGGGACAGATGAACGGTACTAAGTATCCCGTGCTCCCGTTGAGAGATATTGTTGTTTTTCCTCACATGATTGTGCCTTTGTTTGTAGGGCGTGAAAAATCTGTTCGGGCTTTAGAAGATGTTATGCGCGGGGAAGACAAGCAGGTTTTGCTTGTGACACAGAAGAATCCAGCCTTGGACGATCCGTCGACGACTGACCTTTACACCATTGGGACGATTGGCAGTGTCTTGCAGCTTTTAAAGCTACCAGATGGCACCGTTAAAGTTTTGGTTGAAGGCGTGCGTCGGGTGCGAATTGTTCAATATTCTGACCAACTTGACTATTTTGAAGCTTATGCGGAGCCGTTGGATCTTGTAGAGGAACGCTCTGAGGAAGAGTTGGAGGCTGTCACGCGCAGTCTCATCGCTCTATTCGAGCAATACATTAAGTTAAATCGTAAAATTCCACCGGATGTTTTGGTGACCATTAATCAAATTGATGATCCTGCTAAGCTGGCGGATACAATTGCGTCCTATTTATCCTTAAAGATTGCGGAAAAGCAAAAACTTTTGGAAATGGCCGGCGTCGGGGATCGATTGGAAGAGCTTTTATCCATGATTGAAGGCGAGATTAGTGTGATGCAAGTCGAAAAACGCATCCGTAATCGCGTTAAAAAGCAAATGGAAAAGACACAGCGCGATTATTATTTGAATGAGCAGATGAAGGCTATTCAAAAAGAGTTAGGCGATGTGGATGAAGCGAAGGATGAGCTTTCTGAGTTTGAAACCAAGATCCGTAAGATTAAACTTAGTAAAGAGGCGCGAGAAAAGTGCACAGCAGAGCTGAAGAAACTGCGCGCTATGAATCCTATGTCAGCGGAAGCGACGGTTGTGCGCAACTATCTTGATTGGATGCTCAATATCCCCTGGCAACATCGCAGTCGAGTCAAAAAAGATTTAGCAGAGGCGCGTCGAATTCTTGATCGGGATCACTGCGGCTTAGATAAAGTTAAAGAGCGTATTCTGGAATACCTAGCTGTTCAAGCACGCGTGGGTAAAGTGCGAGGGCAAATCTTGTGCTTGGTGGGACCTCCCGGTGTGGGTAAGACATCTCTTGGTAAATCAATTGCGCAGGCTACTGGGCGTCATTTCGTACGGGTTGCCCTGGGCGGTGTCCGGGATGAGGCTGAGGTGCGCGGCCACCGCCGAACCTATATCGGATCGATGCCGGGTAAGATTATTCAAAGCATGCGGAAAGCTAAGACCAGTAATCCTTTGTTCTTATTAGATGAGATTGATAAAATGGGGGCGGATTGGCGCGGAGACCCCGCCTCAGCGTTGCTGGAAGTTTTAGATCCAGAACAGAACGCTACCTTTAATGATCACTACTTAGAGGTTGATTATGATTTATCCGATGTAATGTTTGTGACGACAGCCAATACATTGAAGATGTCGCAACCATTGTTGGATCGTATGGAAATTATTCGTCTGCCCGGTTATACAGAGGATGAAAAAATCGAAATTGCTAAACAGCATTTAGTTCCAAAAGAAATGGAAGTTCACGGCCTCAAGAAAAATGAACTGATGATCGATGAGGAGGTCTTGAAAAATCTAGTTCGTCTTTATACGCGTGAAGCAGGTGTGCGCAATCTGGAACGAGAAATTGCCAATTTGGCGCGTAAAGCCATTAAGGAAATTCTGGTTGATCAAGTTAAAGTTGTTAGTATTACAGCCAAGAATTTGAGTAAATACGCGGGGGTTCCTAAATTCCATTACGGTCAGGTTGAAGAACAAGACGCTGTTGGGGCGACAACAGGCTTAGCGTGGACAGAAGTTGGTGGCGACTTGTTAACCATTGAAGCTGTTGTTGTTCCTGGTAAAGGTAAGACGATGATCACAGGTAAGCTTGGCGATGTTATGCAAGAATCAATCCAAGCTGCTGTTAGTTACATTCGTTCGCAAGCGCCACGTTTTGGAATTGATCCGGAAATATTTGAAAAGCGCGATATTCACATTCACGTTCCGGAAGGTGCCATTCCAAAGGATGGTCCATCGGCAGGCGTTGCTATGTGTACATCCATTGTGTCAGCTTTAACATCCATTCCGGTAAATAAGGATGTGGCCATGACGGGTGAAATCACTTTGAGAGGGCGTGTTCTTCAAATTGGTGGATTAAAAGAGAAGATGTTGGCAGCTCACCGCGGGGGTATTAAAAAAGTCTTGATTCCGATCGACAATGAGAAAGATCTTGACGATATTCCAGAAAACGTCAAGAAAGGAATTAAGATTATCCCGGTCGCAACAGCAGATGAAGTTCTTAAAGAAGCTCTTATTTCTGCCCTTAAGCCCATACAGTGGGTTGAGAAAAACCACTCTGTTTCTCCAAGTCCTGCTGGGATGCAATAGCTAAGGTCTCCCTTTCCCGGCCGCAGAGCCGAGAACTCGAGGTGATAAGCGGATTATCGAGACCCCGGGTCAAGCCCGGGGATGCATTTATTGTTTATAGAAGGCCCTCTTCCCGGCCGAAGAGGCGGGAACTCGAGCTGATAGGCGATTACTCTGCCCTATCGAGTTTCCGGGTCACCCTTCGGTTGCCCGGAAAAGGTGAGAAATATATAGTAAAGGTCTCCCTTTCCCGGCCGCAGAGCCGAGAACTCGAGGTGATAAGCAATTACTCCTGAAATATTGGCTGTGGCAATCAAGCATGGGGTTAGGAAGAGTACCTCATCGTCCCCCGTAAAACTTCCTCTTTCCGGGCAACCGAAGGGCGATCCGGAAACTATACCTTGAGTTCACGGACAGTATGGTTTTATCACAGCTATATTTTTCTAAATCTTTCTCGGATTAAGACCCAGGAATGGATTCTGGATCAAGTCCGGAATGAGGAAGCTTTCATATTAATTTAAGTTTCTAGGTTGTCTTTTGGTTGCCCGGAAAGAGTCGTCTTTCCCGGCCGAAGCGCCGGGAACTCGAGATGATAAGCGGATTATCGAGACCCCGGGTCAAGCCCGGGGATGCATTTATTGTTTATAGAAGGCCCTCTTCCCGGCCGAAGAGCCGGGAACTCGAGCTGATAGGCGATTACTCTGCCCTATCGAGTTTCCGGGTCACCCTTCGGTTGCCCGGAAAAGGTGAGAAATATATAGTAAAGGTCTCCCTTTCCCGGCCGCAGAGCCGAGAACTCGAGGTGATAAGCAATTACTCCTGAAATATTGGCTGTGGCAATCAAGCATGGGGTTAGGAAGAGTACCTCATCGTCCCCCGTAAAACTTCCTCTTTCCGGGCAACCGAAGGGCGATCCGGAAACTATACCTTGAGTTCACGGACAGTATGGTTTTATCCCAGCTATATTTTTCTAAATCTTTCTCGGATTAAGACCCAGGAATGGATTCCGGATCAAGTCCGGAATGAGGAAGCTTTCATATTAATTTAAGTTTCTAGGTTGTCTTTTGGTTGCCCGGAAAGAGTCGTCTTTCCCGGCCGAAGCGCCGGGAACTCGAGATGATAAGCGGATTATCGAGACCCCGGGTCAAGCCCGGGGATGCATTTATTGTTCATAGAAGGCCCTTTTCCCGGCCGAAGAGCCGGGAACTCGAGATGCCAAGCAATAAAAAAGGCTCTGGAAAACCAGAGCCTATATCTTAGAAGCAAAAATAATGAATCTTATTGACGTGCTTCTGCAATTTTAATAATAACTTTTTTAAGCTTTGCAATTTTTGGATCAAGGTTAACAGAGCTTACTTTTTGCAAGTATGCGTCTAAACCACCATGAAATTCAATGGTTCTGATAGCATTAGTGGAAAGACGCATGCTAATTGCACGACCTAGAGCTTCAGACATAAAGCTCACGTTTTGTAGGTTAGGCAAAAAGCGACGGCGTGACTTATTGTTTGCGTGGCTGACATTATTGCCAGATAGAACACCTTTTTTAGAAATTGCACAACGACGTGCCATGGTTTTGACTCCCATAAATATAACTTGCTCAATTAGTACTATAAAATTTGTTGTCGCGTCAATAATTTCTTTAATTGTTCTATGAAAAAATTTACTTTAATCCGTGTTGGGGCTTTCAATTTATTCGTTTGATTAAAAATCTCTGCAATGGAAGGAATAGATAATAACGTTTTAAGTAATTGAGAGTCTAAGCGACGTAATAAAAGCTGTTCTGAGTGTTGACAAGGTGGTGAGTGCCTCTGAATTTCCTTTAAAATATCCTCGAATCCAGTTTTTTCCACAGCTGACGTTAGAAAAACTTTTTTACCAAGGCTTTTAAAGGCTGATTGATAGTCATCAGCGGTAGCGCGGGCTAGATCTTTGGAAGCGCCATCAAACTTATTAATAACCAGGTAGTCAATATATTCTAAATTGCCTTTTTTAATGCCTTGTAGCTCATCGCCCGTCATGGGAGGAATCATTATGATTACCCTGTCGGCGAGCAACGCAACATCCCATTCATTTTGACCTACACCAATGGTTTCAATAAAGATATAATCAAATTTAGCTGCTTTTAAAATGTATAAACTGTCTTCTGTTGCTGGCGCCAGGCCACCAAGGCTGCCGACGCGGGAAGGGGTGGGGCGAATAAAAGCATTGGGATGGCGAGCGAGCTCTGTCATCCGTGTTTTATCGCCCAGGATCGCCCCTCCAGAAAGGCTAGAGCTCGGATCAATGGCTAGAACTGCAACTTTGAAACCCTGGTCTGCCAATTGAGTACCAAAGGCATTGATAAAAGTTGATTTCCCAGCCCCAGGGGTACCCGTGATCGCAATAACAATTGTGTTTTGTGGTATCTCTTGTTGGAGCCCATCATAAAGTTCCTGAATGAGAAGGTCGCCTTCTTGCTGGTCTTGATTTTTTTCTGATTCGACTAAGGAGATCGTTTTGGCTAGATTACGGCGATCAGACAGATCTAATTTTTTCAAAACCTTCATAATTACGTCCTTCTTTTACGCCCTGATTAATACTTTAATAATGAAAACGGCAATAGTCTAAGTTTTTTAGGTTAAGGGAAGACGGTTAAGTGAATTACCTTGAGGAAGGCGCTGTGAGTTACTCATTCCTTATAGATAACCTGTCATCGGAATGAATTAAGAAGGACAGCTATATATTTCTGAGAGCTCCCCACCTTAAGCCACGTTATCCTTATAAAATGGCTTATCCCAACGACGATGGAACCAGAACCATTGGTCAGGATAGGTTTTTATCCATTCCTCGAGATAATGGTTTACTTTCAGTAAGCACTCTTCAACTGTCATGGTTGTGGGGTCAATAACGTCATCCATATAATGAACTACAAATTTGGTACTGTCATGGCGCGTGATGAGCATCGGGACTAAATAAGCGTTGGCGGCAATCGCTAATTTAACGTATCCATCAGCTGTTCTAGCAGGATGGCCGAACAAGGGAATATCTATTCCTTCATTGAATTTTTGATCAACAAGGATAACCATGTGCTGGCCTGATTTTAGGGCTCGAATAGAGGCAAGGCCTGAACCTTTGCCTTTTGGAATCTGATTGGCCACAATCGTTCCACGGCATTTTAAGATTAAGGCATTGACATAAGGGTTGTTAATGGCGCGGTATATTGTTGTCAATGCACGTCCGTGCGCGAGATAGTCTTTTGCGCCTATTTCCCAATTGCCAAGGTGGGCCGAAAATCCGATAATGGGCCGCTTACCCGCAATGTAATCGGCCACTTTATCGAAGCCGTTGGATTCATTTTTGAATGCAGGATCTTGATCAGCCAAATCTAAAACAAAATATTCGAAAAAGGTTCGACCAAAATTTTCAGCTGCTTTTTTAATTATTTTTTTTCGGTTATCAGGGGAGAGTGTGGGGAAAACTCGGGCAATGTTTTTGTCAGCAACTTTAGTCAGTAAAGCATACCAATACCCAAGATGTCGACCGATAAAACCCCCGAGATTTGAGGCACGCCTAAACCCCATAACTCGGCAAAGACGGTAGAGAAGATAAATGGGAATATATTCAAGTAGATGACGAATTTTTTTCATGAGGTTAAGTTAACACCCTTGATTAAGAAAAAGAAGGTTGTTTGGCGACGACGCTTAAATCATCGCCATTCCACCATTAACGTGCAGAGTTTGCCCTGTCATATAGCTTGCTTCGAGGGACGCTAAATAGACGACAGCCACAGCGATATCATCAGCTATTCCCATCTTGTCCATGGGAATGGAGGATAAAATGTTTGCCTTGGTTGCTTCGGGTAACTCTTCCGTCATAGCAGACGCGATAAAGCCGGGGGCAACACAGTTCGCTGTAATACCGCGATTGGCAAGCTCAGTCGCCAAGGATTTCGTCATCCCAACCAGACCAGCTTTGGAGGCGCAATAGTTTGCTTGGCCCGGGTTACCTGTAAAGCCAACCACGGATGAAATATTGATGATGCGACCATAGCGGCGTTTCATCATTCCTTTGGTGGCGGCTCGGCATAAACGGAAAACTGAGCTTAGATTAATGTTAATAACCGTGTCCCAATCTTCATCTTTCATGCGCATGATAAGAGTGTCGCGTGTTACACCAGCATTGTTAACCAAGATATCAACTTTACCAAGCTTTTCTATAACAGCTGGAATTAAGGCTTCAACGCTGTCTGTATCTCCAAGGTTGCAGGGAAAGACGTGAACGCGATCGCCAAGCTCTGCTGCCAGCTCATTCAATAAGGCTTCACGCGTCCCTGAAATGGCAACTATGGCACCTTGTTGATGAAGTTTACGGGCGATGGCCTTTCCTAAACTGCCAGTTGCCCCTGTTACTAATGCAACCTGATCATTGAGCTGAAACATATTTTTTCCTTATGCAACAAGTTTTGTACCAAGAGTATCTATAAAATTCTTCATGTCATCGATTGTATTGATTGTGCTGGCTTCGACTGACGGCGCTGATTTCTTAACCAGACCCGTTAGTACTTTTCCGGCGCCAATCTCAATACAATGGGTAATGTCGTGTAAAGGGAGTCCCGTCATGGATTCCCGCCAGCGTACTCGGCCCGTAACTTGATCCACCAAAAAGCGTTTAAGGATTTCATCATCATAGACAAGGCTGGCTGTCACGTTCGTTAAGATGGGACAGAGGGGTGATTGACTGTTAACTAAATCTAAAGCTTCCGCCATCGCTGCTGCCGCCGGTTCCATTAACGGGCTATGGAAAGGGGCGCTGACCGGTAAGGACAAAGCGTGTTTAGCTCCTCTTTCTAAAGCAAGTGGGATTGCTCGATCAATTGCTTTTGTGTGACCACTAATGACAACTTGACCTTCAGAGTTATCATTAGCAATAACGCAGACTTGGCCTTGAGCAGCATCACTTGCAAGAATTTCTACCGCTTCGATGGGCATATTCAAAATCGCAGCCATGGCCCCTTGACCCACGGGAACTGCTTTTTGCATGGCTGAGCCACGAATGCGGAGTAAACGGGCCGTATCAGCTAAACTAAAGGTGCCAGCAGCACAGTTTGCTGTATATTCACCTAAAGAATGGCCTGCCATAAAGGCTGTTAGAGAGGCTGCTTTGACACCCAACTCATTTTCAAGAGCCCGAATAATTGCCATACTGACCGCCATCAGGGCTGGTTGCGTGTTTTCAGTGAGCGTTAGCTTATCTTGATCTCCCTCAAAGATGAGAGTGCTTAACTTCTGGTTAAGGGTGTTATCAACTTCTTCAAAAACTTGTTTTGAGACGGCAAAATTATCATAAAAATCTTTGCCCATCCCAACAGTTTGAGATCCTTGTCCCGGAAATGTAAAAGCTAGTTTCATTTGTTGTCCTTATTTATGATAGTCCATATACCATCGAACAAAGTTTGGAACGCCTGTATCAATGGTTGTTTGGGGGGAATAGCCAAGCTCAGCCTTAGCCTTATCAATATTAGCATAGGTTTCTTTAACGTCCCCTAGTTGCATTGGCATATTATTAATGAGTGCCTTTTTCCCAAGTGTTTCTTCAATCAGTGTAATGATTCGTGGTAAATCTTCACAACGGTTGTTGCCAAGGTTGTAAATAGGATGCCTCTCACCAATCTTATTCGTCGGTTTTCTGTTCACGGCGGCGACAACCCCAGAGACAATATCCTCAACATAGGTAAAATCACGCTTCATTTTTCCAGCATTATAAAGATCTAAGGGCTCGCCGGCGAGAATGGCCTTCGTAAATTTAAAGGCTGCCATATCGGGACGTCCCCATGGGCCATAAACGGTAAAAAATCGAAGACCTGTTGCTGGCATTCCATACAGATAATTGTATGATTGAGCCATTAATTCATTGCCACTTTTGGTTGCCGCGTAAAGGGAGATAGGAACCGCCGTCATTTGATCTTCAACGAAAGGCATATTGGTACTGGATCCATAAATGGAAGAGGTACTTGCATAGACCAGATTTGCAAAATCTTTTTGGTGACGACATAGTTCAAGCATAACCAAAAATCCCGTGATGTTGCTTGAAATATAGGCGAATGGATTTTCGATGGAATAACGGACCCCTGCTTGGGCTGCTAAATTGATAGCCCTTTTAGGCTCATAAGTCGTCCAAATTTTTTCCATAGCTTGGCGGTCACTAATATCGACCTCGTGAAAATGAAAATTTGGATGCTCTAATTGCTTCAGACGATCGCGTTTTAAATCAACAGAATAGTATGGATTAATATTGTCGACACCGATGACTGTTTCCCCTTGGTCAAGGAGACGTTTGGTTGTGTGCATACCAATAAAGCCGGCACAGCCAGTTAAGAAAACCGGGGACTTTGACATTGTTACTCTCGAATATTGCTAATTTAAACCAACTTCTACCATATTTAAGTTAACCCAACAAGCAAATTGCTTGGGTGGTAAAAGCAATCGTTAGAGGTGATAGATTCCTAAAAGTTGACTTTCATACCCCAGCGAGGCTTGGAACAACTGTTGAAGTAGGGATGTTGAAATATCATCCTTGCCGTTACCAAAATTTGTTGGTGTACGAAATTTCTGCGGGGGGTTTTGCAGTGAGCCGTCTGGATTGATTTTTGCGTAGAGCCCCCAAATGCCCAGCTGAGAGGAACCAATAAATCCAAATCGTAAATCTTGCATTTTCAGAATATTGTGGGTTTGAGTCATGATGTAATCCCCATCACTAAACCAATCGTAGATCTGGGCCTCAGTGGTGGCAAGAAAAGATTGGCAAGTTTTAGCCGGCGCTTTATCATATTTTTCCCAGCGAATGGGATAATTGGAGCCAGGATAGGTTGTTGTATAGGCTATCCAAACTTGGTCCCCGACATGGGCTACTAATCGGCGAACATGAATTTGTAATAAAGTGGGATAGCTATTGATCATAATCGATCCTTGCTGGCCGATACTTTGACGCGCCAGAGCTAGTGCTTTTTGATTGCAACTAACACCATAGAATAAATAGGTTGTTGTCAGCAGCAGTAAAAGAGACGTTAAATAGCTTCGAAAAGCTTGCGTTTTGGTCCACAAGCCTACTAAGACCCCTGTTAATAAGGGGATAGAATAAAGAGGGTCAATGATAGCAATACCTGACAGACTAAATCTGTAATTACTAATAGGGTTCAAGAGTTGAGTCCCATACGTTGTAAAAAGGTCCAGCAGAGGATGGGTAATCAGTACCCAAAAGGCGAGCCAGAACCATGTCCAATAGTTGGGTGCCTTTACCTTTTTATCATAAAATCGGCATAACAGCCCGGCTAAGAAAGGGGCTGCCAAAGGGGCAAAAAATAGAGAATGGGTAAAGCCTCGGTGGTACAATTGTTCTGACAGAGGATTGCTTGAAATCTTAACTAAAACATCAAGATCCGGAACCATGCCAATTAAGGCACCCCATAAAACAGCTTTTTTACCGAGGTTGTTTTGAAAGCCAGCTTGGCCAATGGCGCCGCCTAAAATTCCTTGGGTAATGAGGTCCATTTTTACTCATTTTAATGCATAGTTTTGGTGCGATCGGCGGGATTCGAACCCACGGCCTACGGATTAGGAATCCGTCGCTCTATCCTGCTGAGCTACGACCGCCCTGTGCTTTATAGATATCACACTTGGGCCGTAAATCCAAGTGTGATCAATTTAAATGGGGGATAACTCTAGGCATTTAAATTAATGAAAATCCTAATAGAAGAAATTTTCTCTTTGATATTCTTTAAAAGACTTTTGGATAAAACGATTTTTAATTCTAAATTGCTCTACTTGAAGCTCTTTCTTGTCTTTTATTCCTAAAAGATTCTGTTCCCAAATGGAGATAATTAACGTAGCTAAATCGGAATTTATATCAGCATAGGGTTCCAATTTTTCCATTATATCGCGGAATAACTTTTTTTAGGAAAGTCTGCACCATATTTGCCAGTTATATAACATCTTAATAAGAACACTTGCGCATTTTTATTTTTAAATTCAAATGCCAGTTTCATTATAAGCGGTAAACAATTGAGGTGCGGCTTAAAGGTAAGCCGCTCTTCCGTCATCGCTTCTATAATTAAATCCCCAATATTAGGAGAGTCTATATACTGAAGGGCGAGCTTTTTCCCCATTCTGGCATTCTTTTGCCTTTTATAATTAATACCAAAATCACCATCTTTATAGGCTCGGATAAGGATAGGTCGTAGCAGCGGGTTGTTTTTAGAAAACTCAGTCAAGAACATTAAGATTATCTTTTGGTTAGCATCTGTAAGAGCAAATCCATATTTATTATGCTGATAGGCATCAATTAAGGCGACTTGTGCGACTCTATTGCCGTTTTTAGCCTCTTGGGTTAAATGGTTCTGTACTATGGTTAACTTTTTTCCCAATGTTTCCAATTTTAAATTTTTGTCCGCGCTGATATGGTTTGGGGGAGTTAAGAGGGATGGCTGTGGCGCCGACAATATTGGTGTGGTGGCCAAAGAATTTAAAGGGGCAGGCGAAGCTTCTAACGCATTCACCGCAAAGGACATAAGGTTGGATAGAAATAAAATGCGTTTCAGGGAAGTAAGCATGAAAGACCTCCTACAGGGAACAAAATGGGTAAACAATATAAGCAGAAACTGATCACTTTTTATGGGTCAGCAGATAACTACAATTTTAATTGTTGCAGAGGTATTTTTTTTTAGTTAAGTAGCATCCCTAAATCTTAATATTTATTAAATATTCTTAAGAAAGGTGGGGAGAAAACTTTTAAATAATTTAAACAGGGGACTGCTTTTCTCTCAATTCAGAGAGGCTTTATTAGACTTCTTTCGAAACTCACTTTTACGAGAGGAGTGCGAGGAGCAAACGGAGCACCGATACGCAGTGTCTCATTAAAGTCCCATGAGAATTCGAGCACCGGAGTAACACTGCAATCGTCCATAGGAGTAGAGCAGGGCTTTTGCATGAAATTTTTTTTGAGTAAAATTTACATGTTCTGAAAAGAAACATGCTTTAAAACAATCACTCTTTTGACCTCTTTTCTTTAAAACTCTGCCTCATAAGGCCTTAAAGCCTTATTTTGGACATACTTCAGACATCAAAAACCTTACTCAAATGAAAAGATGAACATCCACTGCTCTAAGAGGGCAGCAAAAGGCTCTTGAGAGCCTTATAGACTAAGTGGGGGGGGTCACCCACTTGGTCTATGGAGTAGTGAGGAGAAAATAAACTAGAATTTTCTCCTCTTATCTCACCTTTCCTATGAATAAGCTTAATTCATTAACGTCAGTTCGACATAAGCAGAGACATTCCAGAGATTGCCTTAGCAAAAGAAACTGTAGGTTTTTTTGGCTTAAGGATATAGCTTAAAATACCAGCAAGAAGATTAACCAGAAAATTGTCAGGAGACCTATGCCGAGTATGCTGAATGTGGAGAATTGCTTTCATTTGATCTATAGCAGATTCTATAACACTTCTCTTTTTAAGCCAGAGGTTTTTGATTGGACTGATAATCTTTTTTTCCATGTTTTTCTTTACTTTCGTAATAAGCTCTAACCCTCTATTTTTAAGTTCTTCAGTGAACTTTGTGCTGATATAACCCTTATCGCTAAACAACCATCCTTTCAGGCCAGCAGTCATTTTTCTCACGACAGCACGATCATCTGCATTTCCTGATGTAATTCTAAAAGTCATAAGTTCTCCTTTATCATTGATGATAAGATGCAACTTGAATCCGAAAAACCATCCTGTCGAAGTCTTTCCCCGTTTTGCTAAATCTTTAAATACCTTATGGCTATGAATCCTTAAATTGTCACAGACATGAAGTTTTGTTGAATCGATATAATATTTGCCTGTTGTTTTACCAGTCAGCCTGAAAGATAAGACAAGCAAAGGTATAGCTGCATAAGGCATTAACTCAACAAATCTATTGTAACTGACTAATTTTGGAAATGCGCTTTTAAAATTTACTGAAAGACAGTCCCTATAAAAATCCTTAAACGTTCTATAATGGTTCTATAATGGCTAAGATGAAACAAAACCATGATCGTCATGATCTCTGAAATTGAAAGAGAGCATAATCGAATTCTTTTCCTTGAAAAATTAGGCAACAGTTTAGATTTTTGTGTTTCTTCAAATTGCTTGCAAAAAACATCAATTAAGCAGAATATCTCTTCTAAGGGAACCATGAAGCCTCTTATTTTATTCAGAATTTAATAAGATTTTATGGCTCCCTACTAAATTATCAAGACTATTTAAGTATTTCTCATATCCTTATGTCGAACTCACGTTAATTCATTAATGTTGCATCAAGCTTACAAGCAGTTTTGTATTTCAATCTCTATTAATAGCAATTTAGCAAAGTTACAGGCTGTCTTGTATTCCTATTTAGATTACGAATTTCCCAGGTTTCTCCATCTGCAGACTTTGCTAAATGAATGTCTCCCTTAGCATCTACTATTCCCATATAGAGATACCTTATAATAGTATTACTTCCAGTATTTGGATCCCGATAAAGATAAGAATAAGAAACTAGGCTTACAGCATGGGGAGTCCACCAATTTATATAAGAAGGAACTGACCAGATTTTTCCATCTGCAGACCTTGACAAACTAATTCTTCCAACAACCGTATTATCTACCATTGCCATATAGAGATTTTCCTTATGAGAAGCTAGGCTTACAGCCTTTTTATAGCTCCACCACCTTCTCTCATCCTCTCCTCCTAGAGGTACTACTTGAGGTACTACATGAGGACTATAAGAATCTTTCCAGTTTTCTCCATCTGCAGACCTTGACAAATCAATTCTTCCAAAATTATCTACCATTGCCAAATAGAGATAACCATCAGTATGAGAAGCTAGGCTTACAAACGTCTTTGGGAAAGGCAGGAAAATCTCCATCTTGTAAATATACTTCCAAGTGATGCCATGGCTATCAGGGTGGCTATCAGGGATCAAAAAACCCTCTGTTTTTGTGAAGTAGGGTCTTATAGGGAGATGAGCTAATCTCCACTGTGGCGCCCTCTCACAGGCAACGGCAATATTCCCGCCCTCCTCTACCATTCCCATATAGAGCTTATTATTATGAAAAGCTAGGCTTACAGGCAGTGTAGTTTTCCAAGTGTTATTAGGGGAAAAATCAGAATTCGACCAAGTGCGCTTCTCACCACATAAATTAGCTGGTGTATAATAAATATTATTACTCTGCTGATCTACTCTTCCCATAAGGATATTGCCCCCCCCTGTACAAACTAGGCTTACAGGCAGGTTAGTTTTCCGAGTGCTAGGAGTAGAAAAAGGAGGTTCCCAGCTTTCTCCATCTGCAGACCTTGTAACGTTAACATCTCCATTCCCATCTTCTATTGCCATAATTAATTGATTGCTACTAGCTGATTCTGAGAATAATGAGAATAAAAAGAAAATACTGGTTAAATACATTGATAGGAACTTAAAAAGTTTAATTGAAATTTTCATAGCTATTCTCCTTTATGTAGTTTAAATAAATTTAATTAACTATTTAATTAAAGTTACATTTACCACCTGAGTAATTCTGGACTAATACGTATAAATAATGGTAGTTGAATTTTAAATAAAATTTCCTACTTTTAATATGAAACAGCAATAATTAAATATTTTATTTAAAAATAAAATATTATGTATTATTTATTTGTTGCCTTAATGATTAATCTTAGTCCAATAAAACCAAAAGAGAAAATCTGACCTTTTAAACAATAGACTTCTTTCGAAACTCGAATATTAGATAAATTTTATGTATTGTGATGCTTTTAAGGGAGCATTATGAAACTCAAAGCAGTAGAAATATTAGATAAAGAGAAATTTCGGCGCCTAACAGGTATCAAGCGTACAACCTTTAATAGGATGATAGAAATTTTAAGAGAAGCAACTCAACTGAAGAAAAAGAAAGGCGGCAGAAACACTAAGCTTTGTATAGAAGATATGTTGTTAATGACGTTGGAATATTTAAAAGAATATCGGACGTATTTTCACATAAGCCAGAGTTATGGAGTAAGTGAAAGCACAGCCTATAAGGCAGTGAGATGGATTGAAGATTCGTTGATTAAACATCCAGACTTTGCTTTACCTGGTCGCAAAGAGCTTTTGAAAAGTGACGTTAAGTATGAAATGGTGCTTGTTGATGCAACCGAAAGTCCCATTGAGAGACCTAAAAAAAGCAAAAGTATTTTTACTCCGGTAAAAAGAAAAGGCATACTCTGAAAAGTCAGTTAGTCGTGGATAAAAAGAGTAAGAAGATTATTTGTACAGCTTTCTCTAACGGTAAACGCCATGATTTTCGCTTGTTTAAAGAATCAAAAACACGGGTTCATCCTGAAACAAGCATTTTGACCGATACAGGATATCAAGGGATTCAAAAAATTCATGCTAAATCAAAGCTGCCTAAGAAGAAAACAAAAAAGAATCCTTTAACAAAACAGGATAAAAAGGACAACCGTCAATTAGCCAGTGGGCGCGTACTTAATGAAAATGTCATTGGCGTTATCAAGCGCTTTAAAATTATTGCTGATCGGTATAGAAATAGACGCAAACGCTTCACTTTAAGGTTCAACTTAATAGCAGGAATTTATAATTTTGAGCTCCTACTATGAGTTTCGAAAGAAGTCTATTAAAAAACCCCTTCTTCTAATAAGGGGTTTTTAGGAGTTTCGGCTTTGCTTAAAGAAAAGCCAGAGAATTTACACGTTAAATCTAAAATGGAAAATGTCCCCATCTTTGGCGATATAATCCCGGCCTTCTAAACGCATCTTGCCAGCAGCTTTGGCTCCCGTCTCACCATTACAGGCAATATAATCCTCATAAGAAGTAGTTTCCGCACAAATAAACCCGCGTTCAAAGTCGGTGTGAATTTCACCGGCGGCTTGTGGCGCTTTGGCTCCCTTATAAGTGGTCCAGGCGCGCGCCTCTTTTGGTCCAATCGTAAAAAAAGTCAACAGATCGAGCAATTTATACCCTTCGCGGATCACTTGTTTAAGACCTGTTTCTTGGAGGCCCAAGGATTGTAAAAATTCTAGTTGTTCTTCTTCTGATTCGAGCGAAGAAACCTCAGCTTCGATGGCCGCACTAATAATAACCGATCCTGTACCATGTTGCTGCGCATAGGCGGCGACTTTGGCTGTATGAGCATTGCCTGTTGCGGCTTCTTCCTCGCTGACGTTGCATACATAGAGGATAGGCTTGGATGTCAACAGTTGAAGTTGATCGAATAAAGGCTTTTCATCCTTGCTAACCTCAAAAGTATTGGCCATTTTGCCTTCTTCAAGATGCTTGAGAACTTTTTGAGTTATGCCTAGCAATGCTTTTGATTCAGCATCGCCACCTTTGGCCTTTTTCTCAAGCCCTTGGACGCGGCGTTCTAAGCTTTCCATATCGGCAAGCATCAATTCTGTTTCAATGGTTGTCAAATCTCGCAAAGGGTCAACGCTACCATCAACGTGCGTGATGTCATCATTCTCAAAACACCGCAAGACATGAATAATGGCATCAACACTGCGAATATGACCCAAAAATTGGTTACCTAGACCTTCACCTTTTGAGGCGCCGCGGACTAAGCCGGCAATGTCCACAAATTCGAGTTGAGTCGGAATAATTTTTTGTGATTGAGCAATTTTAGCCAACTCAAACAAGCGTGGATCGGGGACGCCGACGCGGCCGGTGTTGGGTTCAATCGTGCAAAAAGGGTAATTGGCAGCTTCGGCTGCTGCAGTCGCTGTTAGTGCATTAAATAGTGTTGACTTGCCAACGTTTGGCAATCCAACGATTCCACAATTAAATCCCATTTTTTTCCGTTTCTTCTAGGTTCTTGGATATAGTTATACAGCTTTTTGCGGACGGAGAGCAAGGAAAGAGTCAGTTAATTTGTGGGAGGATATCTTCCCTTATTTTATCGGAAAGTTGTTTTTTTGTTAAGGCGTAGGCGCTCTCGCACCAGAGTTTTTCGGCATAGCGGAGAGCTTTGCCGATGGCTGGACCTTTAGTGATCCCAAGGGCAGTGAGATCATGGCCATCAAGAGGAAAGGGGGGGATAACAAAAGAATGAAGGTGTTGCCAACGATCAATTTCATTTCTGAGCAGACAAACATCGAGGAGCTTACTCAAGCCAAATCTATAAGCAAGATAATGCAAGGATTCCTGATGTATTTGTTGCTGTAACTTACCGATAATCGTTAAATAGCTTTTTTCTTTATTGGAGAGTCGTAATTTATGCTCGTTACAGTTAAGCGCCACAAATCGTCTTAAGAAGTTGTCGGGAGCCGATACAATAAGTTCTGCTTTCAAAAGATTGTGAAAATTTTCCAGATTATAGGATGCTAAAAATTGAGGTAAGATCTGACACTCATCCATAATAATAAGCTCTTCATACGGCGCTTTGCTGGCTAAAAGTAAAAAGAATTCTTGAGTGATTCGTTCCACTGAAAGGGTCTGGAGTTGGGGGGCAAATTTTGTAAAAGTTGCTTTCAATGCTGCTGAGATGGGCTGTTTGGAAAAACGTTCATGGAATCTAAAGAATCTTAAAATTCTTAGATAGTCCTCTTGAATTCGATCTTCAGCATTGCCGATAAAACGGATAGTGCCTGAGTTAAGATCGGTTAGGCCATCGGCGTAATCATACAGTGTTCCGTCAAAATCCATGTACAAGGCATTAATGGTAAAGTCGCGACGGGCTGCATCTTCTTCCCATTTCTCGGTATGGCTAATGGTTGCGCGGCGACCATCGGTCGTTACATCACGACGCAGAGTCGTAATTTCATAAGGTTGTTTATTAATGACCAGCGTAAAGGTTCCATGATCCATACCGGTGGGAATAACGGTGTATCCATGTTGTTTTAATAAGATGAGCCCTTGAGTGGCGGGCATCGGGGTTGCTAAATCATAATCATGGGGGAGCAATCCCAGAAGGCTGTCGCGGACACACCCACCAACATAACGTAGACTAAAACCTGCGTCTTGATAAATTTTTTGAATGGGAAATAAATCAGGAATAATGATGGCCATTAAACCGACCAGTGATAAATGGCGCGCCCAAGAAGAGTCGAACTCCTAACCTTCAGATCCGTAGTCTGACGCTCTATCCAATTGAGCTATGGGCGCGTTTCTGAGATAAACTTGATATTGGTAGTTATACAGAAATTCTAAATCGCTTTGCAACATATTTTTTGGAAAAATGCAAAAAAACGTTCCTTCAACTCTTTAAGCTTATTAAGGAATTATTGTTACTCTTGTCTTTTAAGTCATTTGTCTTCGATCATAAAGGAAACAATCCTTAAATTTTAGGAGGGATGAAGGATGCAAAAAGGGATTATATTGTGTAGTCTGTTATTAACGACAACTCTTCATCAAGGTTTGGCTCAAGATATGACTCAGGAAAATCAGACAACAGTAAAGGGTCCCACCGCTCAACCAGAGCAAATCCCTGTTCCCAAGGCTGAAAAAAGACCAACA
This sequence comes from Candidatus Paracaedibacter acanthamoebae, assembly GCF_000742835.1. GTDB lineage: Bacteria > Pseudomonadota > Alphaproteobacteria > Paracaedibacterales > Paracaedibacteraceae > Paracaedibacter > Paracaedibacter acanthamoebae. Next base: position 1,726,597 of record NZ_CP008941.1, on the reverse strand, counting down.
GTTCGAACGGTGCATGGTATTGATCTGTGGGATGACTATCCTTGGCTTCGCGATCCTCAATGGAAAAGTCCTGAGCATGGGGTTCAGGATCCAGCAATATTAGATTACCTGGTGGCTGAGAATGTTTATCATGACGCCTTTATGACGCCTTTAACAGCGGAGCGAGAGCGTTTGTTTAACCAACGGAAAGGGTATATCCCAGATGTTGATGAAAGCGTTCCTCTTAAATATGGAGACTACTATTATTTTAGCCGTCAGACGAAGGAACAAAATTACCCTGTTCGGTTACGTAAAAAGGGTATTGAGGGCGCAGAAGAAATCTTTTTTGATGCAAACGAAGAGTCAAAAGGTCACGAATTCTATAAGGCCGCTGGCTTACATGCGACTCGGGATGGACAGTACCTTATTTATCTTGAGGATACAAAGGGCAATGAGTTTTGCACTCTAAAGGTCCGCAATCTGTTCACGGGTGAGCAATTAGCAGATACGATTGACAGTGTCGCCTCAACAGTGTGGCTGTCCGATAATAGCGGCTTTTACTATAGCCAATTTACCCCTGAATGGCGGGTAAAAAAGGTATTTTTCCATAAATTGGGTGATGCTGTTGACGCAGACCAACTCATTATGGAAGAAACTATTGATGAGCGTAGTCTTGAATTGCATCAATCCTTTGATGAACATTATTTATTTATTCAGTCAGCCTCTAAAGAGGATGAATCGGTTTGCTATATCGATTTAAAAGATCCTGAGCGCAAAATTGTGAAGCTTTATGATGCTAGAGAAAAACGTCATTTAGAAATAGATCACCATAATGGATATTTTTATATTTTAACCAATGATGAGGGTGAGAATAAACGTTTAGTCCGGGTTCCCATTGGCCAACAGGGAGGTGAATTCGAAGAAATTATCCCGCATGATCCTGCTTCTTATATTACAGCATTTGTTCCCTATAAAAGTCATTTTGTTCTATCCTTCCGTCGGCAAGGCTTAGAAAATATTGCGGTTATGGATCCAATTTCCCATGATTTACGCTGGATTGATTTTCCCGATGCAACCTATGATGCCACTGTTGCTGCAACCTATTATGACGATGAAACATTCCGTTTTTCTTATTCGTCACTGGGGCGCCCAACCTCCGTTTACGAAGTTAATTTTACTGATCTCAGCCAGAAGCTATTGAAAACTCAAGAGATTGGTAGCGGCTTTGATCCGGCTCTGTATCATGTTGATCGCATTTGGGCAGACGCCCGCGATGGGATTAAAGTGCCTGTCTCTGTGGTTTATCGTAAAGACAAATTTACTCCAGGAAGCGGTAATCCTTTGCTGTTATACGGATATGGATCCTATGGATATGCAATTTCACCATCTTTTAGTGGTCGTGCCTTGCATTGGATGGATAATGGGTTTGCATTTGCTATTGCCCATATCCGGGGCGGAGATGACTTAGGATACAACTGGTATTTGGATGGTAAATATTTAAAGAAAAAGAATACGTTCCATGATTTTATTGATAGTGCTGAGGCCCTTATCAATCTTGGTTATACAACAACTGGCAATATAGCCGCCATGGGTGGAAGTGCCGGTGGAATGTTGATGGGGTATGTCGTGAATCATCGCCCTGATCTCTTTAAGGCGGCCTTTGCTATTGTTCCCTTCGTGGATGTCATGAATACGATGCTGGATGAATCTTTGCCGTTGACACCGGGCGAATTCAAGGAATGGGGTAACCCGATTGAAAGTAAGGAATACTTTGATTATATGCTCAGTTACTCCCCGTATGACAATATGAAAAAACAAGCTTATCCCGCCATGTACATAACGGGGGGCTTGACTGATCCGCGCGTGACTTATTGGGAACCTGCAAAATTTATGGCAAAATTGCGTGAGTTAAATACCGGCACGCTGCCCATGGTGATGCATATGAATATGGCTGCTGGACACGCGGGTGGCTCGCGTCGCGATGAGGCCCTGCGGGAAGAATCAGATTATGTAGCCTTTGCACTCAAAGTATTTAATATGATTTAGTCGTTCTGAGGTTTATTCTATCTAGAATTCAGCACAATCTCTCACGCTTCCCCAGGCTCGATCCCCCCTCTAGTTGAGGCCAGGCCCGGGGTTTTGAGATCGTTTGAGTGATCGCTTGCCATCTCGAGTTCCCGGCTCTGCGGCCGGGAAAAGAAAGTTTTTTATAAAATTTTTACCAACCTCCCCCTTTTTCCGGACAAGCGCAGTGCGATCCGGAATCTCGAAATCACATAAATCATCCCTTGCAAGCTTGAGTTCCCACCTCTGCGGCCGAGATAAAGAGACTATAAGCAAGACAGAAGAATAATAAACTCATTTAATTTTATTTTCTGCACGTGTCTCAACGCTCCATTAACTTTTATTTGAGATTCTAATTATAGAGGGACCATTCAACCTGCTAGAGCCGATGAACTACCGCGATCCATATGAATCCAAGAAATTCTTTCAATCTCAATGGCATCAGCCATTTAGAAGATTTCGCAAAACGGTCCTACCAATTATTGTTTCAGGCATTAGCGTATTTATCGTTATGATGGGGATTTTTGCTTTTTTTCCTGGGTTCATCAATAACAGCGGAAATAGTCTACTGATTATTCTGCATACGAGTATAGCTGTTCTGGGCGGCGTTGCCATTGCCTTTTTAGGACATTTAATCTCCCTCAAAAGCTTAAGCCGATTTGAGACTATTAAAATCCGTAACCGTTCAAAAAAATAGGAGTTTCAATGATTAAAGCTTGGGTAAATTTCCTCACTACCTTTATTAAAGCCAGTGTTGCCATAGGGGCAGGCCTTACTGTAGGTCTTTACGGTCTCTATTTAGGAGGATGGCTTGATTTCAATACTCAACTTTACCCGATGCTTAGCTTAAGCCTTATCATTGCCACAATTTCTGGAATGATTCAGGCGATTCGCACCTTGCCTGTGGCTCATGATTGGGAGCCACCTGCTAATAGTGCGCTAATTCCAGCCAAAGTTTTTCCTTCTAACCATTCCAGAAAAGCGCCGCCAGCGGTAGATGTATAAGTCAATTGATCCCCAACGCCTGCTTTATTAAGACAAGCTAAAGTATCGCCGCCTCCTGCAACACTTACCAACTTGCCCTCTTGAGTTTTTTGGGCGATATAGTGAGCAATCGCTACTGAGCCCTTATCGAAAGGTGGTACTTCGAAAACACCGACCGGCCCATTCCAAACAACAGTCTGGCATTGATCGAGGGCTGACTGAATTGTCCGAATAGAGGTTACGCCGATATCCATAATCTTAAAAGCGCCATCTGGCGTTGCGTAGTCTTGCGGCAAAATCAGAGTACAGTTATTTTCTTGCGCTTTTGCGATGATGGTGTGAGCTTGTTCAATTAGATCCGGTTCTGCTAACGACTCCCCAATATCCGTTCCTTGGGCGAGCAAGAATGTATTGGCCATTCCTCCCCCCAGCACTAAATAGTCAACTTTGGAGACTAAGTTGGTTAATAACTCAAGCTTGGTTGAAACTTTTGATCCACCCGCAATTGTCATAAGGGGCCGTTTTGGCTCTTTTAAAATTGATTGCAGGGCCATTAATTCAGCTTGCATAGCACGGCCTGCAACAATGGGCAAATAATCCCCAATCCCCACCACAGAAGCATGAGCACGATGGGAACATGAAAACGCATCGTTCACAAAAATATCACCTAACTGAGCAAGCTGTTGCGCAAAGTATGGATCATTTTGCTCTTCCTCCCTATGAAAGCGCAAATTTTCTAATAAAACTATTCCACCATAAGGGGTATTTCGAATAGCGAAATCTGCCGCCTCTCCAATGCAATCAGAAGCAAAATGAACAGGGCAGTCAAGGTATTCCGTTAATAGTCGCGCCACCGGTTGTAAGCTAAACTCTGGATTGACCTGGCCTTTTGGTCGACCAAAGTGAGATAAAATAATGATGCGGGCATCTTTTTTAATCAATTCGTTAAGAGTTGGTAAAGCTCTGGTAATGCGGGTATCATCACTAACTTCTTGATTTCTTATTGGAATATTTAAATCTAGTCTAACAAGAACATTTTGTTGAGTGACATTAATCTGATCTAGAGTTAAAAATGATGACATGATACTTTAAAACCTTAACGACTATTTTAAGACTAGATTAAACAAAAAGCATAGAAGACGTAAAGTGGCCAGAATAGAAAATTTAGAATTCTATAACCTTTCCTTAATGACCGGACGAACTAAAGTCATGGGTATTATTAATGTCACACCAGACTCTTTTTCAGGCGATGGCCTAATGAAGCATGACGATGTCATTAAAAATGCTGTGGCGCAGGCACAGGGATTCATCGAGCAAGGCGCGGATATTCTTGACATTGGGGGGGAAAGTACCCGCCCCGGCGCCAAACCTGTGTCTTTAAACGAAGAATTATCCCGAGTTGTTCCTGTTATTGAGGCCATCCACCACCAATTCCCTGAGGTTTTAATTTCAGTGGATACCACTAAATCAGAGGTCGCCAAAGCTTCTATTGTTGCTGGTGCGTCCATTATTAATGATGTTAGTGGCTTGCTGATGGATCCCGCCATGATTAATGTTGCGCTGGAAGAAAATGTTCCTGTGGTTATTATGCATTCACAACTAGGAGCATGTATCCAGCAGTTTGATCGCCTGGACCCGTTAAACACCTGTGGTCGCACCATAGACGTTGAAGTTGCAAGTGATCTGGATCGCATGGCAATTCACGCTATTAGCCGAGGCCTAACACGCCATCACATTATTATAGATCCCGGCATTGGCTTTGCCAAAACACCTGATCAAAACTTACAATTAATTTCTCACTTAGACAAGATCAGAGCCTTAGGCTATCCGTTACTGTTAGGCGTATCACGTAAATCATTTATTGGGCATACCACTGGCGATTCGGTGGAGAAACGGATGCCGGGCAGCATTGCTGCCGCCACCATCGGCGTTCTAAAGGGTGCCCATATTGTCCGCGTTCATGATGTGGCGGAAACAGTTCATGCTATGAAAGTGGTTGATGCTATTCGATTAGCGTTGTAAGGAGAACCCTCATGCAGCCGTTGGTAAAGGAAATATTTTATCAAGATCCAGCAGCTATTTTCTCTGTTTTTAAAGATCAAGTTGGTTCTATTTTTCTCGATAGTTCTAATAACTCCCAAGAGTGGGGGCGCTATTCTTTTATTGCTGTGGATCCGTGGTTGATGTTGAGAGAAAAATACCAAGATGATAAACCGCTGCCACTAGACCTTCTTGAGAAGCATTTACAATCCTATCATCTTGACACTATTCCAGATTTACCTCCTTTTCAGGGGGGTGTTGTTGGCTATTTATCCTACGAATTAGCCCGCAGTTTAGAGAACCTACCCACCGCCCCTGAGGATGATTTAAATTTTCCCGATTTAATGATGGGGTTTTATGATGTGGTGGTGGCGTTTGACCACCATCAACAGCGCGGTTGGATATTTTCTAGCGGATTTCCTACAGAAGATTTAAGCTATGCCCACCAGCGTTTAATCTGGATGAGTGAGATTATCAATACTCTTAATCCCTCTAAGAATAATTCTGTTTTTGACGTTGGTAACCTCTATAATCCTTTTGATCAATATACCTATCCGTCCCAGGTACAAAAGGTCATTGACTATATTTATGTAGGTGATATTTATCAGGCTAATTTGACGCGCCGGTATGAAGCCAGTTATCAAGGTGATCCCTTTGCCTTATATGCTCGGTTGCGAGAAAGAAATCCGGCTCCTTTTTCGGCCTATATAAAAGATCAGCATCATGTTATCGCCAGCGCCTCCCCGGAACGCTTTTTAAAGTTAACGGATCAGCATGTGGAAACAAAACCTATTAAAGGCACCATTCACCGAGATTTAGTCGATCCAGTTCAGGATCAACATCTAGCCCAACAGCTCGCAGCATCAGAAAAAGATCGAGCTGAAAACCTGATGATCGTTGATTTAATGCGCAATGACTTATCCCGTGTCTGCCAACCGGGCAGCGTGCAGGTCCCCAAGCTACTTGAGGTAGAATCCTATGCCACAGTGCACCATTTAGTCACAACAGTTACTGGCACGCTGGATGACAATAAGTCGGCCATCGACTTACTCAAAGCAACCTTCCCGGGCGGATCCATTACAGGGGCCCCAAAAATCAGAGCTATGGAAATTATAGCAGAACTCGAACCAACTTATCGGGGTGTTTATTGCGGTTCGATTGGCTATATTGGTTTTGACGGAACCATGGATACCAGTATTGTTATCAGGACTTTTTTGTTAACCGATGATAAGCTGACTTTCCAAGTCGGTGGTGGCATTGTTGCAGATTCTGATCCTATTGCGGAGTATGAAGAAACATTAACGAAGGCTGGCGGCCTTAAAAAGGCACTTAACCTATGATTTTGATGATCGATAACTATGACTCCTTTGTCTACAATCTGATCCGCTATGGTCGAGAGTTAGGAGCCGAAATGGAAGTGGCTCGGAATGATGCCATAACAATTTCACACATAAAAACTCTGGCCCCCAGCCACATCATTATTTCTCCGGGTCCTTGCTCGCCCACTCAAGCCGGCATCTCTCTTGACGTGATCTATTATTTTGGGTGCCACATCCCCATCCTTGGTGTTTGCCTAGGGCATCAAGCCATTGGTCAAGTCTTTGGTGGCCAGGTGGTCCGAGCCTTGAAGCCGGTCCACGGTAAGGTTCATAAAATCAAACACAATGGAACAGGCTTGTTTGCAGGCGCCCCTCAGCCGCTATCTGTGACACGTTACCATTCTTTGATTGTGGAACGAGCCTCGCTTCCCGCTTGCCTTGACATTACAGCGACAACGGATGAAGGAGAAATTATGGCTCTGCGTCATCGACAATTACCCATTGCCGGCGTCCAATTCCATCCAGAAGCTGTTCTTACCGACTTTGGTCATGGGCTTTTAAAAAACTTTTTCGAGGGCAATCTCTAACGTGATTATTTATCTTAATGATGAGTATGTTGAGTCTTCCAAGGCTAATATTTCTCCTGCGGATCGCGGATTAATGTTGGGTGACGGCGTTTTTGAAACACTTTTTTATAATGGCATGGTAATCGAATGCTTAAGGCCACACTTTGACCGTTTAGTTAAAGGAGCCACTTTATTCCAGATTCCTTTTAATTTAGTGATCTCAGAATTCAAAGCAATTTTATTAGCTATTATTGATCGCAATAATCTTCAGGGCATCGGCACGGCCTTAAGATTTACTCTAACGCGCGGACCTGGTGAGCGGGGACTGGCGACACCACAGTCAGTTAGACCAACACTCTTGGTGACAGCGCAACCTTATCAACGTCGCCAGCAACTGTTGCATATAAGTTTTTCACAGTATTGCTTTCAACAATCTTCTATTTTGTCAGGCGTTAAACATTTGGGATATCAACTTCCTCTTTTAGGCCGATTGGAAGCTGAAAATCGAGGTCTTGATGATGTTTTATTTTTCAATGACGCCGGGTATTTAGTGAGCGCCACAACAGCTAACGTTTTTATTCTAAGCAATAGCGTGTTGGTTACACCACCGTTGAGTGATGGCTGCTTACCCGGCGTCATGCGCGCCAAAATCATTCAAGAAATGCAAAAAACAATGACACCTGTACGCATCGATCACATCACACGCCAAGATGTCGAAGAGGCGACCAAAATTTTTCTGACTAATAGTTTGATTGGGTCTGCTCTCGCAGTTTATAATCCTTAACTTCGACGGTCTGCATAATTCTTCGTTCGCTCAATTTCCTCTTTAACCTTAAGTCTCTTTTTTTTCATTTCATGTAAATTTGTCTCACTCACAAAGGCGTGAGTTTCAATGCGGCGAATCTCTTTATCTAACTCCTCATGCTTTTTTAAGAGAGCTTCAAGGTGCGATTGAATGTTCATGATAACCTCCCTGAATTAATTACACTTTATTATATGGGGCGTAAAAAAAATATGTCAAATCACTCGGAGGAGAAAATACATTTCGAAATAATCTTTGAGCTGCTTTTAAGAAATTTCTACACATAAGATCAGAGCTCAAAATTTTTGATCAGTTATTCGATGACCTTAGCTTTTTCATCTAAGGAGAGGGGAGCTCCACATGAGAAGCGGTTACTGCTGGGAGCAGTCTTCCATCAAGGCCAGGGATACATGGGAGATTATAGAGTAGCCCCTCCCCATTCTAGACATACTAAATCTTGAGAGGGCGTGAAGGTTTTATGCTGAGTACCTGCGCCTTAAATTTTACGGCGACTTATGCAGCGATTTATACCTTTGATGCTCAATAAAAGAAACACCCCCTGCCGATTTATCTCTTATTGGCTAGATCGGATCTGAATAGCCAGCGCATGCACCGTTGTTTTAAGTTCATCATCCAGGATTTGATAGATCCGCTGGTGAGCTGCCACTCGGCTTAATCCGTGAAGAGCCGAGGATTGGATGATAATACGGAAATGGGTTTCTTCGCCGGCATCTGCATGGCCTGCATGTTTTGAGGAATCATCCTGAACTTTGAGAAGTGTTGGATGCAGGTGCGTTTGCAGTTTTTCAATAATAATATCTTTAATTTTTCCCATGATGCCTCTTGATAAATGTGATGCTGAGTCCCATAATCTTGCTATGTTTCAAAAATTTTCGCAATGGTTTGATCGGGGAAATCCGCATAAAGCGCCTGAGGGGCGTTTATGTGATCATTCTGGATGTCCGCAACAGGGGGAACATCGAGCCCCGAGATCACGTCACCAACTTGAGAAGGGTGAGCAAGATTGGCTATGGTTTTGTCTTGAACATGTGCGGGACTATAATTCTAAGTGGAATTATTATGCAGGGATGAGCGAAGCTGATCAACTGCAAGAACGCCTCGATGATATCGTCTGGCAGCGTCCCAGTTGGCCGCTGGGAAAGCAGGGAGAGCGCAAACAGCTTGATGTTGAGTTTGATGATCCTTTGGGTATTTTCGACCACCAACAACGCCGACCTTTATCAACTCAATTTTTTTCATTGCCGAAACAACGCATGGAAGATCTAAAGCTTTTTGAGCTGAAAGAAGATTTTTCAAAAGCAGATCTCCAGCAACGGTATCGGGCGTTAGCCAAACAATATCATCCTGATACCAATGGGGACCCAGAGGCGATTGAAAAGTTTCGGCAGGTTAAAGAAGCCTACGAACGTTTGAAATCATACTGAACGGATACTTGAATCTTCTCAGAAAGAGAGTATCTATTTAGTAGAGAGTAATTAGAAAATTAAATGGTCAGCCATGAATGAGAAACACATTTTGCCAGAAGAAGGATCTATATCGCTAAAAGATTCTATGGAAGTACAATCAATAACAGAAAAGATTGTCCTGTATGGGTTTAGGGGATTGTGTTTGACAATAATACTCTCTTTTTCAGGTTTAGCTTATATGAAAGGTGGGGGGCTTGCCCTCCTAATAGTCATTGGCGTATTTATTAGTTTGGTATACGCGCTGGTATTGTTTGTGGGTGAAGTTGGAAAAACCCAAGGGGCCTTTTATCGCATTACGCGCAAGACACCCACTCAACATTTTGATGAGAAAATTAAATCTTAATCCCAATTTTTGTTCGCAGCCTTTAGGGACTCACATTCTAGTAAACTGTTTCCGCATAGCGTTGGGACGATGGTTGGTTCCTAGAGTTGGGGGTTGAATTGCCGTATGCATTTGAGGATGAGCTATAGGTCGATGGCCCATAACTTGACGCTGATGAATTGGGTCCACTGGATGAACCATAAGGTAAGGGCGCACGATAACTGCTAGCAGCTTTTGATCCATACGACGAAGGCGCCTTATCGGTTGAGGAGGCTCCATAACGGGAGGAAGATGAAGGATACCCAGATGACGTCCCATAAGCTGGTGCCGTTGGGGGGGTGAGGGGGGTTCCTGTCATTGCTGTCGCCTGAGTGTTGGCGTTATAAGTTTTTATGAGGGCCTGAGCATTAGCAACTCTTGGAGGGACAGGGGGTTGGCGCTTTTTATTTTTCTGGCTTTCAATGCTTTCCCATGTTTTTTCATCCTCTGATTCCAGTCTCAGTCTTGCTGAATATTTTGCTTTTTTAAAGGCCGCTGCAATAGAGTCTAAATCAATGGGATTAGACTTTTGGGCCTCTTTTAATTCGTCTGTAATCTCAAGAAGAAATCCAATGACAGGATCTTTTGGATTGAGAGTGCGCGTTATACCCTCAATAATGCGACTATCATTATTAGAACACTCACTATAAGTTCGGCAGGAAGTCACATTACGATCCAGTGCTTGAATCGTATAGATTAAAATGTCATCTGTGTCAAAGAAGGCAAGCGGCAATAATTTTTTCTCAGCAGCATCATAGTTAATCTGCTGTTGCGGCTGAGGGGTAGGGGCGAGTGCTGGTGCTGCAGGTTGCTTAACTCCAAAAACGGAAAGAACTGATTGGAATATTGCCATCTTATCAGTTTTTGCCTTTTGCGTTTCTTTTGGCTTGTGGCGTTTAAAGATTTTTGCTTCCTTTGGATCGCTAAGACGCAGACCATTCAGATAATCGGCTCGTCCTTTATCCGATAGCTTGTTATAAATCATAAGCTTGGTTTGCGGGCGATCCATATCAAAAGCATTCATGAGGACAGTTGAAAAATTTTCCAGCATTTCTTGGATGGCGGTATCAATTTCTTGAGCCTTTTGAGGCCCAGACCGTTTCGAGTATGAAGTACCATAGCTGTTATAGTCAGAAGAAGCATTACTGCTATAATCTGAATATGAATTCTTGCTATAATTAGAATAAAAATTGTTGTTGTATCCGGCTCCGCCAAAGCGAGCTTTCATTGCTTTAATCTCATCGTGATAAGCCCGGCGGCATTCATCGCGATTTTTACACCGGATTGCTTTTAAATTGTGCGTGAGCTGTTTTAAAATCTCGGCTTTTTCTTTTGCATATTTAGTGGTTACGGTTAAGCGTCGGCGCGCATAATTGGCGGTACCAGCATTCGCTAAGGAAACTGTATAGGCTTTTCCGGATGCATTGACTTTAATCGTAATGTCCGCGAGGTTGACAATTTTGGCCATGAGAGCTGGCTGAGGGGCGGCTAGCTGTTTTTTAATCAGCAGCCATTGTTCCTGGGATTGATTTTTCGGTGGGGTAACGGTGGAGCCATAGGCATAGCGGGATGTGGGCGTATCTTGCCCCCCTTCAACCTTTTGTCTTAATTTTAAAAGTTTTTGATAGCTTTTATCGGTCTGGTCCACCAATTGTAGATACTTATCAACAATTCCCAGATCGATAACTAAATTTGCTTGGCGATCAGTCGGGCGATTTTGAACATCTTCAACGTCTGTAAGAATCATGCTCAAAATCTGATCATAATCGTAATGGGCCCCTCTCACTTCTATAATCTGAAAGGGGGGTGATTTTCTCGTTCGTAAATCTGCTTTTATTGTTTCAACTATTTCCTGCCGCAGTTTCTCAAGCGTACTGTCCTTCATAGCATCTGTTCCTTTTTGGCTAAGAGGAGCAAAAATCTGACTCGCCATTTGGGCTTGGTTTAGGGTATAACGTTTGCCCGCTCTATAGTCAGCTTGCGCGGCTGGGGACATTTCCTTATAAATGGTTGCTTGGGAATAAAAACGTTGTTTTTCTTGAAAGCGTGATCCAATTGTTTTAGCTGATAACTTCGATGTCTTTCCAGCAACACTGACATCAAAGGTAAGATTTGTCAGCGTGGTCGGCGTTGGTTGTTGTGGTTGTTTGGCCGGCATAAAAGTTTGGGACATGGTTTTCCAATCATGATCTGACTCATTTTCTAGTGGAGCCGACGGATCTTGATAATTTGTTTGGAGAAAGAAAATTAAGTTATCCATGCTTATGGGGGCTTTGTTGGCTTCAGTTTCAATAGCGGACCTTAAGTTTTGAAGTTTTGTAAGGGCCGGATCATCTGTTGCTATATGTCCCTTGACGTTATCCAAGAGGTTAAGTTGAATTCGCAATGCTGCTTCACGATCCATCCGTGTGTAATCCTGACTATCTATTTTGGTTAGAAGATCATTCAAAATGTCGTCATAGCTTAAACTCATTCCTTTAATATGTTTGATGGTATAAGGAGGAGTCGCCATGCGGTGAGCTTTATCAACCATATCATGAACTTCATGGGTCAATTGTTCAAGAATTGTTGTGTCAGTTTCCGTCAAGTGGGCAGGATCAATAGAGAGCACATCAAAGCCACTATCAAAATTTGGGACTTCAATACGATATCCTTGACGGTATTTAGTTTGTCCCTGCGCTGACATTGCTTTGAAGATCAGATTTTGAGGGTAAAATACGGTAGATTTGAGAAGAAGGGGTAAGCGTTGCGATAGGTTTCTGACCACTTCAAGTTTTTTGGTCAAGAGATCAATATCGGCTTGTTGTGTTGTCCGATTAAGCCTATTTTGAGAACTTTTATATTTATCGGTGAGTTGTCGCAATTTTTGTTGGAAATATTCTGTACAGTTTTTGGTGGTTGTACATCGACCAGAGGATGAATAGGAAGAATAACTGCTCGATCCGCTTTGCAGATCTTCTAAAACCTCATCGACAATAGGATCTGCCCAAGCGACGTGGGATAATATTACTGTCAGAATAGACAGGATGATCTTTGCAAATTTAACCATGGATGATAACCTAAGATTTTCCTCTTTGCTTATAAGTATGCTATGGTGTGGTTAAGATTAGATTAAAGTGAGCAAAATATGTCATCTGATATTATTCCGTTTCAGGGCAATCCTCTTGTGGCTGTCCAAAATGAAGATGCTCCTCCTTATAACTTAGAGGCAGAGCAAGGACTGTTAGGTGTTCTGTTGCTTGATAATTCAATGATGGAGCGGGTGGGGGATTTTCTAAAGCCCTATCACTTTGCCGATGCAATTCACGGAAAAATTTTTGAAGGTATCTGCCGCTTCGTTGAACGAGGACAAATTGCTGATCCTGTCACCTTAAGAGACTATTTTGAGCGAGATAAAGCTTTAGAACCTGTGGGAGGGGCCGCTTATCTGGTTGATATTGCAAATTCAGTGTTATCGATGTCGAGTGCAGTTGATTACGGCAAGCTGATTCATGATCTTTTTTTGCGTCGAGAGTTATTAAAAATCGGTCAAGAAATTTGCGGGAGCGCCAAGACCTATGAATTTGATACAACCGCCGTCAATCAAATTGAGCAAGCCGAAAAGCAGCTATTTGATTTAGCCACTAAAGGTCAGTCTTCTGGGGGGCTTTTGCCGTTTAATTTGGCCATTACAGAGGCCCTGCAGACAGCCGAGATGGCTTTTAAACGGGATTCTCATATTGTTGGTGTCACCAGTGGTTTGATTGATATGGATCGATATTTAGGTGGTCTGCATCCCTCCGATTTATTGATTCTTGCGGGTCGGCCGTCTATGGGGAAAACGACGTTGGCTACCAACATAGCTTTTAATGCGGCTAAAGCCGTCCTGGATAATGATCCGAATGGGGCCCCGGTGGCTTTCTTCTCTCTCGAAATGTCAGCAGAGCAGTTAGCATCCCGTATTTTGGCCTCTGAGTCTGCTGTCTCATCCGACAAGATTCGTCGCGGGGATATTCGGGCTGAAGATTTTCCCAAATTTGTTGAGGTTACCCGGACTTTACAAGATCTTCCTCTCTTTATTGATGATACAGCTGGGATTACGGTGAATGCCATCCGCAACCGCTGCCGCCGCTTAAAGCGCCAGCATGGATTGGGATTGATTGTGATCGACTATTTACAATTGATTGAAGCGGGGGGAACCAAGCGCGGAGGGGACAATCGCGTTCAGGAGATCTCGGATATTTCCCGGGGGCTTAAGGCTATTGCTAAGGAATTGGATGTTCCTGTTATTGCCTTGTCTCAGCTTTCTCGTGCGGTGGAACAGCGTGAAGATAAACGCCCCATGCTTTCTGATCTGCGTGAATCCGGCTCGATTGAGCAAGATGCCGACGTTGTGATGTTCGTTTATCGCGATGAATATTATCTTGAGCGTCGCCGTCCACCGGAAGGAACCGATAAATTCATGCAATGGCAAGAAGAAATGCAAAAAGTTTATAAGCAAGCTGAGATTATCATTGCCAAACAGCGTCACGGTCCGGTGGGAACTGTTAAACTTTATTTCGATGGGGCCTTGACTAAATTTAGTAATTTGACCGAAAATTATATGGACTCTTAAAGATGAGATAACTCCTCGGTAAGAAACTGTTTGAGGAGATATTTCATTTTGTTAATTAAAAGAAGGATAAACTAATGGATAGATTAATCAAAGAGCTTAAAGGAACATTGGGAGCTCTATTTATTGCAATTATTATTAGGACATTTTTATTTCAACCATTTGTTATCCCCTCTGCTTCTATGTACCCAACGCTGATGATTGGGGATTTTTTGTTTGTATCAAAGTTCAGTTATGGCTACAGCAATTATTCATTTCCCTTTGCGCCCCCTCTTTTTGAGGGCCGCCTTTTGGACAATGATAAGCCGACCTTAGGACAGGTGGCTGTATTCCGTGCACCGGTGGGTAAGACAGAAAGCTTGTTGAAGCGGATGACTATTTATTATGATGAATCCCTTGATTACATTAAACGAGTCGTGGGGCTGCCCGGTGATAAGGTGCAAGTCAAAGATGGGATTCTCCATATTAATGGTGTGGCCTGTAAATTAGAAAAACTGGATGATTATACATTAAGGGATCCGCGGGATAGTTCAGTGAAAGTTATACCCCGTTATCGTGAAACTCTGCCAAATGGTAAAGCGCATGAGATTTTGATGCAGTACCCTTTTGGTGTTCATCCGGCCGATAATACGCCTGAATATACTGTCCCTGCCGGACATTATTTTGTCATGGGGGATAATCGCCATAACTCGCAAGATAGTCGGTATATGAAAGAGTTGGGATTTATTCCCGAAGATCATTTGTTAGGACCAGCGCGAATATTGTTCTTTTCAACCGATGCCCGTTGGTATGACGTCCTCGCTTGGATCCCGGGTATTCGGGTGAATCGTATCTTAAAGGTTATTGAATAATACGTTCAGTAAGGTAGGCTGTGGAAGGATTTCTTCCTGGCCTTCAATGTAAAACTCCCTTATCCCGGCTCACTGGCCGCGAAAAGAGAGCCTCTTTCCGGGCAACCGAAGGGCGACCCGGAAACCATACCTTGACTTTGTGGACAGGATGATTTTACCACAGCTATATCCGTCTAAATCTTAATAGCATCCAGACGCAGGAATGGATTCCGGCTCAAGGCCGGAATGAGGAAGAGTGCACCATTATACCCACCCTTTTTCCAGGCAACCGCAAGCGCGACCCGGAAACCATACCTTGGCTTGATCCCCAATCCAGTTGAGGACAGGTCAGGGTTCTCGAGCGCATAAGGGCTTGCGCTTGCCATCTCAAGATCCCGGCTCTTCGCGTTGCTGCGGCCGGGAAAAAAAGGGGTAGATAAAATCAAAAATTTAATCAATAGAAAACTGTATATATTGGCGAATTAATTCTACTCTTGCTTGTAAATCCAGTTCAAAATATTCCTGACTGATGGTGTTCCAGACAGGGTTTGGCCATACAGGATCAGTATGGTATCGAGCGATAACATGGATATGAAGTTGAGGAACAACATTTCCTAAAGTGGCAACGTTGATTTTATTAGGGGCAAATAAATCTTGCATAATCTTTGAGATTTGAGCGATTTCATCCATCAACTGATGTTGGTCAGGGCGAGAAAGATTAATTATTTCAATAATGTCATCAATCTTGGGAATAAGGATAAGCCACGGAAAGGCTGCATTGTGGGATAACCGGACTTGACATAAAGTTAAATCTGCAATGAATTCAGAGGATTGAGCCAGGCGATGATCGAGTTGCATAATGTATCCTTTTTGGCTAATTTAACTTATAATGGTGCAAAAAGCTGTGCCAGACAAATTTTCTTTTGGCAAGAGCTGTTTTATCGGCTATAAAGAATCAAAAGCACCCGTAGCTCAGCTGGATAGAGTGTTGCCCTCCGAAGGCAAAGGTCGGACGTTCGAATCGTCTCGGGTGCGCCATTTCTCCCCCCTCTCTATAATGTGAAAATTGGCTTCTATGCCGTCAGCTATAAATCTAATAAATAGAAATTTTCCAGATTCCTAACTCCCGCACTGAAAAGATTAATTTGCCCGTTTACAACCTGGTCATTGAAAAAGCTCCTGTTTTACTCTACAAATAAAGCAATAGATTATTTGTTTGAGGGGGGATTATATGAAAATAGAATTTAATAAGCCAGCGTTGCCAACCGCAGGAATTCTTGCGGTTATCATAACATCCAAGAATTTTGATTCGTTTATTTCTGACTTGGATGCAAAAATGTCGGGTCAGCTAAAGGCGATTGTTAATGCTGATGATTTTGATTTTAAAAAGGGTAGCGTTGTTTCACTCGTCTATCCTCAGGGAACAAATCTTACAAAATTACACCTGATTGCAGCGGACGCTGAAAAGTTAAAAGATCACTATCAATTGGAATTACTGGGAGCGAAGATTTATTCAGCCTTGGGTAAAGAGCAAGCTGAGTCTGTCACTATTTATAGTCCAGAGTTGGGGGACGTCCAGGCGGCTGGTATTATTGCAAGTGGATTGTTACTCAAGTCCTGGTCATTTCCAAAGTATTTTACCAAAAAAGAAAAATCTGAGTTTTGCCAAGTCAAGCACGCCACTGTTCTAACTGAGAATACAGCAGAAACATTTGCTAAATTTAAGGAACTTGAGCAAGTTGCTGAAGGTGTATTTTTAGCTCGCCATGTAGCGTCTGAACCACCTAACGTTATTTATCCAGAAACATTGGCTCAGCAGGCTCAATCTTTGGAAAAATTGGGCGTGAAAGTTGAGGTGTTTGGAGAAAAAGAACTGACGAAGATGGGCTTTAATGCTTTGCTGGGCGTGGGCCAAGGAAGTTCGAAAGAATCAAAAGTTGTGGTTATGCAATGGAATGGTGGTAACGCTGACGATAAGCCCGTGGCTTTTGTGGGTAAAGGGGTGACTTTTGATACCGGCGGTATTTCTATTAAGGCAGCTCAAGATATGGATGCCATGAAGTGGGATATGGGCGGTGCTGGTGCGGTTTTGGGAGTGATGCGAGCCTTAGCAGGTCGTAATGCTAAAGTTAATGCGGTTGGTGTCATGGGGCTTGTAGAAAATATGCCGGATGGAAATGCTCAACGCCCGGGCGATGTGGTAACCTCACTTTCCGGTCAAACAATTGAAATTCTCAATACGGATGCGGAGGGACGCCTTGTTCTAGCCGATGCGCTTTGGTATACTCAAGATCGATTCAAGCCATCCTATATGGTGAATCTAGCTACTCTAACAGGGGCCGTCATTATTGCTTTGGGATCAGACCATGCAGGTCTTTTCTCAAATGATGATGAGTTAGCTGATATGCTGGCAGAGTCGGGAAAAAAGGTCAGTGAAAAATTATGGCGTTTGCCGTTGTCTGAAGCTTATGACAAAGATATTGATTCTCTGATTGCTGATGTTAAGAACCTCGGAAATGGGCGCAATGCAGGTAGTATTGCTGCGGCTCAATTCTTGCAACGTTTTGTCAATGGGACTAAATGGGCTCACTTAGATATCGCGGGTACAACTTGGGATAGTAAGGCCAAGGGCACTTATCAAGCAGGCGCCACAGCATTTGGTGTACGTCTTTTGAACCACTGGGTCAAAAAGCATATTGAAAAGGCTACCTCGTAATGGATGTTGCTTTTTATCATCTAACAGTAACGCCTTTAGAGAAGGCGTTGCCGAAGTTAGTTGAGAAAATCTATCTGAATGGATTGCGTGCCCTTATTGTGTGCGATTCTCAAGAACGCCTGGAAACTTTAAATAGCGTGCTGTGGACCTTTTCACCCACTTCCTTTATTCCTCATGGTTTTGTTGGTGATCCGTTGAGGCATCCTGTTTGGTTGTCTTTATCCGCGGACAATATTAATAAGGCTGAGGTTGTTATTGTACTCAATGGGGCAATGATCCCTGATAATGGTTTTGATCGGTGTATGGATATGTTTGATGGAAATAATCCGGATACTGTTCATAACGCGCGGGACAGATATAAGTCTTATCGAGACAGGGACTTCAAGCTGACCTACTGGAAACAAAATGACAAGGGTGCTTGGGGGCAGGGATAAAAAATCTAAAGGATTCTTGGAATAGATGGGGGGGTATGCCCCCTTTTTTTAGTAGACAAGAGTTTGAAGAATGCGATCTATCTCATTAATTATAAGAGTTTCGAAGAGGATCTTTTGGTCAATATCTTCCATCCAAGCAATTTGTTTATCTGCTTCTTCTTTTTTGTTGGCAAGATATTGCTTAAGTTTTTCCAAATTTTCTGATGCTTCTAGCTCTGATGCCGTTGGTTCGTAATTAAAGAAGAGAAAAGCTGGGAATTTTTTTGATGTATCCTCTGGAGAAAGCGCATCAAATTTTTTCATAAGCTGGTTACCTGAAATAATTTTCTTTAGCTTCTGCAAACGATAATTACTTTTTAAAATTTCTAGTTGTACAGCAGTCTGTTGGAGATGGTGATCTTCTTGGTTCGAATCTAAATTATGAAGAATTTTAAGGCTATCCTCAATCATATAGTATTTATTAAATTTTTTCTGAGCCTTTATATGGGCCTTTGTCATCTTCTTTATGTGTGTTGTTAAAGCCGATTTGGTTTTCTGCAAAATATCTGTTTGATCTTTGTTAAAAGGTGCACTTTTTATGATCATAGTCAAGGTTGGCCAAAGATCGGGCGTCATGAAATGTTGATCAAAGAGGATAATACCATCGGGATCTTCGTTCGCTTGTTCAATAATACTTTCTCTAGATATTGGGGTGAGATTTGTCGGGGCTGGGCTATCCAGAGTCCAGCTATTGTGTTTAATTTCAGCTAACGCTCTTTTTTCAGGATGATAGAGGATAAGGTTAGATCCTCCCATAATAGAAATTAAGTTTGCTGGACTCAATATTTTAAGTGCAATATTTGGTAC
Source organism: Candidatus Paracaedibacter acanthamoebae (assembly GCF_000742835.1). Classification (GTDB taxonomy): domain Bacteria; phylum Pseudomonadota; class Alphaproteobacteria; order Paracaedibacterales; family Paracaedibacteraceae; genus Paracaedibacter; species Paracaedibacter acanthamoebae. The sequence continues at coordinate 1,707,578 of NZ_CP008941.1, read as the reverse complement.
GCAGACAAGGATCTGCCGAATAGTTAATTGTTCGATTTCTAGTAAATTTCTTTGATTCATCAATTTTTCAAATTGCTC